>CACDSN010000001.1 GCA_902555465.1 uncultured Pelagibacteraceae bacterium
TTTTTGAATTAGTAGTTAAAAAAAAAAAATTTTTTTTATTCATCTTAAATTGTTAATTTTTAAAATATTATTTATAACGTATTCGACCTGGTTAGACGTAAGTTCTTTATAAATAGGAATTGAAATTTCATTTTTATAAAAATCAATTGAATTTTTTAATTCATCAAGATTAAACTTATAATTCTTTCTATAAAATTTTTGTAAAAAAATAGGTATATAATGAACTTGCAAATTAATACCTTTTTTATAAAAGATTTTAAATAATTTTTTTTTGGAAATATTTATTTTATCGAACCTTATTTGAAGAGGGTATAAATGATAAGAATGATCGCAATATTTTGATACTTGGGGTGTTATTAAATATTCAACATTTTGAAAATTTTTGTCATAAGCTTTGGCAATTTTTTTTTTAACTAAAATTGTTTTTTTTAATTTTTTTAATTGACTAATTCCTAGTGCAGACTGAAAGTCCGTTAACCTATAATTATATCCAAGTTCATCAACTTCGTAAAACCAATTCCCTCTTGAACTTTGAATCTTTTTATCTCTTATTATTGAATGAGATCTTAGTTTTTGTATTCTGTCATTAATTTTTTTGTCGTTTGTCAAAATTGAACCACCCTCACCTGTCGTAAAATTTTTAACTGCATGATAACTATGGGTAACTATATCTGAATATTTGGCTGCATATTTATAGCTATTTAAATATTTAGAACCCATTGCATGACAATTGTCATTAATTAATTTTAATGAGTACTTATTTTTTAAATATATCAATCCACGCCAATCACACGTGTGTCCCGCGTAATCAACAGCAATAACTGCTGAAATTTTCTTATTTTTTTTTTTAAATTTTTTTAATTTATCCTCTAACTTATTAATATCTATGGTGTAGGTTTTTTTATCAATATCAACTAATTCCGGTTTTGCTCCTGAATAAATTATACTATTTATTGATGCTAAAAAAGTTAGAGGTGTTGTTACTATGGTATCTTTTTTTGTCCAATTCAAAGCTCTACCGGCTAAATGCAAAGCTGCTGTACCACTAGATACTACAGTTGAATATTTGGAACCAAAAAATTTTTTAAGTGCATTCTCAAATTTTAAAATGTTCTCACCTTGAGTAATATTATTACTTTTTAAAGATTTTATTACAGATTGAATATCATCATTCCCAATCGAATGCTTTCCATAATTAATTTTCATTTAAATGAATAGTCTGTATCAATTTTTTGAGTGATTGAACTGATAAAAAATTTTTATTTTTATCGCTGCTATAATAAAAATCATTTTTTACACAGTTTATTTGACAAATTATAATTTTTTAAAAACTTTTTAAGTTTTTTTGAAAAAAAAATCTGATGTGGAAGTATAATAAAGAAATTTTTGAACTCAAAAGTTGTCATTGAGTCAGATCTTGTAATTAATTCCTCATGCAACTTTTCTCCTGGTCTTATACCAATATATTTTATTTTTGGTTTGTCTGATATTGATTTTACTAAATCCATAATTCTATAAGAAGGTATTTTAGGAACAAAAATTTCGCCTCCCTGCATTATCTTTAAGCTTTGTAATACAAAATTTGCACCTTCATCGAGCGTAAGATTGAATCTAGTCATTCTTTTATCAGTGACTGTAAAAATATTCTTTTTTTTGTTTTTAATAAAGTGTGGGATTACAGAGCCTCTACTGGCCATGACATTTCCATATCTTACAACTGAAAGTTTAATATCTTTTTTTCCAGAATAAAAATTTGCTGAAGTAAAAAGTTTATCTGAACATAGTTTTGTTGCACCATATAAATTTATAGGTGCTGCAGCTTTATCAGTACTTAATGCAATTACTTTTTTTACACCTAGAGAAAGTGCACATTCAATTATGTTTTGAGCCCCAAAAATATTTGTCTTTATTACCTCAAATGGATTATATTCACCTATTGACACTTGCTTCAAAGCAGCAGCATGAATTACAATTTCACTTTCCTGCATCGCAAATAATAATCTTCTATGATCTCTAACATCACCTATAAAAAATCTAATTATTTTTTTATATTTTTTAAAGAAAGGATCATTTGCCATTTCAAATTGTTTAGCTTCATCCCTGCTGTAACAAATAACCTTTTTTGGATTAAATTTTTTCAAAATTAATTTTGTAAATTTTTGTCCAAAGCTACCTGTGGCACCAATAATCATTATAGTTTTATTATTTAACATTTAAAATTTACTTATTTTTTTGTTGAAAATCTTTTTGTTGTTTTTTCAAAGCAATATTAAGTTCTTCATATTCATTCATTTTGATTCTAATAAATTTTTTTGTTAACTTAAATTTTTGATCTATACCTTTTGGAGTCAAAATATATATATAATTTATTTTATTTTTGTTATTTCTAAAATTCTTTATTTTAATCCAACCTTTAGATTTTAAAGCTCTCAAACAATAATTTATTTTTCCTATACTAAAACCTAATTTATTAGCTAAATTTCTTTGTGAATATGACGGATTATCATAAATTTTATTCAAAAGATTCAGAATATCATTTTTTTCTTTCATAAAAATTTTTATTTGTTATCTTATTGTTCAAATATTGAACTGTAAAGATTTTTTATTTAATAAAATGAACCGCAAAAAAGTGTACATTGCTCTATCAGCAGACTCTCTTCATCACGCTCATATTAATTTAATAAAAAAGGGATTAAATTATGGAGAAATTATTATTGGTTTGTTAACTGATAAAGCAATTGCATCAAGGAAAAGAATACCTCTGCTGTCTTTTGGTGAGAGAAAAATAATTTTAGAAAATATCAAAGGTGTTGCTAAAGTCATTCCCCAAAATGAGTGGGATTATTCAGTTAATATATTAAAAATTAAACCAGATTTCATGATTCATGGTGACGACTGGACTAAAGGTCCAGAATTAAACTTAAGAAATAGGGCTCTAAAAGCATTAAAAAAAATTGGAGGTAAGTTAATTGAAATACCATATACAACTGGTATTTCCTCTACAGCTTTAGCAGAGGCACAAACTAGACTAGGCATAACTAGTGATTTAAGAATTAAATCGCTTAAAAGATCTTTAAGCTCGAAACCACTTTCAGTTTTTATAGAAACTCATAGTCCGATTTCTGCAATTATTGCTGAAAAAGTTAGAGTTAAAACAAAAACTGGTTTTAAACAATATGATGGTTTTTGGTCAAGTTCTTTAACTGACTCAACCAAATTAGGAATGCCTGATAATGAAGTTTTAAATTTGTCGGAAAGACTTGAAAATATTAGTAAAATTTTTGAAGTCACAACAAAACCATTAATAATGGATATTGATACTGGCGGACAGTTAGAACACTTAAAAATTAATGCTAAGTCTATTGAGCGAGCAGGAGTATCTGCAATTATTATGGAAGATAAAACTGGATTAAAAAAAAATTCATTATTTGGAACTAGTGTTCTGCAAACCCAAGAGAAAATTAAAAAATTTTCTGAAAAGATTGAAACAATTAAATTAAATCAAGTAAGTGAAGACTTTATGGTAATTGCGAGAATTGAAAGCTTAATCTTGGAAAAAGGTATGAACGATGCTTTAAAAAGAGCTAAGAACTATGTTGCTCATGGGGCTGATGGAATAATGATCCATAGTAAAGAAAAAAAACCAAAAGAAGTTTTTGCTTTTTCAAAAAAATTTAGAAAAATATTTAAAAATGTTCCCCTTATTTGTGTTCCAACAAGTTATAATTCTGTAAAAGAAATAGAGCTTATTAAGAATAATTTTAACTTAGTAATTTATGCAAATCATTTATTTAGAGCTAGCTACCCAGCTATGTTTAAAACTGCACAAAAAATTTTAAAGTTTGGAAGAACTAAAGAGATAGACAATAGCCTGATTAGTATAAAAAAAATATTAGAACTAATACCTGGCACTAAGTAGATTATGATAAATCCTGAAAATTTTTTAAATTCTTTATTAAATTCAAAAATAAATTTTTTTACAGGTGTGCCGGACTCTCTTTTAAAAAATTTTTGTAACTTACTTGAGAATAACAAAAAAATAAAACATATCATTGCAACTAATGAGGGGTCTGCTATTTCGCTTGCAATTGGTTCTTATCTTGCAACTAATAAAATAGGGGTTGTGTATATGCAAAATTCAGGTTTAGGTAACGCAATAAACCCTTTGGTTTCTCTTGCTGATCCAATGGTATATGGAATACCGATGATATTAGTGATTGGTTGGAGGGGAGAAACAAATAAAGTTAAGCAGGTTAAAGATGAACCTCAACATAAAAAACAAGGTTTAATAACTCTTAGAATGCTTAAAAACATAGGAATACCCTATAAGATAATTGATAAAAACTCAAAAAATCTAGATCAAATTATTAAGAAAATAAAAAAACGTTCGTATAAAAGAAGTGGTCCAGTGGCACTTGTTGTTAGAAAGAATTCTTTCCTTAAACTTAAAGAAAGAAGGCTTAAAATAGATAAAAAATTATTAAATAGAGAGGAAGTTATTGCATTAATTTTAGACTTAATATCAAAAAAAACGAAAATTGTATCAACCACTGGAATGATATCTAGAGAATTATATGAGCAAAGAATACAAAAAAAAGAATGCCATTCTAACGACTTTTTATGTGTAGGTGGAATGGGTCATGCAAGTCAAATTGCATGTGGAATTTCTTTGGAGAAAAAGAAATCAAAAATAATTTGTTTAGATGGGGATGGATCAGCAATTATGCATATGGGAGCACTAGCCATTAATCCAAAACATGGTAATTTCAAACATATAATATTAAATAATAAGTCGCATGACTCAGTGGGTGGTCAACCAACAATTGCTGAAAATTTAGATCTGAGTAAAATAGGTAAAATTTGTGGATATAAAAATACTTTGCTTATAAACAGTAAAAAAAATATTAAAAAGATTCTAAAAAAAGAAATAAATAAAAAAATGAATTCACTGATTGTAATTAATTGTAACAAAGGACATAGATCCAATTTAGGAAGACCTAAAGAAAGTATTTTATATAGAAAAAAAAAATTTATGAACAGTCTAATTTAAATAAGTTACGAAATGAAACATAAAAATATTAAAAAATTTATTGACGAAAAAAATAAAAAAAAATTAATTTTTACAGCAGGTCCAGCTAGTCTTCTTAAAGAAAACATTTTAAATTTAAATCCCTGCTTTGGTAGAGGAGATAAAGAATATCTTATTAAAGAAAAATTTGTAATGAATAAAATTCTTAAACTTTGTGGCCAAAAAAAAATTGCAAGAATGCAAGGATCTGGAAGTTTAGCATTAGAAATAATGGCAACAAATTTTCTATATGGAAAAGTTCTTATAATTAATACTGGTTATTACTCTGATCGTCTTTTTTATTTGAGTTCGTGCGCGAAAAAAAATTTTAAAAATATTAAACAAATAAAAAGAATTGAATGGTATCAAATTAATGAGTTCACAGAAAATTATGATTGGGTGTTTGCTTGTTCAACAGAAACTAGTTGTGGTTTAAAAATTCCAATTGAAGATTTGTATAGATTGAAAAAAAGATGTAATTCAAAACTTATGCTGGACGCAACTGCCTCTATTGGTCTTGAGAAACACCATGAACTGTCTGATGTTCTTGGGTTTAGCTCTTGCAAAGGACTTTTTGGATTAACTGGAGCTTGCTTTGTAGCATTTAGTACAAATCCCAAAAATGAAATTAGTTCATTTTATATGAATATCTTTTCTCATTTAAATAAAAAAATGACTGGACCTTATCATATTATTTATTCGCTATACGATGTTCTTAAAAACCATTCAAATTTTGCCGAAAGTGTCAAAATAAATAAAAAAATCTTTTTAAAGAAAATGAGTCATTTTTTATCTCAACCATTAAATTTTCAACCAAATCTATGTACTCATGTTAACAAAGTGATTAGAGCTAAAAATAATAAGGTTATTCTATATGAGCCAAGAAATGATATTGGTGGTAGTGTAGTTTGTCATATTGGTGAAGTACACTTAGGGAAATATGCAAAAGGCAAAATCTTCGACAGTTTAAAAATATGAAAAAGAAAATATTAGTTGATATGTCAGCTACTCTTATTCACCATGGACATATAAGATTATTAAAGAAAGCAAGCAACTTAGGAGACGTAATAGTTGCTCTTACGAAAGACAGTCAAATAAAAAAACATAAAGGTTATAATCCAGAATTAAAATATAAATTTAGAAAAGAGATTTTAAATTCAATAAAATATGTTAAAAAAGTTATACCTTCAAATTTTCATTTAGATGAAAAATTTTTAAAAAAAAATAATATTTCTTTCTTAGTTCATGGTAATGATAATAAAAACAATATTGAAGCATCAAAACTTAAAATTTTTAAAAGAACAACAGGTATAAGTTCAAGTAAATTGAGAAGAAAAATCTTAAAAATTTCAAATAAAATATGAACAAAAAAAAGGGTATAGTTTTTTGGATTGAAGGATTTTCCGGATCTGGAAAAACATCAATTTCAAAGTGTATTCAAAAAGATTTATCAAATTTTTTTGGCCCTACAATTATTTTGAGTGGAGACGTATTAAGAAAACTTTTTAATAAACATGGTTATACAAAAAAAGACAGAATTAAGAATTCATATAAATTTAGTGAAATATTGAAAAATTTAACAGATCAAAAATTAAATGTCATATATAGTGTTGTTTGTCTAAATCATTTGGCACGAAATATATATAAAAAAAAAATTACTAATTTTTTTCAGATCTATATTAAATCAGATATCAAAAAAATTATTAGATTAAAAAAAAAAGCAACCTATAAAAATAAAAAAAATATTCTTGGGATACACATCAAGCCAGAATTTCCTAATAAGCCACATGTGATTATAGAAAATAATTTTAATAGGTCTATAAAAAAAATATCTAAAGAATTAACAATTAAAATTAAAAAAAATTTGCATTAAAATAATAAATTTACTAAAGCGAAAAATAGCAAAAATTTAATTGTTCAAAATCTTCATTATAGAATTTATAGTTTTACTTTTAGATTTCCCAATAAAATCCATTTTTTTGCGAATTTTATTTATAGAATATATAAATTTTTTTTTATTATTTAATATTTTATTAAATGATTTTTCAAATGTCTTAATGTTTTTTACAACTATACCTATCTTATTTCTATCTTTAAAATGATGTAGTTTTTTGTAACTTTTTTTAAACAAACTTTCAGTAGGAGAATAAAATAATACAGGTTTAAAAGTCAAAAAACTATAAGTAAAAGCTGTAGCAGATATATCTGTTATCATCATAGCTGACTCACTGTAACTTTTGGAATAGTCTTCTGAAAAATCAAACTCAACTCTTTTATCTTTTGAATATTTTAAGAGAATTTTATCTATATAAGTATTTTTTTTTATTTTTTTGAAGTAATCTCTATTAATTGGATGAGGTCTAAATACTATTTTCAACTTGGATAACTTTTTTACTTTTTCTATTATTTTTTCAGCATCATAAATAAGGGTATCATCTGGATAAGCTAAAAAATTTGCTGGTGCAATTATAATACTTTTTTGTTTTATATTTTTTAATTTATTAAAAAAATCCAATCTTGGATAACCTGTTGGGATTATTTTTATTTTTTTATTTTTAATATTAAAAATTTTAACAAAACTAGTAACTATTTTCTTTGATGATAGGAAAATAAAATCATAGTTTTTTAATCTTTCGATAGTTTGTTTTTCATTTTTTCTTCCTGATAATGGAGTGTCATATAATGAATGATGAATATATATTTTTTTTGAATTTTTTGGAAAAAAATCGCAAATATAGTTGCTTATAAATAAATCTAAGTTTTTCAAAAATCTCAAGAAACTCTCATTTATGAAATAAGAATTTTTAAACTTTAAGCTATGCAATTTATGTCCAAATATGACTAGATACTGTTTATTTAAAATACTTAATAAATCTTTAATATAATTTACATCTTTTAAGGTTAAATCTTTTCTTGGAAAGAAAAAAAATATAGTTTTTTTTTTTGTAATCTTTAACTTTAAATTGATTATTAAAATAGAATATATTGAGTTAACAAAATTTAAAAATTTTGAAAATAAAATTAATTGCATTAAATATGGAATGTATACTTTTTGCCAATTTTTCTCTCGTAATTTGGTGGGAAGTTTTTTCTTTTGTCTTTAAAGTGTTTTTTTCTATAATTTCCACTTTTCTTACTATTAAAAGTAAGAAATAACATCCTTCTTCTTTTATTTGAAAGGTTATTTGAAGATCGGTGAGGTGTGTAGTCGTTAAAAATTATTAGATCCCCAGGTTTAGTATTTATTGGAGTCCATTGCATTTTATTTTCTAATTTTTTTGGCATCTCTTTCCATCCATCTCCTATAAGACCTATTTTATCTTTCTTTTTTGCAACTTCTAAACGACCATTATTTTTATTTGAAGCATCTATTGAAATAGCTACTGTTAAAAATGACTTAATTCCATACATGCCTTTCCAAATTGTTGCATCTTGGTGTGCTTTAAAACCTTTAGATCCAGGATACTTAAAATTTATTTTATCTTTGAATAGTACAACTTCTGAACCAAAAATTTTTTTTAATTGGTTTAAAATTTTTTTACTTAAAATAAATTTTCTAAATTTTTTATGATATTCAACAAAATTCTCTATCCTTGTTAAAATGTATTGTTTTTTATTTTTTAAAGATGGATCATAATATTTCATCCATTTACCCCTAGTTTCCTTAAAATTTTCGACTTCATCAGTCCACTGAATTAAATTATCAATTTCTTTTTTTTTAAAAAAGTTTCTAGATACAAGATAGCCGTTATTTTTATATTCATTTATTTTTTTTTGAGAAAACTGATATTTCATATTAGATATTTTTAAGTTTGTTTTACAAGAGCACTTGCCTCTGAATTTTTTCCATATTTGTATTCAAATCTTTTAGGGTCGTTTGTTTTCAACATTAAATTTGCTTTTTGGTTAGCTTCATTAACATATGCTTCAAATTCATCAGGTCCTCTGAAACCATCTACTTTTACTAGAGAAGATCTAAATAACATGTCATCTAAAGTCCTTCCAGGCCACCAAAGGTTTTCTTTAATCACTTTTCTATAAATTGGAGTCCCGGGTAATGGACTTAATATCGCAAAAGAAAAACTATCTGCACCACTATTCATTGCAAAATCAATTGTTTTTTGAATTTCTTCATAGGTCTCTCCTGGATAACCAATAATCCAAAAAGTATGAACAAGCATTCCTGCTTTTTTCGCATTTTCAATTGAAGGATAAATTGTATCTAATGGTAATCTCTTATTAATAATTTCGTCTAAAACTCTTTGTACGCCACTTTCACAGGCAAGTGTAATTTGATAACATCCTGAGTCTGCCATAACTCTGTACATTTCTTCTTGTTTATTAAAATGATAATTTACTTTTGTTCCATTTGGTGTACACCAAGGTAAACCTAATTTCTGCAACTCATCACATAAAGAAAAAAGATTTTTTTTGTTTACGGTAATTGTGTCATCATCAAATTGAATTTCTCCAATTTTAAAATCTCTTACGTCATTACCTATTTCATCCATAATATGTTCAGTTGATCTCCATCTGGTATTATTGCCCCACATCTGTGGTGTTGAACAAAAAGTACATTTTTCAGGACATCCTCTTGAACACATAACACTCAATACTCTTTTAGATCTTGATTTAGCCGAATGAAAAGCTCCAATCTTAAAATAAGCCTCCATGTCAACTAAATGCCTTGCAGGTCTAGGCAGTAAATTTAGATTGTGAACTCTAGTGGAAGGATTAATTAAATATTTTTCATGTCCAATTTTTTTAACTAAACCTGGAACTTTACTTATATCCTCTTTATTAATTAATTTATTTACTAATTCTAAAAAGGAAAATTCTCCTTCACCAGTTAGAGCTAAATCAAAATTGTCATCTTCCAAGTCACTGATTACTGTTGGCAATCCAGAGTCTTTATACATTTTAGCAATATTATAATCTGAAACAGCACTTGAAATATGATTTCCACCTAAAACAACGGTTGTATCCTTTTTGACTTTTTTAATAATTCGCGCAATGTTATGTGCTGACTCAAGTAAATTTGAAAATAAAACTGAGATAGCGGCTACATCAGGAGAAAAGTCAGAAATAACTTTTGCAATATTTTGATCGTTCTGACCAATCATTACAATATTATTTTTTTTATCAATGATCTCTCTATTCTCCCAACCATCTAGTGCGGAGTCGTAAATTTTTACCTGATGACCGTTTTGTTCTAGGATCGGCGCAATTAACAAAAGTCCTAGTGACGGCTGTATTCTATTAACACCATCGCCTATACCTTTTAAGTTTGGAGTTATTAGCAAAACTTTAGCTTTTTTCATTTATATAAAATTATTTTTTTATGTAAAATTAATCGTATTAATAACATTTAAAACTTACATTTAAACAATAAACTGAATATATTCCAACGATAAGATGAAGCAAAATGTTATATTTGTTCCTGGTGGATACTGGCAAGCAGATACAATTAAGAGATTAAAGAAAAATAATTCAATTAATTCAATAGTTATTGATGATGATCAAAAAGCTCCGGGAAGAAAGTACAGTAGTTTAAATATTGATATTAAGTCGCACAAAAGTGAAAAATTAAAATTATTTTTAAAAAAAAAAAAAATTAAAAATTTCAAAGTAATGTCTTTATATTCTGATTACGGAGTGAAGATTAAGAATATGTTATTATCAGATAAAAATAGATTTAATTATAATTTATTTTTAAATAAATATTTATTTAGAAAAAAATTAAACAGCATAAAATTATCAAATTGCTTATTTACCAAAGCAACAAATATAAATAAATTTCCAAACAATAAAAAACTTATATTAAAACCAATAATTGGATCTGGAAGTAAGAATGTTGAAAAATTTCAAAGCAAAAATTTATTAAAGAAAAAATTGAAAAAAATTGAAAAAAAGAATTTTCTTGTAGAGGAATTTATTAGAGGAGAAGAGTTTGCTGTTGATGGATTTGTTTTTAAAAAAAATATTTTTTTTTATTTTTTTGCGCACAAAGAAAAGACAAAAAAATCAAACGGCCTAGTCTCAAAAGTTTATAAACAAAATAAACTTAATTTAGAAAAGATAAATAAAATAAAAAAAATAATCACTTTAACCTTAAAAAATTTTAATTATAGATTTGGACCATTTCATGCTGAGGTTATAATTGCCAAAAACAAAATACATATTGTTGAAATTCATCCAAGAGGAGCGGGCTATGATGTTGCATCTAAATTTATTAAAACACTAACAAATGTAGATCTTCAACAATTAGAAATGAGCTACCTATTAAACAAGGATATAAATTTGGATAATTTTAGACCAAAAGTTGTATATAATAATTTTTGTATACGATTTTTTCCTAACAACCAATCTGGTAAAATAAAATCAATTTATTTTAAAAAATTTAAAATAAATAAAGAAGTTAAAATTTTAAAGAAAATATTTTATAAAAAGGGATCTATAATAAAAAATAGTGTAGATGATAGTGCAAGATTGTGTTATTTAATGTTATTTTCAAATAACAAGAAATTAAATCTTGTAGAAAAATCAAACAATATTTTAAAAAAATATTTTAAAATTAAATACTATGAGTAAATTTTCTAGAAAGATAAAGAAACTTAAGCCAGCATCATCAATTTTAATTAATGAAAAAGTTGAAATTATAAAGAAAAGAAAAAAGATTGTCTCCTTGTCATTGGGTGAGGCCTTTTTTAAATTAAAAGATTTTGGAATTAAAAAACATTTAAATAATAAAAACTATCACTATTCAAGTAGTAGAGGTTTGGATAGTTTAAGGAAAAATATTTGTAAAGATTATAAAATAAATAAAAAAAATTTTTTGGACCCAAATAAAAATATTATTATTTCAAATGGAGCAAAAATATTAACATATATGAGTATGAAACTTTTCCTTGAGGAGGGAGATGAGGTCTTAACATTTGAGCCAGCGTGGTTAAGTTATATTGATCAAGCAAAATTAAACGGGGCTACCCTAAAATATATACCATTTGATGAACAACTAAGTAATTTTGGTAAATATATTAAAAAAAAAACAAAAATATTAATTATTAATAATCCCAACAATCCAAGTGGTAGATTATATACAAAATCAGAAATTAAAAATATTTATAATATATGTAAAAAAAATGACTTAATATTAATAAGTGATGAATGCTATTCCCACTTTTTACCAAAAAATAAGAAATTTTTTTCTGCTATTGAATTAAGGCAAAATAAAAATGTAATAGTAATAAATTCTCTATCAAAAAACTTTGGTATGTCAGGTTGGAGAATAGGATATGCGATCTCTCATATGGAAAATATTGAAAAATTAGTCCAATTAAATCAACAATTAATTACATGTTGCCCAACAATTTTACAAAGTTATGTTGCTGAAAACTATCATAAATTAAAACGTCAAACTAAAAATCAAATAAAACATATTTTGGATAGAAGAAAATCTATTACAAATTATTTGCTAAAGAATAATTTTAATTTCTTAGATGGTGATTGCACTTTTTATATTTTTTTAAAAAGTAACATTTACAAAAATATAACTAATATTAGTAAAAAAATTTTATACAAACATAACATTTCGCTAGTTCCTGGAGAGGCATACGGATATAAAACACATAATTTTGTTAGACTTAGTATTGGTGTTGAAACAACAAAAAATATTATAGATGCTTTAAAAAAAATAAAAAAATACTTTGTAAAATAAATGAAAAAAGTATTTTTAACTTTTGATATTGATCCTGATTTTTTCTTCCTAAAAAATAAAAAATATAAATGGAAAGGGTTTAAGTTAGGTGTTGTTAATCTTTATAATTCATTAAATAAAAAATTTAAAACTAATATTAAAATTACTTGGTTTTTAAGGATAGATAACGAAATCGAGTCTATTTATGGAAAATCTGACTACTTATATCACAAGTATTATGATATAATAAAATTTATTAAGTCAAAGAATGGTCTAATATGTTTACATCCCCACTTAATGAAAAAAATAAATAATAGTGTTTGGGAAAATGATACAAATATAAGCTCTAATTTAACCCAACTTAGAAAAATTTTTAAAACAACAAAAAAACTTAAACATATAGATTCTAAAATTATAAGATTTGGAAATTTTCATTTCTCTCAAGAAATTTTAGATTTTTTAATAAAAAAAAAAGTAAAAGTTGACTCATCATCATTTCCTGGGAGAAACGATTTTTTGTGGAAAAACTCTCCAAAAAAACCATTTTACTTTGAGAGAAAATATAAAATTTCTGAAAGATTTTTAAACAAAGCAAAAGATATCATAGAGGTTCCTGTGACCACCTATAGGGTAAAAGCTGACTATGATAAATATAAAAGGTTGAGATACTTGGATTTAACAACAAAACATAATATTTTTAAAAAATATATTAACTCTATTAATTTTAGTTCTAATTATTTTGTTTCTTTGTCACACCCTGGAAACCTTTTTGATTATAAAATTAAACATGGATTATTGGGATTTGGTGTAAAAAATTTTATTAAAAATTTAGATCTAATTAAAAAAAAACTTGCTAGATTTTCTGGAAATGATGTGATTTTTGAGAATTTTGATTATTTTAAATGAAATTAAAAATATGTTTTTTTTAAAAATAACTTAAATTAATAGGTTCATTCTTTTTTGCAGATTTAATAAGCATTCTATTAACAACCTTTTCTATTGAACTGGGGGCTAATCCTAATCTTGGTTGCCTTATTTCTATTTCATCAATTTTTAAATATGAGCCCTTAGAAATGTTATTTTTAAAATATAAACCATTTCTCCTACCAAACTTTTTTTCTAGTGGATCTAATTTCTTAATTGATGATCCATTTGCTATAAAAGATAGATTAATTAATTCTGTCATTTTAGAAAAGTTTTTTGGGTTTAAAGAAGTTTTATGGTCAGGTCCTTTTAAGCTATTATTTAGAGTAAAATGTTTTTCTATAACACAAGCACCTTTGGAAACGGCAAAAGCAGGTGTATAAATTGATTTGGTATGGTCTGAAAGTCCTACAGGCATATCATTAAATAATTTTCTCCATTTATCTATTAAATTTAAATTACACTGTTCTAAATTCTGAGGATATAGAGAATAGCACAGTAAAAGAACAACTTTTCTTGCTCCTTTTTTATTTAAAAAATTTAGGGCTTGGATTATATCTAATTCGTCAGCCATACCAGTGGAAATAAATATAATTTTTTTTGTTTTTACAACTTCTTCCAATAATTTAAAATTTAATAATTCTGAAGAGGCGATTTTATATGCAAAAAAATTATACTTTTCTAAAAATTTAACATCTTTATGATTAAAAATTGAAAAAAAAGGTAATATTTTTTTTTTTGTACAATAGTCTTTTATTTTTTTTACCCATTTAATATTTAATTGATTTGATTTAAATATTTTATAGTTTTTATCATCTCTACTAACTAGATCTTCAGCTTTATAAAATTGAAATTTTACAGCTTCACATCTGTTTTTTATTGAATGATCAATCATTTTTTTTAAATATGAAAATTTTTGATTATGATTATTTCCTATTTCAGAAATTATAAATGGTCTATTAAAGTTTTTAATTAGTCTCGATTTTAAAGCAACTTCTTTTTTAAATTTATATTCTAACATCTATATTATTAATATTTTTTATTTTTATATTATTTAACATTTTAAAATTTTTATTTAATATTTTTTTACTAAAATTTTCATTAAATACCAACTTTTTAAAATAGTTTATGAATGGTATTTTTTCAGCTTTCAAGTTAAAACCCTTAATTGTTTGTTTCTTGGAAAATTCATTATCTAATATTTTCTCTCTGCGATTTCTGTAAATTCTTATATTAGGTTTTTTTGTTATTAAAGCCTCGTATTTTGTAATACCCGAAGATGATAAAATTAAATCACTTTTATTAAAAAGGCTATAAAAGTTTAAATTAAAATCAATGAGTTTAATGTTAATTTTTTCTTTTGATAATGCTATTAGTTTTTTTTTGTAATTATTTGTTAAAAATTTTCCTAAAATAAAAGTAAAATTAATTTTTCTAAATAAATTAGAACTAAGAATTTTAATAAGCTCAAAATTTAAATTATTATTATCTGTTGATCCAAGAGTCACAAGACAACTTTTGATTTGTTTTGTTTTATTATGCTTTAATTTTAAAATTTTTTCATTACAAAAATAAATTTCTGGAAAAGTTAAAAAATTTATTTTTTTATATTTTTTTTTATATTTATTTGCCACAAAATACGGTATCACTAAACAGTCTACACTTAAATTAATTTTATTGTAAAAAGACTCATTTAATATCGAATCTATAACAATTACTTTTTCAAATGTATTTCTTATTTTTTTGTAAAAAAAATTAATATTATTTTTTTTAAAAAAACTATAATTAGATAAATCCAATATAGCTAAAGAATTTTTTTTTTTTAAAATATTCTTATTATTGTATTCTTTAATATTTTTATAATAATCGTATTTAGAGTATAGTTTTTTTGAAATATTTATTGGGTCGCCAAATGTAACAAGTTTGACTCTTTTTTTTATATTTTTGACAAAAGAATTTATTCTCGAATAATGTCCGTATCCAAAATTCTTACCATATAGACAAAAGAATGTTATAGTGTATTTTCTTATATATGAATTCATTAAATGAAAATAATTTTTTTGATAACTTTATTAAAAAACATACAGAAAAGAAATATATAATAAAAACATCTAGAGCAAGTTCGGCTCTATATTGCCTTATTAGAGAAATAAATATCAAAAATAGGTATATTTTAATACCAAACACCATATGTATTTCAGTTGTGATAGCTGCAATGTCCGTTAATAAGAATATTATTTTTTGTGACACTAATCAGTATGATGGAAATATTAATTTGCATTCTTTAAAAAAAATTCTAAAAAAAAAAAATATCTTTGTAATGCTAGTTCCACATATGTATGGAAACCCTTCTTCTATAAAAGAAATTAAAAAACTATGTTCAAAAAAAAAAATATTTTTAATTGAAGATTGTGCACAATCTCTAGGGACTAGTTATAATAAAAAACCGCTAGGCTCTTTTGGTGATGCTGCTATTTTTAGCTTTGGTTATTCAAAAAATATTGATGTTGGACAAGGAGGGTGTGTAGCTTTAAATAATAAAAAAATAGCCAAAAATGTTGAAAATTTAAATAATAAGTTAATGACAATTAATATTAAGGAAAAAAATCGATTAAAAAAAATATATCGAAATAGTTATTTAGCTCATATTAAAAATTTAAACAATATGGCATTTATAAAAAAAAAAAAATTTAATTTAATTAAAAAACTTTTTATTAATCAAAATAAAGTTAACTGGATAAAAGAAGTAAATTTACAGATAAAAAGATTTGAAAAGATAAAAAAGATGAGAAAGAAAAATTATAAATTTTACGAAAATATTTTTAAAAATCGATTTAAATATATGAAAATTAGGAATAACACTAATCCATGGAGATTTAATTTGTTAGTGAGTATGAAAATAAGGGATAAAGTTGTTAATAAAATGTGGAACGAGGGAATTCATGCAAATATAATGTATCCTAGTGTATCAAATTTCCTGTATGGTAAAAAAATTAATTCAAAAAACTCTTTTATGTTGGAAAAAAAAATTATTAATCTTCCCTTAGATAATAAAATTATGACAAATAGTTATAAAAAATATTTTAAATCAAAAATACCTCAGATTATAAATCTTCGAAGGGAAAATTAAATGTATAATATTTGCATAATTCCAGCTAGGAAAGGAAGTAAAAGGATAAAAGGAAAAAATATAAAAATTTTTTTTAAAAAACCAATGATCGAATACTCTATAACCGCTGCAAAAAAATCTAAGTGCTTTAAAGAAATATTAGTTAGTACGGATTGTGCAAAAATAGCTAAGATAGCAAGAGACCTAGGCGCTTATGTTCCAAAATTGAGACCTAAAAAATTAGCTTCTGATCGTATTCCCGTTGGAGATGTGATTTCCTATTCGTTAAAAAATATTCCAAATTTAAATAAAATTGATTTTGTTTGTAATATTAATGCAGCATCTCCATTAATAAGTGATTTTTATATAAAGAAAGGATTGGAAATTATTAAAAATAACAAATATGATTATGTATTTGGTGTTAAAGAATTTGAGTCTCCAATACAACGTTCATTTTCTCTCAATAAAAATAATCTTATAAGAAAAACAAATATCAAATTTTCTAAAAAGAGATCTCAAGATATTGAAAAAAAATTTTATGATTCTGGTCAATTTTATTGGGCTAGACCAAAAGTTTTTTTAAATAAAAAAAATTTATTTAAATCTAAAGCTTATGGTTTAAGACTTCCATATAAATTTTCGTATGATATTAATAATAGAATTGACTTAGAAATTTCAAAAATGATATTTAAATTCAGAAAAAAATAATTTTATTTGAAATGCCTATTCTTAATTTTTCTTATGATTTATTTATATCCTAAATATTATCCTCAGTTTTAAAATAAATATTATTATATTTATAAAATTAATTTTACTTTTTTCAAAATTCTTAACTAGATTTTCTTTTTTTTTCACTTTAATTTTTTATATTCTATCTTTGTTAAATTACTTTTTTTTGAAATAAAAATTAAGTTGTTTTTGATTTAATTTACCCAATGGCTTTTCGTTAAGATAAAATACATGTTGATCATTTATTTTATTGTAGCCATATTTCCAGCCTCTCTGAAAATTTACTTTCAAGAATCTGCTATTAGCTGCTCTACCATCCACCACAATGATTGTTCCTGGTTTTAAAAAATTCTCAATTTTTAAAATGTCACAACTCATTGGCATTAAATCATTATGATTTAAATTAATTCCATTTTGGTTGCCATTTATATTGAATTGATCTGGGCCATCCAAATAAATAAAATCAGGATTAATTTTTGGTAAAGATTTAAACGATGTACATATTCTTCCATTAAAAATGTCCATTTTCGCCTCTGAATAATGTATTTTTACGTGTTTTGAATATTGTTTTGTTTTTGCTTTGGTTACCTTATTCCATTTTTTTTCATTATCAATTGTATGGATTTGTCCAGCATTGTTAAGTCTTAAGTTCTTTATATTTTTGAAATATTTGTTTATGTTATATTTAACTGCATTCGCCATTACTAAAGTTGACCAACCTGTTCCAAACTCTAAGACAGTCATTCTTTTGTATTTTATTATATAATTATGTAAGAGATATAAATCATCTAATTCAGGTTCATATGCACTTTTTACATTCATTTCATTAATTGAACGTTTGTAAAAATTTTTATCTGCTAATATTCCACCTAACCCAAAGCTTTTAAAATAATTCTCAAAAAAATTATATTTTTTATTTATATTTAGGATTTTGAAGTTCATTAAAAATAATTTATTTTTTTTATTTGTTTTTATTCTTTTTATTTATTTTTACAAGATTATTATTTTAACAAACCTTTCGGTCCATATTTTGCTCTATAACTTCTTGATTTAATAATTTCTGAAGTCGGTGTATAAAATCTATCTCCAGGTTTAATTGATTTGATAATATTTTTTCCTTTACCATCAATAACCTCTGATATTAAAATAGAATTTTCATCTGAAGTACAAACTGTAATCCACTCACCATCATGTCTTGAGATCATTCCCGACATATAGTCATGCTTAGAAATTTCTCCACCATGAAGATGAGCGCCTTTTATAAAAACTTTTTTAGATTTGTACATTGTAATGGCTCCTTGATAAGGTTCGTCAAAAGAGTCAATAAATCTTGATAAATTTGAGGAACTCGTTGACCAATCTATCCAGCCGTTAATCTTAGAATTTAATCTCGGAAAATAATGGCCTATATATGATGGTTGTTTTAAGAACGAAATCTTCTTTTTAACTTTTAAAATTTTTATAAAATTTTCGTAAAGCTTTATTATTTGAATACTGCTATATTTTTCAAGATCTAAAGGGGTTTTGCAATTTTTTGGAACAATTGATTTTTCAAAATATAAAATCGGTCCCTCATCAACTTTCTCTGAAACAACATGAAATAATTGACAGTCTATTTTATCTCCATTCATAATTCTCCAGGAAGAGGTGGCACCTCCTCTATAATAAGGCAGTCTTGCTGGATGATAATTTATTAAATTACCTTGAAAAAATTTTTTAATGATATCTTTTTTAAATATCCACCTTGATTTAATTGATATGAACAAAGTTTTATTTATTTCTACTTCTTTTGAAACATAATCTATGAAGCTTTTGTCAAGTTTGTTAAATGATTTATGTTTTAAATTTTTGTCAATTTTTTTTTTTTGAATTGGTGAGGTAACTATAAATGATTTTATTTTAAATTTATCATTAATGTTAATAAGATCTTTTAAAGACTCGTGCTCACCAATAAAAACAACATTTTTGAGATTTTTTATTGTAAATGTATTATTTTTAATCATTTATATTGGTTCGTATAATAATATTTTTTTATTAATTAAAAATATCTTACTTTAAATTTCTCATTAAAATACCCTTATTTCGTAGGTGTGTTCGTGCTCGTATAGGATTATTATCTCCAAAATGGAATATGCTTGAACATGCTGCTGCTGATATTTGTGTTTTTTTGAATAAATCCTCAATATGTTGAAAATTTCCTGCACCTCCACAAGCAATAATAGGAACATTTATTGAACTTTTAATTTTTTTTATAACATCAATGTCATATCCCCCCATCATACCATCTCTATCAACTGAATTTAAAAATAGTTCTCCAAAACTATGTTTTTTAATAATATCAACATATTCAAATAATTCATATTTAGTTTTGTTTTGAAATAAATTTTTCCAAACAAAGTATTTATTACTTGATTTATCATAACTATAATCAATTCCTACAATCATACATTGTGAGCCAAAATTATATGCTACTTCATTAATTAATGAAAAATTATCAACTATTTCTGAAGTTATTATTATTTTATCAGCCCCTATCATTAACATTTCTCTAACGTCTTCTAAGTTTTTAATATTTCCCCCAACTGTCATTGGCATTAAACATTTTTTAGATGCTTTTTTAATTATATTTTTAAATTCAATAAAATAATTTTTATTTTGAGATATATTAAGAAAAACCAATTCATCTGCTTCTTGGGAACTATATACATCAACAGCCGACTCTGGACTCCCAGTATCTCTATAATTTCTAAATTTTTTTCCTTTTACCATTTTTCCATCTCTTAATAAAAGTACAGGAATTATTCTTTTTTTAAGCATATTTAAAAATTTATTTAATATTTATAAAGTTTTTTAATAAGAATAGACCGTTGGGTGGACTTTTTTCAGGATGAAATTGTATTCCATAAATATTTCTGTCCGATACTATAGAAACAAATTTATTATTAATACCGTAATTTGTTTCTGATAAAATGACATTTGTTTTTAAAGGAATACATTCGTAAGAATGATCAAAATAATAATCTGCATTTTTTGAAATATTATCAAACAAATTATGATTTTCTTTTACATTGATTATATTATTCCATCCAACATGGGGTAACGCTTCGTCTTTTCCAGGAATAATTTTTTTTACATTTCCATTTATTAATCCAAGTCCTTTTGAGCTACCATCTTCTTCTCCATTATCAAATAATAATTGCATTCCAAGACAAATTCCCAAAATATATTTACCTTGACTGACAGATGCCTTTATATGTTTTTCCCACCCCTGTCTTTGGATAACATCCATACATTTTGAGAATGAGCCTACGCCAGGCAAGATCAAGTGTGAATAAGAAAGTAAATTTTCAGGATTAGTTACAACTGAATATTTTGAGTTAATCTTTGATAAAGCATTTTCTATTGAACCAATATTTCCATGTCCATAATTTATTATGCCTATCATTTCTTTTTATTATTTTCTCTATACCAATTATCAAAATCCCAAACTTTTTCTGAAATATAATTTTGATCAAAATTAGGTTTATGAGGAGGAATAATCATTTCATTGATTATCTCATTAAATTCAGATTCTTCCATACCTACATATTCTAGAAAAACTTCTAATGATTTAGGTTTAATTCCATCATATTTTTCGTTCAGTTCTTTAGCTTTATTTGGGTCCATTCTTTTATTTCTAACTAACATACTATTTATTTGTGTCATTCTGCTATATCCCCTTTTTAGCCATTTTACATAATCTCTAGTACCCTGCATAAAACACTCAATCTTTTCACCGTTTGGGTTAAATTCTTTTGGAACATGTTCCAATTCATCTGTTTCCCAGTTCAATTCTTTTTTAATAATGTCAGTTTGTTTTGTAGTATCCCATTTCATAAAGCTTCCTAGGGCTACTGGAGTTAGGTTTATTTTTTGAAATTCCTCAGTTGATGGAAATGTGTAAGGGAGCAAATCTCTTTTATCTATTGGGTCTTCTGGTTTATTCAGCATATTGAACATATCGTCAGCAGTTATTCCTAAATTAAATTTGATATTAAATTTTTTTTCGTCGAAGTAATCAATTTCATTATCTGCATAATCCGTGTAACTATCAAATTCAGAGGTAGGCTCCCCATAAAAAATAAGTGGTACTTTTTGCATAATAGCCATTCTTAATGGATAAGAAAAAATACCTGTATGACAATGCCAACAAAAATCTGTTTTTCTTCTAAATGATTCTAGCATCAATTTTTTAACAATTTTCCAATTGGGTGTAAAATCTATAAAATCAACACCAAGTTTTTTTAAAATTTTATTTGTATTATTAATTACTGTTTCTCTAAGAAAACCATGATTAAATCTTACAACGAGAGGCTTTAGTTTATATTCCTTTAGAAGATAATAAAGTTGAAAAGTACTATCTTTACCTCCAGAAAATGGAACAATACAATCATAATTTGATTTTCCTCTATTTTTTTCAATTATTCTATCTAATAGTTTTTTTCTTTCTGACCAATCAATTTTTTCATTTTTGTAACTTGCGCCAGCACATATATTACAAACATTTTTCTCATTATACTCTATAGTTTCATAAGTTTCGGGTAGATCACATTTTATACATTTTTTTAGAGCCATATCTAATTATATCTTTATTTTTAAGTTTATTCCGTAATTAATTTTACATAAACTTTTTAAATCATTTTTATAAAATTTAATACTTTTATCTATTAACTTATTCTTAAAGTGCCTATGCATAATTAGCTTATTCTATGTTAGTCTTCTAAAACCCATTTGTTTAATTGGACCTTCAAGTTTTTTTTCAAGGATATTTTTTTTATCTAGTTCATAAATATTTTGAAAAATTTTCTCACACGCATCTCTGTACATTTTAATATTTTTGTCATTATGCTTTAAATTTGCATAACATCTATCAGACGCTAAGATATTTTCTTTTAACATTTCTTGGTTGAAATAAGTAATTGTTGCAGGCCAATTTTTTGTTCTAAGTTTAAAAGTAGCCAGTGGATTTATTCCATTTATTTCAATTTCTAAATTATTTTTTTTTGCAGCATCTCTCCAAACTTTTTTAATTTTCAATCCAATAGTGTTTAATTTTTTTCCAACTTTTAATTTTCTATGTTTTTTAATAAACGTTAGAGCGCAAGCTGGTCCAACTTTTTCTGTCCAAAAAGAACTACTGATGAATGATTTAAGTGCTAAGGACATAATCTTTTTTCTTCCTACAATGGCTCCCATGGGTATACCGTTAGCAATAGTTTTTCCATACACAACGAGATCAGGATTAATTTTAAATTTTTGATGAGCGCCGCCAGTATTTATTCTCCATCCTGATGTAATTTCATCAAAAATTAAGACACAATTATTTTTATCAGCTATTCTTCTTAATTCCTGTAAATATTCTTTATCTGGAAATTTTTCTCTACAAGGTTCTAAAACGATAGCTGCACAATCTTTTGCGTTTTTCTTTACTACTTTCTCTAAGTCTTTCCAATCATTAAACCTAAATGGTATAACGCTACCAATTAGCCCTTTTGGAACTCCTAAGGGTTCAAGGCCTGGCAAAAGATGTTCATTAAGTTTTTTATTTGATTTGAGATTTGCAGATAAGTACCAATCTTGCCACCCATGATAACCACAAAATAATACTTTATCTTTTTTTGTAAAAGCTCTGCTTAGTCTGACTGCAATTGACATTGACTCTCCTCCAGTTCTAGCAAATTTAACTGAACCAGCCCATGAATGTATCTTTAATAATTCCTCAGCTAGTTCCACATCCTCAAGTGGATTTAGGGTAGTCATAGAACCAGATTTTATAGCATTTATGGCTGCAAAATTTATATCTTTATCTGAATATCCTAGAACACTTGTTCCAATCCCAACCATAGTAAAATCTAAATATTTCTTTTTATCAATACCCCAAATAGTTACGCCTTTTGCTTTTTTATAATATGTTGGCCAGTTACCACCAGGTAAATACATTTCAGGTCTTTTACCTAGTAGCCCACTTAACCCAGGAATAATTTTATGAGCATACTTTTGAAGTTTTTTCTTATCTTTTTTGATTTTATTATACATTTATGTTTACTCTTGATATTAAAAATTTTGCAATTTCAAAGTCAAAATGATCATCAATATCAATTACACTTTGAGTTATAAAAGGAAAACAATTTTTACCTAAATAATTTTTACCTGAGATTATATTCTTTGTTTTTATTAAATCTAAATAACCATTTGCTGTATATGATTTTTTAAAGTTCTGCCTTGGATTGTTAGCTTGATCTAAAGTCAAACTTTTAAAAACAGGTCTTAATTTATCTTTTTTAATAAAAAATTTTTTATGAACTGGCTCATTCATCTCATGAACAGTAACTAAAGAATCATAGCCTTTTAAATTTCTAAATTTTTGAATTGCTTTATCAACTGTAAATGTATCTCGTATAGGAGATGTTGGTCTTACATAAATAATGAACTTGGGAATTTTTTTTTCAATTTTCATAATCCTTTTTAAAAATTCTTTAATTACATCAAAATCATTTGAACTATCTCTAGAGTTTTTTTTACTTCTTAAAAAAGGAACTTCAGCTTTAAATTTAAGTCCCTCATTTTTTATTTTAATTGAATTTGTTGATAAAAAGACTCTGTCTATATTAATTGATTTCTTACAATTTATAATTGCTCTTGCAACTAAAGATAGATTCTTTATTTTTTTTAAATTTTTATTTTTTAGTCTTTTGGAGCCTGATCTTGCAGGAACAAGGGCCCAAACTTCGTCTATAAATTCATAATTATTCATATATAATGAAAGTAAGTTTAATCCTTATTTTTTCGAAGATATTCAAATAGTTTAACTTGATCACACTTTTCTAAACATTTGTGTCCTTTTGGAAAATTTCCAGTTATATGCATTTTTCTTAAGTCTTGGTATTCTTTACCGTTCCATATTTCTTTCAAATTTTTTTTATTTACGTTTCCTAGAATGATTTCATTATTTGAAATTTGAGTACAAGGCACTACATTTCCTTCTGCCATAACTGTTGTTGATGTCCATGGATATTCGCAATACTGCTTTGCATAGTGAGACTTATTGGATAAATTTTTATCATTCTCAAAATGCCATCTATTATCTTGGCTTTTAATATATGCAAAAACGTCTTTATCTTTCCAAAAATCTAAGAATTTTTTATGTTGTTTGTGATCTTTTTCTTTATTATCTAAAGCTATCATGCAAGGGACCAATAAAGTTTTAAACCCTCTTTTTTCTTTAATTTCTATTATCTTATGAATTTTATTAATTGAGTCAGTAAAATCAGCTTTTTTTCCCCTTATTTTTTTTATTTCCTCGTCATCCAAAGCGTCTAATGAAAATTTTAAAACCGATAACCCAGCTTCCATAGCCGCTTCAGCTTTTTCTACTGTCATGGTTGCGGGAGTGCAAGAAAAATATGTTGGTATATTTCTTTCTTTGCAGGCTTTTAATCTTTTAATTAAATATTTATCTAAAAATGGTTCTCCATAACCATGCAAAATTAAACACCTAGAAACTATGTTAAAGTAAAATCCATTTTCAGAAACTTCTTTATGATCTAGACTTGCCTCATCTTTAAGCCATTTCCAAAAATTTTCTAAGTCTTTATCATCATGTAAGTTAATACTATCCAACATTTGTTCAAATAAATCATCATTAATCCAAATATTTTTTCTCTCCATGTAAATAGTTCTAGGACACATTACACACTTCATATTACAATAGTTAGTAGTCTCTATATTAAATATGGTAGGATTTTTATTTCTTAAAAACTCCAACTCATCTTCAATGAGTTTCAAATTATCAAAAGAAAAATCTCTACTAGTTATTTTCTTTTTTAGTTCGTAAGATTGTTTAAAAAAGTTTATATCGTACATTTTTTTTACTTAGTTATTATATTCCCAATACCTCATTTTTTTACTAACAGTTTTTTCTTCATCAAGAAAAATTTTTTTTCCATCTCCTAGAGTATTTGGAATTTTTCTGATTAAAGTAGTTAATCTTTCCATTCCTACATCCTCTAATGATGCAGATTGATCGGTTCCCCATTTAGCTCTATCTAAAGTTATATGTCTCTCTATATAATCTGCTCCGAGAAAAAATGCAGTTATTGAGGGACTAACTGAACTTTCATGACCACTATATCCTACCTCACATTTAAATTTTTTCTTTAAAGTAATGATCATATTTAAATTTAACTTATCTTCATCACATGGATAAAGCGAAACACAATGCATAAGTACGAACGGACATTTTAATTTTTTAAATATATTTACTGCTTTTTCAATATCTTTCATCAAACACATTCCTGTTGAAATAAAAGTTTTTTTTTTTTCTTTAGCAACTTCATTTAGAAAATTTAAATTAGTAATCATTGCTGAAGGGATCTTATTATATTCAAAATTTAATTTTTTTATAAGTTTAAGACTATTAATATCCCAACATGAAACAAATAGTGAGATACCAATTTTTTCTGCATGTTTTTTTAACTCTGCATATTGGGAAATGCTAAGTTCTATTTTTTTTTTATACTCTAGATAACTTATAGTTCCCCAGGGTGTTTCTCTTTTTATATTTTTTTGATGTTCCGGAATACAAATATTGAGGTCTCTTTTCTGAAATTTAACTGAGTCAAAATTATACTTCTTAGCAAGTGATATTAATTTTTTGGCATCACTTAATGAACCATTGTGATTTATTCCAGCTTCGGCAATTAAAAAAGTTTTTCTTCTTTTAAACAAATTTACTTTATAATTTTCGACTACAGCACTAAAGTCATAATGATTAATGGCTTTTTCTGTTATTGAATATTTTTTTTCTCTTTTAGAATTTTTGTTGTTGTTTGTTTTAAGGTAATTCTTTTTAAGTAAGAACTTTATGTTGTAATTTAACTTGCCAAGACTACATTTTAAGTTTGCAGCCATTTCTCTTTGCGTTATATTTGGATTATCATATAGCTGTCTCAAAAGAGAGGTATTAAAATCAATATTTTTCATAGTTTAATAAAGTTCAATTATTGAACAATATACTGTTCAAAACTGAACAGTAAAGTATAATTTCCAAAAATTTTTCAGTGCATAAATCAAGCCAATTGAGCTATTAGTACTGGTCAGCTGCACGCATTACTGTGCTTCCACATCCAGCCTATCAACGTGGTGGTCTACCACGGCTCTATTGGAAGAACTAGTTTTGAGGTGAGTTTCCCAAAACTTATACCAAGATCTTTAGCTATTGATCTTTTAATTAATTTTTTTTAATTCATTAATATTCTAGATATATTTAATTTATTAAGATTATTTCTCATAGAGATAAGCTAATATTTTTAAAGTAAGATAGTAAAGGCGTCTTTTAATTTTTGAGCATTAATTTAATCAACTAGGATTTATTTTCTTCAAAAAATCTCTTTTTTATAGTTTCGATAATTTTTTTATACCCCAGGTTTTTTCCATCAGGAGAAATATTTTGGAATATATATTTGTCATATAAAAGTATTCTTTTTTCGGCTTCAGCGACAACTTTTGTATCTTGAAAATTGTCAATTTCATTTAAATTAAATTGATAAAACCCCACTAAATTTGAATATTTATTACTTCCGTCTTTTGATAATCTTCCTAAGATATCTGAAATTAGTGTGACTATTTTTTTTTTAAGCAAAATGCCATCCACTATTGCGCTAGAATCAAAAAACAAAACCAAAAATGCCTTACTTATAAATTCTTGAGTTCTATGTTTAAAGACCTGGTAATTTGGAAATATTTTTTTTTTTTGATCTAAATTTGATCTAGGATGAACTGTTATTATCACCTTCTTATTAAATTTTTTTGATAGCTTCTCTAATAAAGACTTAAGATTATCATAATGTGTATTATATTCTTCCTCTGTATACTTTTGTCCTGCCATAAGATCATCGGGGTGATCAAGATCAGAGTCTAATAAAACAATAAACTCCTCAGATGGTATAATTTTATTTTCAAAAAATTCGTCATGTGTCCTGCTATTAATCAATATGAGCTCTTTGGCATGAAAAAGTTTCAGTTTCAAAAGAAAATTTTTAATCTTATTTTTTTTTATATTTTCAATAATTTTTAAATTGCTTAAAAATCTTATTTGTACTTTAGGAACTAAACTAAAAATGCTCAAAAGATTCACCAATTTCTGAGTATAGAATTTAGCTAGTCTAAACTTTACTTTTGTGTATAATTTATCGTTATTAGCGTGATATGACCATTGAATATTTCCAACATTAGATATTTGAATAAAATCGATATCTAGAAAATTCAAAATAAAGTGTTTTTTTAAATCCTCGAAATCTTTACCAAAATTAGATATAGCAATAAGTTTCTTGTCTTTTAAAAAATTTCTAAACTCAAAAAAATTCTTTGGCTCATAGTAAATCAAATTGTAAGGCAAATTTTCGCCTGTTAAAAAATTTTTTTTTATTTGGCTTTTAAAAAAACCTAAATTTAAAATATTTATATAATATATTTTATCAAAATTTTGTGAAAGTTTTTGTATTATAAAATCGTGTGATCTAATATTTATTTCACCTCCATTAATCATCCATGCTAAATATTTTTTTTTCATTGTTTTATTTTCTTATATATATTCTATAATTACAAAAGAATTTTAAATATAAAAATATTTGTGGAATTGAGGATATATATAACTTAAGTAATGAAAAGATAAATTCTGATGAAAAAAAAAATTAAGAATATAAATTTTGGATCAGGGATATCATCTGTTGAGGGTACGTGGCGATTTAACAAAAATGTTGCAAACGTTTTTGACAAACACGTAAAACAGTCAATACCTCATTATAACGACATTCAAGACTACATTGTGTCATTATCCGAATGGTTTATAAAAGATAATTCGGTAATTCATGATTTAGGTTGTTCGACTGGTGAAACCATTAAAAAAATAAATAATTTAAATGTAAACAATAATTATGAAATAATTGGTTATGATACGAGTAAGAAAATGATTGATTTAGCAAAAAAAAAAGTTAATTCACCAAAATTAAAGAATAAAAAAATAAAATTTGTTTGCAAAAATGTTTTAGATATTAAAAAATTTAAAAAATCTAGCTTATTTATCTCGATACTCTTATTTCCTTTTTTAAAATTAAATGAGAAAAAAAAAATAATAAAAAAGATATATGACTCTTTAGAAACTGGTGGAGCTTTAATATGTGTTGAAAAAATTAGAGCAAGCAATGCAAATTACGAGGATATATTTAATCAAATATATTTTGATTTTAAATTAAAAAAAAAATTAAATGAAAGGCAAATTTTAAATAAAGCAAAATCTTTAAGATCAAGTATGAACCTATTTTCACAAAAAAAAACTATTCAATTAATTAAAGACAGCAAATTTCAAAGTTGTGAGATTTTTTTTAAATGTTTTAATTTTCTAGGATACATTGCTATAAAATGAAATTTAAGAAATTACAATATCCCTTTAAATTCAGTCAAAAAATAAAACCTTATTTATCAATATAAAGATTGTGTCACTTGATATAATATTCAATAAAATTTCTTATTTTTTACTTAATAATATTCCATTAACTAAAAATATAGTAATAAGATTTGTAAAAAAATACAGAATTGTAACTTATTATCACAAAAGAAATTATAATCTCCTTACAAAAATTATTTTACGTCTTTTTTGGGGATATTATGCAGAGATAGCTGATAAAGATATTTCAAGAAAAGTATTTAATGATATTAATCTCGAAAGTCGATCATCCGCATGGGAGTATGCTGAATTTTATTATAAACAAAATAATATTTTTGAGCTTTATGAAAAAAATTGGTTTGTTTCTAATCTATCTTTCAAAGAGGTAAATCCAATATTTGACAAAGTCAATGAATATATAAAAAAACAAAAATGTAATCCAAAAGATATTTACTTAATCCAAATTGGATCATGTTCTGGACGAGACATTGAATTTTTAAAATTTTATAATCCTCACATAAATTTTATTTCTACAGATATTTCTAATGATTTTTTGAATTTTCAAAAATTAAAGTATAGCGATAAAGATATAAATTATTATATGTGTTATGCAGACCAAATAGATGAGTGCATAAAACATTATAAAATTGAAAAAAAAAAATTAATAATATTTGCAAATGGGTCGATTCATTTAATAACACCCAGTTTCATAAAAATTTTTTTTGAAAAAATTTCTAAATATAACGATTTGATAATCTTTAGTCTTCAAACAGCTAACAAATTTTTTTTAAAAAATAACAACATAAATGAATATTATAAATGTGGGAATAATTTTTTATTTACTTATAGATACTCTTTAATTGCTAATGAATTTAATTTTCATGTCCTTGAGGATAAAGTTATTGATATTTGGAAAAATTCTGAAAATAAAAATAAAGCAACAGTAAAAAATTTGTTTATTGCCACTACTCAAAAAAGTTAATTAATATTATCTAATAAAAATTTTTTTCAGTGCATAAATCAAGCCAATTGAGCTATTAGTACTGGTCAGCTGCACGCATTACTGCGCTTCCACATCCAGCCTATCAACGTGGTGGTCTACCACGGCTCTATTGGAAGAACTAGTTTTGAGGTGAGTTTCCCGCTTAGATGCTTTCAGCAGTTATCTCGTCCATACTTAGCTACCCGGCACTGCAGCTGGCGCTACAACCGGTCCACCAGTGGTATGTTCAACCCGGTCCTCTCGTACTAGGGTCAACTCCTCTCAATTCTTCTACACGCATAGCAGATAGGGACCGAACTGTCTCACGACGTTCTGAACCCAGCTCACGTACCACTTTAATTGGCGAACAGCCAAACCCTTGGGACCTGCTCCAGCCCCAGGATGTGATGAGCCGACATCGAGGTGCCAAACACTGCCGTCGATATGAGCTCTTGGGCAGTATCAGCCTGTTATCCCCGGCGTACCTTTTATCCGTTGAGCGATGGCCCTTCCACTCAGAACCACCGGATCACTATGACCGTCTTTCGACTCTGCTCGACTTGTCAGTCTCACAGTCAGGCAAGCTTATGCCATTGCACTCTACGAACGATTTCTGACCGTTCTGAGCTTACCTTCGCACGCCTCCGTTACTATTTGGGAGGCGACCGCCCCAGTCAAACTACCCACCATACAATGTCTTGACGCCGGATAACGGCTGTCAGTTAGATATCAAGAAAAACAAAAGAGGTATTTCACTGACGACTCCACAAAAGCTGACGCCTTTGCTTCAATGTCTCCCTCCTATACTAAATATGTTTTTCCTAATACCAATGTAAAGTTGCAGTAAAGGTGCACGGGGTCTTTCCGTCTAACTACGCGAACTCCGCATCTTCACGGAGAATTCAATTTCACTGAGTTGATGTTGGAGACAGCGGAGAAATCGTTACGCCATTCATGCAGGTCGGAACTTACCCGACAAGGAATTTCGCTACCTTAGGACCGTTATAGTTACGGCCGCCGTTTACTGGGGCTTCAGAAATGAGCTTGCACCCATCGCATTAACCTTCCAGCACCGGGCAGGCGTCAGACCCTATACATCCACTTACGTGTTAGCAGAGCCCTGTGTTTTTGATAAACAGTCGCTTCTCCCTGGCTTGTGCCACCTATTATTGGTTGCCCAACAAAAGGTCTTCTTTATCCCGAAGTTACAGAAGCATTTTGCCGAGTTCCTTCAACATCATTCTCTCAAGCGCCTAAATATACTCTATTAATCCACCTGTGTCGGTTTAGGGTACGGTCTAATGATGGAGCTATTTCCTGGGACTTTTTCGCGGCAAGTTCAATCCATTAAGAACTCACAACTTACAAAATCCGTCACTTCCATCTGGTCAAGGAATATTAACCTTGTTTCCATCGACTACGGCTTTCGCCCTCGTCTTAGGGGCCGACTAACTCTGCGCGGATTAACCTTGCGCAGAAACCCTTGGATTTTCGGCGATAGAGTTTTTCACTCTATTAATCGTTACTCATGTCAGCATTCGCACTTCTGATACCTCCAGAATCCCTCACGGGTATTCCTTTACAGGCTTACAGAACGTTCCGCTACCGCTTATAAAGTTCTAAAACTTTATAAACCCACAGATTCGGTATGTGATTTTAGCCCCGTTACATCTTCGGCGCAGAAACTCTATTAGACCGGTGAGCTGTTACGCTATCTTTAAAGGATGGCTGCTTCTAAGCCAACCTCCCGGCTGTTAAGGAATTTCCACATCCTTTCACACTTAATCACAATTTTGGGACCTTATCTGGTGGTCTGGGCTCTTTCCCTCTCGACCATGGACCTTAGCACCCACAGTCTGTCTGATGAGGAACTATATTTAGCATTCGGAGTTTTATTAGGTTTGGTAAGAATCTCTTCCCCCTAGCCCATTTAGTGCTCTACCTCTAAATATATATTTACTCATCGCACTACCTAAATAGTTTTCGCGGAAAACCAGCTATCTACGAATTTGGTTGGCCTTTCACCCCTTACCACAAGTCATCCAAAGACTTTTCAACGTCAACTGGTTCGGTCCTCCGGCAAGTATTACCTTGCGTTCAACCTGCTCATGGTAAGCTCATTCGTTTTCGGGTCTAATTCATAAAACTAATCGCCCTATTAAGACTTGCTTTCGCTACGCCTACACCTAACGGCTTAAGCTTGCTTTATAAATTAAGTCACTGACCCATTATACAAAAGGTACGCCGTCACTCTAAAAAGAGCTTCGACTGATTGTAGGCATGCAGTTTCAGGTTCTATTTCACTCCCCTAATAGGGGTTCTTTTCACCTTTCCCTCACGGTACTTGTTCACTATCGGTCACTGAAGAGTATTTAGGCTTAGAGGGTGGTCCCCCTATATTCGAGCAGGATTTCACGTGTCCCGCTTTACTCAAGAAATTTATTAAACATTACCTTTACAGGACTATCACCTTCTTTGGTTAGCATTTCCAAACTATTCAAGTTTTTTTAATAAATTTACTGGCCTGTTCCATTTTCGCTCGCCACTACTAACGGAATCTCAATTGATTTCTTTTCCTCTGGTTACTTAGATGTTTCAGTTCTCCAGGTTATCTCTTTAAACCTATTTATTCAGTTTAAAGTACCACATAAAGTGGTGGGTTTCCCCATTCGGAAATTTACGGATCAAAGCCTGCATACAGCTCCCCGCAACTTATCGCAGTATACCACGTCCTTCTTCGGCTTTCAGTGCCAAGGCATCCGCCACACGCCCTTAAACGCTTGATTTATGCACAGAAAAAAATTCTGTGTTGAATCAAATTTTTTAAAATGTTCATCTATTCGAACATTTTTGATTGTTCATCAATTCGAACAATCGGATATAGATATTGATATTTATAATACAGATTTACAATTTAAATAACGAAGTGTTACTGGTGGAGGATAGCGGGATCGAACCGCTGACCTCCTGAATGCAAATCAGGCGCTCTCCCAGCTGAGCTAATCCCCCGAAAACTTGGTGGGCCGAGAAAGACTCGAACTTTCGACCCCACCCTTATCAAGGGTGTGCTCTAACCAACTGAGCTACCGGCCCGTTTAAGTCAAAGTAACACTTAAAATATTAATAAGAAGAGAAATGAGGACGGTCAACATTAACCTGTTAATTATTTTGATTAAGAAATAATCCTTAATCATCCTTAGAAAGGAGGTAATCCAGCCGCAGGTTCCCCTACGGCTACCTTGTTACGACTTCACCCCAGTCGCTGACTATACCGTGGTCAAAGATTTTAAACTTTGCCTTAAGGTAGAACCAACTCCCATGGTGTGACGGGCGGTGTGTACAAGACCCGGGAACGTATTCACCGCGGCGCGCTGATCCGCGATTACTAGTAATTCCAGCTTCATGTACTCGAGTTGCAGAGTACAATCCGAACTGAGGCATCTTTTTAGGATTTGCTTGATGTCGCCATCTTGCTTCCTATTGTAAATGCCATTGTAGCACGTGTGTAGCCCAACACGTAAGGGCCATGAGGACTTGACGTCATCCCCACCTTCCTCCAGCTTATCACTGGCAGTTCTTTCAGAGTGCCCAACTAAATGATGGCAACTAAAAGTGAGGGTTGCGCTCGTTGCGGGACTTAACCCAACATCTCACGACACGAGCTGACGACAGCCATGCAGCACCTGTGTTTCGTCCGGCCGAACCGAAAACTTTAATTTCTTAAAGTCGCGACGAACATGTCAAGTGTTGGTAAGGTTCTGCGCGTATCTTCGAATTAAACCACATGCTCCACTACTTGTGCGGGTCCCCGTCAATTCATTTGAGTTTTAACCTTGCGGTCGTACTCCCCAGGCGGTGTGTTTAACGCTTTCACTGCGATACTGAAAATAAATTTCCAACATCTAACACACATCGTTTACGGCATGGACTACGAGGGTATCTAATCCTCTTCGCTACCCATGCTTTCGTTCCTCAGTGTCAGTAATGATCCAGAAAGCTGCCTTCGCAATTGGTATTCTTTCTAATATCTACGAATTTCACCTCTACACTAGAAATTCTGCTTTCCTCTATCATACTCTAGCTAAAAAGTTTTGATGGCAGTTCCAGAGTTAAGCTCTGGGATTTCACCACCAACTTTTTTAACCACCTACGAACTCTTTAAGCCCAGTAATTCCGAACTACGCTAGGTCCCTTCGTATTACCGCGGCTGCTGGCACGAAGTTAGCCGGACCTTCTTATTCGGGTACAGTCATTTTCTTCCCCGACGAAAGAGCTTTACAACCCAAAGGCCTTCTTCACTCACGCGGCATCGCTGCATCAGAGTTTCCTCCATTGTGCAAGATTCCCTACTGCTGCCTCCCGTAGGAGTTTGGGCCGTGTCTCAGTCCCAATGTGGCTGATCATCCTCTCAAATCAGCTATTGATCAAAGTCTTGGTAGGCCATTACCCTACCAACTAACTAATCAAGTGCGGGCTCATCCATTGGCGCATAAAGCTTTCTCCGTAAAGACTTATGAGGTATTAGCACAAGTTTCCTCGTGTTATTCCTCACCAAAGGGAAGATACCCACATGTTACTCACCCGTCTGCCACTAGGTATTGCTACCCCGTTCGACTTGCATGTATTAGGCGTGCCGCCAGCGTACGTTCTGAGCCATGATCAAACTCTTAAGTTTAAAAACGGCGCACACTAGCTTCCATATAAATCTAAGAATAAATTTATATGTGATTGAAGTGTGTACGACAAATTTTGGTAACCTTAACCGTCCACACTTCTCTTCTTAAATTTTTTACAAATAAAATAGCTAATCAGGCTAAAAAGCCTGATAAATATAACTTTTTTTAAGTTAAGTGGGATGCTTATATTCTAAAAAATTTATAAATCAAGCTATTAGATACAATAAAATATGTTAAAAAAGCCTTAAATATAAAGGTTTTTTTCATGTACAGAATATTAGTAAAAAATAAGTTCTTCAAAAAAATTGAGGACTTTAAATCTTTTTTTATATTAGTTGGTCTCCTTGGATTGTCAGTATCTTTAATTACTATTCATGAAAATTACAAAAACGATCAAATTAAAAAATTAGAGAATTTTATTCAGAATACTTACTTACAAAAAACACTCTCATCAATTTCTAATGAATTAGAACCAAGATATGAAAAAATAAATTTTATAGTTAATCCAGGAGACTCTTTAAAAAAAATATTAAGTGAAATTGAATTAAGTAGTTTCGAACAAAAAAAAATATTAGATTTTATATTATCAAATAAAATAAAACTTAATTTGAGAGAAGACCAAAAAGTTATATTTGAAATTGATAACCTGGGTACAAAAAAAATTAAAAAAATCACTATACCAATTGATAAAAAAAAATATTTGATAATTTCAAATAATAATGAAAATTTATTAGAGTACACTGAGCTAACTAAAGAATTGAGAATGGGGACAACTTATAAAGAAAACTTCATTAAAAGTAGTTTATATAAGTCTGCGATTGAAAAAAAAATAGATCCAAATATTATTGTTAAGTTTGCACAAATTTATGGATTTGAGGTAGATTTTCAAAGAGATATTAGAAAGAATGATAGTTTTCAAATTGTATATGAAGAATTTAAAAACGAAGAAAATAAAATAGTAGATTATGGAAATATTTTATATGCAAATCTAATCCTTCAAGGAAAACCAATAGAACTTTATTATTATAATTCTAAGGAAAATAAAATTAACGACCATTTTGACTCTAATGGTCAAAGTATAAAAAAAACATTAATGAAAACTCCAATTAATGGAGCGAGATTGTCATCAAGTTATGGAATGCGTAAACATCCAATATTAGGATATAACAAAATGCACCAAGGTACAGATTTCGCAGCACCAATGGGAACACCAATTATGGCATCAGGTACTGGCAAGATTTTAAAAGCAGGTTGGTGTGGTGGCGGTGGTAATTGTGTGAAAATTAGACACAATAGTACTTACTCTACTGTCTATGCTCACATGTCAAAATTTGCTAGAGGTATAAAAAAAGGAGTTAGAGTTTCTCAAGGTCAAATTATAGGATATGTTGGATCAACAGGAATGTCTACAGGTCCTCATTTGCATTACGAAGTTATAAAAAATGGTAAAAAAATCAATTCTCAAACACTGAAGCTACCATCTGGTAAAAAATTAAAAGGAAAACAAAGAGAACAATTTGAATTAGTAAAAATAAAAATTGATGTGCTTAAGGCTGAACTAATTAATAGCCAAAATTAAATTTTATTTTGACTTAACTCTTCATCAGATAATTTTTCTATTTTTGATTTATCTACTTCTTGGGAAGAGCCATTTTTTTTTTCATGTCCATTTGAAAGACTGGATGATAATCTTATAAAATGTTCTGCATGTTGCATATAATTTTCGTAAAGTATTTTATCTCCAATTGAAAGTGCTTCCCTTGCTAAATCAGAGTATTTTTGTATGAGCTTCGGTGAATTGAAATTGCCTCTATTATAATTTTTTCTTTTAAAATCTGATACATTTCCAAGACCTGAATTAAGATTATTTTCGTTAGAATTAATTTTAAGACCTCTATCGTATGAATTGCTTCTATATTTTCTTCTGTTATTTTTGAAATTTCTCATTAATTATTTTTTTTTGCTAAAAAGCATCTTTTAATTTTTTGATAATCAGTAATTGTTTTAAATATATAGAAATCATTTTTCTTTAAAATTTCAGACACCTTATAGTGCTGACCAAAACCAATTTCGATTGCTAACATGCCGCTATTTTTCAAAACAAATTTACTTTTTTTAATTACTTTATCGATAATTTTAAGTCCGTCTAAGCCACCATAAAGGGCCATTTTTGGCTCATAATCCTTTACATCTAAATCTAGATTGTTGTATCCAATTTTATTTATATAAGGTGGATTTGAGACTATTAAATCATATTTATTGCCACAAAATTTGTCAATATCTGAGTTAATAAATTTAATTCTATTTTCGACCTGTTGTATTTTTGCATTAGTTTTTGCCATTTTAAGTGCAATTTTTGACAAATCTACTCCTGTACCCCTCCATTTACTATTCTCTTTTAACAGGGAAATCAATATACACCCTGATCCAACACCAATATCTAAAACATTTATTTTTTTAATATCTTTATAATAATTTAGAACACCTTCCACCAAAAGTTCCGTCTCAAATCTTGGAGTTAAAACATCATTGTTTACTTTAAAATCATATTTCCAAAAAAATTTTTTCCCAAGAATAATCGATATTGGTTCTTTTTTTTTTCTTCTTATAATAAATCCTAAAAACTTATTTATCTCTTCTTGGTTTAATTCTTTATCTAAATTTAATAATATTTCTTCTCTGCTTTTATTTATTGATTTTGAAAGTAACAATTGTGTATCTAAATCTGCTGAAAAAATAGAGTTTTTTTTTAAAATATTCAGTCCTTTGTCTAAAATATTTCTATAATTCATTAGTTTAAATTTTCTAATTGTTCTTCCTGTGCTTGTAAATTTAAACTTTCTACTACTTCATCAAAAATTTCACCTTGCATAAACTCCTCAAGCTTGTGAAGTGTAAGATTTATACGATGATCAGTAACTCGCCCCTGTGGATAATTATAAGTTCTAATTCTCTCTGATCTATCGCCTGTACCAATTTTGCTCTTTCTATCTTGTGATCTTTGATCATCTATTTTTTTTCTTTCATATTCATATAAACGTGAACGCAAAATTTTTAAAGCTTTTTCTCTATTTCTTATTTGAGATTTTTCATCTTGTTGGCTTACCACTATGTTGGTTGGTATATGAGTTACTCTAACTGCACTGTCAGTTGTATTTACACTTTGCCCCCCAGGTCCACTACTTCTAAAGACATCAATTCTCAAATCTTTATCTTCAATTTGAACATCAACCTCTTCCGCTTCAGGCAATACTGCCACTGTAGCCGCTGAAGTATGCACTCTTCCCTGTGTTTCAGTATCTGGTACACGTTGAACTCTATGAACTCCACTTTCATATTTTAGCACTGAATAAATATTTTTACCTTTTATTGATGCCACTACTTCCTTCAGACCACCAGCATCACTTTTAGATATGCTAATAATTTCAAGTGACCATTTTTTTTTTATGGCAAACTTTTTCGTACATTTTAAATAAATCTGAAGCAAATAAACTTGCTTCTAGACCGCCTGTGCCTGCTCTAATTTCTAAGATTGCATTTTTTGTGTCTGCTTCATCTTTTGGTAGCATAAATAGTTTTAAAAGTATTTCGTTTTTTTTGTGTTTTTTATCAAGTTCATCAATTTCAGTTTTTGCCAAATCTTTAATTTCTTTGTCTGATGAAGTTTCACTTAAAATTTTTTCAAGATCTTTTTTATTTTGATCAAAATCTAAATATTCATTAGCATTTTTAATTATGTCGTTCAAATTTGAATATTCTTTAGATTTTTTCGCAAAAGATTTACTATCTAAATTAGATTTAGATAGTTCTTTTTCTAATTCTGAATGTTTATTAATAATTTCTTTTATTTTATTCAAAGGTAGTGACATTTAGTATTTATTTGATTTGAGATTTAGCTTTTAACTCAATATCTTGTTTTTCAATCAATGAGACAACCTTATCTATTAAGTCGCTGGTAGCAATTTTTTTAAACTGAGATCCATTTATATATAACATATGACTATTATTTCCCCCTCCAGTAACACCTACATCAGTATATGCTGCTTCACCAGGACCATTAACTACACATCCAATAATAGATAACGTTATTGGTGTTTTTATATGGGAAAGTTTTTCCTCTAATATCTTCACAGTTTCAATAACATTAAATCCTTGCCTTGCGCACGAAGGGCAAGAAATGATTTTTACACCCCTTTTTTTTAAATTTAATGATTTTAATATTTCGTTACCTATTTGAATTTCTTTGATTGGGTCGTCTGATAAAGAAACTCTGATTGTATCACCTATACCATCAAGCAATAAAGATCCGAGTCCTATGGAAGTTTTAATACTTCCAGGCACAAAACTGCCCGCTTCTGTAATTCCTAGGTGTAATGGATAGTCGATTTTTTTTGAAAGTTGTCGATATGACCATAATGACAAAAAAACATCCGAGGACTTTACGCTTACTTTTAAATTAAAAAAATCTTCATCCTCAAGTATTTTAACATTTCTTAGAGCGCTTTCTACTAACGCTTCAGGACATGGTTCTTTATACTTTTCTAAAATATCCTTTTCCAAAGATCCAGCGTTTACTCCTACTCTTATTGAACAATTATTATTTTTAGCTGCTGATATTACATCCTTTACTTTTTGTTTATCTCCTATGTTACCAGGATTAATTCTTAGACATGATGCGCCGTTTTCTGCAGCCTCTAAAGCTCTCTTATAATGAAAGTGTATATCAGCAATAAGTGGTAGGTTTATATGCTTTGTTATTTCTTTTAAGGCTAAAGATGATGCTTCGTCAGGACAAGATACTCTAACTAAATCTCCGCCCACCTCTTCAATTTGGTTGATTTGTTTTATTGTTGATTTTATATCCGTTGTTTTTGTATTTGTCATTGATTGTACAGAAATTGGATTGTCTCCACCTATTTTGACATTACCTACTGTGATTACCTTAGTTTTATTTCTTTTTATATCTCTAAATGGTCTAATACTCATAAAAATTAACTCAATAATCTAATTTAAATTCTTTGTGAAGTACATCAACTGCTTTTTTTAAATTTTTTCTATCAACAAGGACCGATATTTTAATTTCTGAGGTAGAAATTACTAAAATATTGATATTTTTTTTTGCTAAAGCATTAAACATTCTAAATGTTACACCTGGTGTAGTAATCATTCCAACTCCTACGATTGAGACTTTTGAAACTTTTTTATCTATAATTATATTATTAAACTGAACTTTTTTATTTTTTTTTAATAGCTTTTCAGTTTTACTTAGATCGTCACTCTGTATTGTAAAAGTTAAATCGGTTTCTTTTTTGCTAGATGAAATATTTTGAACAACCATATCTACATTTATAGAATTTCTAAAGAGCGGTTCAAAAATTTTAGCAGCAACTCCAGGTCTATCTTTTACTCCAATAAGAGTAATCTTTGCATCATTTTTTGTAAACGAAACTCCCCTAATAATATTCTTATTTGAAATATTTCTTTTTTTTGTAATTAATGAACCTTTTAAGTTTTTAAATGTAGATTTAACTTCAATATCTATTCTGTTCAGCCTTGCATCTTGAATAGAATGTGGTTGCATCACTTTTGCTCCTAGTGATGCCATTTCGAGCATTTCCTCATAAGATATTTTTTGAATTTTTTTTGCTTTTGGTACTATCCGAGGATCAGTTGTATAAATACCATCTACATCTGTATATATAATACATTTTTCAGCCTTAAGAAATTTTGCAAACATTATTGCGCTTGCATCTGATCCACCTCTTCCTGTTGTTGTTATACGATTTTCAAAATTAATACCTTGAAAACCTGTTACGACAGGAATACCTCCCTTTCTTAAAAAATTTAGAATATTTTTTTTATTTATTTTTACTATTCGAGAATGTGAATAATTCCCAATAGTAAAAATTGGAATTTGCCAACTTTGCCATGATCTTGCTAGATGACCTTGTTCGTTAAGTCTTCCTGCTATTAAAGAGCAAGCAACTTGTTCACCTGTAGCTAAAACTGTGTCATATTCTGAGGGTGGAAAGTTTTTTGAGATTTTTTTAGTTAATTTTACCAACCTATTTGTCTCACCACTCATAGCTGATGATACGACCACCACTTTATATCTCTTTTTTAAGTAACTAATAACTATTTTTGCAACATTTTTAATTCTATCGATAGAGCCAACTGATGTTCCTCCAAATTTTAACACTACAATTTTCATTATTTATTCCTATATTATCTCTTAAAATATTTTGTTAAATTAAATTCAAAACTAATGGCTAATAACACAATAAATAAAGAAGAAATAGAAAAATTTAGTAATTTAGCAGAAGAATGGTGGGATCCAAATGGAAAATTTAAACCACTGCATAAATTTAATCCTATAAGAATAGAATATATAAAAAACCATCTAGTTAAAGAGTTCAATATAAAAAACAAAAATAAACCGTTATCTAAATTAGAAATTTTAGACATTGGTTGTGGTGGAGGTTTATTGACAGAGCCCATGTACAGGCTTGGAGGAAAATTAACTGGCGTTGATGCATCAAAAAAAAATATAAATATAGCCAAGATTCACGCAAAAAAGAAAAAGTTAAAAATAAATTATATTTGTTCTTCGCCAGAAAAATTAAAGTCTAGTAAAAAATATGATGTAATTCTAAATATGGAAATTGTAGAGCATGTAAGAGATTTAAATTTTTTTATAAAATCAAGTTCACATTTACTAAAAAAAAACGGAGTAATGTTTATTGCAACTATAAATAAAACTTTAAAATCTTATTTGCTAGCAATTATTGGGGCTGAATATATTTTAAATTGGCTACCTGTAGGAACACACGATTGGTTTAAATTCGTTGAACCTCAAAAGCTCGAAAAATTGTGTAATAAAAATAATTTACAACTATCTGAGATTAAAGGCTTAAAATACAATATAATAATGGATAAATGGGGTCTTAGTGAAGATACTAGTGTAAATTATATTTCAAAATTTAAAAAAATTTAATTTTCATTATCATTTATCCAAGGAATTAATGTTGTCTCAATTCCTTCCTCTTTTAGTTCTTTAACATCCCTAGTTGAGGCTTTTCCATAAATGCCTTTTTTTGATTTTTTATTTCCATAGTGAATTGATCTTGCCTCGTAAGAAAAGTTTTCACCTACATAATCAAAATTGTTTTTTATAAACCTTTGGAATTCTTTTATCTTGTATTTTACTTCTTTTTTTTTTTCTAATGTTTTTTGTTTACTTTCTGTTCTAAAATTTGAGGAAATTCTAGGAGACATAATAGATTTTTCTATTTTAATTGAATTACAATTATTACATTTGATTAGTTTTAATTTTTTAAGCTTTTCAAATTCTTTTGAGGATGCAAACCAGCTATCAAAGGTATTATTACATTTTTTACAATTCAATTGATACTTAATCATAATTCTTAAATAATAATAAAAAAAATATTTTCAATATATTAAGATCTATAATCTGAGTTTATTTCTATATATTTTTTTGTTAAGTCCATCGTAAAAACTTCGAACTCTTTTTTTCCAGTTCCAATTTGAACAGTAATTTTTATCTCAATAGATTTCATATATTCAGCCACATCAGACTCATTATAATTATTAGATAATTTTCCATTTTCAATTATTTTGTGAGGTCCAATAAATAAATTAAGTTTATTTAAATTTATTTTAACTTTGGCTTTTCCTATAGCCATAATAATTCTTCCCCAATTTGGATCTTCGCCAGATATTGCAGTTTTTACAAGAGGTGAATTTGCGATTGAAAAACAAATTTTTTTTGCATCATTTTCATTTTTTGATTTTTCTACTTTAATATCTACAAATTTAGATGCGCCCTCTCCATCAGCTGCAACACTTTTAGCTAGATTTTTTAATACTGAATTAAGAGATTTTTCAAACTCATTAAGAGTTTTATCTTTATAGGATTTAATTTCTTTATTCTTAGCATATCCTGTGGAAAATAAACTTACCATATCGTTAGTGCTTGTGTCGCCATCGCAACTTATTGCATTAAAAGTATTTTGAATATTTTTTTTTAATAATTTTTTTAAAATGTTTCCATTTATCTTGGCATCTGTAAATACAAAACCTAAGGTGGTTGCCATATCTGGATGTATCATGCCTGATCCTTTTGCGACCCCATAAATTTTTATTGGTGTGCCAGCTATCTTACATTCTTCCATTGAAAGTTTAGGCTTAGTATCTGTTGTAAGAATTCCCATTGCTGCTTTCATCCATACATATTTATTTTGTACATATTTAATACTGTTAACTAGATTTGGAATAGAGTCTGCAATTTTTTTTTCTGGAAAACTTTCACCTATAGTGCCCGTTGAAGCAAATAAAAGATTTTTTATTCTTATCTTTTTTGGCTCTTCTTCATCAAGACTCTGTTTTTTTGATAAAGAATCTGCAAGCAATGAAGCGATATTATTAATAGACTTATAACCTTCCTTTCCTGTGAATGCATTTGCATTTCGAGTATTAACAAGTAGTGCATATATTTTGTCTTTTGAATTATTTAAATTCCATTTTATATTTTCAGATTTAATATTCGACTGTGTATAAACGGTTGCGTGAGTAGCACCTTTTCTAAAATAAAAGATAACTACCTCATCTCTCTTCTTGTCTTTATATAAATTTGCTGGAACAGCAGATATTCCAATACCATCCAAATGTTCAAGGTTTTGGTAAAAACCAATAGAATTAGACTTTATTTGGTAATTTTCTCTCTTAAAAAGCATATATGTTTAAAAATAAAATAATATGATTATATAAGATTCATTTAAATAACAAATAAATCATATGCTAAATCCACTAAATTTTATATCAAAAATTTTCAAATCTTCTAATCAAAAAGAACTGGATAAATTGGGAGGAATAGTTGAGAAAATAAATGTTTTCGAAGAAAAATTCTCACAATTAGAAAATATTGACTTTCCAAAAAAAACTGATGAATTCAAAAATAAACTTAAAAACGGTACCAAAATAAATGATTTACTTCCAGAGGCATATTCTTTGGTAAGAGAGGCCTCAAAAAGAGTGCGCAATGAAAGACACTTTGATGTCCAATTAATAGGCGGAATAGTACTTAACCAAAATAAAATCGCTGAAATGAAAACTGGAGAAGGCAAAACCTTAACAATTGCTCTAGCGGCTTACTTAAATTCTCTTGAAGAGAAAGGTGTCCATGTTGTTACAGTTAATGACTATCTGGCAAAAAGAGATTGTGAAAATATGGGTAAAATTTTTAAATTTTTAGGTGTTTCAGCGGGATATATTAATTCAGGTCAAAATGATGATGAAAGAAGAATTAACTACAAATGTGATATTACTTATGCAACAAACAGTGAATTGGGTTTTGATTATTTAAGAGATAATATGAAATTTTCAAAAGTGGAGATGGTTCAAAGAGGTCATAATTATGCGATTGTAGATGAAATTGACTCTTGTTTAATTGATGAGGCTAGAGTTCCCTTGATAATTTCTGGGCAAGCTGAAGATAAAACTGACCAATATATACTTATTAATAAACTAATTAAAAAATTAGAAAATGAAGATTATGATATTGACGAAAAAAATAGAAATATTTTATTAACAAATCGTGGTATAGATAACATAGAAAAAATTTTTTCAGATGCTGGAATATTAAAAAATAATAATTTTTATGACCCAGAAAATCTTTCATTAGTTCATTTGGTAAATCAATCTCTTAGAGCTAATTATATTTTTTCAAATGGCAAAGATTATATAGTTAAAGATAAAGAAATAGTTATTATTGACGATCAAACTGGTAGACAAATGCCTGGACGAAGATTTGGAGACGGTCTGCATCAAAGTTTAGAGGCAAAAGAAAACTTGAATATACAATTTGAAAATCAAACTTTAGCTTCGATAACATATCAAAACTACTTTAAGTTATATAAAAAGTTATGTGGTTGTACAGGAACAGCTATAACAGAAGCCCAAGAATTTTATGAAATTTATAATTTAAATGTGATTACAATTCCAACAAACAAGCAAATGATTAGAAAAGATTTGAATGATCAAATTTACAGAACTGAAATTGAAAAAGACGATGCAATTGTAAAATTAGTAAATGAAAAGTATACTTTAGGCCAACCTATTTTAATATTCACAAGTAGTATAAATAAATCTGAACATTATTCAAAATTATTCAATAAAAAAAAAATAGATCATATTGTTTTAAATGCAAAAAATCATCACAAAGAAGCTGAAATTATTGCAAATGCTGGATCAAAAAAATCTGTAATTATAACAACCAGTATATCAGGAAGAGGTGTTGATATAAAACTTGGTGGAAAAGATGCAGATAAATTGAAAAGAGATGAAATAAAAAAAATTGGTGGTCTATGTGTTATCGGAACAGAAAGAATGGAGAGCAGAAGAGTGGACAATCAAGCCAGAGGAAGATCGGGCAGACAAGGAGATGAAGGTAACTCAATTTTTTTTGTAAGTCTTGAAGACGATTTAATGAGAATTTTTGGATCCGACTCAATGAATAATATACTTGAAAAATTGGGTTTAAAAGATGGAGAAAGCATAGACCATCCTTGGATAAATAAAGCCCTTGAGAGAGCCCAACAAAAAGTAGAGGCAAGAAATTTTGATATAAGGAAATCATTACTTAAATTTGATGATGTTTTAAATGATCAAAGACATGTAATTTTTTCACAAAGAAGAAAGGTAATTGATGCATCAAATTCTTATGAGTTTGCAGATAATTTTCTTAATCAGTTAGTTGATGAATTAATTGAATTCAAAACAAAAAATATCGATTTTACAAATAATATTTCATCTATGTTTGGAAAAGCCTTTGATGATAATGAAATAAAAAATTTAAAAGTTTCTGAGAACAATAAATTTAAAGACATAATTTTAAACAAATTTACAAACAAAAGAAAAGAAAGATTAAATATCTTAGGTGAAGAACGTTCAAAAGATATTGAAAAAAGAATTTTCCTTCAACTAATTGATCAAAATTGGAAAACTCATATTCAATATCTTGAGCAGCTAAGACAAGTGATAGGTCTTCGTTCATATGGACAACGAGATCCTCTAATAGAATATAAAAAAGAAGCATTTAATTTATTTGAAGATCTTCTGAATAGATTAAAATCCCAATTTATTGGATTATTATTAAATATTAAAATTGTTACAGATCAACAAGCTGAGGAAAAAAAAGAAGATGATCAAGAAATTAAAAACAGGATTAAAAATATTATCAGAAAAAATATAGGAAGAAATGAACGTTGCCCTTGTAACTCGGGAAAAAAATATAAATATTGTTGTGGTGCTTTATAAGAAAAAAATAAAAGCAATAATTATTCCAATTGCAGCTAAGATGCTTATATAAAATACCTTTTTTTTTAAAAACTCTTCTATCAATAAATTTATATTGTTTTTTTTAAATGATAGATTAGCAGAGGTATCTGTTTTGTTCGAGAAGCCACCTCCCCTTCCAATTTGTAAAAATTTGTTCATTCTCCCAGAAACTATTTCATCATCACTAAGATTTTCAAAATATTCTAAGTTTTTTTTTATTGAATCTCGAACATTCTCTAAAGTTTTCTCACGATCTCTATGTGCTCCACCCAATGGCTCATCAATTATTTCATCAATTATTTTTAGTTTGAATAATTCTTTTGATGTAAGTCTCATTGCTTCTGCCGCCTCTAATGTTTTTTTTGGATCTCTCCATAAAATAGTTGCACATCCCTCGGGAGATATAACTGAATAAATTGCATTTTCTAACATAATTACTTTGCTAGCTGATGCCAGTGCTATAGCTCCACCAGAGCCACCCTCTCCAATAATAATTGAAATATTTGGAACTTTTAATTTAATACAAGCCTCTATTGATCTTGCAATAGCTTCTGCTTGACCTCTTTCCTCTGCGCCGACACCTGGGTAAGCTCCTGGTGTATCTATAAAGGTTATTATTGGAATATTAAATTTATTTGCAAGTTTCATTAATCTTATACTTTTTCTATAACCTTCAGGTCTCATCATCCCAAAATTTCTATCCAATCTTTCATCTAAATTTTCACCTTTTTCTTGCCCAACTACTAAAACTGACTTTTCATTGAACTTAGCAAACCCAGCAATTACTGACTTATCTTCTCCATAAAATCTATCCCCAGATAAAGAAATAAAATCATCGAATAAATTTTCTATGAAATATTTTGCCTTTGGACGATCTTCATGTCTTGCTACTTGAGTTTTTTGCCAGGCATTTAAATTAGAATAAATTTTTTCTAGTTTCTTATTGATCTTATCTTCAAATGATAAAATTTTGCTCGTATTTACCTCAGAAATTCCTTCTTTATTGAAAGGATCTTTTAAAATCTCAAGTTCCGCCTCTAATTCTTTAACTTCACTTTCAAAATTTAGATAATTTTTCATAATTTTAATATTTTATAAAATAAAGGCAACAAAGTGGCTCAATTTAACCGATTTACTATTATATAAAATTTTCTTAAAACAAACTACTAAAAAAATACATATGTCAAAAAAATATATAAAAAAAGAAAACTTATCAATTTCAGAAGATCTCTTTAATTTTATAAATATTGAAGCAATTACTGGTACAGATATTGATAAAGATAAATTTTGGAAAGGTTTAAGTAAAGTGGTCCATGAACTAAATCCAAAAAATATTGAATTACTCAGAACAAGAAAAAAATTGCAAATGGATATAGACAGGTGGCATTTAGAAAATTTTGAAAAAGAATTTAATATAGAAGAATATAAATCTTACCTTGAAAAAATTGAATACCTTAAAAAAGAAGGCCCTGACTTTAAAATTAAAACTGAAAATATTGATAAAGAGATATCTAATATTGCTGGACCTCAACTTGTGGTACCAATTACCAATGCAAGATATGCGCTAAATGCTGCAAATGCTAGATGGATGAGTCTTTATGATAGTTTATATGGAACAGATGTAATATCATCAGAAGAGTCAATAAGCGAAAGGTATGATCCTGAGAGAGGTCTTAGAGTAATTGAATATACTAAAAATTTTTTGGATGAAAATTTTAAATTAAAAAATTCGTCATGGAAAAAAATAGTCCAAATTTCGATTAAAAATCATAATTTAGAATTATTTACTGACAAAGGATTTACACAACTTCAAGATGATGAAAAATATATTGGATATAGACTAGATAAAGAAAAAATTTCAGCTGTAATTTTAAAAAATAATAATCTTCATATTGAAATTATAATAAACCCAAATGCATTTAGTGCTAAAGGAGATCCTGCAGGTATATCAGATATAATTATAGAGTCTGCTATATCTACTATTTGTGATCATGAAGATTCTGTTGCAGCTGTAGATGCTGAAGACAAAATTCTTGGCTATAGAAATTGGCTGGGTCTAATGAAAAAAGATCTTATAGCTGAATTTGAAAAAGATGGAAAAAAATTAAGAAGAAAACTAAACCCTAATAGAAACTATATTTCTAAAATGGGTAAAAAAGAAAATCTTCATGGCAGAGCACTTTTATTGAATAGGAATGTTGGTCATTTAATGACTAATTCAGCAGTTCTGTTAGAAGATGGATCTGAAATTCCTGAGGGGATACTAGATGCTTTCATTACTTCTTTATGTGCAATGCATGATTTAAAAATTAAAAATAATTCAAGAACTGGCTCTATCTATATTGTAAAACCTAAGCAGCATGGTCCTGATGAAACCTCGTTTACCAATTTATTATTTTCAAAAGTTGAAGAAGTCTTGGGTTTAAAAAAATATACAATTAAGTGTGGAATTATGGATGAAGAGAGAAGAACTACTGTTAATTTAAAAGAATGTATAAGAACATTAGAACATCGAGTTTTCTTTATAAATACAGGATTTTTAGATCGAACAGGAGATGAGATGCACACATCAATGGAGGCCGGACCAATGATTAAAAAAGGAGATATGAAAACTTCTTCTTGGATAAATGCTTATGAAAATAACAATGTAAATGTTGGTCTAAAATGTGGTTTCTCAGGTACAGCACAGATTGGAAAGGGAATGTGGGCTATGCCAGACAGGATGGCAGATATGTTAAATCAAAAAATTTCTCACTTAGAGGCAGGAGCAAATTGTGCATGGGTTCCTTCACCAACAGCCGCGGCTCTACATGCTCTACATTATCACAAAATAAATATTTTTGATAATCATGCTAAATTAAAAAATAGAAAATCTTCAAAATTAGATGATTTGTTAACTATTCCTGTTGTAAAAAAACCTAATTGGTCGATAGAAGAAATAAATAAAGAAATTTCAAATTCTGCACAAACTATTCTGGGTTATGTTGTCAGATGGATAGACCAAGGAATAGGATGTTCAAAGGTTCCAGATATAAATAATGTTGGTTTAATGGAAGATCGTGCTACTTTAAGAATATCGTCCCAACAAATAACAAATTGGCTATATCATGGAATTTGTAGCAGAAAACAAGTTTTGGAAATCATGAAAAAAATGGCAAAAGTTGTTGATTTGCAAAATAAAAATGACAAACATTATCAAAATATGTCACCAAATTATGATAGATCTATAGCATTTAAAACTGCATGCGAACTTATATTTCAAGGCAAAGATCAACCCTCTGGATACACGGAACCATTATTGCATTTAAATAGACTTATTAAAAAAAATTAGTCTTTTTTAAAAGAGTTTCTATTTTTAAATGCATAAATTAAAGTACCATCATCTAAACTTTCAATTTCACCACCAACCGGCAAACCCTGAGCAAGCTTAGAAATTTTTACTTTGGTATTTTTAAGACTATCTTGAATATAGAATGCAGTTGTTTGACCTTCTATTGTAGCACTTGTAGCAAGTATAACCTCTTCTATTTTGTTTTTTTTTACTCTCTCAACTAAAGCACCTATTAATAATTCATCTTTATTCATATTATTTGATGAAATTGTGCCACCTAAAATATGGAAATATCCTTGATAAACGCTCGATGCTTCTATACTCCATTGATCAGCTATATTTTCTACTACACAAATTTTATTAAATTTTTGATTTAAATTTTCACAATTATTACAACCGCTTATATTTGATTTTAATGAACCACAAGTTTTACATCTAGATATGTTTTTATAGACTTCAGCTAAGTTTTTAGCCATTGGTCTTATAAGTTCCTCTCTATTATTAATCATTTTTAGAACAATTCTTTTTGCAGATCTCGGTCCTAAACCAGGAAGCTTAGATATTAATTTTATCAATTCTTCTATTTCAGATATATTTTGCATTTAAATAATTATAGAGGCCATTTAAAACCTGGTATTCCAATATTTCCTGCTGATTTAGATATTTCTTCAGTAGTTTTAGATTTTAAGGAGGATTTTGCATTATTGTGAGCTGCTTTAATTAAGTCTTCAATAACATTTTTCTCTTCTTTTAAAAGTTTGTCTGAAATTTCAACTGAAATAATTTCACTTTCTCCATTTAATTTTATTTTAACTAATTCTCCTCCAGCGTTTCCGGTAACTTCAATTTTTTTAATTGCCTCTTCGCTTTCTTTCATCTTTTTTTCTAACTCTTTTGCTTTTTCAAGTATTTTCGAAAAGTCTGTCATATTTTATCTTTCTCTATTTCTAAAAGTTCTGCATCAGGAAATAATTTTTCAACCTCTTTGGAAAACTCAGTTTTTAATTCACTTTTTAATAAATCATTTTTTATATTTTTTTTTTGTTCTTTTATAGTTGGCAAACCTTTTTTTTTTGAAAAAGATATAATCCATCTTTTTTTTGTCCACTCTAACAACTTGGCGCTTAATTCTTTAACAAAAGATTTATCAAGATTAGAATTAAATGAAATTTCAATTTTCTGATTTTCAAAACTAACTAATTTTAAATTATTTTCCATTTCATATTTGATTTTTATTTCTTTCTTATCTTCACAGACCTGAATAAGTTTATTAAAATTATTAATTTCAATACTATCAATTTTGTTTTTTACTTCAGGCGCAGAAATTATTTTCTCTTCTTGCTCAACGCTTTTTAGTTGTTCAATAGCATCTTGATTTAATTGATTTTTATTTTCAAATATTTTTTTATTAACCTTTAAGTCTTTTTTAAAATCATTTGTATCTTCTATACTATTATTTTTTAAAATTTCTTTTAGATATAATGATCTAATTAAAAACATTTCAACAAATTGATGTTGATTTTTTATATAATCTATTTTTTCTAGATTATTTAATGTAAATTGCCAAAGCATTAGTATATCTTTTTTTGACAATTTTTTAGATAATAATTTAATTTTATCAAATTCATTATTATTTAAATCAAAGTTTGATCCATCCAGATTTATAAATTCAATATTTTTAAGATAATATAGAGTTTCTAAAAATTCATTTAAAAAAACTTTTGGCTCGACTCCTGAGATATAAATATTCTTATACAATTTGAGTGTATTATTTTCGTTTCCATCAATAATTTGGCTAATCAAATCAATTGTTTTGCTTTTTTCAAAGTAACCAAATATTTTATGAGCTGTTTTAAGATCAAGTTCATTACCATTATTGTCTAATAACATAGCTCTATCAAGCAATGATAAAGAGTCTCTTACAGAGCCTTCTGATAATTTTACTATCAATTTTATTGCCTCATTACTGATGTTTCCCTTTTCAAGGTCTTTAATTTTAATCAAGTAGTCAAATAATTCCTCAGAATTTACTCTTGAGAGATCATATCTTTGACATCTTGAAATTATTGTTACTGGGATTTTTTTTACATCTGTACTAGCAAATATAAATTTCAGATAAGACGGTGGTTCCTCTAGTGTTTTTAGTAAAGCTGCAAATGCTGATTTAGAAAACATATGAACCTCATCACAAATAAAAATTTTGTATTTTGCTGTGGTTGGCTTGTATCTTGAGAACTCTATTAATTCTCTAACATCATCTACACTGGTTTTGCTTGCGGCATCTATTTCTAAAATATCAATATTATTTCCTTCAATAATCGATTTACAACTTTCACAAAAGTTTTTAGTACATAATTTTTCAACACCGTTTTCACAGTTCAATGCTTTCGCTACAATTCTGGCAGTGCTTGTTTTTCCTGATCCTCTAATTCCTAAAAACATATATGCATTTGGAATTCTATTGTTTTTTATTGAATTGAATAAACTCTCTCCAATTACTTTTTGACCTACTAATTGGTCGAAGGTTTGAGGTCTATATTTTAGTGCTAGTACTTTGCTGTTTGAATTCATAACTTTAATAGGAGACCAACCAACCTGAAAAAATACTCAATACCCTTGCTTCCGTTAAGACCTAGGGGAGTTCATGGTACCTTCACCTGGATGGCCCCCATTACATTATATCAGTAATAATTTAAAATCTTCAATATGATATCTTATTTTTTTCTAAGCTTATCTGCCTCGAAAACCCCCAAAACACTCATATCTTCACAATGATAATTTAAATCTTCTAAAGAATTTTTAATTTTTTGGTCATCTATATGACCTTCAACTTCACATAGAAAAAAATAAGATGAAAAAGAATTTTTTTCTGGAAAGCTTTGAAGTTTTATCATATTCACTCCGTTGATTGCCATTCCTTGCAAAGCACTATAAAGAGCAGCTGGTTTGCTTTTAAGTTTGAAAAGAAAAGATGTTACAAATAATCTTTTGTCATTTTCTGCTTGCATAATATCTTTTCCTAACAATAAAAATCTTGTATAATTTTCTTGATTGTCTTGAATATCCTTTTTAAGAATCTCTAAATCATAAATTTCTGCACTCAATAATGATGCGATGGCTGCTTTTGATTTATCTTTAGTTTCGGATACATATTTTGCTGATCCAGCCGTATCGGCTCTAACTTGTTCTACAAGATTGTTTTTTTTAAGAAAAATTGAGGACTGACTTATCGCTTGTGCATGTGAATAAACATTTTTTATATCTGAAATTTTACTACCTTTGATACCTAACAGATTATGACTAATTTTATAAAAATGCTCTGCGTAAATATTTAATCTAAATTTAAATATCAAATATTCTATCCCAATGTTTCCTGTAGTTTTGTTAGACTCCGGAATAATTGCTAAAATTTTATTATCATTCTTAGCTATTTCAAAACACTCATCAAATGTTTTGCATGGTATTGTTTCACATCCAGGATAATTTTTCTTTGCACAGCTCTCACTATAACTTCCAGAGACACCTTGATAAGCTATTTTCATAATTTATGATTTATATTCCATAAGTTTTTTTATTTCCAGATAATCTTCATTTGTATCTACACCTACTGGCGAAGAATTTGCAAAAATTACATCTATTTTTATATTATTATCTAAAGCTCTAAGTTGCTCTAGCTTTAAATTTCTCTCGCTAGATGTTTGTTTTAAGCCTACAAATTTCTTAAGGATAGAAGTTTTATAAATGTAGACTCCTATATGATGATAAATATGTTCAGAATTTTCACTACTTACAGATCTTAAAAATTTTTGAGCTACTGAAATTTTATTATTTTCGATATTTTCATTGCAGACTACTTTAACAATATTTTGGTTTTTAATATTTTTTGTCTCAAGCTTACAAGCAAGTGTTGCTATTTCTGAATTATTTTTTACTGCAAGTTCATTTAAATTGATAATATCATTTTTATCAATTAAAGGTTCGTCGCCTTGTAGATTAATAATATAGTCAATTTCATTTAAGTTAAGCTGCTCATAGGCCTCATATATACGATCGGTGCCAGTTACGTGTTTTTTTTTAGTTAATATACTTTTGCCATTATTTTTAACTACCTCTTGAAATATTTCTTGGTCACCAGTTGCAACATAAACTTCACCAATATTTGCAGACTTACCTTTTTCATAAACATGAATAATCAATGATTTATTGTTAATTTTAAGGAGTGGCTTATTAGGTAATCTAGATGCTCCAAGTCTAGATGGTATTAAAATAATAGTTTTGTTCATAAATCAAGTATTTATGCGTCTTTCAGCCGCTTAAATTAAACTAATTAAATATTATCTTTTTTGTTTAACATGTTATACGACGTAATTTAGTAAATATCATGGATTCATTCGAAATAAATAAAATAGTAGCATCAATACTATTAATTGCTTTATTATTTATAGGGATAGGCAAAATATCTGATTTAATATTCCATGTGGATAAACCTGAAACCGCTGGATACAAAGTTGAACTTCCAGAAAATGGCACAGCAAATCAAATTTCTGAAACAAAAAATGAAGTCGTAGAAGAAGTTGATATTTCTGGTCTATTAGCTTTGGGAGATATTACGCATGGAGAAAAGGTGTTTAAGAAGTGCTCTGCATGTCATGTTGTTGAAAAAGGAGGGGCTAATAAAATTGGGCCAGCACTTTACGGAGTTTTGGGAAGGAAAATTGCTGCAGTCGATGATTACAAATATTCTCAAGCTTTATCTGACTATGGTAAAGAATGGACTTTTGAAGAAATGAACGGTTACCTTAAAAAACCCCAGTCTTGGATAAAAGGCACAAAGATGAGTTTTTCTGGACTTAGAAAAGAAAAAGATAGAGCTTCAGTTATTCTTTATTTAAATCAGTTTTCAGATAGTCCACTAGAGTTACCTTAATTTTCCAAAACTGTATAATAATATGCTTTTTTGAACATGTACTCTATTCAAAGCTTGTTGCCAAACTTTAGATTTTTTTCCTAAAAACACTTCTTCTGAAACTTCATCTCCTCTTGGAAGACAGTGAAGAAAAATTGAGTTTGGTCGAGTAACTTTCATTAAATTAGAATTAACTTTATAATTTTTAAAATCTCTAATTTTTTTAGCTTTATTAACTTTATCATTAAGAGAAAATACTTTGTCAGTGAATACTACATCAGCACTTTTTGCTGCTTTTTTTATATCATTAAAAATATTAATTTTTCCTTTATTGTTTTTAACCCAATTCATGACAAACTTTGGTGGTCTATAATTTTTTGGACATCCAATATTTAGTTTAAACTTAAATTTTATAGAGGCTGCAATTAGTGAATTAAGTACATTATTGCAATCACCAATCCAACATATATTTAACTTGGATATTGGTTTTTTTTTAATTTCCTCTACAGTAAAAATATCTGAGAGTACTTGACATGGATGAGAGCTTGGACTCAATAAATTTATCAGTGGAATTGTCAAGTTTTTACTAAAATCTTCAATTTTTTTGTCACTATTTGTTCTCAACAAAAAAGCATCCCCATAGGTAGATAAAATTTTTGCTGTATCTACTAAACTTTCACCACCTTTTCCTAAATGTAATTCACTTGTTTTAACTGTTATCGAATTCGCTGCTAATTGATTAATAGCAATATGAAAGCTTAATCTAGTTCGAGAACTAGGTTTTTCATACATTTGTATAAGGAGTTTGCCTTTTAATGGTTGGTCTTTATCAGCTTCAAGAGTATTAAAATTTTTTCTTTTCTTTTTTCTTTTCTTCGCATCATTAAGTATTTTTCTTAAATCTTTTGTTGGAATATCCTTTAAATTAGTAAAGTTTCTCACAGTTATTTATAGTTTTTACAAACTTTCTCTATTATTTTTAATGCTAAATCAATTTCAGTCTTTTTTACATTTAGTGGAGGTAAAATTCTTACAACATTTTCAGCTGCTCTTATTGTTAACAAATTATTTTTCTCTAGCGATCTTATAAATTTTGTTTGATCAACAAATAATTGTATTCCAATCAATAAACCTTTTCCTCTAATTTCCTTAATAATTTTTGGATAATTATTACTTATATGACTTAATCTTAAAAAGAAATAATCTGACATTTTTTTTACATTATTTAAAAATTGGGGTTTGAAAATTTGATTCATAACCTCAACTCCTACAGCACAAGCATTCGGATTTCCCCCAAATGTAGATCCATGACTTCCTGGAGACATAGCTCTCGCAACTTTATTGGTCATTAATACTGCACCTATAGGAAAGCCTCCACCTATACCTTTTGCTATTGGGACAATATCAGGTTTAATTTTTGAAGTTTCAAAAGCAAAAAATTCTCCAGATCTACCTATTCCTGATTGTACCTCGTCAAGAATTAACAAAATTTTCTTTTCATTACATATTTTTCTTAAATACTTGAGACATTTGTCAGGAATAACCTTTATGCCACCTTCTCCCATTACAGACTCTATCATTATTGCGGCTGTATTTTTTGTTATTTTTTTTCTTAAATTTAGAAATCTTGGTTTAAAATTCCTAAAATTAATATGATCGAAACCTGGAACTTTTGGTCCATACCCTTCTGTCATTTTTTTTGAACCACTTGCATAAATTGCAGCTATTGTTCTTCCATGAAATGAATTTTTTATACATAAAATTCTATTTTTATTTGCTTTTCCAATAGAAAAAAAATATTTTCTTGCAATTTTAATTGCTGCCTCTGTAGCCTCTGCTCCACTATTTTGAAAGATAACTTTGTCTGCAAATGTTTTTTGTGTCAACATTTTTGCCAACTTTTCTGCTTCAGGAATTTGAAAAGCATTTGATACATGCCAGACCTTTTTAGCTTGATTATTTAAGGCTTTAACAAGATAAGGATTGGCATGTCCCAATGAGTTAACAGCAATTCCTTGAACAAAATCTAAATATTTTTTTCTTTTAGTAGAATATAAAAAACTTCCCTTTCCATATTTAAAGGAAATTTTTCTTCTATTATAATTATTTGCCAACGAGCTCATAAATTTATTTTTTATCTTATACACAATTAAATCATATTGACTTTAATAAAATGCAACCATCGGTTAAATTATAATTTTGAAAAAAATTGTTAAAAAAACCAAAATAAAACTTGCTTATTTAATGTATTTATGAGTTACATAATGTTGTATATAAATATTAAATATACACAATATTTAGTAAAATATGAGCTGGGACGAGAGAAAAATACAAATTTTAAAAAACGAATGGGGAAAAGGTAAAACTGCCTCTCAAATAGCAGAAATGATAGGAGGAGTTAGTAGGAATGCAGTTATTGGCAAAGCTCATAGATTAAAACTCTCCACTAATATTAAATCTAGAAATAATTCATACAACCATTCAGCAAGAAACCAAATTTCTGAAAAGAAAATAAATATTAGCAAAAGGGCAAAATTTAGAAGTTTGGTTTTAGATAAAAATTTTGAAGAAGCAAAAAATATATCTTTAGAGGAGTTAACTGAAAATACATGTAAATATATGGAAGGACATCCTTCAGAAAAAAACTCTTCATTTTGTGGACGAAAAACTGTGGAAAAATTTTCATATTGCCCATTACATTTAATGATCGTTTATCAAACACGGGAAAGTGTAAAAGGTAAAAAAGACGAGGTTGCACTTAAAGATGAAGATGTTCCGGTATTTTTAGAAAAAAAAGTTAAATCAGCTTAAATCAATTAATACTTAATCTAATTTTTTATATTTTTTGAAAATTCTCCTCCAGTCTTATACATATATGAATATTTGGATATTTCTTTATCAAAAAACTTTAAATTTGAATTGAGATTTAATTCTATATTGGTTTTATATTTACCCGAGGGCATGTTATCATAATTTAATAAAATTAATTGATCTTTTGTTAGTAAGGGTTTTTTCATAGTAAGCTCAAAAAAGTTTGCGAACATTTTAGCGACTGGCAAAGGTGTGGGAATTAAAAATCTTTTGATATTTAAAGATTTATTTATTCTTTGAACAATTTCTTTAAAGTTTATTTTTTCAGGTCCAATACATTCTATTGTTTCACCTTTAACTTCTTTTAACATTATATTTTCTATAATTTCACAAATATCTGTTACATGAATTGGATAAAAAATTGTTTTACCATTGTAATATATTGGAAAAACTGGCATAAGTTTAAGCATGCCAAGCAACATAGTACTAAAACTATCATCTTGTGAAAAAATTATTGAAGGCTTAAGAATTACATAATTATTAAATATTTTTTTAATTTCATTTTCACCATTTAATTTACTAATTGCGTATTTGCTCTTATTGGCATTTTCAATTCCTAAAGCTGATAAATGAATAAATTGCTTTAAATTATTTTCTTTAGATAGAATTGCTAATTTTTTGGGTAATAAACAATGTATATTATTAAAAGATGATTTGTTTTTTTCATTTAGTATCCCAATAAGATTTATACAGATATCTTTATCTTTAAATAAATTATTAAGTATATTTTGATCAAATGTTTCAAGTTCAACTATATCTATCCACCCTGCATTGCCAGATTTCTTAAGAATATACCCTTTTCTATGGACATTCCTTGTGACTGCAGTAACTTTACAATTGTTTCTTGTTAGTTTTCGAAGCAGATTCCTTCCTATTTGGCCAGTAGCTCCAAAAACTAGAATTTCTGTAGGTTTCATATATATATATCTTATGCAAGTTAATATTAAATTACATAAGAATGATTTGCCAGATGAAATAAGGCTGGATGACAAAAAGTCTTTAGCAATAGACTCCGAATTTTCAGGGCTAAACATAAATAGAGACAAGCTTTATTTGGTGCAAATATCATCTGGTAATAATGATGCGCATATAATCCAGTTAAACCGCGAAAACTATGATGCACCCAATCTTAAAAAACTATTAAATAACAAAAAAATTGAAAAAATTTTTCATTATGCAAGAGCAGACATGGTATTTATAAATAAGTACTTAAAAATTGAAGTGAATAATGTGAGTTGTACAAAAATAATGAGTAAAATTGCTAGAAGTTACTCTGATAAACATGGTTTAAAAGATCTGGTTAAAGAATTTTTAGGTATAGAAATAAGCAAACAGTATCAAAGCTCAGATTTTGGTGGTCAGCTAAATGAAAAACAATTAAAGTATTGTGCAAATGATGTAATTTATCTTCATAAAGTTTATTCATTTTTAAAAGAAATACTTGTTAGAGAAGATAGATATGAACTCTATAAAAAAGCAATCAATTGTATACAAACAAGAGTTGATTTAGATTTGGCTTCTTTTACTGAAGATATTTGGTCACATTAAATTATGAAAAATAGTTTTTACTCAATTGGTAAAGAAGTTGTTCAAGCAGAGATAAATGCTCTTAAAAATCTTAAAAAATCTATAAGTAAAGATTTTGATAAAATTGTAAATGCAATAATAAAATGTAAGGGAAAAATTATTTTTTCAGGAGTAGGTAAATCTGGGATAATATCAAAAAAAATATCATCTACATTTTGCTCCATTGGCATTTCATCTTTTTACGTTGATGCAGGCTCCTGTTCTCATGGAGATTTAGGTGTAATTCAATCAGGAGATATAGTTGTCTTAATTAGTCACAGTGGTGAGTCTGATGAATTAAAAAATATAATTCAATATGTAAAAAGAAATAGAAATATCCCTTTAATTGGTATTACAACAAAGAAAAATTCATTACTTTATAAATCAAGTAATTTAAAATTTTTACTTCCTAGCATAACTGAGGCTGGACCAGGAAATTATATTCCAACATCGAGTACAACTATTCAAATCTGTCTTGGTGATGCATTGGCGATATCAACTATTTATCGTAGAAAATTTTCAAAACTGGATTTTAAAAAATTTCATCCTAGTGGTGCTTTAGGTGCAAAATTAAAGACTGTAGAAGATTTAATGTACAAAGGAAAAAATATCCCATTTATAAACGAAAGATCTAACATAAAAAATGCGCTTAAAATTCTTAATAAAAAAAATTTAGGTATATTAATTGTTAAAAATTCAAAAGGAAATTCGATAGGTATTATTTCTGATGGAGATATTAAAAGGATAAGCTCAAAAACTGACAATATAAATAATTTAATTATTAAAAATGTAATGAAAAAAAATCCAATTATGGTACATGAAAATACACTTGCTGCCGAAGCGTTATCAGTAATGAACAACAAAAAAATTACTGCATTGTGTGTTTACAAAAAAAATAAAAAAAAGGTAACTGGTATAGTTCATATGCATAATATTCTTGATGCAAACATTACCTAAAATGAAATTAAGTCTTATTTTTCAAATAATATTAACACTTTTCATAATAATTATTTTGGCTGGTTTCTATTACACATATATTGTTAAAAAAAATAATACTAATTTGGAAACTTTAAAAGATGGAAATTCAAAAAATATCGATAAAATTATAGAGGATGAAATTTCAAATGAATTAACAAATATTGAGTATAATTCTTACGATAATTTAGGAAATTCTTATTATATAAATGCCAAAAGAGCTGTCGTAAATATAAAAAATCAAGAACAAGGAATAGTTAATTTGGAAAATGTTACGTCCGTTATTAGTTTAAAAAATAAAGGTATAATTAATATTTATTCAAAAAATGCAATTTATGAAAAAAAGAATCATGATACATTATTTTACGGAAATGTTAAAATAGAATATCTAGATAACATTATAAAATCTGATAATGCTGATATCTCATTTTCTCAAAATATTTCGAAAATTTACAATAATGTTGTTTATATGAGTGATAATTCAAATCTATCTACTGATGTAATATTAATAAATATGAAAACTGGAGATTTAAAAATAAAAATGATAGATAGATCGAAAAAAGTAAAAATTAAAACAAAATATGACTTTAATTAAAAAATTTAGAATTAAATCTTTTAAAGAAGAAAAGCCTATAATTGAAATTAAAAATCTAACTATTACATATGGAAATAGACAGATTGTTGAGCAGCTTAATTTAAGTATTCAAAATTCTGAAATTTGCGGTTTGCTAGGACCAAATGGTGCAGGTAAAAGTAGTATTTACCATTGTATCATTGGGTTAGTTAAGCCAACTTATGGAGAAATTTTTATTAATGGTATTGATGTAACAAATATACCTACACATCTTAGATGTACTAAATTTGGCATATCTTGGGTGCCTCAATATGGTGGATCCTGGTCAGATTTAACTACCTTCGAAAACCTTATGGCAATAGCTGAGTTGCATATTAATAATAAGGAAGAAAGACTATTAAAAATAAATAGTTTGATCAGGAAATTTGAACTAGAAAATGTTATAAAGTTAAAATCAAAATATCTATCGGGAGGACAGGCTAGAAAACTTACATTGGCTATGGCCATGGTAAAAAACACCAAAATTTTAATTTTGGACGAACCGTTTGCTGCCCTTGATCCACAAAGTGTGAGAATGATACAACAAATTATTGTAAGTCTTCAAATGTTTGAAAGAATCTCAGTTTCAATATCTGATCATAGTTCGAGAGACTTATTATCATGTGTAGATTCAGCAATGGTTTTATCTGATGGAAAGATTGTTGCTAAAGGTACACCTCAACAATTAGTAAAAAATACAAGGGCAATTGAAAAATATTTTGGCGAAGGTTTTAAAATTTAGGAAAAAGTGGAAAATCAGGTCAAAATAGAAAAAAGAATATCTCCATTTAAAAAAACGATTACAGTTTCAAGTGATAAAAGTATTAGTATAAGGTGTATATTGCTTTCATCAATTGCAATTGGAAAATCAAAATTATTTAATGTCCTAAATTCTGAAGACATAGAAAATACTCTTCAAACAATAAAAAAAATTGGTGTTAATTATAAAAAAAAAAAAGAATATTTAGAAATTGATGGTGTCGGGATTAATGGTTTTAAAATTAAAAATAAAACAATTTTAAATGCAGGAAATTCTGGGACACTTGCTAGATGTATTTTGGGCCTTTGTTCTGCTACAAAATATAAAATCAAATTAGTCGGCGACAAAAGCCTCTCTAAAAGAGATTTTTCAAGAGTAATAAATCCATTAAATTCTTTTGGAGTTATAATTAAATCAAAAAAAGACATGCTACCATTAGAAATGACTGGCTCTCAATTACTGAGGCCAATTAAGTATTATGAAAACAAAGGAAGCGCTCAAATCAAAACTTGTATTATTCTAAGCGCAATCAACACTCCAGGTGTAACTAAAATAAAAGCGGCTAAGAGCAGGACGCACACCGAACTCCTTTTGAAAAGTTTTAATTATCCAATTACTGTTAAAAAAACAAAAAAATTTGATTTTATTAGTATAAAAGGATTGAATCAGTTTAGCTCATTTGATTATAAAATACCTGGCGACATAAGCTCTGCATCTTTTTTTATTGTTCTCACTTTGCTGTCTAAAAATTCCCAATTAATTATTAAAGACATAAATATTAATCCCTCACGAATGGGCATATTTAAAATTTTAAATAAAATGAATGCTAAAATTAAAATTATAAATAAGAGAAATTATAAAGGTGAAAAGTTAGGTGACATTAAAGTTGAAAGTACAAAATATTTAAAATCAATTAATTGTCCTGCTAGCTTAAACAGTTCCGCAATCGATGAATTTCTTTTGATCTTTCTCGTTGCAGCTAAAAGTCATGGGATTTCAAAATTTAAAAATTTAGGTGAACTTAATAAAAAAGAAAGCCCAAGGTTAGATATAGCGATAAAATTTTTGAAAATGATTGGAATTAAAGTTGATAGAGATAATGATAATATTAAAATTACTGGTAGTCCAAATATAAAACTGAAAAATTCTTATCATATTAGAAATTTTTTAAAGGATCATCGAGTATTCATGATGTCTGTAGTCGCTGCTTTAACTTTAGGTGGAAAATTCAAAATAAATGATAAGGACGCCGTCAACACTTCTTTTCCAAATTTTTTGAGAATATTAAGTAAACTTGGAGCAAAGATAAATTGAGAAAAAGAAAAAATATTATTACTGTAGCAATAGACTCTCCTGCGGCTGCAGGAGCTGGTACCCAAGCAAAACTTATAGCTAAGCACTATAACCTTTTGCAATTAGATACAGGAAGAATATATCGTGTAATTGGCAAAATGAGATTAGACAATCCAAAAAAATTTAATCTTTCACTAATCAAAAAGAAAATTAAGAAATTAACTGTAAAAAATTTACAAAATAAAAACTTATTGTCTGATAAAGTAGCTGTATCAGCGTCAATAATTGCTAAAGAAAAAAAAAATTAGGGATGTCGTTAAAAAATTTCAACAAAACTATGCATACAATCCCCCAAAAAAATACAACGGATCAGTACTTGATGGAAGAGATATTACTAGTGTTATTTTTAAAGATGCTATGTTTAAATTTTTTATCACAGCAAATATTAAAGTACGTGCGAGAAGAAGATTTAAAGAATATAAAAATCAAAACAAAAAAATATCTTTCAATAAAGTGTTAAAAAGCCTTAAAAATAGGGATAAATCAGATCGTCAAAGAAAATATGGTCCGTTAAAAAAAACAAAAGATAGTATATTGCTAAATTCTACTAAACTTAGTAGAAGACAATGCTTTTTAAAAATAAAAGCGATTATGGATAGGAAATTAAATAAATAATGGAAGTATATAAAGATATTTCAAGTTCTCAGAGTCAAAAATTCAAAAAATTATTAATCGATAACTTCTCAAAAACTAAAATTGAAGAAGGTAAAATACTTACAGGTACAATTACCAAAATTACTGAAAAACACATTTATTTGTTGATAGATGGGATGAAAAGTGAAGCTTTAATAGATATAAATGAAGCAAAATCGATTTACAATGAAAAAAAAATTAAAGAAAATGATAAACTGGAAGTTTATTTAGAAAAAATAGAAGACCCAAAAACGGGTGAGGTTATTGTATCTGCATCAAAAGCACAAAAAATTAGAGGGTTTTATACTTTAGAGAAAGCTTTTGAAGCGGGCGAAATCATAAAAGGGAAGTTTATTAGTAAAATAAAAGGTGGGTTAATTGGATCTCATGTGGATACAGGTACACTTTTTTTTGTCCCGGGGAGCCAGGTAGACACTAAAGTTTTAAAATCTTTTGATCATTTGTTCGGCGTAGAATTGGATTTCAAAATAATTAAGATAGATAAAATAAGAGGAAATATTCTTTGCTCAAGAAGAGAAGTAATTAGCTCAGTTAAAAAAGAAGACAAAGCCAAAATATTAGAGAAGTATAAAGTCGGGGATATTATTAAAAATGCTGTCGTCAAGGGCTACTCGAGTTTTGGTTGCTTTTTTGAAGTAAATAATGAAATCGATGTTTTGGTTCATTTACAAGAAATATCTTATTCTAGAATTAATCACCCTGACGAAGTTTTCACGATAGGTGAGAGACACGATTTAAAAGTTATATCAATTGACAATGAAAAAATGCAGATTTCATGTTCGATTAAAGCATTAACGCCTGATCCATTTGAAAATATCTCAAACTACGAAGCTGGCAAAACTTACAAAGCAAAAGTAATTAAGGTAGTTGATTATGGCGCGTTCTGTGAACTGCAAGCTGGTTTAACATGTTTACTTCATTCAAGTGAAATAAGCTGGGGTAGAAAAAATGTTTCTCCAAGTAAGTTTTTTAAAGTAAATGATGAAATTAATTGTGTTATTACTGACGTGGATCGCGAGAAAAAAAGAATTGCTATATCTTATAAGCTTGCAAAAGAAAATCCATATGAAAACTTTGAAAAAAAATATCCTGTAAATTCTACAATTAAATGCAAGATTTCTAATATAAAAGATCTAGCTATGTATTTAAATATAGAAGAGTTTGATATCGACGGATTTTGCCATGCAAGTGATCTGTCGTATTCAGCAAAACCTGAAGATGAAATTAAAAAATATAAAAAAGGTGATGAATTAGAAGTTAAAATATTAGAAATTAAAAGTAAGGAACAAAAAATTAAATTTGGTGTAAAACAATTAAAGGATGATCCATTTAATATTTTCAATGGAAAAAAAGTAAATGATATATTGACTGTAAAAGTAGTATCTACAAATTCAAAAGGAATTATGGTTTCCCCAGAAGGAAATGATCTGGAATTTTTGATTAAAAAAAACGACCTAGCTATAAATGTTGAGGAATCAAGGAATTACAATAGATTTCAAGTGGGTGATCGTTTAGATGTTGCAATTGCAGATATATCTTTGGAAAAAAGAAAAGTGTCACTGAGTGTTAAATTATTAGAACAGAACCTAAATGCTGAAGCTGTATCTAAATTTGGTTCTGATGCTTCAGGTAAAAACCTACCTTTTTCATCACTCTCTGAAAAATTAGGTAAAAAAAAGAAAGAAGATAAATAAATAAAAAAATTGTCTGTATCTAGATCGGAAATAGTTAAAAAAATATCAAAAAATTTTCCAAACCTTTTCATTAAAGATATTAATAAATTATTAAACATTTTTTTGTATGAGATTACAAAAGCGCTATCTAATGGGGAAAGGGTTGAGCTAAGAGATACTATTGGAACTTTTGAAACTAGAGTTCAAAAAAGAAGAGTATCTCTTAATCCAAAAACTTTAGAGAAAGTAAATGTGCCTGAAAAAAAAAGTATTATATATAAATCCTCTAAAGAATGGAAAATCAAGATAAATGAAAAGAAGTAAAAAAATTGTTTTTATAGCTATAGATACTTCAGATATTAACCAAGTAAAAAAAATTATCCAAGATACGAAGAATAGCAACTATCAAATTATTCCTAAATTTGGTCATCAATTTTTTTACAGTAGAAATGGGAGAAAATTTTTAGAAAAATTTAAAGGTAATTATTTCCTTGATTTAAAAATTATGGATGTGAGCAATACAGCCATGAATGCGATTGACTCAATTAGGGATCTCAAGGGATGTAGATATACTACAGTTCATGCTCACGGTGGTCTTAAAATGATGAAAACTGTTGTTAAAAAAGCAAGATTAACAAAAAAATTAATTCTTGGAGTGACCGTTCTTACTAGTTTAGACAATAAAGGTATTAAAGAAATTGGACATACAAAAACTATTAATCAATTAGTTTTAAAACAAGCAGGCTTAATTAAGAAAGCTGGATGTTTTGGTGTAGTTGCGTCTGCACACGAGTCAAAATTAATTAAGAAAAAATATAGAAATTTATTTGTTGTAACTCCAGGGATAAGATTACCTGGTGACAAGAAAGATGATCAATCTCGCGTTGTAACACCTCGCGATGCATTATTTAAATATAAAGCTGATGCAATCGTAATTGGTAGATCTTTAACTCGAAACAATGTTAAAAATAATTTAAAAAAGTTAATTGATCATTTAAACAAATGATCAAAGGTGTAAAAATTTGCGGTGTTTCAGATTTCAAAACATTAAATTACTTACTTAGCCACCCTTACCCTCCAAAATTTATTGGCTTCATAACAAATTATGAAAAAAGCAAAAGATTTGTTGAATTTCAAAAGTTAAAAGAATTGGTTGATATTAACAAAAAACAAATAAATTTTACTAGTGTTCTTGTTTCTCCAACTAACGAAATTTTAGAAAAAATTAAAGACTTAAATTTTGATTATTATCAGCTTTATGATGTAACTCCAGAGCGGACTAGAGAAATTAAAAAGAAGTATAAAATTAAAATAATTTCAGCCATCACGGTTTCAAATTTCCAAGATGTAGAAAAATATAAAGACTATTCTGAGATATCAGATATAATACTTTTTGATGGTAAAGGTTACCATAAATCAGAAAGTTTTGATCATAGTCTTTTAAAAGATGTGCCTGACTCATTAAATAAAATGATTGCTGGCGACATACAAATTGAAAATATAGTTAATTTAAAGGGGTCAAACTATATGATTGATATTTCGGGCGCTTTAGAAGATGAAAATGGCAAAAAAGATTTAAAAAAAATAGATAAGTTGTTAAATATAGTAAATTTAAATATGAAAAAACATGATTAAAATAAAAAAAGGTATCCCTTTATACGATCAGTGTGATGAGAATGGATATTGGGGTAAAGTATTTGGCTCATCCTATATACCAGAAACACTTTTTCAACCTCTTGAAGATCTTTCTAATGCTTTTGAAAAATTAAGAAAAAATAAAAAATTTCTAAAAGAAAGAGATGAAATGTATGCTAAATTTATTGGAAGACCTACCCCATTTCTTAAACTAAATAATTTATCTAAACATTTAGGTGGTGCCCAAATATATGCAAAACATGAGGCAATGGCCAACTCTCAAAGTCATAAGCTCAACAATGCTTTGCTACACTGTTTAATTGCCAAATACACTAATAAAAAAGTAGTGGTTGGGGACACTGGTGCGGGGATGGCAGGATCAGGTTTAGCGATGGCTGCAGCAGCAACAGGACTCAAGGCTATAATTTTTCAGGGTGAAAAAGATTATTTACGGCAAGCTCCAAACTCTATGAGAATGAGGTTACTAGGTGCTGAAATAAACGTAGTTAAAAGTGGGTCACGACAATTAGTTGACGCTGTCTCCGAAAGCATTAGATATTTTGTAGCTAACTGTGACAAGGTTCACCTCGCAGTAGGATCAAGTGTGGGCCCAAGTATCTACACTCGAATATGCGCTTACGCTCAGTCTGTAATTTCAAAAGAACTAAAAAAACAAATTCAAGAAGAATTTGGAAGAATTCCAAAGAACTTGAGTCTCGTAGCAGCCGTCGGCGGCGGTAGCTCGAGTCTTGGGTTCTGGATGCATATGATTGATAGTGGATGCAAATTAATTGGTTGCGAGGCTGGAGGACCAAAAAAATTTAGAAACAAACATGCGGCTCCATTAACATATGGTTCAAAACTTGGAATTTTACATGGAGCGGCTCAATATGTAATGCAAGATAAAAATTTTCAAATTGCTGATACAGAATCGGTTAGTGCGGGTTTGGATTATCCTGGCTGTTCAGCGATCCATTCATGGTTAAAACAACAAAAAAGAGCAACATATGTTGCGCCTAGCGATGAGGAAACATTGGAGGCTTTTAAACTTTGTTCAAGATTAGAGGGAATTCAAGCATCTCTAGAGCCCTCACATGCTCTAGCTCATGTTTGTAAAATTGCTCCAAAAATGAAGAAGACAGATAAAATTATTACTCTGATTTGTGGAAATGCGATGAAAGATTTTGGAATAATAGCAGAAAAATTAGGAGTTAAAATTTGACAAACTTATTAATTAAAAAAACATTTGATGAGTGTAAAAAACAAAAAAGACCTGCGCTCATATCGTATACAGTATTAGGTGACCCTAATTTGAATCAATCAATTAAAATACTAAATTCTATATCTGCAAATATTGATTTGCTAGAATTGGGTATTCCATTTAATTGTCCCATAGGTGATGGCCCAGCTATACAAGACTCTTCTTACAGATCTTTGTCCAATGGTTTTAAAAACAAAGATCTTTTTAAATCGGTTAAGAAATTTAAAAATAAAAATAAAGAAAAACCTATAATCTTAATGTTATACTACCAAACAGTATTTCAATATGGAGAGAATAAATTTATAAAAGATTGTAAAAAAAATCTTGTTTCGGGATTAATTATTGTTGATTTACCGTGGCCATTAAATAAAAAATTTTCAGAAAAATGCAAGAAAAACTCTATCTGTTTTGTTCAATTAGTAAGCCCTACTACAAAAAAGGATCGTTTAAAAGAGATAGTAAAGCATAGTCATGAACTTGTGTATATGATTTCAATGCTATCTACAACTGGAGGCAGACTAAAGGTTAGTTCAAAAAATATTTTAAAAAGATACAATTATGTAAAATCGATTGATAAATCTAAATATTATATCATTGGATTTGGTATTACAGAAAACAACATATCTAGCCTAAAATCAGCTCAAGGATTGGTTTGTGGATCAAATTTATGTAGAAATATAACGGATTCTATTAAAAAAAATCTTAATCCTGCCAAAAATTTATATAAACTGACTTTAAAGTTAAAAAATAAAATTAAATAGATCATGAATTGGATAAACAGAATTAAAAAGTTTGGTGAAAGTATAAAACAAAACATCAACAAAAAATTTCCTACTAAATCTGAAAGAGAAAGCAGTCCTTGGACTTCATGCCACGGCCAGCCTATCTTGCGATCTGACCTTGAAAAAAATTTATTTGTTTGCCAATCATGTAACCATCATCATAGAATCAATCCTCTTCAAAGATTTGAGATGTTATTTGACAATGGTAATTATGAAGTTTTAAAGACACCGATAGCTCAAGACGATCCATTGTCCTGGATGGATACTAAGTCTTATAAAGATAGATTGAAGGAAGCTAGAAAAAAAACCAAACAAGATTGTGCAATTTTAGTTGCAACAGGAAAAATAAATGGAATAGATACAACGGTAGCAGCATCAAATTTTGATTTCATCGGTGGTAGTCTTGGGGCAAGTGAAACTGAGGCGATAATTTATGCGATAGATCATTGCATAAAAACCAAACAACCGTTTATAAATGTATGTGCGTCTGGTGGAGCCCGGATGTATGAGAGTTTAGTTGCACTTTCTGGAATGACAAAAGTTACTTTAGCAATTAATGAACTTAAGTCTAATTCCCTTCCATATTTTGTGGTTTATTCGAATCCAGTTGCGGGCGGTGTCACTGCTTCGATGGCAATGCTCGGCGATATACAAATAGCAGAAAATAAAGATTGTCTTATTGCGTTCAGTGGTAGGCGCGTAGTTCAGTCAACCCTTAAAGAGGAATTGCCACCAGATTTTCAAACCGCAGATTTTTGCCTTAAACACGGAATGATTGATCGTATTGCAGATAGAAAAGATTTAGCAAAAGAAATAGGTTTGTTATTATCTATATTGCTAAAGACAAATTCTGAAGTAAATTCAGAAAATAATGAACAAACTTCAGAACTTAGTATACAAAATAAAGAAGCATCCTAAATATATTGTTAATCAGATATGATTAACTCTGAGATCTATTACAAAAGTCTACAAAAAAAATACAGCAGAAGTATTTCATTGGGTTTATCTAGAGTTAAAAAAGCTTTAATTCTTTTAAATTCACCACATTTAAAATTAAAAAGGCCAATAAACATAATAGGTAGCGATGGCAAGTTCACTTGTGTTAAAGCGCTCCAATATTTCCTTCAAGCAAATGGTAATACTGCAACCGCGAACTTTTCACCTCATCTTTATGATTTACGAACTCGTTTCTGGTTAAAAAATAGATTTATTTCTTTAAAAGAAATTAAAAAATATGAAAAAAAAATCTCAAAACTTAAAATTAAACTTAGCTTATTTGAGGTTTTAACTTTAATTCATATCTTAGCGGCCTCAAAGGAAAATGCTGATTTTTCTTTGCAGGAAGCGGGTCTTCTGTTCAAGGGGGATGCATCCCGAGTATGGGATAAGCCTTTTATACAGATATGTACAAATTTAAATAAGCAGCATCTTGAGTGGGTTTATCCTAAAACTATTAATGAAATTTGTAGACAAAAAGTTGGTTATATGAGCAATAATACAAATATTTATATAGGAAAACAGAAGCCAAAAGTTTTAAGAATAGTAAAAAAAATACTTAAAAAGAATAAGAGTAATATTACTTATCCCTCTTCTTGGAAAATAATTAATAAAAAGAAAAAGTTATTTTACAAGGACAATAAAAATTTAATTAAAATTAATTCTAATTATATTCACAGCAAAGGATTGATTGATAATCTCGGTTTAGCAATCAAAATTGCACTAGACTTAAATATAAAATCAAAAATAATTCAAAAAACTATACCTAAAATTAAATTTGAAGGAAGATTAGATTATATTAAAAAAGGCAAACTAAGAAAATATTTAAATAAAAATGAAGCTCTTCTTTTAGATGGTGCTCATTCTAATGCTTCAGCACAAAACTTATATAGTTATCTAAAAACCTTGAAAGGACCTATTTACGGGGTCTGGGCCATGCAAAAAAATAAAATGCCATCACAATTTTTAAAAAATTTTCAAGGTGTATTTAAAAAAATAATAACTATGAATATTGATGGCGAGCCAAATTCATGTACTGCTGAAGATCTTAAAATAATTGCTATTAAAAGAGGATATTCTGTTGATAAAGCAAAAAATATTCGAGATGCTTTTAAAAAGTTAAGTTCAAATAAAGCAAAGACAATTTGTGTTTTTGGAAGCTTATACCACGTAGGAAATGTATTAAGTAAAAATTAACTAATATTACTTTCAATCCAAGATTTTAAATCAGACTTACTTGTCAATCCAACCTTTGTATCTTTGAGTTGTCCATCAACATGCAGAATCATTGTAGGAATTCCACGTACATTAAATTTTACCGGAATGTTAGGGTTTTCATCAATGTTATGTTTTGCTATTACAACACCTTTTTCCTTTAACTCTTCGGAAAGATCCTCAAGAATGGGAGAAATTTGAACGCATGGGGCACACCAAGTAGCCCAAAAATCTGTTATACAAATTTTGTGTTCTTTAATTAAATTTTCAAAATTATCATCAGTAGATTTTATTGTAGCCATAGTATTTTAATATTTATTCTAAAAAATAAGTCAAGATTAATATGGAAGTTATCATTTAATTCACGATACTTTTTATCTTTTTTTCTTCTGCATCTTCAATGCCTGGAACAACTTTTTCGTCTTCAGTAGTTGAATGAAGTTTGGAACCACCTTCTAAACCATGATCATCTTTTAACTTGATAATCAAGTTTTCAAGCCCACTTTTTTTACCATAAGTACTATTAATTAAACTCTCCAAGGCATTTCTATGTGTCTTAAAACTAGAAAATAATGTTTTGATGTTGTTTCTTACAACTGTGTATTTGTCCCAAACTGCCTCAGCATCTTTTACAACATTATCAACAATTGAAATTTGTTTGTGTTGATTTTTTAGACTTGTAACATTTGCAATTAAAGCCATAATAGATATTGGGCCTGCTAAAATAACCTTATTTTCTGCAGCAAAATCTAGCAATTCCTTGTCATACTCAATTGCAGACAAATAACATGTATCAAATGGCATAAACATAATTACATATTGAAATGACTTTAAATTATATAATTTAGTATAATTTTTTTTGGCAAGACTTTTGATGTGATCCCTAACTGATGCTAAATGTTTATTTATATGTGCACTTCTAAGTTTAGGATCTTTTTCATTAGCAAAATCCTCAAAGTTTTTAAGTGAAACCTTGCAATCAATAACAATACTATTTTCTTCAGGAAGGGTAATTATAAAATCAGGATTAACTCTTTTGCTTAATCCTGTAACTGGGTCTTTATTAATTTGTCCCTCTCTAACAGTAAAATCTTGATCTTTAACTAAACCGTTTTTTTCAAGTAATCTTTGTAATTTTTTTTCATTGTATTCCCCTTGGTATTTAACATTGCCAACGAGCTTTTCATGAAAATTTCTATACTCTTGAACTAAAGAAGTATATTCCTGAAAACTTTTATCAGACACCTCTTTATAAGAGTCTGCGTTTTTTGAATTTTGTACTAAGATTTCTTTATCTTTTTTTAGTTGTTCAATATAGTCATCTTTCACGGTTATTGTATTTTCAAGATTATTAATTTGACTATCTAGTTTAATAATTTCAGGACTATTAAGATCTATACCTTCTTGGTTTTTTTTATTTTTTAATATATAAAAAATTAAACCTCCTAAAATTAGAACCAAAATAATTACTGTAAATGATAGAATTGTTGTCATATTTCTCCTTTATAAGTTAGTTTTTCATTAAATGCGACCATTGTTTAGAATATTTTTGAACACTCTTATTATTATCAATGCACTTTTGTATTAATACAGTAAGTGAGTCACTAAACTCTCTTGATCCATCATCATGACCTAAGGTATGTGATAGTTCATGTAAAAATACAGACATCATCTTGCCAAATGATTCGTTAAATAAAGTTTTGTGTAAATAAATCAATTTTGAATTATGATCTGACGAATTTTTTAATTCTCCTAAAATATCTTTACAAGTTATAGTTCTAAATTTTACCTCGTATAAAGGATCATCATATTCATCCCCTGAAAATAATTTTGAAAAACTTGGACTAATACTCTTTGCGGCATCAAAACAAAAATTAATGGCTTTCTTTTCTCTTGTGGTTAATTCCATTGTTTTTTTGTTTTTAATTCTTTTTTCAGCAGCTTTCTTATTTTTGATGAATTTATCTAGAGCAGATTCAACACCAAAATTTGTAAAATATGCTGGTAGTAGTTTTTTACTCTTTTTTTCTTTATTTGTTTTTTGTCTTATCCAGTTTTGAACTTTAGTGGAGAACCAATCATTGTAGGAAATTTCTCTACTCCAAGTCCACCTGGACTCTGCGTAAAAACCTTCTTTAAATAGTTCTTTTAAATACTTATCATCTTTTAATCTTCCATATGAATTTGATGCAATTGCACTTAACAATAAATGTCCAGTAGACCATATATCTTTAGAATTTTCTAAAATATATCTTATGGCAACATTTCTGGGTAGATCGGCATAATAAAAACCAGATCTTGCGAATATTGAAAAAAATGTACTTTGTAGCTTTGTATCGAATGCTTGTCGATCTCTGTCTATTTTTGTTTTCTTCTCTAAAGCGCTATAAGCTTTATCAATTGAGATAACGACAGGTATTCCTTTAATATCAACTCTTTTTAGACCCTTATAAAACCCATAACCATTTTTTTCTGTAGATTTGTAAATGGTAATATCGTTATAAGAATGAAGGACCTCACCTATAACTGGATTCTTTGAATAAAAAAAGTTCCTTAAACCAAATTGAAAACTTTTTTTTAACTTTTTATCAATTGTATTTATAATTAAGTAATTTCCATCAATTTTATTAATTTTAAAATAATTATAAACCAATGGTCTTAATTCTGTTTCCGGAACTTCTTTACCAACAGTAATAATTAAAGCTTTATCACCAGATAACAAAATAGGATTAAAAATTCCTATTCTTGCTAAATCTGAAAAACATTTTTTAATTCCTTCACCATGAGCACCAATTTGTCTGTATGATTTTTCTGATTTAGTGGAACCTATATAATATAGTCTCTCTAATGAGTACTCATTTGGTGCGTGAACTTTAATTTGGTCATCTTCTGTTTTGATTTTAATTTTATCTATCCCAATGTTAGCCTCCACACAACCATCGACCATATTTTGTAAACAATCTCTACTTAATTTATCATGATCCCAAACTTCTTCTCCCCAGGCGGTAGTAACTGCGCTTTCTACGCTTTTTATGTACTCTGCTTGATTGATTTCTTTTAGTTCTAAAAGTAAATCTTTTAATTTTGAAATGTTATTCATTTTCCCCTCTTGATTGGTTTATTTTTTTTGTTTCTTCTAATTCATCTTGAATTACTTTGATTAAAGTCACTCCTTTATTATAAATATGAGCATCTCTCGAATCTTGTATAAATTTAAATACTTTCAAAGGTAAAAAATAAATAGAAAGGATTAAATTTAGAAATTTTCTTTCAGAATAATATTTTTTCTTAGCTTTTTCAGATATTGATTTATGAAAGAAATATAAATCCCAATCATTTTTCCACATTTTATAAAAAATCAATCTTTCTTTTAAAATATTTCTATATTTGCTTTGCATACTAATGTTGAATGTATCCTTTGTTAATTTTTTCTCTTATTTTTTTATCAGCAAATTTTTTTGCCTCCTGCTCATTTATAAATTCTTTGATTTGTTCCTGCGGATTTTGAATTCCAATTCTTCCAAAAACAACTTTTACTAAAATACCTTTTTGTGATATTTCCCAAAATTTATTTGAAACTTCGTTTTTAAATTCAAAATATTTTTTCATTTTAACCTCCTATATTTATTTTTTTATTAAAGTTATGATTTATTGCATGATATTCCCTTCTCAGGGGAACTCTGATTTTCTTAAAAGGAAAGATAACTTCAAAGATTATCAGCTGTAATGCCTGGTTAAGACTAGCGAGAAAGGATAATAACCCAGACATTACTTCGTCCCCCTTTTTGAGAGCGCTTATGAAAGGTAAACAATTAGTTTTTTTTCCAGAGGGAGTTATGACAGAAAGTAGAGAAGAAAGGATCTCCCTCTTATTCAGCAAACTAATTATTTTATTTATCATAATACTACTTATATAGTCATTTTTACACGCTGTCAACAGTTATTTTTGATTTGACATTTTTTTTTTACACTGTATAAACAGTATATATAAAGAATCATGAATTTAAATAAATTAAACAAAGTAATACGTTCAATTAGTGAAAAAACTAAAAACCGTGAATTACTAGAAAAAATTCTTAAAGAGTGCGGCATGAGCAGGTCTAACTGCAGTAATTTGATGGTTTATAATCGGGGATCCTCTTTTGATCATTACGTTTATAGGTACAAAGAAGAGCAATTTCCTCGTGAATTTTCATACTTGTTTCTTAATGCAGCTTTTTCATCTCTATATTTAAAAAACTTAAAAAAAGTAAGAAATAAGAAAAAATCCTTAGAATATGTTAAAAAAAATAAAGATAGACTTTGGTATGACCAAAGTAAAAATTTTTATGAAATTATTTCTAATTGCAGAAATCAAGATATAAAAAATAAACTTATAATACCAGCTCTTGAATTGCACGCTCTAAATTTAATTAGGTTAGGTAACATGGATCAAAATAATAATTATAATGAAAATTATGTTGAAAACTATCTAAGAATTTCCTTTTCAGATGCATTTAATTATATAGAAGAGTCAGATCAAGAAAACTTACAGAATGAACTTCCAACAAAAAAATTTAAACAATATGAAAAGTTAATACAAAATTTAAAAAACTTCTATCCAATTATAGAACATCTACGAAAAATTTTTATGAAAGAATTTCTTGCTCCTGATGATTATAAAAAAATAAAAGTTGTAACCCCAACATTAATCGGCTCTAGTAATTATGAAGATATGTTGTTTTCAAAAAGTTTTTTAAGAGATGAACTGAAAATATCTGACATAAATAATTTATTTATGTTGGTTATAGATGACGAAAATATGAAAGGTAGTTTTGAGGTAAATGACAAAGTATTGATACATGAACATCCAAGTTATCGATCATTAAAAGATAATAAATCACCTAAGAACAGCTCTTATCGATTTAAAGATGGTGTTTATGCAATTACAATTCCAGATTTTTCAAAAAAAAACAAACTCGGAGAAAAATTTGCAGTAAGAAGATTGCAATTTAATTATACATACCAAGGAGACTATGAAATACCTGAGTTTTTGCAAGAGGAGGCTGAAAAAGATATCAATAAAGTTTTTGCAAAAGGTATAGATAAAGTTAGTTTATTTCAGGTTGATGAATTAGTCCAAAAATATGGTATTGGAAATCCTTTGCTTGTTGAGAAGTTAAAACCAATAATTAATCTAGAAGAATCACAAGAAGATTTCTATTTTGGTAAAAAAGTTCAAAAAGATAAAAATCAAAAAGTTATGGTAAGTATTATTAGTGATAATCAAAAATATCGACCAATAACTGTTAACATCGACGCCTTAACTATTGTTGGAAAGGTAAAATGGAAATCTAGTTTTGCAAATGAACTTCTTGAAAATAATGATTTTAGAACAAAAAATAATTTTTATGAACCAATGGATAAAAATGACTTGTTCGATGAAAAAGAAATACCTGAATTTGATTTATTTTTTGACCAAAATAAAAAGGAGATAGCTTAATGGAACAATTTACTTGTTACTTAGATGCTGAAACAACATCAGGATCACATATAAACGCAGATTTACTCTCTTACTCTGCAATACTTGTAAGAGATAAAGACTTAAAAATTGTTGATAGTATTGATTTATTTGCTCGACCTAGAATTTCTAGATCATATGAGTGTGATGCCTTATTAGTAAATGGCTTAAATCCATATGATATTTATGACAAAGAAAAACATACTTATAGTAATCACGGTATTGCAAAAAAACTCAGTGAAACATTTACAAAATGGAAAAACAAAGGTCACGTTAAATTTAATGCTTATGCAGGGTTTAATTTTGACTTCCTATTAACTTCTCATACATGGTTTTCAAATTTATATAGCTTCCCATGGTTATTCTCTACAAATGCTTGCCAAATGGATACACTTCCTCTTGCAAGAAACATGGAATATTATAATCCAAATATATTAAAGACTGACATAAACAAAAAAAATCATAAAATTTTTAAACTAGCTTCTTTATGTGCGATGAATGGTTTTCCTATTAAAGATAGCCACACAGCCAAGGATGATACACTTGGTTTAAAAAATTTAACTGAGTATTTAAAAAAAAATGATAGTGAACTATTTAATAAAAATTTACAATTTATTAACAAAAAAGATGTTTTACCTTACGTAAAAAATCTAAAATATTTTTATACAACAGAAACTTTTTTTTCAAAAACAAGACAGTTTGCATGTTGTTTTTTAACTGAACATAGTTTCTACGCTGGATATATACTTGCTTTTGATCTAAAGCATGATCCGAAAGATATATTTGAAGGTAAGAGTAATCAAGAATTATCAAAACTTCTTTTTGCAACACCTGTAAAAATGAGAACTATAAAATCAAATAGACTTCCTTTAATTTTAAAACCTGAAGAAAAATGGGTACAAAGTATACAAGATGAATATTCAGCTATTGGTAAAGATGAACTTGAAAAAAGAGCTGACTATATAATTAAAAATAGATCTGAGATTGCAACAAAGATAAATGTAATATTAAAAGATAAATTTGAAGAAAAAAGTTTAGATCAAACAAAACTAAAACCTGAGGAAAAAATATTTGCTTTAAAACCTTCAAAAGACACTCAAAGATATATGAATGACTTTGTCATAGCAAATAAAATGGAAGAAAAACAAAGAATTGCTCAAAACTTCAATGGTGATGAAGATTTAAAACATCTATCTGAATTAATTTTGATTGATGAATATGGTAAAGAAGCTTTTGCTGATAAAGACTATAAAAGAATTAGAAAAGGTATAAGTCAAAGACTACTTTCTACTAATAACGAAAGTTATCCTACAATACCTTCTCAATTTTTAAGAATTGATGAAATTAGAGTTCAAGAAAAACATGACAAAGAAAAATTAAAAAAAGTTGAGTTAATTAATAGTCATTTAGAAAAAATGTCTGAAGACCATGAAAAGTATCTATGACAATAATTAATTCAGAAAAGATAGAAATAGAAATTCAAGAACAGAAAATAGAAAAACCAGGAGCTAAATATTTAGTATTGATTAAAACAAATAATAATGAACTTAAAATATATTCATCTAATAATAAGCCCTATGTTAGACATACTGAAGATTTGGGAAATATTGTAAAAGAAAAAACTATCTCTTAGAAACCATCTCATAGAAAAGGTCTACCCTTTTCATAGCATCTTCCTGTAGTTTTATAAACTCTTGTCCTTCCACTTCAAATTTTTGAAAGGTCAAATCTGTTGAACACATCAAAATCACACCTTTAGTAATATTTGAGTTAAAAACTTTATTATGAGCAAGGGAATATAGAGCCACCTGAAGTAGATATGAAGTAATCCACTCTTTTTTTTTTGGAGATCGACTATTCTTGAAATCCAAAATTGCTTCTGCTCCTGAATAAATACCTACAGCATCACAAGTCCCTGAAAATTTTTGTGGGTACCAGAGGGTTGCTTCTACACCATATATCTCTGTAAATTTTTCTTTAATTCCATGTTCAATTATTTCATTAGCCATTTTTTCAGCTAGATCGTCCTTTTCCAATAAATCTCCATTTAAACGATTTGTTAAAAAATTTTCTAATATTTTGTGCATAGCTGAGCCACGTGAAGTTGCTTCATTTGATATTCTCTGACTCTCCTCTTTTCCAACATCTGCTTGCCATTTACGTAAAGCTTCTTTATCTTTTTCGGGTTTAGTGAGCTCTAAAATTTCAGTACAACTTGGAAGTTTTTCATTATCAATAGAATAATACCTCATGCCATTAATTATACTTCTGGATGATTTTGGATAATTATATATTTTATTCCATCTCATAATTACTTAATAATTTGTTATATTAATTAATCAATAATTATTAAAGTAAAAGATAATTTATGTATAACAAATAATATTAATCATAGCTTAAAACAAAAAAAAATATTAACATCTATTATGACTGAAGAAAAAAATATCAATATATTAAAATTGCTTCTCCTCATGGCGTTCGCTGATAAAGTTTTTATGGAGGAAGAGAAAGATTTAATTACAAAAATTTCGTCTGAGCTAAAAATTTCTAACGATACAATTAACAAACTTATTGATGAGATTGAAAAAATTAAAAATATAACTGAAGAGTGTAGAAAAATAGCAAAAGAAATTCAAAATCAAAAAGATAGGGACAAAACAATAAAATTGTTAGTTGAATTAATGGCTACTGATAAAATAATTCATAAGAAAGAATTATTTGCAACTCAAATTATTGCCGAAGAATGGGGACAGTTAGTTACAGAAGAAGAATAGTATGAAATATACTACAATATTAGAAAAATTAAGATCTCACGGATACACGCTCCCACAATCCTTGGCGGAACTTGCTGATAACAGCATTACTCATAACGCTAAAAATATCTGGGTATACATGTTCTGGAGTGATGATACTGGAAAAAATTCTTTTATCATGGTTGTAGATGATGGAAATGGTATGGATGAGAACGAATTATTAAATAGAGCCTTAACTTTCCCTGATCAAAAAAATAATTACAAAGGAAAAAATAATCACTCAGTTTTTGGTGCGGGGTTAAAAACTGGTTCATTTAATCATTGTAGATCTATTACTATCATTACTAAAAAAAATGAGTTACTTAAAAAAACCTTAAACTTTAAAGATGGTATTACTGATAATATGCCGAGTTGTATTAATCATAAATTTATTAAGTCCCATTTAGAAAAATTTGCAAAACAAGAGTCTGGAACTATTATCTTATGGACTGATTTAGATAGAATTACAGAACTTCGGGCTGTTGATAGAGGTCCTAATTTTTATGATGACTGTGATAAATCTAAAAAACATTTCAAATTAGTTTATCATAAGTATTTATTGGAAAAAAAAATAAATTTATACTTTAACGGAACTGATGAAGTTAATAGGACTAAAGCTTTTGATCCTTTTTACAAAAGCAACACAGAAACTATAAAGCTACCAGATTCAGAAATAAGTTTTTTAAAGGGTGGAGCTACTACTTTGAAACCATATATAATCCCAATAGACACAGGTAAAGAAAATTTAGGCAAAAGTAAAAACGATCTTCAAGGATTGTATTTTTTAAGAAATAATAGAGTGATTGATTATGGTGGTTGGTTTGATCTTGGAGAAAAGAATGTAGATAAAATATGGGCTTCAAATGAAAGATATAATAGGCTTAGAATAGAAGTTACAATACCAATTGAAACTAGTAAAGATTGGATAACGACAGATAAGACCAAGGTAATTATACCAGGGTATGCAGAAAGCAAAATTCGGAAATCTTTAGTTCAAATTAGAAAAGATTATTTAGAAAAAATAGGTCAAATGAGAGAAGATCAAGAAAAGGAACCTGTAAATGAAACATTGAAACAAAAAAGAGAATTAAATAGAATTATCAATAATGAAAATTTGGATGATGAAGATTTATTAAAACTTAAAGAGTATATTAATAAAATAAAAAAAAATTAAATTAATTAAATGAGTGAAGAGTTAAATAATCAAAAACAATTGTTAAATGCATATAAATTAACATTTGCTTCAAAGAAAGGTTTTTCTAATCCATCCTCATGGTATCCTCGCACTGCTAAAGAAATAGATAATTTGCTTAAATCATTTATAAAAGATTTCTCAGATGCAAAAAAATTTGAAAAAGAACTTAAAGATTTTTTAGAAACTTCTTATGCCCAAGTAATAGAAAACGATGTTACTTTAATTGCAAAAAAAAGAGATCATATCCCATGGCTCGATGATAAAAGAAAAGTTTGGAAAAATGCTAACAGTACAAACTCACAATTCGCTTGGTATAAAAGCAAATCAGGATTTAAATTAGGTAACGCATTTGATGATCTGGATGACTCTACTGATGAAATATTATCATTATTAGAAGATCCTACAAGACATGGGAAATGGATGACCAGAGGTATGATCGTTGGAGATGTACAATCTGGGAAAACTTCACATTATAATGGTTTAATTAATAAAGCTGTTGATACCGGATATAAATTAATAATTGTTTTAAGTGGCTCGTATAATGCGCTAAGAGCACAAACTCAAAAAAGAATTGAAGATAATACAATAAAGACAACACAACCAGGTCAGCTTAATAAAGTTTTTTTTGCAACATCAAAACCTGATTATATTTACAAAGAAGGACTAAGAATAATTCAAGCAGAAAATGATTTTAGTGCTTCTACAGCTAAACAAATATCTATGACAAATTTAGATCCCACCATCTTAGTTGTAAAAAAACATGTTTCAGTTTTAGCCAATATTTTGATGTGGCTAAATAAACAAGATGGAATGGAAAAAACTGAAAAAGAATGGGAATGGAAAGAGTCAAAATGGAAAAATGATACTCATAGACAACTTTTACCAAAACATCAATTGGCATGTGATCAACCTTTATTAGTTATCGACGATGAATGTGACAGTGCATCAATCGATATTTCTCCTAGAAAAACTAAAGGAACGCAAGACGAATGGGATGAGGAAAAACAAGAAGAATTTAAAAAAATAGATCCTTCAAAAACCAATCAGCTCATTCGAAGAATATTAATGTGCTTTAAAAGAAGTACATACATTGGCTATACAGCCACTCCACTCGCAAATGCTTTTATAAATTATTCTTCATACAAGCATGATGAAGGCTTAGATATTTTTCCTAAAGATTTTATTAGGTTGTTAAAAAGATATGAGGATCATATTGGTCCTGAAGATGTTTTTGGAATAGCTGAAAAAAATTATGATCCTGATGAGGAAGTTGTAAGTTTATCAGAAAATATCGATAAAAATGAATTTCCACAGGTTAAATGGGTATATGATTATAGAAATGATCATGATGATCCAATATTTAAAAAAGAAGATGGCACCATTGATGAAGAGGCCAGAGATAAAAAATATAGAGAAGAAGCTAAAGATGGGGATGAAATAAAAGGATGGTTGCCACTTTACCATAAAAATGGAGCACAATGTTTATATAAAGAGGAAGATATTATTCCACCGAGTTTAAGAGAGGCTATAAATACTTTTTTAATAAATATAGCAGTAAGATATTTAAGAAAAAAAGTTAACAATCATAATTCAATGCTTATTCACGTGAGTAGATTTAAAAATGTTCAAGGCAATGTATTTAATCAGGTTAAAAAATATTTAGATCAATTAAAAAAAAATGTGCAATATGGGCAAGACAAAAAAATTAAAGAGATTATCAAAAATGAATTTGATAATATTTGGAATCATGATATTCAAAAAAATATTAATTTAACTAAATTTCCTGAAAGTAAAAAGTTTAAATTTGATTCTATCTGGAATAAAATATTAGAAGTAATTACTTCAGAAAATAATCCTTTGGACATAGTTCAAATAAATAGTCAATCAGATGATATTCTGGATTATGATCGTCATAAAAATGGTTGGAACGTAATTGTTATTGGTGGTGCAGCAATATCAAGAGGTATAACATTAGAGGGATTAACGGTAAGCTATTTTACACGTGTTGCTAAACTACCAACTTCTGACACACTTATTCAAATGGGAAGGTGGTTTGGATATAGAAAAGGATATGAAGACTTATGGCGAGTATATGTACCAAAAGTTTTGCATATTTTGTTTAGGCAGTTTTCATTTACAATGGAAAAAGCTAGAGAAAAATTTCAGGATCTTTCTGAACAAAATAGAAGTCCAGCAGACTATGCAATTGAAGTTCCATGTTTTCCTGGGTGGAATCTTGTTTCAAAAACAAAAGCCAGAGATATAAAAATTATACCTGAACCATATTCATCCTTTACAGCTACAAGCAGAACTCCCGTTATGTATTATAAAGATGAAAAAAGAATTGAGAATATAGAGTTAACTAAAAGTTTAATAAATAGTTTACCATCTAAATTTGAAACAGAAATCGAAATTAATAAAAAACTTAAAGAAGGAAAGATTTGGAATCCAATACCATTTGATGATGAAAAAATTGATAATACTCTACCAATTGAGGAAATTAGAGAAAAAGTTTTTAAAAAAGGATATGATCAGGTAAAATTGAGAAAAGCTTATTTATGGAGAAACGTAGATGTAAATAAGATAATTAAATACTTTGGTAATTATAAGTGTCCACCTACTCAAGAATGGACATGTAAAATTATTGCAGCACAAATTAAAGCATTAAATGAATTTAAAAAAATAAGCAATTGGAACATAGGAATTTTTAGTATTAATCAAGGACCAAAATATTCAAACTTAAAATTTGAAAAAAATAATATAGAAGTAGCTTTGCAACAAAGATCAATTAAAACTCCATATAGTAATTTTTTTTCTATAAAAACCTTATCAGATCCAAATGCAGAATTTGCAGATGTTGATGCAGAGGAGTACAATAAAGGAATAGAAGGATGGTTAAACTTGTACAAAAAAACTGGAAAGTGTGTAATTAAGAGACGAAAGATTAATTTTCTACCCGCGCAATTTAAACAAAAACTTAGACAGAGAAGAAAAGAAGGTCTCCTTATAATTTATCCGTGGAGCACAAAATTTAAAGAGCAATTTAATCCAGAAAAAGATGTTTATATTGGTTGGCAAATTATAACTCCTCCTAGCAGAAATGAGGATGATGATGATAAACTAATCTACAATGTTGCAATGAATCAAGCTGCTAGAGAACATAGAGAAGCTGAGTATAAGGAATTTTTTAATCCAGATCTTTTCTCATAAAATTTATGAACAATGCAGAATTTCAAAAAAAATTAAGTGATGCATGGCTTGAATTAACCAAAAAAAGACAAAAAGATAAAAAATTTGAGGGGGAACAGGCCGGTATAAAAGCTTACGATATCTATTGGCTAACTCTTAATCAAAATAATCTTCCTGGAATAATTATAAATTTAAAAGAAGGACATAGTTTTAACTTTTCAAAATTCCCCAAAGGTAAAGGATGGAATTTCATTAATAGTGGAAATAAAATTACCATGAACGTTAATGAGGAAAAATATAAAGATTTTTTTATTAAATTGACAAATCTTATTCTTGCAAAAATATATTTAGAAAATCTTATTGGAGAAAAAAGTGTTAAATGTTTTTTGGAAAATTTGTTCTCTGCTAAAGATTTTTTTGAAGAGGATAACGTACCAAGAAAACTTACAAAAGAATCTCAGATAGGTTTATATGGTGAGATTTATGTTTTAAGTAAAATTCTTGTAAAAAAACTGGCAAATGAAATAGCAATTTCTGCATGGACTGGTCCTTCAAAAAAACATGATTTCACAACAGAAAATAAATTGATCGAAGTTAAAACAACTGTGACCAACACAAAAAAAATTAATACATCAAGCACTAATCAAATAGCACCTGTTTTTGATAAAAAACTGGAACTTGTATTTTTACAAATGAAGAAATCAAATACAGGACTATCACTTAATGAAATAATAGATGAGTACACAAATAAGTTAAAAAGTGAATCTGAATTGTTGTATAATGATTTTTTATTAAAATTAATACAATGCAACTACTTAGATATGCATCGAGAAGAATATAAAGAAAAATATTTAATAGATAAAAATAATTTTTATGAAATTAGAGAAAATTTTCCTTATATTAAAAGAGTAGAAACTCCAGTTGAAATATCTGATCTTTCTATAACATATAAGATTGATCTTGATAAATGTGAAGAATTCAGAATAAATGAGGACAATTTATTGGAAAAACTATGAAGTCTGATTTTAAACAATCAATTAAAGATGCTTATTTAAAAAGTTTTTTTTTAAGAACAAAAAATGAAATTGAGGATAGTGATGATCAAGCTAATTCTGTGCTTACAAAAATTTATACTGATATTTTATATGATAATGGAACTATTTCAGACTATGAACTTTTATATTTTGAAAAGGAAATATCTAGAAATTCAAATATTAAAATAAATGGATATTCGTTTAGTGAAGAGGACTTAAGATTAGATTTATTTATAACCCACTATGATCCATCTGAAAAAATTCAAGAGATAAAGTATAATAGTGTTCTTGAATTAATTGAGAATGCAAAAAACTTTTATTTACAATCAGCTAAAAAACTTTACGAAAAAATTAATAAAAAAGAAGATGCTTATGATATTTCAAAAATTATATATAAAAATGTTAATGAGATTTCTACAGTTAGAATATTTGTTTTGACAAATTGTAAATGTGAAAAAACACCTCCAATGGAACGAGTTGGGAGAATTGAATTTCAAAACTATCTCTTAGATTTAGGAAGAATATATAGCTCAAGTCTTGGAGGCCCAGACTCAACTAATATCAGAATAGATTTTACTAAATTTAAGGAAAAAGTTAGGTGTATGTTGGCACACAAAACCCCTGATAAAATTAGTAGTTATATGGCTTTTATTCCAGGTGATGTTTTATTTAATATTTACAGATTATTTGGACAAAGGTTACTCAATCTAAATGTAAGATCTTTTTTACAACTAGGAACTAAAATAAACAAAGGTATCAAAGAAACATTGATAAATGAACCTGAACGTTTTTTTTCATATAATAATGGAATTGTAGTGGTGGTTGATAGTATTGAGGTTGGTCAAGATAAAGAGGGTCCATTTTTAAAATCAGCTAGTGGATTTCAAATAGTAAATGGAGGCCAAACAACAGCTACACTTTTTAGAACCAAGAAACAAAATAGTAGAGTAAATTTTTCAAATGTTGTTGTACCTGCGAAAATTACATTAGTAAAAAAAGAAATTTTAAGCCAGGTAGTTCCAAAAATTTCAGAGTATGCCAATACTCAGAATGTTGTTAAAAAGGCAGATTTTTCATCAAGCCATCCTTTTCATTTAAGTATTAAAAATCTTTCAAATAAAATTAGAACCTCAGAAGGTCATCAATGGTTTTATGAAAGAATGCGTGGAGAATATCAAATGCAAAAAATGAAACAAAAGGATCTTGGTAAAAATAAAAAATCAAAATATCTAGAGGTTTCCCCATCCAATATGAAGTTTACAAAAGAAGATCTGGCAAAATTTATAAATTGTTGGCACTACTTAGACCCACATGTTGCATGTACAGGTGCTCAAAAAAGCTTTGTTACTTTTATGAATTCACTTAATGATAAAAAGTTTCATGAAAAACTTGATGATGATTTCTTTCGAAAATATTGTTCAGTTTCAATTCTTTTTAATAAAACAACAAAAATTATTAAAGACAATAATGATATAAGCGGTTATAGATCTCAATTATTAAATTACACTATTTCATTACTATCTTACCATACAAGTAGAAAAATAAACTTTGATATTATTTGGGCTGATCAAAATATATCCTCACAACTTCAAGAAATAATTAAATCTTGGAGTTTTAAAATTTATGAAATAATTCAGAAAACAGCCAAAGGAAGGAATATTTCTGAGTGGTGTAAAAAAGAAGAATGCTGGGAAGATATAATGGATAGATCTTTTACTTTTACAAATACTCCACCAGAGTTTACAAATTTAAAAAAAGTTGCTGGAAAGCCAATTAGAGTAGCTAAAGAAATTTTCTCACCTGAAGATATGGACAATATTAAAAAATGCAAGAGTTTAAGTACAAGAGATTGGGAAAAAATGATTGCATGGGCACAAGAGTCAGATGAATTTCATTATGTTCAATTACAAATAGCAACTAGTCTTTGGATGCAATCACTTTCTAATTGGAAAAGGCAACCTTCTCCCAAACAAGCTAAAAGCGCCTTAAAAATAATTGAAAAAGCTGAAGAAGCAGAAATAATTTAATTAACTAGCTTTTTTATTATTTATATATTTATTTTCATCTAATAAAAGATAGCTAACTATTTTATAACAAATTTTTTCTACAACATTAATTGGAACTGCATTACCTGCTTGTTGATATGCATATGTTTTTTTAACAGGTATTTTAAATTTTTCTGGAAAGCCTTGTAGTCTGAAAGCCTCTCTTGGTGAGAGCATTCTTGGATTTTTATTTTCACCCCTATATATCAAACATTCCCCTCCATCTTTTCCATATCTTGAAGATATTGTCCTTGTAAATTTATCACTTGGATACGTCATTTTATATCCAAAACCTTTGCCCGCTTTTTCATTTCTTAATTTTCTCTTTTTATGACTTTTCCAAAGAAGATCAGAAATTACATATTCTTTATTTGGATATAAATCTAAAAAATCTTCGACTTTTGTTTTCTTATATGTTGGTTTTGGATAAACAAATTCACTATTTTTATTTAAAAATCCTACAATAAAAATTCTTGTTCTTTTTTGTGCCAAACCAAAGTCTTTTGCATCTAAAACTTCAGGTTCAGGTACATAATAATTTTTTCTAAGTAACTTAAGAATTAATTTTAAAGCATTTCCATTATCATAGTTTTTTAAATGCTGAACATTTTCTAAAAGAAAAGCTTTAGGTTTTTTTTTATTAAGTATTTCCAATATATTAAAAAATAAGTTTCCCTGGTCTTTGTCTTTAAAACCATGACTTCTTTTAAGGAAATTTCTATTTGAAATTCCCGCTTTCGAAAAAGGCTGACAAGGAAATCCTGCAAGCAGAATATCATGATCAGGTATTTTTTTATTTATTTCATTTATTTTCACAGTTTTTATATCTTCTAATAAAGGTGTATTGGGGAAATTAGCATTATAAGTCTTTTGACAATAAGAGTTTAAATCTGAATACAACTTACACTCATCAATAAGTCCTAATTTTTTAATTGCTTTATTTAGCGCAATTCTCATTCCACCAACTCCAGCAAAAAGATCGACAGAGGTAATTTTTTTCATATTTGATTCTTTTTTCATTATATTCATTTTCAGAACAAATTTCAGTCTTAATAAAAACATTTTGATTTGCTTTAATCAATTTTATGAAAAATTCAGAAATTCATGAAATTTCAAATATTATATCAAAAGAATTAAGGTTATTTTCGGATCCGGTAAGATTATTAGTTCCTAAATTACTTATACATGCAAAGAATCGTAGAAATTTTTTTATTTTATTTGAGTTATCTAAGTTTCAATCTACAAGAAATCTAATTCTTAAAATCATTAAGAAAGATCAAAATGTTACAAAAAAGCTTGAGGAGCTAATAAAAAAAAGGGCCAACAAAGCTCTTGAAAAAAAGATTTATTTTACAATAAAAAAACTTAGAGAAAATAAAACACTAAATTGATGATAGATTATATTTTTTATTTATGTGTTGATATTCTTATCTGGTTAGCAAAAATAACGGGAACATCTTACGAATTTATAAATATTTTAATATTTGTGATCGGATACCCATTATTTATTATTTTTTTAATAACAATTATATATTGGCAATACAAAAAAATTAAAAAACTAAACAAAGAATTTAATATATGAAACGCATAATTTTTTTCATTTTCCTTCATTTAATTATATTTTTAACATTAATTACTTCTTATACTTATGCTGAAGAAAAAGTTTTTACTTGCAAACCAGTTTTTGCAAGCATTCAATTAAAGAATGGAGAATATTATTCCGAGTCAACTGACGACGAAAGTACTCCTTTTATTGATTCATTGCCTATAACACGGTTTCTGATTGATGATGATGATGTATTCTACAAAAATAATGAAAATAGAAAATTTGAACAACTTATTTCTACTGAGCATATTTCTAATTTAAATTTAGAAAGTGAAGAAGCAAATGTTTTTAAAAAAATATGGGATGTTTTTTTAGAATGGGACCAAATATTAAATCTTAAACATTTTAAAACTTTTATTTATCCTTACAAATCATTTAGAGAAAATGGCGATTATGATCTTTCTATGAAACGTGTAAGCATACATAAAGAAAATTATAAAACATCTGAAATAACTGTTCCTATTTCAGATGATAGGCCATCTTATTTTGTTGAAAGATCCTGTGATGGTGTAATTCAATATTTTTTTGAAAAAAAACACAATAGAAAACTATCTTAAAGTATATACCTGTTCTTAAAAAAGAAATGCAACTCTCCTAGTAGGATGGTATATTAGTAATCAATGAAAAAGAAGACAAAGACTGAGCCTACTTTAAAATCAATGACTGCGCTTTATAAAAAACGTGGATTTAAAAGACCAGCTGCCCATGCAAAACAATATATGCTTGGTTACACTGCTGCAAAAAAAGGAAGCATAGATTCAAAAACTACAAAAAAATGGTCTAATAGGGATAAATACGGCAGAGTAAAAAAGTCAAAAAAATAAAAATTTTAATTTTATGAAAGATAAACATTTATACCAGAGAAGAACCGATGGTGATTATAAAGGCTATACAGAAGAAAGTTTTTATTTTAATTCAACTGAAAACCTTTGGTGTTGGAAACAAACTTCAACAGGAAACATCTATAAAGCAAAAACTATAGAAAAGTTAAGAGAATTAAAATCAAAACATAAAGTTGGTTCTGGCAACTACGAACATGAAAAAGATACTTCATTACCTGAAGGGTTTATTGGTACAGATGAGTTTGTCAAACTTGTCAAAATTGAGAGTATGAGTAGAGAATATATTGGTAGATTGTTAAAAAGAGCCTCAACATCATCAGAAGGTTATGATAAAAGAGGTTTGGATAGAAGAAAAAGAGGAATTAAATTTGTAAATTGCCTTAAAAAATCTGGAATAGAGTACGATAAAATTCTTCATAAAAGCAAATATTTTAAAAGAAAAGTTTGGATATTTAAAAAGGTTAATGAGGAAAAAATAAAAAAGTTTAAAGAATTTTGGCTTAATAAAGAATAAAAGTTATCTAGAAAGTAATTTGATAATTTTTTTAACCTCTTTTTTATTTTGTGATTTTTTTGAAGCAAAAAGACACGCTGAAGACTTTAAAATTATTTCTAAAATTTTTAAATTATTTTGACGTAAAGTTTCACCCGTTGAACTCAAATCTACTATAAGGTCCGATTTTCCAATTATATGTGAATTTTCTGTCGCCCCGAGAGAAGATATAAGTTCGTACTGAGTAATACCTTTTTCGTTAAACCACTCTCTACTTAAGTTCTTAAATTTTGTTGCAACTCTCATAAGTCTTTTCTTTTTTTTATAAAACTCAAAAGATATTTCCTCTAAATCTGCAGAATTAACACAGTCAATCCAGGATGTGGGTACAGCCGCCACAAGATCGCTTCTTCCCCAATCAAATTCTTTTATCAAAGACACTTTAGATTGAATACCTGGTTCACTTTCACGCCATAAATCTTTTCCACTTATCCCTATTGCACAAACATTTTTCCCTAAAGCTTCTATAATTTCAGTTGCATTCATATACATCACTCTGACATATGGAAATCCTTTGATAAACCCAATTAAAGATCTTTCTGATTTTGAAATAATTTTTAATCCATTTTTTTTAAAGATTTTTTCTGCTTGAAATTTGAGACGACCCTTAGATAATGTTGCAATATTTATTACTTCTTTTTTCATAGCATGCTCATATCTATTGCTGCACCAACAGCATTTATATTTTTTTTACTTCCAAGATTTTTTAATAAACCATCATAACGACCTCCTGATAGAAGCACATTTTTTTTTCCTTTTTTAGCTACTGTTATGTTGAAAACCATGCCTGAATAATACTCAAGTGAACGATTTATGTTTGTTGAGAAATTTATTTTTATGTTTTTTAAATTTTTATTTACTGGAAAATAGTCATCACTAATAAATAAATTTAATTTATTTTTCTTAAAGAATTTATTTAATATCTCTGGTGCTTTTGTAATTCTACAAGAAATTTTTAAATAATCTTTTATAGTATTTACATTTTTTTTATCAGTTTCTAATCTTGGTTCTTTATAATTTTTTAAATCAAAGCGTTCTAAAATATTTTTAAGTGTTCTACCTGAGTATAGAGTGTTTGGATCTTGCTTTCTAAATTTTTCTGCTATTTTTTTGTCTTTTTCTACGGCAATAGGATTTATATCTGTATTACTAGAAAGCTTGTTTAATAATTGATTGAAGTATGCTTCTCTACAAAAATGTCTTTTGATCCTATCTTTCCATCTTGGGGCCAAAGATAATCTATCAACTAACGCATTAAATATTTCAATATTACTTATATTTAGTTCACCTTTTTTAAATTTTGATTTTTTAAAAATTTCTATAGAAGTTTGTATAATCTCTTTGTCATCTTTATATTTATTATCACCTGCAAAAATTTCGTACCCAGTTTGATTGATTACTGGAGAATTGATATTTTTATTTTGTTTACGGAATGCCTCTCCACTATAAAACCATTTAGTTTTTGTTTTAATATTATTATTTATGAACTTTACCGCACTGTTAACAGATAAATCAGGTACTAGTGACCATTCTTTTTGATTTTGGTCATAAAAAGAAAAGAGAAATTGTTTGTAGCTACCGCCCGATCTTTTAAGAACATATTTCGACTCAATGATATTGTCTAATTTAATGCTCTTAAATCTTTTTGATTTAAGGATTTTAAATAAGTTTTTTGATTTCATTTACTAGGTTTTCTTTTGAAACTGTGACTTGATCATTTTCTTTTTCAGAATTTAATTTTTTAATTAAAAGTTTATTTTCATTAAATTCGTTTTCACCCATTATTATTGCAATATCTGTATTTTTACGATCAGCATATTGAAGTTGTTTCTTTAAATTTTTATTTTGATCTAGATATATTTCTGAAACAATTCCATTTTCTCTTAATTTACTAACAATCTCATAACAATTTTTTATATATTTTTTATCTAGGATACACATTAAAACTGGTTGTTGTTTTTTAACTTTAAGTTCTTTAATTTGATTGAGTCCATATAATAATCTATCAATACCTATGCTCATGCCGGATCCTTTGTAATCAGCACCTTTAAATCTAGAAATAAGACTATTATAACGGCCACCACTGGCACAACTTCCTGCTGGTACTTCTTTCCCTTTGGCATTTTTTACTTTAAAATTTAGATTTGTCTCAACCAAAAACGAAGAATAATAGGAAAGTCCCCGGGTAATACATATATTAGGCTGGACTTGTCCTGAATTTGTTCCATATGATAATACCTCGTACAATTCTTCTAATTCATTTATACCTTCAATGCTTAATTGATTTTTCATATTAGATTTAAATTCACTTATATTTTTAAGATCAATTGCATTTTTTATTTGACTAACTTGATCATCAGATAATTGACATCCTTTTATAAATGCTCCTGAGCCATCTTTACGACCCTCTTTTAATAATTGCTCTATACCTTGGAAACCAAGCCTTTCTAGTTTATCTACGGTTTTAAGTACCTGGTATTGCTTATCCTCAGGAATTTTAATTTCTGATAATAAGCCTTGAAGAATTTTTTTATTGGAAACATTAATAGTAAATTGTTCCTTTTTAAGTCCACATTCTAAAAAAGAGTCCGCAATTAGATTACATATTTCTGCATCCACTTGAGCCTCATTAGCATCTCCAATTATATCTGAATCAAATTGTGTGAAAGACCTAAAGCGTGTTACATCCGCTTTGTCTTGGCGAAATACATCCCCACAAGCAAATCTTTTAAAAGGAAATACTAAATCCATATAATTTTGTGCTATGAATCTAGAAAGTGGGGCACTTAAATCATATCTTAATGTAAGTTCCTCCTTTTCATCTTTAAATGAAAAAACATCACTCATCGGATTTGATGGGTCATCTGCTAGAAATGAGCCTATATTTGAACTAAACTCAAAAGCAGGTGTCTCTAGCGGTTCATAGCCATAACCAAGAAAAACCCTTTCAATTTTTGAAATTATCTTTTTCTTTAATTCTAATTCTGGCCCATACCTATCTTTAAATCCCTTAGGTAGGCCTGGTATTAATTTTTTATCTTTAGTCATTTTTTGATATTATAGCTTTTTTTGCTATGGTACCCGATCCAGTATTCGCAACTGGCCCTCAACTTCCACAGAGTTACGTGCTTCTACTACACCAATCGGGCATATACCTTTCTTTGTTTTATACTAATTGTTAATAAATTTAAATTTTAAAATGATTAATAAATGGCCTTACAGCCATGGTGAAAATGTCTGTGTGTTTGTCTGAATGTAATAATTTTTTTAATCATTAATGCTTAAATAACACTAAAATTAAAAATTTCAAGACTGAATTGTATAGGAATACTGTCAAAATAATTCTAACAGTCTCCTATACAATATTTTAAGTGATTTAGATTTTAAGACTCAACTTTAATGTTAACAGCCGCAGGTCCTTTTCCTGAATCTTCTGATAATTCAAAAGATATTGCCTGGCCTTCATTTACAAATTTTAATCCGGCATCACGAACACTCGATGCATGCAGAAAAACGTCTTTGTGATCTTTAGGTTCATCAACTTCAATAAAGCCGTAGCCTTTTTTACTGTTGTACCATTTAATCTTACCTTTATGACTCATATTCTTTACTCTTTCTTCTTTGTTGTTTATTAAGCTAAAAATTAGCTTGTGCGTTTGTTAATGGATTTTTAAAATTTATTCAAGAAGTTATTTTGCTGGTGGAACCCTCTTGAATCGAACAAGATCCTAACGCTTTTCAGGCGTTCGTGCGCACCTGCTACACCAGGGTTCCTAATTTAATATCTCCACGTTACACGACAACGTCCGGTATCGTAAGGGCTAACCTGACATAAAACTTCGTCTCCTTCTAATAAACGTATTCTTCCCTTTTTAAGTTTTCCTGCCGTATATCCTATAACTTTATGTCCGTTATCAATTAACAAAATTTCAAACATGGCATTTGGGAGGGCTTTTAAAATTTTCCCTCGAAATTCCATTATACCCTCTTCTTTAGCCAAATTTATTTACTCCTCATTCTTGATTTAATAGATTTTGAATGAGCTTTTAAGCCTTCAAAATCACTGAGATGTATCGCAAATTTCCCAATTTTTGCAACACCTTTTTTTGAAAGATTTACATAGCTTATTTTTTTATAAAAATCATTTACATTCAAACCAGAGGAAAACCTTGAACTTCCTAAGGTTGGAAGAGTATGTTGGCTTCCAGAATTATAATCAGTTACTGCCATCGGAGTATACTTGCCAATGCAAATAGAGCCTGCATTTACAATATGGTTTAAATATTTTTTGTAATTGTTTACATTTAGCTCAAGATGTTCTGGAGCTACTTCATTAATAACTTGAATAATCTGTTTGTCATTTTTGACATAGAATAATTAGACCATGTTTTTTTAAACTTTTAGTAGCAATGTTTTTTCTTTCTAAATTTTGTAAATTTTCTAAAATATTTTTTTGAACCTTGTTTATTATTTCTTTATTTTTTGTGACTAAAATACATTGGCTTTCAGGTCCATGTTCAGATTGTCCAACTAAAGATGTACAAATTTCATTTATATCTGTTTTTCTATCAGCAAGTACTAAAATTTCACTTGGTCCAGCTATGCCATCAATACCAACAGCACCAAAGACTAAACGTTTTGCTTCTGCGGTAATATCAGATCCAGGGCCTACAATTTTATTTACATTTTGAATATAAGCTAAATTACCAATAGCTTGAGCCCCACCACATGTGATTACTTCAGATACACCACATTTTTTTGCAGCATACATAACCGCTGGGTTTAATTTTCCATTTATTCTTGGATTTGCAACTATAATTTTTTTGACTTTAGAAATTTGTGCAGGTATGGCGCACATTAAAAGTGTACTTGGCAAATTTGCTGGCACATAAATACCTACCGACTCCAGTGGTATATTTTTGTAATCAATTTTATTATTATACTTATCGGTAAAATTAATATCTTTTGGTTTTTGCAAAGCATGAAATTTAAAAATTCTAGAATATGCAAAATCAATTGCTTTCTTTATTTTTGGTTCTAATTGTGTAATTGAACTATTAATCTCTTGTTTTGATGCATAAATTTTACTGTTTTTTGAAAATCTTTTTTCATATTTAATAACTGCTTTTAGCTTGTTTTTTTTTACATCATTAAGAATGTTAGAAACAATTGAGGTATCGATAGATTTTCTAGATCTTCTTATTTCTAAAAATTCGATTAATTTTTTTTTATAATTTTTATTTTTACAGTTTAAAATTTTAATCATTTGTAACTTTTACATCTTCTAATGTACATTCAATTACTTCACAAAAAAGGTTTATAATTCCATTATTTGAAAATAATAGAACTATTTCATTGTTATTTTCTTTTTTATAGGATTCTACGGCAAGTAATTCTAGGACATTGTCTTCACTGTTTTGGTCAATATTTTTAGACTTTGATGTTTCTATAAATTCAAATTTTAAAATACTATTTATTTTATCCTTGCTATTACTCTTTTCCCTGTTTTCTCTTTCAAGAGATAGTAGAAATATTTTATTTTCTTTTAAAAATTTTATTTCAGATTGTTTAATTTTTGCCTCTGAACACAAGGCGGATATTACCCTAAGATCTTCTTGGTTTTGAGCTATTATTTTTTTTAAAAATTTATCTGCCATTTAGTTTATTGAAGATATTTTTACACCAATTTTTTTAAGTTTTTTTTCAAGATTATAATAACCTCTTAAACCATGGTAAACTCTTTCAATTTTACTAACACCTTTTGCAGCTATAGCTCCAAGAATAATTGAAAATGTAGTTCTAAGATCTGAAGAAATACAATCTGCAGATTTGAGTTCCTTTTGGCCAATAATAATTGCTTTGTTTTTTTTAACTCTTATGGAAGCCCCCATCCTATTCAATTCAGGGGCAGTCATAAATCTGTTAGAAAATATTGTTTCATTAACGAGACTTTTGCCAGGTACCTTAGTCAATACAGCTAATATGATAGGCATATTATCTGTTGCAAATGCAGGCCAAGGTCCTGTCTTTATTTTTACAGAATTTAATTTTTTTGCTTGTGATAGCAGAATTGAATTACTATTAATTCCAATCTTGTATCCAATTTTTTTTAAAATTCCTAATTCAGTTCTTAAATTTTTTGGATTGATATTATTTACTTTAATTTGTTTGTTAGTTATTGCACCAACACATAAATAACTAAATGCTTCAATTCTATCCCCAATAATATTATGGCTGCCACTAATCAATTCTTTTACACCAGTAACTTTAATAGATCTTTTTCCTATAAATTTTATATCCGCTCCAGAATTATTTAAAAAATTAATTAAATCTAATACCTCAGGTTCAATTGAAATATTTTTTATAACATGAGATCCTTTCGCTAAGGTGGATGCCATTATCAAATTTGATGTCCCAGTTACTGTTACTTTTGGAAATTTATATTTGCTTCCAATTAAGCCTTTTTTTGCTGAAATATTTACATAACCTTTGTTTAGACTATTTATTGCTCCCAAACTTCTAAAACCTGCAAGATGCCAGTTTGTATCTCTAATCCCAAGTGCACAACCACCTCCAAGACTCGTTTGAATTTTTTTATTATGATATCTAGCTAATAATGGACCCATAGTTAAAACACCAGCTCTCATCGTTGAAACTAAATTATAAGGAACAATCAATTTATGATTTTTTTTGTTATTGATGGTCATTATTTTTTTTGACTCTGAAAAATCAACTTTAGAACCTAAAGCAACCAAAAGATCTTTCATAGTAAGCACATCTTTTACAAATGGAACATTTTTGAGAGTCACTTTTTTTTTAAACAAAATAGATGCAGCCATTAAAGGGAGGCAGGAATTTTTAGCACCACTAATGTCTACTTCTCCCTTAATACCTTTGTTAGGGCCTTTAATTATAAATTTCTTCATTATACTATTTTGATTTTGCTAAAGTAATTCCTGTTTGGCCTTGATATTTGCCTTCTCTATCTGCATAAGAAATTTCTGGTTGTTCTCCTTGAAAAAACAAAATTTGTGCTGCTCCGCTATTGGCATAAAGCCGAATCTGATTAGAGGTATGGTTACTAAATTCTAAAACGAGATTCCCACACCAACCTGCTTCGAGAACTGTAGGTGGAGTGCCTAAGCCACATCTTGCATAAGTAGATTTAGCAGTAACAAGACCTGTTACATTACGTGGCATTTTAAAGTATTCTAAGCTACTAGCTAATGCAAAAGAATTTGGTGGAATTAAAATAGAATCTTCGCCATTTATTGTTATAAAATTATCCTCACTAAAATTTTTAGGATCTGCCGTTGCTCCTTTTATATTTGTAAATATTTTAAATTCAGATCCACATCTAAGATCATAACCAAAGGAATTAAGTCCATGGCTAATTCCTTTTGAAACACTTTTGTTCACAAAAGGATCTATCATTTGCTCTTCTGTGGCAAGTATGGTTATTTGCTTATCGTTTAGTATCATCTTTTTTAATAATTTTTTTTTGTAAAAGTTTTCTTTTTTTTAGGTTTTTTTTTAAAGCATTCTCAAGATCAAGCTTTGAGGGCTTCCGTTTCTTATTCATGATATAATTATTTTTTGTCTGGATTTGTTAAATGATCTAGTGTGATCACAGTATCAAGAGGAATCCCTTTATCTTCATTCTTAGGTTCTTCTACTAAACCTTTTTCTAATGCTTTTGCATTTTTCTTAGCTAGTTTTTCAAGCCTTCTTTTTTCTTTCTTGGCCTGTTTCTCCATTTTGATCTGGCCTTCAAATGCTCTTCTGGTGTAATGTATTCCCATGGTGAAATCCTTTATTCGGAAGATACTTATAAATTAAGTCAATAGTTTGTCAAACTTAGTTTTATGCAATATTATTGAAAAAAAGCCCTGATAGTTAAATGGTTATAACAGTGACATGGTAAGTCACAATTCCCGATTCGACTCCGGGTCAGGGCACCAGTTATTTAAAAAAAAAATTTCTTAAAAATGCAGCAATCAACACTAGAATAATTATTCCAGTAATAGGCAAATAAATTTCTGGAGTGAAAATTAATTCAAAAAAAGTTGGTGGCTCGATATTTTCTTCTAATACTTTATTTATCCCAGCTCCCAATGAAACACCTATAAAAAGTTGTGGTGTCATCCCAACTAAAGATCCAAAAAAGAAATTTCTAACTTTAACATTAAATAAGGTGGGCAATATATTTGTAATAAAGAAAGGTATACCTGGTAAGTTTCTATAAATAATAAAAAATATAAATTCATTCTTTTTAAATTTATCAGTTAAAAAACTAAATTTATTTGCAAATTTTTCTTTGATAATTTCCTTTAAAAAAAAGTTTGCAAACATGTATAGAAAGGTTGCGCCAGTAGATAAACCAAATACGACTAGAAAAGTGCCTAACCATTTACCAAATATGAAGCCACCGGTAAGAAAAATTGGCGTACCAAAACCACAAAGTAAAACCCAAATTACAGTAATTAAAAAAAATATTAGACTTGATAAGATTAAATTATTATTCTTAATTGATTCTAAGGTGTCTCTATTAGCCTTTATCAATTCATAACTTGTAAAATCCTGAATTGAAAAATATTGAAAAAAAAACCATAAAAAAATCGAAATTATGAATATGTATGAAATTCCTAGAATTATTTTGATATTTTTTGTCTTGTTCATAGGTGTAATTTATTAAAAATACCTGTACTTATATAGTTTTATTTTCTATAAGAACAAAAAAATTTTTAATATTTATATTATAACCTATGAAAAGAACCTGGCATCCAAGTAGAGTAAAAAGAAAAAGAAAACATGGTTTTAGATCTAGAATGTCTACTAAAAAAAGACAAAAGGTTCTAAAAAATAGAAGAAAAAAAGGTAGAAAAAAACTTTCAGTTTAATGAAGAGTAAAATCTCAAGTCTTTCTAAAAGTGAAGATTTTAAAAATTTGTTAAATGGAAAAAGAATTTCAAATCCTTACTCAACAATCTTTTTTAAAAAAATTTCCTCTAAAAGTAATAAGCTTTTAAATGTAAGCTTTGTTGCAAAGAAAAAAATTGGAAATGCTGTGAAGCGAAATAAAATTAAAAGAAGGTTAAGAAATATTATGAATGATGCTATTAAAAGAATAAATATGAATTTAAATTATTCATACTTGTTCATAGCAAAGAAAAATATGTATGATGCTGAATATAAAATGATAAAAGACTCAATACTTAAAGATTTAATAAAGGTAAGATGATTAAAAAAATATTTATTTGTATAATTAAAATATATAAATTAATTCTATCACCTGTTTTAGGACAAAGTTGTAGATATTTACCAACTTGCTCTGATTATTTTATAGATTGTTTAAATGAGTACGGAGTAATTAAAGGAACAATTAAAGGAATAAAAAGGATTTTGTCATGTCACCCATTTGGTGGGCAGGGTTATCACCCAGCTAAGAAAGGTAAAAATTAATGGACCTTAAAAATACACTTGCAGCTGTTTCATTAAGTGCGGCGATAATTGTAATTTGGGGTTTATTTATGCAACCTAGTCCACAGGAATTAAAAGAAGCACAATTAGAAAAAGAAAAAAGAGAACTTGTAGAAAATGAAGATGCGCCAAAATTATTTGAAAAAGACGAAACAAAAGTAATCAGTAGAGAGAACGCTATAGATGAAAGCGAAAGAGTAATTTTTGAAAATCAAAATGTTGTTGGTTCAATATCTTTGAATGGTGCGGTCATTGATGATTTAACATTCAAAAATTATACGATATCAGTTAATGGAAATGAAAAAGTAACTTTATTAAATCCTAAGGAAATGAAAACTGGTTACTACATTGATTCTGGATGGGCAATTAATAATAATGAAGTTGATACTCCAAATAATAAATCGAATTGGAAAGTTGTGGGAAATAATAAACTGACTCCAAATAATCCTGTTAGGTTAATTTGGAGTAATGATAATAATATTACTTTTGAAAAAATTATTAAGCTAGACGATAAATATTTATTCAATATCGAACAAAAGATAATAAATAATTCTGAAAAAACTTATAGCTTTTATCCTTACGGACAAGTTATTAGAAATACAGCACCAGAAGTAACAAATTTTTATATTCTTCACGAAGGTCTTCTTGGTGTATTTGATGGTAATTTAGTTGAGGAGGACTATGACGATATTGAAGAAAAATCATATTCAAAAAATGCAGAGGAAGGATATGTTGCAATAGTAGATAAATATTGGGTTGCTAGCATTGTGCCTGAAAAAAATAAATCATTTAGAGCTGATTTTGATTACAAAAATAAATTTAAAGCAAGTTTTATAGAAAATAAACCAACAGTAGTTGGTGCAAACGAGACTAAATCAAATAAATTTAAAGTTATTGTTGCCGCAAAAGAGGTTGATATTATTGATGGATATGCAGAAAACCAAAACATTAGTAAATTTGATTTGGTAATTGATTGGGGCTGGTTTTACTGGCTTGTAAAAAATCTATTCTTTGCAATAGATTATTTCTACAAACTTACAGGTAATTTTGGAATTGCAATAATACTAATTACTGTCTGTATAAGAATTGCATTCTTTCCGCTTGCTAATATGTCTTTTAAATCTATGGCGCGTATGAAACTGCTACAGCCTGAAATGGCAAGACTAAAAGAACTTCACAAGGAAGATAAAGTAAAACTACAACAGGAAATGATGGCTTTATATAGAAGAGAAAAAGTAAATCCTTTGAGTGGTTGTTTTCCCATTTTACTCCAGATTCCATTTTTCTTTGCTATTTATAAAATGTTATTTGTAA
>CACDSN010000002.1 GCA_902555465.1 uncultured Pelagibacteraceae bacterium
TTTCAAATTTTAAGAAATTTAGTGATAATTTAATCTTATAAATGTCTTTAAAATAAGTAAATATTCTTAAGCTTTGCAATTATAGAATATAGCGATTAAACGGCCATAGAAGGGGCTAATTTAAGAATAATTTAATTATAAGTTCAACTATTAGGAGAAATAAAAAAAATAACTTAATTTATAGTCATTTTTGAAAAAAACGTTGAAAATAAACAATTCTAGAAGGATATACCTTCCAGTTTCAGAAGTTTTTTTTTTGTTTTAATACCTCCTAGACCTGAATAACCGCCTAAACGACCATCAGATCTTATTACTCTATGACAAGGTACTTTTGGTGCATATGGGTTCTTCGCAATAGCATTTGCTACTGCCCTAACTGCCTTTGGTCTCTTTATAGCTTTCGCGACCTCAAGATAAGTTCTAATTTGACCTTTAGGTATAGTTTTAAGGTATTTCCAGACTTTTATTTGAAATTGAGTTCCTTTGAAGATCATAATAGTGAAAAACCCCTGTTTCCTTGCACTTTTTATGGTGCAAAGAACAGTTGTTTTGGCACGTCGTTTTATGCGCTACCGCCATGCCTACCACTCTACGATTTTAGCGCTACTACGCAGAGTTTTCTGCCCCCTGAGCTTGAACCTCTCGGTTTTTCCTCAAATGGCCAGTTAAGAGTTGCCTCTTAAGTTAAAAATACTTTATCAAAGCTTTGATCTAAATGTAATCACTTAATTGTTGTATTTATTGACTTTTTAACATGGTTGAATAGTGGGGATAACTCAAATATTTGTATTTTAGGTCATAAATATTAAACCAAAATAGCTTAATGAGAACAAAATGGCCAGGATAGATAAGAAATAAGTTTCTATTGTTTTTCCATGCTTTTTATTGTGAATATAAGCCAGAATCCAAAATCCGATAGCACTTAATAAAAATATTATATTTGGAATTTCTCCATCAATATTAACCATAATTTCTTTATATTTAAACTATTGACATCTAAAATCACATAATATATTACTAATGATAATTAATTGTTATCAATAGTAAATATATGAGTGAACTAACAACTGAGTTAAAATTCTTACATGAGGCAACTTTAAATAACCTCAAAACTTCTAAGGCAAATAATACTTTAAGAGCCTACAAATCTGACTTTAAAGATTTTGGTGCTTTTTGTGCAAAACATGGTTTGAATTCATTACCAACCGAACCAAAAATAGTATCGTTATACTTAACCCATCTTTCGAAAAACTCAAAAATAAGTACATTAAGACGAAGATTGGTATCAATAAGCATGGTCCACAAATTAAAAGGACATTATCTAGATACTAAACATCCTATTATTGTAGAAAACTTAATGGGAATAAGAAGGGTTAAAGGCAGTATTCAAAAAGGTAAAAAACCATTATTAATCAATCATTTAAAATCATTAATTAATGTAATAAATGAACAAAAAATTGAAGAAATTAAAAAACTCAGAGATAAAACAATAATTTTAATCGGCTTTGGAGGTGGTTTTAGACGAACTGAACTGATCTCCATTAATCATGAGGATTTGGAATTCGTTCAAGAAGGAATTAAAATTACCATAAAAAAATCAAAAACTGATCAATATGGAGAAGGTATGATCAAAGGACTGCCCTATTTCAATAATGAAAACTATTGTCCAGTATTAAATCTTAAAAAATGGTTAGAAATATCGCAAATTAAATCAGGACCTATATTTAGAAGATTTTCTAAAGGCTCCACATTAACCGACAAAAGATTAACAGACCAATCTGTAGTCTTGTTAATTAAAGAGTATTTAAATTTAGCAGGTATAGAAAATAAAAATTTTGCAGGTCATAGTTTAAGGTCAGGTTTTGCAACGGTAGCTGCTGAGTCAGGCGCAGATGAACGAAGTATAATGGCTATGACAGGACACAAATCAACACAAATGGTCAGAAGGTATATAAGAGAAGCTAATTTATTTAAAAATAATGCTCTAAATAAAATTAAATTGTAAAAATAGATTGAATTTTACAAGATAAAAGACCAAGGATATAACTAATGGTTACTTTAGGTTCTGTTAATGGTCCATCGTATTTTGTTTTTGTTCTTAAATAATGTTTTTTAAAGAAATTTGTTGTAATACCCCATTTTTTTAGAAAAGTTTTATCTCCTCTGTTTTGTATAAAGTTTTTTTTCTTTCTAGTTGTCAAAGAACCAAAGTGATAAACTTTAAAATCATTAATACCTTTAAATATTCTTACACCTTCCTTCCATAATTTCATATTAAAGTCTGGATCAGATGCTATGCCGGGGTTAAATTCTTCACTAAATCCCCCTACTATGTTCCAGATTCTTTTTGATACTAAATGAGGTGCAAAATGTGTTCCTTGGTGATCATAAAAATTTATATCTTTATACTTTAATAATAACTCTTTTTCTTTAAAACTATTTAAATCAGTTCCAAAATTATGAACTATATGACCCGAATAGGGTTCAATCATAGTTCCAGATAGATAAAATTTATCGTGACTAATTGAATTAACTTCATTTAACAAAACTAAATCCCATTTAGGACAAAAATACATATCATCATGACAGTATAAAATATATTTATTTGAAACTAATTTAGCAGCTATATTTATTGACGAGCAAAGGCCTATATTAGTTTCCGATTTTGTATATTTATAATTATTATTATTTACAAAATCTAAAGTACCATCAGAGCCGTCGTTGACATGTAAAATTATTTCATGGTCATAATTTGAATTTTGTTTGAGACTTTTTAAACAAAGTTTTAAATAATCTAAGTTGTTATAAGTTGGTATTACTATAGAAATCATTTTATGGTTTATGCCATAAATATTTATTTTTTTTATTGATATTGAAGGTTTTATTGATGATAAAATCAGCTACAAGTGTCGAGTTAAAGTATTTCATATATTTAGATTTGCCTTTTTTGCCAATAGACTTACGTAAGTTTTCGTCTGATGATATTTTTTCAATTTTTTCAGATAAATCTGAAATATTTTTATAAAAAACCATTTCTGATTTATCAAAAAAATCATTGTAACCAGTTTTTTCGTCAATCAGTGTTACAAGTCCATTACCAACTATTTGTGTTATTCTATCACTACTGTAATATTTAATAGGTGATCCTCTGCTAAGATTTAATCCCATTTTAGAATTTGAAATATTTTTAAAATATTGGTCTGCCCATATTGGTTGAACATTATTTATTCCAAATATATCAAATTTAATATTTGTACATTTTTCCATAAGGTTTTTAATAAATTTTTCCCTATCATCTGTTGATCTACCTTTGAGTGTTCCTCTGTGAACACCATGGCTTAATGCAAAAAAAACATCATTAGAACAGTCTTTTTTAAAGTTATCTAGGGTTTCCATTGATTGATCACATGGGTTGGGGATAAAATAGCTTTTATATTGATTAGGAAAAAAATTAATTGCATCAGGTGATGTAGTCAAAAAACTTGAGTCTAGTACATCGGATTTATCTAAAATTCTTTTTTTATTCTTATGATAATCAGGACCATTTTTATTAAGGGGGTCTAAAAACCACTGAGTTATTTTGAGATTAGAATAATCTTTTTTTAAGCTTTGCAAGACATCCTGGGATATCATATCAGCATGACCTAAAACAATTACATCTGGTTTAAAATGGTAACAAGTTTTTATTAATTTGTCATTAAGAGTATTTGCTCCATAAAAATCTCTTATAGATTTTCCTCTACTAACGATATCTCTATCACTAAACTCAAGTACACTATGTCCTAATCTTATAAATCCATTATTCAATCTTCTTCCAGTATTAAAAAAGAGTCTTCCATTATGTCTTTCGTTAAAATTAGTTATATGTAAAATTCGTAAGTTAGAAGGTTTAAAATGTAATGATGGAGAACTAATTTTTAAGAGATTATTTCTAACTTCATCTATTTGTTTTGACACATATTGATGCGATAAATAAAAATTATTATATGATAATTTTTGATAATTAATTCTTACTTTTTTATTTACAATTAATTCTTTAATATTTTTGTATATTTCATTAACAGTTAAATTTTTTAAAATTCTGCCATTTGTTATTGTTTCTGGAAGACCCCCTTTATTACTAATTATAACTGCACAACCATTAGCAGCGGCCTCCAAACTAGTTCTTCCAAAAGGTTCGTCCCATCTAGAACAAACAACGGCGATACTAGTTTTTTTATAAATATTTATAACCTCTCCATGTTCTTTAAAACCAAGTTTATTCAATCTTTTATGATTAAATTCCAATTTATCTCTCGGTTCATCTCCAATAACATAAGCAGACCAATCGTTATAATTTTTTAATATTTTTAACACTGCCTTTCCAAAAAGATCATAGCCTTTTGAACGATTTAATTTTCCAACAAATGTAATTATTTTTTTTTTCTTGTTAAAATTAATTTTATGTTTTGTGGCTGATTGATTGATTACTAAAAGTTTCTCGCTATTAATTGCGTCAGACTTCATCTTTTGTAAGAACCTTTTTTTCGACCAATTACTATTAAAAATTATTCTGTAACAATTATTTAATAAAAAAATTCTCTCGCTTATTGTTTTAGATCCGGACATAGATAATGGATCATTATGAAAATATAAAATATAATTTTTATTATTTAATTCATTAACAAGATATTTTAAATAAATTGGTCTATTATGAAGTTCAATAATATTTGACTCATCTTTCTTTTCAATTTCAATAAAATTATTAACGTAATCTCTATTTTGACTTTGTAAAAATTTCTTTTTTATATCAATGTTAAAATATTTATTTTTAAATTTTTTTTTATAATGGGTAAACCCATATACAGTAATATTTTTTCTAAATTTACTTAATTTTAAAGTGTCATTTATAAATAATGATACGGCACCAGCATAGGTTGGTGAAAAATTTTCTTTAAATGGAAGTAAAATTGAAATTTTCATTTTTTATTAATAATTTTTTTTCTTAATTTGTAATTTTTCTTTAGCCTAAATTCCTCTTTTAATGCGGTAGATTTTGAATCATATTTTTCATAATAAACTAACTTCCATTTTTTTCCTCTTGTAAACTTTGCGCCTTTTCCTTCATTGTGTAATTTAACCCTTCTTTTTAAGTTATTTGTATAGCCTACATATGAAATTTGTTTGTTATTTTTAAGATTTGAAACTATTAAATATACAAAATATGTCATTTTGGCGGTCCCTAGGGGAATCGAACCCCTCTTTCATGGATGAAAACCATGTGTCCTAACCGATAGACGAAGGGACCAGAAAACGCTCTTCTATTGTAAAATAATAATTTAATCAAGGCTATTCAGGCTATTGCGTCTTTAATAATTAAATTAAAATCACTGTTTTTTTGAATAAATTTATTATTAATTTGAACAATTAGATCAATTTCATTTTTGTAATTCATTAGCAGATGACCTAATTTAGTGCCAATTGAATGAAAAGCGAAGCATACACAAGATTTATTATTTTTATTTTTAATAATTAATTGTAAATGTAAATCGTTAATTATTTTAATTTTAATAATTTTATTGCTTCTTAAGAAAAATAAAGGGCTAGTATTATTGTTGCCGAGGGGTTCTAAATATTGCAGGTCTTGTTTTGCAAACTTCAGAAGTGAATCCAATTTTTGTTCACTTATATAAAATTTAATATTTTCAAATATATTAAATTTTTTAATATAATATAAGTTAAGAAAATTTTTAAAATCATTTAATCTATCTTTTTTTAAAGTGCAGCCACCAGCCATAGAATGACCCCCACCCCTAATAATTATATTTTTTTTAGCAGCTAGATAAAAAATATTTCCAATGTCATATCCATTTATAGATCTAGATGAGCATTTTATTACATTTCCAGAATTGGTTAATATAAAAGATGGTTTATTATAAAACTCAACAAATTTTGCAGCAATAATTCCTAAAAGACCTTCGTTAATATTTTCTTTAAATTTAAAAATAATTTTATTTTTATTTTCATCTTCGTTTATATTTAATAAATAAATATTTTTATTTTGAATTTTTTTTCTTTTTTCGTTCAACATTAATAATTTTTTAATAGTTTTATTTATGATTGTATTTTTATTTTCAATCAGAAATCTAAAAGGTAAATTTGGATATCCAAGTCTACTAGCTGAGTTTAAAATAGGACCTAATGTAAATGAAATATCTGATGTTCTTAATTTATGATTCACTTTAATTAACTTTTTTAAATTAATAAAGTTATTCCAACTAAAATTTTGAAGGCCATTTATTACAATTGATTTATTAAGGTGTCTTAGCGGCATTTGATCACAAATTGTTGCAATAGCTACAAAAAATAAATACTTGTTTAAATCAATTTTTTTTTTTGTTTTGAAAATTTTTATTAAATATTTAATAAAAAAATAAACTAAAGACGTAGCACAAAACAAATTGCTATCTTTAAATAATGAATTTTTTAATGGATTTATGATAATAGATTTTTTAAATTTTTTATGATCATGAATTTGGTGATGGTCGATAACTATTACGCTTAATCCTTTATATTCTAAATATTTAATTTCATTAATTGAATTAGTTCCACAATCTACGAAAATAATTAATCCATAATTATTATTTTTAATTAATTTTTTTAATAGTAATTTATTTGGTCCATAACCATCTATTAGCCTATCAGGAATATAATAATTGCAATCTATATTTTGATTTTTAAAATAATCATATAATAAATATGTTGAAGAATAACCATCAACATCATAATCACCAAAAATAAGTATTTTTTTTTTCTTTTTTAAATTGTCTATTAGTAGATAACTAGCATATTCAAAATCTTTGTTATTATATTCTATTTTATTTTGAAAATTTTTAGAAATGGAATTATATATTTCTTCATCTGTGTAATTTTTATCTAAGAATATTTTAGATAATAAATATGAAATTTTAAAATTTTGTTTATGTTTTAAAATTAATCGTTCTGGAATATTGTTCATTTTCCAATTAATTCCATTAATTGATATCATTTATAAGGAAATCTTTTTTGAATTTTATTTACTAAATTTTGACTTTTGTGTGTAACAAGTGTTTCGGTATGAAAATAATCACCGTTCAGTTCTATCCCATTGATAATATCTCCTGATGTAATACCTGTTGCGCAAAAAATAGAGTCGCCTTTTACAATTTCATTGATTTCATATTTTTTATTTAAGTCTTTAATACCCATTTTTTTTGCTCTTGTTTTATCTGCCTCTGTCTCAAATATAAATCTGCCCTGAAAGTTACAATTCATTGCATCTAAAGCAGATGCAGCTATAACTCCTTCTGGACCTCCTCCGATACCTACAAAAATATCTACATTATATTTGCTATCAGAAACCATTATTGCACCTGCTACATCACCATCACTTATTAATTTAATTTTAGCTCCTATCTTTTTAAGTGAATTGATTATTTCAATATGTCTATCTCTTTCTAGTAAACAGACACAAATCTCTTCAATTTTTTTATTTTTAAAATCTGATAAATTTTTAACATTTTTTTCAATTGCATTATCTAAATCGACTACATCTTTTGGAACATTTTGTCCAAAGGCAATTTTATTCATATATGTTTCGGGAGCTTTAAATAAATTTCCTTTTTCAGAAATAGCTAATACTGAAATTGCTCCTGGTAGATTTTTTGCTACAAAATTAGTTCCTTCAACTGGGTCAACGGCAATATCAATTTTTTGACCTTTGTGATTTCCTAGTTTTTCACCAATATATAGCATTGGTGCTTCATCTAATTCACCTTCTCCAATTACTACTTCACCTTCTATATTTAATTTGTTTAAATTATATCTCATTACATCTGTTGCCGCTTTATCTGCTATAGTTTTATTTTCTTTTCCTATATAAGGGTAACAAGAAATAGATGCTTTTGATGTAATATCTATTAAACTTTCTATAAGATTTTTATCTAATGACATTCACTAATCTATAGCATGTTCTTTTTCATCTACAAATTTAAGTTTTGCTTCAAATTCTCTTAATCTTTTATAAACACTAGCTAATTCAATAATTGTGGGCCATGCTTTTAATAAATATTGCATTGATCCTTCCACCCTTCCAAATGCTCGTATAATTTGTTGCATTACACCAAGTGTAACTGCTCCAGCAACAATTGCTGGGGCTAGAAAAACATATGCTGATAAAACATTTGCCTGTAAATAGGCTATTCTTCCAATATTAAAATATAAGTACCTTATATAGCTTAAAAAATGAATATTTCTTACTCCATCGAATAACTCCTCTAGTGTTTTAGGTCTTACTGTTCCATCATCTTCCGCTATTACAAGAATTTTTCTATAAGCAGCTTCTTTTTTTTGCAAATCATACTCAACTCCAACTAGTCTTAAAATTAACCCAAGAATAATTAAGAAAACTGTACCACCAACTGACCATATTAAAGCACCTACAATAAGACCATAATCCCAATCACCAAAAAAAAATATTGGTATTGAAATACTTAGTCCAAAAAGAATAGGCATAAATTCAATTAAAATCATTAGTGCTTCAATAAAACTAGTTCCCAAAGACTCCATAATTCTTGAAAATTTTATTGTATCTTCTTGAACCCGTTGCGAAGCGCCTTCTATCTTCCGTGCTTTGTCGTAAACACTATGATACCATTCAACCATTGCTGTTCTCCACCTAAATAAATAGTGAGAAGTAAAAAAACTGATCAAGACAGCCAAACCTACATATAAAGCAGCTAAAGTAATGAATGATAATAGACTAGCCCAATATTCTTCGATTGTTATAGCGTTTGGTGCTGTTAAAGCCTTTTGGATCATATCATAAAACTCACCAAACCACTCATTTATTTTGACATCAATTTTAACTTGTATCCAAAGTGAAGAAAGAATTACAAAAGATCCAATCCATGACCATATAAACCAATGCCTAAGAGTAAAAAATCTAAACATTTCTATTTTATAAAATTATCTGAATACGATTTTTTTAAAATTTTTCTTTTTTGTGGCTCTATTAATTCATATTCAATATTATTTTTTTTAGCATACTCTAGGGCTAAATCTTTACTCGAAAATTCTAATTTTAATTCTGATAAAGTATCATCTGAACTTTCCCAGCCCATTAATGGATTAATAGTTGGATCATTAGTAACAAATTCTAATATCCATTTATCAAATTTTTTTAATCCAGACTGCATTGCAGTTTTAGATGGTTTATAAATTTTTGCTTTTTTCATAAAATGGTCGGGGCGGCAGGATTTGAACCTGCGACCCTCTGGTCCCAAACCAGATGCGCTACCAGGCTGCGCTACGCCCCGAAGAGAGTACTAATACATTAGAAAAACTAAATTTCAAACTATATATAGAGGTAAAATAAAAGCTTTTTTAACAGAATCTGCTATATATTTGTTTTATGATAATAACTTGTGAAAAATGCTTAAAAAAATTTAATTTAGAAGAAAGTTTAATTCCTGAAGAAGGAAGAGAATTACAGTGTGGAAGTTGTAACCATAAATGGTTTTTCAAAAAAAATGAAAATACAATTAAATTAAATGATGAAATTTCTAAAAATATATCTAGAAAAGATGATTTTGATAATGATTATATTGATGCGCAAAAAACAAATACAAATATAAAAAAGGGTCCTAAAGTACACTCTAAAGATGTTAAAATTAGTGACAAATTGAAAAAAAATAAAAATAATCCAAAAATAGTTAAAAATAGTTTAGTATTTATTATATCAATTATAGCCCTAATTATTTTATTAGATACATTTAAAATTCAATTAAATAATTATATCCCTGGTCTAGATACATTATTGAATAATCTTTATGAATCATTAAAAGACCTTTCATTATTTTTTAAAGATCTTGTTAACTAAATGATTAATTATATAACCAATTCTTTTAAATGGTTTTTTAAATTGGAGGCAGCTAGTGGCTTGGTTTTACTTTTTTCAGCAATTATTGCATTAATAATAAGCAATTCTAATTACGCAGAATTATATTTTGATTCACTTAATCGATATATATTTATAGGAATTAATAATTTTGGTTTAAAATTAAGTGTATTACATTGGATAAATGATGCCTTAATGGCAATATTTTTCTTTTTTGTTACTTTGGAAATAAAAAGAGAATTTATTCAGGGTGAATTGTCTAATATTAAACAAGCAATGTTACCTATAATTGGTGCTGTTGGAGGTATGTTGGTTCCAGCATTATTTTATATTCTAATAAATATTGATGATCCCATTACTTTGAATGGATGGGCTATACCATCTGCAACTGATATTGCCTTTTCTTTAGGTGTTTTATCTTTACTTGGATCGAGAGTTCCACTTTCACTAAAAGTTTTTTTAACAGCTTTGGCCATAATCGATGATTTGGGTGCAATATTAATTATTGCAATTTTTTATTCTGGTGACCTAAATATAAAATATTTATCTTTGATGTTAATTTCATTTATTGTTTTACTATTGTTGAATAAATTTAATATTAAAAAGTTTCTACCATACCTTATAGTTGGAATTTTGCTTTGGGATTTTACACACAATTCAGGAATTCATGCAACAATAGCAGGTGTCTTATTGGCAATGACTATTCCACACAGGAAAAAAGAAAAAGACTTTTCATTGTTAATCAAATTAGAGCACGGAATTAGTCCATATGTAGCATTTGGAATAATGCCGTTATTTGCATTTGCTAATGCAGGTGTTTCCTTAGAGGGATTATCATTTAGTTCTTTGTTAGATAAAGTTCCATTAGGTATTTTGTTAGGATTATTTGTAGGAAAGCAGATTGGTGTATTTTTATTTTCCTATATATCAATAAAATTTAAAATTGCAGAACTGCCCTCTCACTCAAATTGGTATAATTTTTATGGTGTAGGAGTGTTAACTGGCATTGGTTTTACAATGAGTTTATTTGTAGGAAATTTGGCATTTATAGAAAATGTACAATATATGGATGGAGTTAAAATAGGCGTTTTAACTGGGTCATTATTATCGACTTTATTTGGTTATTTCCTGATACTACTTACACCAAATAAATAACCATAATGAAATTCAGGATATATATTTTTATATTATTAATAATGATTTTTTTTAAAAATAATTCATCTGCAAATTATGAAAAAACATTTTATGATTTCAGTATTAAAGATATTTCAGGAAATCAATTAAATTTAAAAGAATTTAAAAATAATGTAATTTTGTTAGTTAATACAGCTAGCTATTGTGGTTTTACAAAACAATATGATGATTTACAATATATTTGGGAAAAGTATAAGAATAATAATTTTATTGTTTTAGGTGTTCCATCAAATTCATTCAATCAGGAAAAAAAAAATAATGAAGAAGTGAAAGAATTTTGTGAATTTAATTTTAATATAACTTTTCCAATAACAGAAATTTCTGATGTAAAAGGAGAAACGGCAATTTCAATTTATAAGTGGGCACTTGAAAATTATGGACCCGCAGCTAAGCCTAAATGGAATTTTCATAAAATTTTGATAAATAGAGAAGGCAAAATAGCTGATACCTATTCTTCATTAACAAATCCTAGATCAAAAAAAATTACTTCTAGAATAGAGGAGCTAATTCAAGAATAATTTCATTCCATCATAAGCAGGAAATACAGATTTTGGCAACTTTTTTTTAAGTTTTTCATAATCCAATGAGTTATGTAAATTTGTTAAAATCGTAATTTCTGGTTTTATCTCTTTGATTAAAGATAATATTTGATCTAAATTATAGTGAGATGGGTGAGTTTCTTCTCTTAGACAATCGATTATAAAATATTTAAGTTTATAAATTTGTGAGTAATTTTTTTTATTTATGAAACTAACATCACTGGCATATGCAATCTTATTATTAATTGTATAGCATACACTATTTATTGACCCATGTTTTACGTCAAAAGATTTTATAATAATTTTATTTTTAAGAAAAGTATGTTTTTTTTTTAAATTAAATAATTTCATTATAGGGGGATAAAAACTACTAGTATTATTGAAACAATATTCGAATGAATTTAACAAAAATTTAGAGGTAGCTTTATTAGCGTATACTGGAATTTGTCTTCTCGTCTTTAAATAAAAATATCTTAGATCATTAATTCCATGAGTTTGATCTGCATGTTGATGTGTATAAAAAACACAATTTAAAGACTTAATTTTATTTTGTAAGAATTGATGGCGTATATCTGGAGATGTGTCTATTAATAAGTTAAAATTTTTTGCACTTAATAAAGCAGAGCACCTTGTGCGATAGTTTTTCTTATTATTAGGATTGCAATTTCCAAAATTCCCATCAATTCTTGGAACGCCTAGTGAACTTCCACTTCCCAATATAGTAAACTTTAATTTCATTTAAACGAAAAAAGATTGTGGAAATTATCCGTGGTAATTTTATCCATACTGTCTATGGAATTATTTTTAATTTCAGCAAGCTTTTGTAATGTGTATTTAATAAAGCTAGGTTCATTTTTTTTTCCTCTCATAGGAATTGGAGCTAAAAAAGGACTGTCTGTTTCAACAATTAATTTTTCGTTAGGAATAAATGAAAAAGTCTCTCTTAATTCTGAAGAATTTTTAAAAGTAATTATACCACTTGCAGAAAAATAACAATTTAATTGCAGCAATTTTTTTGCAAACTCAGTCGATCCGGTAAAACAATGCATTAAAATTTTAAGATTTCTGTTTCTTAAATTATTCAAAATATCATAAGTCTCTTTTTCTGCATTTCTAGAATGAACAATTATAGGTAAATTTAAATCTAAAGATGCTTCAATATGGTTTTCAAAACTTTTAATTTGATTGATTTTATCACTGTTATTGTAATAAAAATCTAAACCTGTCTCTCCTACTCCAATAATCTTTTTTGAAAATTTTGAATTCTCTACAATTTTTGAAATAGATATCAAATTTTTATCTGCATCATGAGGGTGAATTCCAAAAGTACCATAAATAATCGGATCAATGTCTATGATTTGTTTAATATTTTCAAAACTTTTAAGATTAGTACATATTGTAAGTAACTTAGTAATTCCAGTTTGTTTTGATCTTATAATTACTTCATTTATATTTTCAATTAAGTATTCATGATCTAAATGACAATGCGAATCAATCATTTGAATCTACTTTATTAAACAAAATGTTTATTTTATTAATTTTTTCACCTGGATTTAGGAATTTATTATTAGTAATCGTTTCAATATTTATCATTTTTTCTTTAATATTAAAAATATTCAGTGCTTTCAATGAGGCATTTGGAATTACAGGATATAATAATATTGAAATTTTTCTTATTAACTCTAATGAAGTATAGATAATAGTATTTAACCTTTTTTGATTATTCTTCTTTTTCCATGGTTCTTGATCATTAAAATATTTGTTTCCATTAAACATCTGGTCTACTATAAAATTCATATATGAGTTAATATTTTGATTATCAACAAATTCAATTAATTCATTATAGTTATTTGTAAAATTATTTAAAATTTTGAGGTCATCATTGTTGAAATTTTCAGGATTTGGAACTATTAAAGATAAATTTTTTTCTGTAAAAGATAAAACTCTTTGACATAAATTTCCAAAATTATTTGCTAAATCACTATTTATGCATGATATTAATTTTTCTTTTGAGATATTTCCATCATTACCAAAAGAAACTTCTTTTAATAAATAGTATCTTAATTGATCTAAACCATAATCATTTATAATTTCTAGTGGGTCTAAAATGTTTCCTTTTGATTTTGACATTTTTTCTTCTCCTGAAAGAATCCAACCATGTCCATACACACGTTTTGGTGTTGGTAAATCGGCAGCAAGTAAAAACGCAGGCCAATATACTGCATGAAATCTTAGAATATCTTTTCCAATCATATGCAAATCTGCTGGCCAATAGTTCTTATACAAATTATTGTCTGTATCAGGATAATTTAAAGCGCTGATATAATTTGTTAATGCGTCTAACCATACATATATGACATGATCTTTATTTGTTGGAACTTGAATTCCCCATGAGAATGATTTTCTACTTACTGATAAATCTTTTAAACCTGATTTTACAAAACTAACAACTTCATTTTTTCTTGATTTTGGTAAAATAAAATTAGGATTTTTTTCATAAAACTTAAGCAATTTTTCTTGCCAATTTGATAATTTAAAAAAATAAGATTCTTCCTCAACCCACTCAACCAAAGAACCAGATGATTTGGAAACTTTTGTTCCATTTTTATTCTCAATTTCTTCATCACTATAAAATGCTTCATCTGAGACTGAATACCAGCCAGAATATTGTGAAAGATAAATTTCTCCCTTTTTTTCTAGTATATTCCATAATTTTTTAACAGATTCATGATGTCTCAATTCAGTTGTTCTTATAAATTCATTGTTAGACAAATTAAGTGTTTTTGACAATTCTTTAAAAGTTTGACTTATTTCGTCACAAAACTCTAAAGGTTTTTTTTTATTTTTTTCTGCAGCTCTTTGGATTTTAAGACCATGTTCGTCTGTACCTGTTAAAAAAAATACTTTATATCCATTAATTCTTTTAAATCTTGCAAAAAAATCTGCAACAATACTTGAATATGCATGACCCATATGTGGTTTGGCTGATGGATAATAAATTGGAGTTGTTATATAATAATTTTTATTCATATAAATGTAAATTTAAATATTAAAATACTTATTCTCAAATTGAATAAAATAGCTATCTAAATCTAAATTAAATTTCATATTCAAATGATTTTCAGAAATTGATTTTAGAAAACTATCATAATATTTATAGTCTTTAGTTTTTGAATACATTTTCATAAAATATATTTCAATATAAATTTGAAAATTATTAATTATAAAGCTATTTTTAATATATGATTTATTATCAATAATATAGTGAATTACTTTTTTAACATCAGAAGATTTCAATTCTAATTCGTTTTCTTGAATAAAGATAATATGATTGATTAAGAAACTCGGAGATACTTTTATTGATTTAAAATCATCATTTAATTCATCATATAGGTTTTTTTTAAAATAATCATCAATAATATTTTTATTGTGCGTATAATCAAAATATAATTGATATGTTAAGCATCTAGATTTAATAGTATCTGAAATTCTTCTATTAACATTTTGTGTAAGAATAAAAAAATTCTGATCACTTGACTCTTCTAAACTTTTTAATAAGGAATTTGATGAATTCAAATTTAAATCTTCTGCGCCATTTATAAAAATTATTTTTTTTTTATTATCAAATGATGACTTATTCAAAAAATTAATCATATTTCTCACTTGATCAATATCTATATTCTGTTTTCCAACAACTTTAGAAATATAAAAAAAATTTGGATGCGAAAGATTATTAACTAGACCAAAGGATTTACTGGAACTATTTATAAGATTTTTTGTAATATTGTAATGGGTGGTTTCTTTTTTAGAAAATAAGTAATTAATAAAGTGCATTGCAAAGGTAGTTTTTCCTATGCCTTCTTGACCAACTAATAATATTTTTGAAGGTAATTTTTTATTTAAATCAAGATGTACAAAATGATTAAATAAATCATTATATGAAAATAATTTTAAATTATAGTTTAACATTAAAAGATCAATTTTAGCACTTTATTTAAGACAATATTTTTGTTTTCATCAAGTTTTTTATTAGAGTCAATTATAAAGTAATTGTCTCTATTTTTAGATAATTTTAAAAAACCTCTTTGAACCTTTTTATAAAAATTGATATTAAAATTATCATATCTATTTTTATTTTTTCTTAAATTAAGACGCTTTTTTAAATTTTTTTCAGACACTACATTTACAAATACAGCTCGGGGTTTAATTTTCTTAAGTAAAATTTTATTTATTTTATCAATTAAATTTTTGTCTAATCCCATCCCGTAATGTTGATATGCAAGTGTTGAGTCTGTAAAACGATCCATTAAAATTATTTTTTTATTATAATTTTTTTTTATAACCTTATGAATATTTTCGTTTCTCGCAGCAAAATAAAGCATTAGATCAGTAAATGAATTAAACTTATTATTTTTATTTAGAATTAATTTTCGAATTAGTTCAGAATTATTATTTCCTCCAGGTTCTCTAATTTTGATAAATTTTAATTTTTTTTTTTTAAGATTTTTAGCGACATGGTCAATTAAGGTTGTTTTGCCGGATCCCTCTATACCTTCAAACACAATAAGAGGTTTTTTCTTAAACATCGCCCCATATTAAAAAATTAATTGATCTCACTAATTTTGTAAATTTATTAACTTCTTGAATGTTTTCTGAAGCTAACAAGTCTAAAGTTTCTATTAAATCATCCTTGTAAAATATTTTCACTTCACCAACTTTCTGATCCTTAATTATCGGAGCTTTTAGTGGTCCATCATAGTTAAGAATTACTTTAAGATATCTTAATCTTGCCTTTTGGATTGTTTTGTAAACATTGGTATCAAAATGCGTCTTTACAGTATTTTTTTTACCTAGCCAAACATCTAATTCGTAAAATGAGTTATTTTTATTATATATTTCTATGGTGTCAAAATTAGTCAAACCATAAGTTAAAAGTCTAGCTGACTGTTTAGATCTAGAAGTTTTAGAGTTAAAACCACTACCTACTGCTATTAAACGTCTTCCTTTTCTAACTAAAGATGAAGCAAGTGAATATTTTTCAACTGCAAGATAACCAGTTTTGATTCCATCAGCCCCCATATTTTTGTATAAAAGAGGGTTTCTGTTACCTTGAGTTATTGGATCACCACCAGTTCTATCCCAAGTAAATTCTTTTTCAGCAAAATATTTATAAAAATCTGGAAAATTTTTAATTAAATATTCTGACATTATCAATATATCTCTAGCAGTTGAATAATTATCAGGATCATTTATACCTGAGGCATTTGAAAAATTAGTATTATACATTCCTATCTCTTGAGCTTTAGAGGTCATCATAACTGCAAATTCTTCCTCAGATCCCGCAATACCTTCTGCTAATGTAACACATGCATCATTCCCAGAAGCCACAATTATTCCTCTAAGTAGATTTTCAACTGATACTTCATCTCCAACCATTATAAACATAGATGAATATCCAGCATTAGCTAATCTCCATGCATTTTCAGAGACTATAAATTTTTCATCCAAATCTAGTTGACCTTTTTTAATTAAATCAAATGCAATTATGGAAGTCATAATCTTAGTCATCGAGGCAGGATATATCGACATATCTGCATCTTTTTCATAAAGTATTTCACCAGATAAATAATCTTGTAAAATTGCAGTTTTAGCATCAATATTAAATTCGGCTGCTTTTAATGTTGAAAAGTTAAAAATTATAAAAAGAATTAGTAATATTTTTTTCATTGTTTAATTAATTCTAAATTTTCAAAATAAAGGTTTTCCATTGCTTCAAAGTCATTTTTTAAATGTTTGAGTGATTTATACGGGCCAATCGAAAGTCTAAAATTGTTTATTGACAATTGATCTATATTTACATTTTTTATATTTGTTTCAGCCATTATTCTTTCTTTTACCAGTTTTGCAGAGTCTTTATAATAAAAACTTGCAATTTTAATTATATAATTGAATTTTTTTGATATTTTTATGTCTTTTTTTTTACTTTCGTTAGAAGTTGAAATATTTACAATATTTACTCCTTCAACAGGAGCCTTATCAGCAACATTTTTTTCCTCATCAAAAGTCTTTGCTTTACCTGCGTAAAAAACTGAATTTTGATCTACAGATTCTATAAGTATAAACGGTTCATCAAAATTCAAATCTATTTCTATCGCAATTCTATTTGAAATAACAGAGTTATAAAAATTTGGATATTTTGATTTACTTTTAACTTTTGCAATAACAGATTTATTGTTAAGCTGATTAGTTATTTTAACAGTTGTATTTTTTTTTAAATTTTTTTGAAATACTAGCAAATCTCTATCGTTTAATTTTTTGTTAATTATCTTTTTTTTAAACAATTCATCTGTATAAATTAATGTAAATCCTTGATTTGAATATTTTGTGACAATCTGCGGATTTGAAATTTTTTTATTTCCAAAATTTTGATCAGCACATGTTGTTACAAAAAGAAAAATAATGATATAAATATATTTATAATTCATTTCTAAATTTATCCTTTAAAGTACAAACTGCAAGTGCAAATCTAAGTGACCTATTCCATTTTAAAATTATTTCATAATTATCATAAATAAGATAAGCAGGTGAGTATAGATTTGAGTTCTCAACAATTTCTTTATCAGGTGTTATTATAGCAACTAATTGATTATCATCACCTAATTCACTTGAATAATTTTTGATATATTTTCTATAAAAAGAAAGCTTTTTTTTGTATTTTATTTTTCTTGCCGAATAATTTAAATATTTTGTAGGAATTTTTTCATCTAATACTATTTTTGAAAAACATTTATCTTTAGTACTCCATCCCATTTTTGATAAATAATTAGCTGCAGATGCAAATGAGTCTTCTGCTGATTTTAAATCAATTTGATTGTCATTATTATAATCTATTGCGTTATTTAAAATTGTTGAAGGCATGAATTGAAAGTTTCCAAATGCTCCAGCCCACGATCCATACAATTCATCAGCATTAATTTTTTTATCATCTATTAGCTTTAATGCTATAATTAATTCCTTTGTAAAAAACTCACTTCTTCTTTTATCAAAACTTAGAGTGGCTAACGATGAAAGTATATCCATTTTTCCAAGATATTTGCCGAAATTTGTCTCTATGCCCATTAGTGATAATAACAGTTCTTTTTCTACATTAAATTTCTTTTCAACTTGATTAATTAAGTATGTATTTTTTTTATATGTAAGTACTCCAATACCTACTTTTTTGTTGTTTGCTCTTTTACCAATATAAGTTGAAGTATCTTCATAAAATTCAGGTTGAAATCTGTCGTATTCAATTACTTTAGGTAAAAATTTTAAATTTTTTATGATTGAGGACAGAGTTTCATCACTAACTCCTTGTTTTGTAGCATATTTTGTAAAATTTATTTTCCATTGATCAAAAGTTTCTGAATAGGCTGATAATGGTAGCAACGAAAAATATAATATAAATAATAATTTAAATTTAATTTTTTTCATACAAGTCAAACAAATATATTATTACAGCAACCCATATTAAAATGAAACCTATTAGCCTGTATGTATCAAATGGTTCATTGTAAAGGAATAATCCCAAAATAAACTGAAAAGTGGGCGTAATAAAAAATAACATTCCCGAAGGTCCTAATCCAGCAAGATGAACTCCCTTAACAAAGAAAAACAATGGAATCACCGTCATGGGACCTGCCAATGTCAAAATTAAAGATAATTGTATTGAGTTTATACCAAAATCTAAATTACCTGAATCGTACACAAAATAAAAAGCTATTAATGCAAACGGTAAAATTAATAACGATTCAATTAAAAGACCTAAATCAACTTCAACATCAATTTTTTTTCTAAATACATTATAAAGTGACCAAGAGAGACCTACGGTTAAACCAATCCAAGGAAAATTTTTATAAAAATAAAACAAATAAACTACAGAAAAAAAAGTTAAAATTATTGAAAAGACTCTTAATTTATTAAGTATTTCTTTAAAAAATATATAACCAAATAATACACTTAATATTGGCATAATAAAATATCCAAAACTTGCATCTACAATCTGATTTGTTGAAACAGCGAAAATCCAAACAGACCAATTTACAAATATTAGGAATCCAGTAATTCCCAAATAAAAAATATTTTCTTTTTTTTTTATTATTTTTTTTATTTTGTTCCATTTTGATAAATAAACTACTGTTACAATTAACATAAGCGAAGTCCAAACCACTCTATGTAATACAAGCTCAATATTTCCAACAAATGATAAAGATCTAAAATAGATTACGCCTATAACACCCCACCAAAATGAACCAATAACAATGTAAAGAATACCTTTATTAAAAGATGACATAAATTTAGATGCTATATAGTTTATATAGATAGATTTTCTTCTTGCATATTCATTTTTTAACAATAAAAGATTATTCAAACGGAGAGATGGCTGAGTGGTTGAAAGCACCGGTCTTGAAAACCGGCAAAGGGGCAACTCTTTCCTGGGTTCGAATCCCAGTCTCTCCGCCATCAAAATGGCTTATAATTATAAAAACTCATGTAGATCTTAGTCTGAATTTGTTCTGTAACATTGCTGAAGTTTTTATTTAATTTTATTAAATCCTCGTCACTCAAATTTACAAATTTTTCCAATTCTAAAAGCTCTTCTTCATTTAATTTGTTGATAATACTCTTTACAAATGATGATATTAGCACATCCATTTCTTTAGTACCCCTGTATGAAGCTCTATAGATAATTCTTTTTTTAATATCATCTTTATTTATTTTCATAATTCTATATTTATTTTATTTATGAATAATTATGAATATCTTTTATCAGATATTTCTATTTTAAAAGGAGTTGGAAAATCCTTAGCTACTAAATTCAAGCGTAAAAATATAAATACAATTTTTGATTTAATTTTAAGTACACCATCTAAATATATTGATAGATCAATAGAAACTAAAATTAAGGACCTTCACATAGGGAAAATTCAAACAGTTACAATAATGGTCGAGAAGTATAATTTTCCTAGAGTAAGAAATCTTCCTAATAAAGTAATATGCTCTGATAATACTGGAAAATTAGACTGCATATTTTTTAATTCTTATGAGGGGTATATTAAAAAAATTCTTCCACTAAACAAACTTGTTACCATAAGTGGTAAAATAGGTTTTTTTAAAGGAAGATACCAAGTAACTAATCCAACACATGTCAATACAGACAAAAATAAAATAAAAAAAATACATTCTAATTACAGTCTTACAGAGGGTATTTCTCATAATGTTTTTAGTAAGACAATTGTTGAAGCTTTAAGTAAGTTACCAACAATTAACGAATGGTTAAGTACAGAGATTTTAAAAAAATTTGATAACATTAGTTGGAATGAAGCTATAACCAATATACACAATCCAAAAAAAGAATATGATGAAAAAAAATGTATTAACAGACTTATATTTGATGAAATATTATCAACATTTTTAATTAATTCAAATATCAAAAAAAAATTTAAAAGAAAAAAAAAATTACCTAAAAAAATAAAGTTTTCATTAACAAATTCTGTAGAAAAACAAATCGGATTTAAGTTAACTATAGATCAAAATAATGCAATTAATGAAATTAATAATGATATTTCGTCTAATCAAAGAATGTTTAGACTTCTTCAAGGTGATGTAGGGACTGGTAAAACTATTGTAGCATTAATATCTGCACAAAATGTTATTTTAAATGACTATCAAGTTGCATTTATGGCTCCAACTGAAATACTGGCAAAGCAACATTTTAAATTATACAAAAAGGTATTTAAAGACAGTGCTAAAGCAAATTTATTAACAGGAAAAACTGAACACAAAGAAAGAAAAGATATTTTAAACAATTTAGAAAATAATAATATTAAAATAATATTTGGTACTCACGCTCTATTTCAAAAAAAAATAAAATTTAAAAAATTGGGACTAATTATTGTTGATGAGCAACATAAATTTGGTGTAAATCAAAGAAAAAGATTATCAGAAAAAGGTGATGCAAACTCTGATGTGTTGGTTATGTCTGCCACTCCTATACCTAGGACAATGATGATGACCCTTTACGGTGATATGGATATTACATTAATTAAATCAAAACCAAAAAATAGAAAAGAAATTAATACCTACACTAAAGATGTTAATAAGATTAATGATGTAATTAATTTTATAAAAAAAGAAATTAAAAATGATAACCAAGTTTTTTGGGTCTGCCCATTAATAGAAGAATCTAAAAAAATCGATCATCAGTCATCTGTTGTAAGATATAAATATTTAAATAAAATATTTAAAAATGAAGTTGGATTGATACATGGATCAATAGATAAAAGTGATAGAGAAGAAATTTTAAATAAATTTTTACATAACAAAGTTAAAATTCTTGTTTCTACAACAGTCATCGAGGTTGGTATAGATTTTCCAAATGCAACATGTATAGTCATTGAAGACTCAAATAAATTTGGTTTATCACAACTGCATCAATTAAGAGGCAGAGTCGGAAGAGGAGAAAAACAATCATCATGTATTCTTCTATTTAAATCCTCATTAAGTGAAAATGCAAGAAAGAGACTAAAAATTTTAAAATCATCTAATGATGGTTTTCTAATTGCAGAAGAAGATCTTAAACTCAGAGGTTATGGTGATCTTTTAGGCTTTCAACAAAGCGGTCAAAAAACTTTTAGGTTAGCTGATCCGATAATAAATGAAGATTTATTTCAATTGGCGGAGAAAGAAATTAAATTTATTGAAAAGGAAAATATAAATCTGTCGAAATATAATTCATTATTAAAACTTTATGATCGTGCAAATATAATTAATGAATTAATTTAATTATTTTTTTTTTCACTTGTTCCAGCTGAAACTATAAATCTAGAAGCTTCTTCGAAGGTCATATCTAAATATTTAACCTCATTCTTGGGAAACATAAGCAAAAAGCCGCTAGTAGGGTTTGGTGTAGTTGGAACAAAAACATTAACTAAGTCTGAGTTAGTTTTTTCAGCAATTTCACCCTCATTATCCTTGGTTGCAAAGCCTACTGCCCAAATTCCTTTTCTAGGATACTCCACTAATACAACACTTTTCTTTTGCGATTTATCTTGTGGTGCAAATGTTTCTGTTAATTGACCAATGGCAGAGTATATAGTTCTTAAAATTGGTATTCGTTTTAAAAGATCATTGAATATTTGTAATATTTTTTTTCCAATAAATGATAATGATAAACCACCAATTATTGTTATAAAAATAACTGTAACAATGATTTCTAAACCTGGAATATTAAAAGGTAAATAGAAATTAGGATTTACTTCTTTAGGAAGTAAATTTGAAGACACATCAATTATAAATTTAGTTAAATATAAAGTTAAACCAATTGGTATAAGAACAACAATGCCTGTAATAAAATAATTTCTTAATTTAGCAAAAAATGATATTCTTTTTCTTTTAAATGTAGACATATTAATTATAACTTGAATAAATAACAAAAAATATAGCAATAATAAATAGTACTATTAAAATTTTATTATTAAGGTTCATGGTTGAATTTATATTTATCTATATTAAAAATATCAATTAATGAATAGAAGAAAATTTATTAACCTTATTGGCTGTAGTTGCTTGTCTTTTGGACTTCATTCATGTGCAACTGCTCCAATTACTGATAGAAAACAGTTAAAACTCATTCCAGAGTCGAAATTAAATGCCCAAGCTGCAGCAATATATGAAAAAGTAAAAGAAAAAGAAAAAATGAGTGATGATTTAAGAACATTAAACGAGATTAAGGAAATTGGTAAGAGAATTGAATTTTCTGTTAATGATTATTTTAGTAAAGAAAATATAAAAAATCCAACAGCTAATTTTGATTGGGAATATATTCTTATAGAAAGCAAAAAGAAAAATGCATGGTGTATGCCTGGTGGTAAAATTGCTGTATATACAGGTATACTTGATGTTACAAAAAACAAAAATGGTCTTGCAGCAGTAATGGGCCATGAAATTGCTCATGCAGTCGCTAAACACTCTGTTGAAAGAGCTAGCAGAAGCGTTTTACTTCAAACCAGTACAAGCTTAATTGATATTTTTAGTGGTGGTGCATTGAGTCAAATTAATAGATCAACAGGAATGGATACAGTAGGTTTAATTTCATCTATTGGAATAATGAATCCATTTAATAGAAAACAAGAAAGTGAAGCTGATTATCTTGGTATGATTTTTTCTTCATTATCTGGATATGACATAAGAGAAACAGAAAAAATTTGGGAGAGAATGAAGCTGGCTAACAAAGGAAAGGAACCACCAGAATTTATGAGCACGCACCCATCATCTGATAACAGAATTAAAAATATTCAAGGCTGGCTTAATGAGATCATAATTAAGTATCCACCAATTTCGTAAATTAATGGTGAGCCGTGTTGGACTCGAACCAACGACCCATTCCTTAAAAGGGAATTGCTCTACCAACTGAGCTAACGGCCCAACGCGGGTTCTTATAATGAATTTTTTTTTTTAATCAACGTGAAATATTATAAAATATGTATATATTTATTGTAGAAATCTTCAAAAGTGCCATTTTTTATATTTTTTCTTATTTCACGCATAAGCTCTTGATAAAAGTTGATATTATTCAATGTAAGCAACATAGATCCAAGCATCTCGTTTGTGTTGAATAAGTGATTTAAGTAATTTTTTGTATATTTATTAAGGTCAAAATTTGTAACATTTTCGTCTAACGGGGAGTTATCTGACTTACATTCTGAGTTTCTAATATTAATTTTTCCTTTCCATGTAAAAGCTAAGCCAGTTCTTCCAGATCTAGTTGGCATAACGCAGTCAAACATATCTACACCTTTGCTTACTGCACCAAGAATATCTGAGGGTGTACCTACCCCCATTAAGTATCTTGGCTTATCTAATGGCATAATGTTTTTTAATCCATCGAGAACATCAAACATTTCTTTTTGACTTTCTCCTACAGCTAAACCACCTATAGCATATCCATCAAAACCAATTTCTTTTAAACTATTCAAAGATTTTTGTCTCAAATCATTAAATAAACCACCTTGAATAATTCCAAATAAAGCTTTGTGAGGATTATTGCCAAATTTCTTTTTTGATCTTTCCGCCCAATACATAGAAAGATCCATTGACTTTTTTATTAAATCATAATTATTTGTTTTTTTTGGACATTCATCCATAACCATTAGGATGTCAGAATTTAACCCTAATTGTATTTTTATACTTTCTTCAGGACTTAAGATAAATTTTTTTCCATCAATATGAGAATTAAAAATTGCACCAATTTCTCTGTCAATCTTGTTAAGCTTAGAAAGTGACATCACTTGAAATCCACCAGAGTCTGTTAATATTGGTAAAGGACAATTCATAAATTGATGTAAACCCCCAAGCGATGAAATTCTATTTACACCTGGTCTAATCATTAAATGATATGTGTTTGATAAAATAATTTGTGCACCAGTGTTTAAAATATCTTTAATAAATGCACCTTTAATTGTTGCTTGTGTACCAACAGGCATAAATACAGGTGTATCTATTTCTCCTCTGTGGGTAGTAATTTTCCCTACTCGTGCAAATCCGTCTTGTTTAATGACACTAAAAGAAAATTTTTTTAATGCCATTAATTATAGAGTTACTCTGATCTAAAACTAATAATTTTATCTGGGTTTGAAACTGAACCGTTGGGACCGTCTCCTTTAGTAATTTTATCAACATTGGCCATACCTTCTATAACTTTACCAAAGACTGTATAGTGTCTATCAAGATGTGGTGCAGCTTCAAAACAAATAAAGAATTGACTATTTGCACTATTTGGGTCTGAAGATCTTGCCATTGACAAAGTACCACGTTCATGAGGAATATCATTAAACTCAGCTTTTAAGTCTGGAAGATTTGATCCACCCATTCCTGCTCTTTGCAGATTAAAATTACTATCACCTGAATTACCAAATTGAACATCTCCAGTTTGAGCCATAAAACCATCTATTACTCTATGAAAAACAACATTATCGTATTTTCCTGAATTAGCTAGTTCTTTTATTCTGTTTACATGATTAGGCGCTTTATCTGGAAAAAGTTCTATTTTAACTTCTCCATTTTTTAATTTTAAAATCATAATATTCTCCTTTGCATTAATGTTTGAAAAATTAATAATAATAAAAATAAAAGTTAAATTAATTAAAAATTTCATACTTTTTTTTTTATTTCTTTAATGACACTTTTTGTAATAAATTTTTTTAAATCTCCTTTCAATGTTGCTATTTCCTTCACTAGTCTAGAGGATATTACTTGATTATCAACATCTGACATTAAAAAAATCGTCTCAATTTTTTCATTAAGTTTTCTGTTCATACCGGCAAGTTGGAATTCATACTCGAAATCAGAAACAGCTCGTAATCCCCTCAATATAATATTAGATTTATATTTTTGACATAATGTTGTTGTTAAAGACGAAAATTTTATAACGGTAATTTTTTTTGATTTAATTTTCAAATCCCTATACAAAGAATTTTTAACAAGTTTTATTCTTTCATCTGTAGTAAATAGATGGTTTTTGTCTCCAATATCAGAAACGGCGATTATTAATTTATCAAATAGATTTACACCCTTTTTAATAACGTCTATATGTCCGTAGGTAATAGGATCAAAAGTTCCAGGATATATTGCTACATTTTTCATTTAATTAAATAAAATTATCATCAATTTTAATTGCTGATACAACTTTTTCATTGTCGGAAAGTTTAATAATTCTTACACCTTGTGTATTTCGACCAGCTATTCTAATTTCTTTAACATTAGTTCTAATTACCTTGCCTTTGTCTGTTGAAATAATAATTTCGTCCTCTGCTGAAACAGGAAATGATGATGAAACATTTCCATTTCTTTGTGATGTAACAATATTAATAATTCCTTTTCCTCCTCTGTTTGTAACTCTGTAATCAGTATGAGGTGTTCTTTTTCCATAACCATTTTCAGTGATCGAAAGTATAAATTTGTCTACTTTATTTTTATCAACTTTTTTAGATTTTGACGAATGTTTAACATGGTCAATAATTGATAAAGATACTATTTTATCCCCTTGAGCTAAATTAAGGCCTTTTATACCCTTTGAAGATCTTCCTTTGAAAACCCTAAGTTTACTAGATTCAAACCTAATAGATTTTCCCGAATTTGTGCTTAAAATAATATCTTGATCATTTCTGCAAATTTGAACACCTGCGATTTTATCATCCTGGTCTAGTTTCATTGCAATTTTTCCAGCAGCATTAATTGAGCTAAAATCTTCAAGATTATTTTTTCTTATTTTGCCGTTGCTGGTAACAAATATTAGGTGATAATCTTTTTTTTCAGATATATCATCTGGAAAAGGCATTATAGAACTTATACTTTGATGATTTTTCCATTGTAATAAATTTGATACAGACTTACCTTTTGATGATGATGTGCCTTCTGGTATTTTCCAGGCTTTTAATCGATATACAAGACCTTCTGAAGAAAAAAATAAAACATGAGTGTGAGTATTAACAGATAATGTTTGTACTACAGAGTCTTCATCTCTAGTTTTAATACCAGATTTACCCTTGCCTCCTCTTTTTTGCTGCTTAACACTGCTAAGTGCTCCTCTTTTAATATATCCTTGAAGTGTAACTGTTACGATTACAGACTCTTTTTGAATTGTTTCTTCAATATCATAATTTAAAACTGCATCAATAATTTGTGTTTTTCTAGGAGTAGCATATTTTTCCTTAATATTTTTTAATTCACTACTTATAACCTTAAATAATTCTTTCTTTGAGTTTAATATTTTTTTAAATTTAACTATTTGTTCAATTAATTTTTGTAATTCAATTTCAATTTCATTTATACCTAATGCAGTTAATTTTTGCAGTTTTAAATCTAAAATTGCAAGAACTTGTTCCATAGAAAATTTATAATTATTTTTTGAATTTTTATTTTCAACAAGTTTAATTAATTTTAGTGATTTATTTACAGACCATGAGGTTTTTAATAACTTATTTTTTGCTTCTTCTGGAGTTTTGGAATTTCTTATAACTTTTATTATTTTATCGAGATTATCTATACTAACTGATAGTCCTATTAGAATATGTGCTCTATCTTCTGCTTTTTTTAAATCATACTTTGTCCTTTTGACAATTACTTTTTCTCTAAATAATAAAAAACTTTCTAAAAAATCTTTGAGATTGCATGTTTTTGGTTTTTTATCAACTATGGCTAAAGTATTAAAACCAAATGAGCTTTCTATAGACGTATGCTTGTAAAGTTGTCTTTTAATTGTTTCTGGTTCAACGCCACGTCTTAAATCTATTACAACTCTAATACCCTCTCTGTTAGATTCATCTCTAATATCACTAATACCTTCAATTTTTTTTCCTCTAACAAGTTCAGCTATTCTTTCATTTAATATAGATTTATTAACCTGGTAAGGCACTGATGATATAATTAATCTTTCTTTTCCATTTTTAATTTGCTCTGTAGAAATTTCACCTCTAATTTTAAATGAACCTCTTCCAGTTTTGTATCCTTGTTTAATTATATCCTTCCCAATAATTAATCCTCCTGTTGGAAAATCTGGACCTGGAATTAATTTCATTAACTCTGGTATTTTAATTTCTCTGTTTTCTATTAATGCCAGTGTTCCATTAATTATCTCTCCAAGGTTATGCGGTGGAATACTTGTGGCCATTCCTACAGCAATACCTCCTGCCCCATTAACAAGAAGATTTGGGTATTGAGCAGGTAAAATTTCAGGTTCCTTTTCAGTTTCATCATAATTGCTTTTAAATTCGACAGTATCTTTATTAATATCATCAACTAAATGTTGCGAAACTTTTGAAAGTCTTGTTTCAGTATATCTCATTGCTGCTGGTGGATCTCCATCTATAGATCCAAAATTTCCCTGTCCTTCGATCAAAGGAAGGCTCATAGAAAAATCTTGAACCATTCTAACCAACGCATCATACACAGCTTGGTCTCCGTGAGGATGATATTTACCAATAACATCTCCAACTATTCTTGCAGATTTTCTAAATTGTTTAGCCCAGTCAAAACCTCCTTTGTGCATAGCATAAATTATTCTTCTATGAACAGGTTTAAGGCCATCTCTTATATCTGGAAGAGCTCGACTAATAATTACGCTCATTGCGTAAGAAAGATATGATGAACTCATTTCATCATACATAGATATTGAGCTTACGATAGGCTTTTTATCTTCTGTCAATTGATCTTTTTTCATTAAAAAGGAATATCATCATCCAAATCAGAATTATTTTGCTGATTAGTCTGATCAAATTCATTATTTTTATTTGGAGAGATTGTTGAGTTATTTGAATTGGCTCCCCCTAACATCGTTAATGTTGAGTTATAACCTTGTAATATAATTTCTGTAGAATATTTATCTTGTCCCGATTGCTCATCTTTCCATTTTCTTGTTGATAATTGTCCTTCTATATAAACTTGAGCTCCTTTTTTTAGATATTGTTGAACTACATTTACAAGTCCCTCATTAAATACAACTACACGGTGCCATTCTGTTTTTTCTTTTTTTTCTCCTGTATTCCGATCTTTCCAAGATTGACTGGTGGCAAGACTTAACCTAGCGACACTTTTTCCATTTACCATTTGTTTTACATCTGGATCAGCTCCTAGTCTACCGATTAATTGAACCTTATTTAAACTTCCTGCCATAAAATTAGTAAATTTGTGATTTATAATTATAACACATTTTACCTTGAATATTAATTTTATTAATCTAAAGCAACTAAATAATGCTTAAAAAGATCTTAATAAAAGGTGCAAAAGAGCACAATTTAAAGAATATATCTTTAGAAATTCCTAAAGATAAATTCATAGTTATTACTGGATTATCAGGGTCAGGAAAATCATCTTTGGCATTTGACACAATATATGCTGAAGGTCAAAGAAGATATGTAGAAAGTTTATCAGCTTATGCAAGACAATTTTTGGATAAAATGAAAAAACCAAACGTTGATCTTATTGAAGGATTAAGTCCAGCTATATCAATTGAACAAAAAAATACATCAAAAAATCCAAGATCTACTGTTGCTACTGTAACGGAAATTTATGATTACATGAGGGTTTTATACGCAAGAGTTGGGATACCTTTTTCTCCTTTCACTGGAAAACCAATAGAATCACAAACTATTAGTCAAATCGTAGATAGAATTAAACAGCTACCAAAAAAATCTACAATTTATTTATATGCACCTATTGTTAGAGGTAGAAAAGGTGAATATAAAAAAGAAATTTTATCATTTAAAAAAAGAGGTTTTAGAAAAATTAGAATTGATAATAAAACTTATGATATTGATAATGCACCTGAACTTAATAAAAAATTTAAACACGATATATCAATACTTGTTGATAGAATAGTAATTAATTCGTCACTTGGAAATAGACTTGCGGAGTCTGTTGAAACTTCAATAAATTTATCAAATGGTTTATTGTTTGTAGAGTATGAAGATGAAACACTTCCTAAACAATATAGGAAAGTTGAAAAAATTGTTTTTTCAACAAAGTTCGCTTGTCCCGAAAGTGGTTTTACTATTGAAGAAATTGAACCAAGGCTTTTTTCTTTTAATAGTCCTTATGGTGCATGTGAAGAATGTGAAGGTATTGGAATAAAATTAAATGTAGATCCTAAATTAGTTGTACCAGATGAGAAAAAGACCATATCTGAAGGAGCAATTGTTCCATGGGCAAAATCAACTTCTCTATATTATGCTCAAACGTTAGCATCTTTAGCTAAGCATTACAAATTTTCATTAAATGAAAAATGGAAAAATCTTTCAAAAAAGATTAAAGATGTAATTTTATATGGTTCAGATAATGAAGAAATTAAGTTTTCATACGACGATGGATACGAAAAATATTCACATAAAAAAACATTTGAGGGTGTTGTTAATAATTTAGAAAGAAGATATTTAGAAACAGATAGTGATTGGATGAGGGAAGAAATATCTCAATATCAATCTGACACTAAATGTGAAAAATGTAGCGGTTTTAGACTTAAAGAGGAAGCTCTCTGCGTAAAAATACAGGATTTAAATATAAGTCAGGTTAGCGAAAAATCAATCATAGAAGCAAAAAAATGGTTTGCATCTTTAAAAGATAAATTAGACCCTACAAGACTTAAAATTGCACAACATATACTTAAAGAGATTAACGAAAGATTAGATTTTCTTTTAAATGTTGGGCTGGATTACTTAACTTTATCTAGAGAGTCAGGCACATTATCCGGTGGAGAGTCGCAAAGAATTAGGTTGGCATCTCAAATTGGCTCTGGTCTTACGGGTGTACTTTATGTTTTGGATGAACCATCTATTGGATTGCATCAAAAAGATAATATTAAATTAATTGATGCATTAAAACGATTAAGAGATCTTGGAAATACAGTAATTGTAGTAGAGCATGATACAGAGACGATGGAAAACTCAGATCATGTTATAGATTTGGGACCTGAAGCAGGTAACAAAGGTGGAAAAATAGTTGCTGAGGGTACTTGTGAAGATATTAAAAAAAATAACAACAGTATCACTGGTAGATACCTATCAAATAAAAGTTTTATACCTGTTCCAAAAAATCGAAGATTAGCTAAAAATGGAAGATATTTAGAAATTTTAAATGCTTCGGGTAATAATTTAAAAAATGTAAATTTAAAAATTCCACTTGGGGCTTTTACTTGTGTTACAGGTGTATCTGGAAGTGGTAAATCTACTTTAATACTTCAAACCCTGTTTAATGCTTTAAATCTCTATTTAAATAATAATAAATCTAGAAAAATTCCTCTCCCTTTTAAAGGAATCAAGGGTATTGAATTAATTGATAAAATAATCGATATCGATCAATCACCAATTGGGAGAACACCAAGATCAAACCCTGCTACTTACACTGCTGCATTTGGTCCTATAAGAGATTGGTTTACGAATTTGCCCGAGTCAAAAAGTAGAGGATATAAACCTGGCAGGTTTTCATTTAATGTAAAAGGAGGCCGATGTGAAGCATGCGAAGGTGATGGAGTCATAACTTATGAAATGCATTTTCTTCCAGATGTTTATATTACTTGTGATGAATGTAAAGGGAGCAGATATAATAGAGAGACATTAGAAATTAAGTTTAAAGGTAAAAATATAGCCGATGTTTTAAATATGACCGTAGATGAAGGTTGTGATTTTTTTGAAAATATAAATACAATAAGAGGTAAATTACTTACCTTAAAAAAGGTTGGATTAGGTTATATAAAAATTGGTCAACAAGCTACAACATTGTCGGGAGGTGAAGCACAAAGGATCAAACTTGCAAAAGAATTATCTAGAAGATCTACAGGGAGAACTGTATATATTTTAGACGAACCTACCACTGGACTGCATCAACATGATATAAAGAAACTATTAGAAATTCTTCATAGTTTTGTTGCAACTGGTAATACTGTTGTTGTAATAGAACATAATTTAGATGTTATAAAGACGGCAGATCATTTAATTGATATAGGTCCTGAGGGTGGTGTAAATGGTGGAGAAATTATCGCAGAGGGAAAACCTGAAGAAATTGTCAAAGTTAATCAAAGCTATACTGGAAAATATTTAGCGCCTTTATTAATTTCTAAATATAAAAAAATTGCCTAATTATAAATTTCATAGTATAAAATAGTATGTCTGGGATTTTACAATCTTTATCTAAAACAATTCATTTTTCATTAGCTTTAGCAATTATTCTTTTTTTAGGGCTATATTTTTTAAATGGTGGCTTTGATATAGACAGGCTTTTTTGGAGTTGGTTATTTAGATATGTGCATGTCATTGTTGGAATTATGTGGATAGGATTATTATGGTATTTTAACTTTGTACAAATACCTAATATGTCCAAAATTCCAGATGAACAAAAGCCAGCTATAGGAAAGGTTATTGCCCCAGCAGCTTTATTTTGGTTTAGATGGGCTGCATTATTTACAATTTTATCAGGTTTAATACTAGCATATATAAATGGTTATGCTCATGATGCTATGACTTTGGGCATTACTTCTGGTGGCGGCAAAAGTACAGCTATTGGGATCGGTATGTGGTTAGGTTTGATAATGGCATTTAATGTTTGGTTTGTAATATGGCCAAATCAAAAAAGAGCTTTAGGAATTATCGAAACTGATCCAGATACAAAAGTTAAGTCTGCTAAAACTGCTATGTTGTTTTCAAGAACCAATACATTGCTTTCATTGCCCATGCTTTTATCAATGGTGGCGGCCCAGAATTTGTATTAATTTTTTTCTTCCTCTTTTTTTACAATTGTATAATGATCAACCTTTAATTTTATTAATATAGGGTTTGCTATATAAATAGAAGAATAGGTCCCTATAATCACACCTAAAATCATTGCGAATGAAAAACCTCGTAAAATTTCACCACCAAGAAAAAAAATTGAAAGCAAAGCTAATAATGTTGTAACTGAAGTTAGAATTGTTCTTGATAAAGTTTCATTTATAGACAGATTTGTTAATTCAAAAATTTTCAGATCTGTATACTTTTTTAAATTGTCACGAACCCTATCAAAAATAACTACTGTATCATTCATTGAATAACCAACAATTGTTAGTACTGCTGCTACAATAGATAAATTTATTTCTAATGATAAAAAAGAAAAAATACCTAGTGTAATAATAATATCATGAAACAATGCTAAAATAGCTCCTAGACTAAACTGCCATTCAAATCTTATCCATATGTAAATTAGCATTGCTGCTAGAGATAATGAAATTGCAATAACACCAGATTTCAATAGTTCAGAACTTACTTTGGGACCAACATTTTCTACACGTCTAAAATTTATATCTGGAAAGGATTTTGATATCTCATTTTTAAGATTATTAATAAATTCAGGATTTTCTAAATTTTGTTTTTGAAATTTAACTATATAATCCTTTTCATTGCCAAAGTTTTTTACAGTTAAATTAGATAAATTTGATTTGCTAAACACTTCTCTAACCTTTGAAACTGAATGATCTGATGAAGTAAGCCTAATTTCAATTAGTGTTCCACCTTTAAAATCAACACCAAAATTTAAACCTTTAAAAAAAAGAAATATTAAAGATATTATAACTAAAATCATTGAAAATAGTCCAAAGTGTTTATAAAATTTATTAAATTTAATATCTTTCATGTTAAATCAAATTTTCTTTATGCTTATTTGTCTTTACGTATATTGAACTTAGTAATCTTGCAATAAAGTATACAGAAAATAAAGTTGTCAATATCCCTACTCCCAAAGTTACAGAAAATCCTTTTACTGGACCTGACCCCATAAAAAATAGTATTACTGCTGCTATTAAAGTTGTAATATTTGCATCAATAATTGCTGTTCTTGATTTGATATATCCACTGTCAAAGGCAATAATATAATTATCTTCTTTTTGAATTTCTTCTTTAATTCTTTCAAAAATAAGTACATTTGCATCTACTGCCATACCAACTGTTAAAATAATTCCAGCAATTCCAGGCAAAGTTAAAGTTGCTCCAAATAAAGTTAAAATTCCAATTAAAAGTAACAAATTAGTAATTAAAGCAAAATTCGCAATTAAACCAAAAAATCGATATTTATAAATCATAAATGCCACTACTAAACTAAAGCCTACAATGAGTGATATAATACCTGATTTAATTGAATCTTTTCCTAAATCTGGCCCTACAGTTCTTTCTTCAATGATATTCATTGGAGCAGGTAAAGCACCAGATCTTAATAATAATGCTAAATCTGTAGCACTTTGAAATGTAAAATTGCCACTAATTTGACCAGATCCACCTAAAATTGGTTCTCTAATTGATGGTGCACTAATAATTTTGCCATCTAATATTATAGCTAGTTGCTTACCTACATTTTGAGTCGTAGCTCTGCCAAATTTTTTTGCTCCTACCCTATCTAATGTAAAAGAAACTATGGTTTCATTAGTTTGAGTATCCATTCGTGGCTTTGCATCAACAAGATTATCACCGTTTAAAATGATTCTTTTACTAACTAGAGCTTCATCAATCTCATTATCAAATTTTAACTTTTCTGTACCAAAAGTGTCATTTTCATTAGAGGAGACGAACTGAAAAGTTAAATTAGCAGTCTTACCTAGCAAAGATTTTATTCTTGCGGGATCATCTAGACCGGGAAGTTCAACTAAAATACGGTTATTTCCTCTTCGTAAGATATTAGGTTCATTAGTACCAGTTTCGTCAACTCTTCTTCTTACTATTTCTACCGCCTGATCTAAAGATGAAGAATTTAATAAAACAATACCATAGTCAGATAGGTACATAGAAAAGAAATTACCTTGATTATCTAAAGTGAACTGATGGGTTTTAAATTTTTCAAAATAAGGATTTAAATCACTATTTTTATCTAACAAAATTTCTTGCACAGCTTCAAAATTTGAATTGTCAGTTTCAAAAAAAATTTTGTTATTATCAATGGAAAAATTTCGAACTCTTAGTGATTTATTGTTAAAAAACTTTTTTAAATCTACTAATTTATTTTGTAAGGTTTGTGAAATAATAGGCTGGTTATCAATTTCAAGAAGTAGATAAGAACCACCCTGCAAATCTAAACCAAGATTAATTTTATTCTTAAGGATGTAGTCATCAAATTTAAATATATTTGAAAAAGATAAATAAACAAAAATTGTAGTGATAATGAATACAGTTAAAATTTTAAATTTAGAAAAATATAGCACTTAAAAAATAATTATTTTTTTATCTCTTGACTATTGACTAGTGCTTGAATTCCTGTCGATTTAACTACTTCAACTTTTACATTATCAGAAATTAATACTTCTGCTTTTTCAGCATCAATAATTCTCTCCACAACCCCCACTATTCCTCCAGAAGTAATAACTTTGTCACCTCTTTTTAAATTATCTACCATTAATTTATGGTCTTTAACTTTTTTTTGTTGAGGTCGTATCAAGAAAAAATAGAAAATTACAAATATTAAAATCAAAGGTATAAATTGTGCTATTCCTGAATCCATAAATCTCCTAATTACTCAAATTCTTTATACCAAATATTAAATTTTCTCAACTGCTAATTGATGAAATTTTGTCCATATTATTCATATATGGTCTTAGTACTTCAGGAATAATTATACTACCATCTTCTATTTGATAATTTTCCATAATTGCTATCAAAGTTCTTCCTACTGCAAGTCCGCTGCCATTTAAAGTTCCAGTAAAAACATTTTCATTCTTTGAATTTTTATATCTAGAATTCATTCTTCTTGATTGGAAAGTTCCACATGATGAGCAGCTTGAAATTTCTCTATATTTACTCTCAGAAGGGAGCCAAACTTCAATATCATAAGTTTTTTCTGCACTAAAACCCATGTCACCAGTGCATAATACAATTTTCCTATATGGAAGATTTAATTTGTCTAAAATCATAGTAGCACAATTTGTCATTCGTTCTAATTCATCTAAACATTTTGTATTTTCAACTATGCTAACTAATTCTACTTTATAAAACTGATGTTGTCGTATCATTCCTCTTGTATCTTTGCCATAACTGCCCGCTTCCTTTCTGAAACAGGGTGTAGAAGCAACTAATCTTAAAGGTAAATCATTTAACTTAATAATTTGATTTTTTACTATATTTGTAAGTATTACTTCGGCTGTTGGAATTAAAAATTTTCTCTCATCACCTTTGTCTAATTTAATTTCAAATTGATCATTCTCAAATTTTGGCAATTGACCTGTTCCGTACATTGAATTTTCAGAAGCAAATAAGGGAGGTGATATTTCTTTATATCCGTTTTCTAAAGTATGCACATCAATCATAAAATTTGAAAGCGCTCTTTCCATCATTGCCAATTTATCCTTCACAAATACAAACCTAGCACCTGTTGTTTTTGTTGCTAAATCAAAATCAAGCATTCCTAATTTTTCACCTAATTCATAATGTGATTTTGGTTTAAAATTTTTTGATTTTATTTCGCCCTTTATCTCAATAATTTTATTTTTGTCTTCGCTAGTTCCTTCTGGAACATCTGAATGTGGAATGTTTGGTATTGCAGAAATTATTTTTTCTAGTTCAATTTTTGTAATTAATTGTTCATCCGATATTTTTTTAATTTTTGAAGAAATTTCTTTTGATATTTCAAACATTTTTTTATCTTTTGATTTAGATATATCTTTCTTTTGCTTTTCTAAAGCTTCTTTTTCAAAAATAAGTTGTCTATTTTTTTTATCTAGATTGAGGATATTTTCTATTGAAGCAGAATTGTTTCTATTTGAAATTTTTTTTTTAAAAATGTCAAAATTATCTCTAATAAACTTTATATCATGCATTTTTTTCTCTTTCGCGTTTCAAATTTTTTGACTCAATGATGTTTACAGAAATTATAGATAATTCATATAATAATAAAAGTGGTATTGCTAATCCTATTTGTGTAATTGGGTCAGGGGGTGTGAGAATAGCAGCAGCTGCAAATATTATTACTACAACATATTTTCTTCTCTCTTTTAAAAATTTTGAGTCTATAAATCCAATTCTTGCTAGCAAACTTAGAACAATAGGTAATTGAAAACTTAAGCCGAAAGCAAATATTAGTTTCATTACTAGTGACAAATATTCATTTACTTTAGCTTCTAATTGGATTGGCAAATTTGTATTTACACCTAAACTTTCAAAAGATAAAAAAAACTTTATAGCTAATGGCATAATTAAATAATAAACAAGCATACCTCCAAGTAAAAATAATAGTGGAGTTAAAACTAGATAAGGCATTATTGCCTTTTTTTCATGTTTATAAAGACCAGGAGCAATAAATTTCCATACCTGAATAAGTATAAAGGGACTCGTGGCAAAAAAAGCTGAAAAGAAAGATACTTTTATGTAAGTTAAAAATGTCTCTTGCAATGCAGTAAAAATTAATCTTCGTTCAATATTATCTTCTTTTACAGCATTTGCATATGGTTCAACTAAAAATCCATAAATATGATCTGAAAAAATATAACAAATTATAAACAAAATTACTAAAAAAATTAATGAATGAATAAGTCTTTGTCTTAATTCTGTTAAATGACTTATAAAACCTGTTTCTTTCTCAGACATCATCTTTTTTAGTTAGATCACTTTTTTGTTTTGATTTATTTTCATTATCATTATAAATATTTTTTGCATCATCCTCGATTGAAGAAACTTCATTTTGAATATTCGATACATATTTTTTAATTGATCCAATCCAGCTACCAACTTTTTTTAACATTTTAGGAAAATCTTTAGGACCCACAACAATAATTGCTATGGAAGCTATAATAAAAATTTCTAACCAGCCAATTTGTGGCATTGGAATTAATTACTATCTTTTTGGTCTTTATTTTCTTCGGAAACATCTTTGGGTTGATTGTCTTCAATAGAATCTGACGCCATCCCTTTTTTGAAACTTTTAATGCCTTTAGCAACATCGCCCATTAAACTAGAAATTTTTCCTCTCCCGAACAAGAGGACAACTAAAATAACAACTATTGCTATCTGCCAAAAACCAATACTCATAAGATATTTATATACTTAATAATTATTTTTTTAAAGGATCTTTTTTAAGATTTTCATCTTCTGCCAAAGTGTCTTGGAGCATTTCATCTATATTAGAGTAAATATCTTCAGTTTTTTCATCCTCTTTTTCTTTATAAAATTTACCGGTTCCAAATATCGATTTTTCAACAGAGGATGTATCTATTAATCCTGCAGCACCTAATTCATCTACAGTTGGAAGATCAGATAGTTTTTGTAGATTAAAATGACTTAAAAAATCATCTGTTGTTACGTATTGTATTGGTTTACCTGGCACATCTTTGCGACCACCTGGTTTTACCCAGTTTAATTCCATTAATATCTCTAGTGTATTGGTTCCAAAGGCTACTCCTCTTATGTCTTCGATTTCTGCTCTTGTGACAGGTTGATGATAAACAATAATTGAAAGTGTCTCTATAGCTGCTTTTGAAAGTTTTTTTTCAACTGGCTTATGTTTTGATAACAAATTAGATAATTTATCTGAAGTCCTGAATGACCATTTATTTGAAATACAAACTAAATTGATACCTCGATTAGAATAAAAAACTTGTAATTTTTCAAGTGCTTTTTCTACATTAATTTTTTTTGTAACTTTGTTTTCAATTGACACAATATCTAAAGGAATATTGGATGCAAAAAGAATTGCCTCAATTTCTTTTTCTTGATCTGAAACTTTAACCTCTGGAAATTTTACTATATTATTTTTTTTATTTTTAGTCATTTTTTCTTATATAAATTTTTCCAAACATTTTTTCTTGTTTTAACTGAAAATCACCCTCTTTAACTAATTCTAATGAACCAGAAAAAATTCCTGCATTTCCTGTTCTTTTCATTTTTTTATTATTCTTAAAAACTGAAGGTATTAATTCACTGAGATTTTTCCAATCTTTTAATTCGCTTTGCAATTCTCTAATTCTTTTTATTCCTTCTTCCATAGTAAAAACTGGTAATTTTGGAATATTTATTTTTTGAAAATCTTTTGTCGATATAATCATAGAATATGTTTTCAAAACATCAAATAGCTTTAAGGAGTACTGAGAAATATTATTTGATTTAATTTTAGTATTCATTCCCCGCATAAAAACATCTCTTCCTAATCTTTTTCTTTTAAGCATTTGATCTGATAAAAGTCTGATTAATTCAAGTTTTTTAAGCTGCAGTTTTAATTTTTCAGCAATTTCATTTGCTTTAAATTCTTCTTCTTCATCAAGGGGCAACAACAACTTTGATTTTAGATATGTAAGCCATGTTGCCATTAAAAGATACTCTGAAGCAATTTCTAAATTTAAGTTTTTTGTTTTTGAAAGATAATCATTAAATTGATCTACAAGTTTTGTAATCGATATATCTTCAAGGTTAAGTTTTTGATTTTTTGCTAAATTTAATAGCAAATCTAATGATCCAGAAAAATTATTTAAATCTATTTGAAGTTCATGAGAATCAAAATTTGACATAGGATAACTTAACTTAAAAGCTTATAAAATTCAGATGTTTTTTTAATAATAAAAGTATCTACCTTTGGTGCAATTTTAGCTAGTTTAATCATTTCATTCATATTTGCATTACAATGCAATACCAAGTTGCATCCTGACTCGTATGCTTTTTTTACATTTGTGGAAAAAGAATATTTTAAAGCTTTCATCGAAATGTCATCAGATATTATTATATTTTTAAATCCAATTTTATTTCTAATATACTTAACCCCTTTTTTTGAATGAGTAATACAGTCATTTTTATCAATAGAATTAAACACAATATGAGCTGTCATAGCAAAAAGAGATTTTTTATTTTTAAATAATAAAAAATCGTTTTTTTCTAAATAATCTAATTTTTTATTTATATAGGGAAGGCTAAAATGAGTGTCTTGTTTTGATAGACCGTGCCCAGGTATATGTTTAATGACAGTTGCAATTTTATTGTTATTAAACAAATCTATAGTAATTTTTCCGATTTTATTAATAATTTTCTTATTACTAGAATATGATCTATCACCTATAATACTATGAGAAAAGCTTCTCTTAAGATCCAATACAGGTACGGTATTTACATTAATACCGATTAAGTTGAAAACATAAGATATCTGATCTACATATATTTTATAATATAAATCAAATTTTGATTTATTTTTCTTGTATAAATTTCCAAAATATTTGGCTGAAAAAATTGAATTATCAACAATATTTTTTAATCTACTTACCCTTCCACCTTCTTCATCTATAAATATAGGGTATTTTGAGTCATTAAAAATATATCTTATAGATTTTACAAGTTTAGATACTTGTTCAATATTTTTAATATTTCTTTCAAATAAAATTATTCCCCAAGGTTTATATATTTTAATAAATTTTTTTTCATTAAAGGTCATTTTTGTACCCTTTAATGAACATATAAAAGATTTTCTATTTTTGAATTTCACTTTTTTAATAAATTCCAAAATGAATATTTTTTTTTATTTGAATTTTCGTCATTATTTAAATATTTAATTATATCCTCAGTATCATTAGATACTAACGGAAGATTTTGATTATTAGTACTTAGGTAGTTATTAATATTGTTTAAATTTCTAAATGTTTTTTTTATATTTTTATCTGAGGTGTAAAACCTTATCGAAAAAAAAATAAACAAAAAAATAATAAAGAAAAATGTAAAATATTTAATTTCTTTTAACATTACATTTTTTCTGGAGTTGATACATTCATTATATTCATGCCTGATTTTATGACATTAGAAATGGCCTTCAAAAATATTAATTTATCATCTGAAATTTTATTTTGGTTATTTATAAACCTTTTTTCTGGAACTTCTTTACCTAAGTTCCAATAAGAATGAAATAGAGATGCTAACTCATATAAAAATGTTGTTATTCTATGTGGTTCAAGTTTAGAACAAGAAACATTTATACAATTAGGCCATTCAGATAATTTTTTTAATATATTTATTTCATCATTAGAATATTCAAAATCAAATTTAGATATATCAATTTCAGAATTAATATTTTTATTAAGGTGTCTAAAAACTGATGATATTCGGGCATAGCAATATTGAACATAATAAAGTGGATTTTCTTTAGATTTTTCAACTACATTATCAAAGTCAAAATCTAGCTCTACATCGCTACTTCTATTTAACATAATAAATCTTGTAGCATCTCTTCCGACCTCATCAATTAAATCATCAACTGTTATATAATCACCTTTTCGTTTCGACATTTTAAATGGTTTTTTATCTTTAATCAGCTTAACTAATTGGCTTACTTTGCAAATAAGTTTACCTTTAGAGTTAGATAATGCGTCAACGGAAGAGGTAATCCTTTTTATATATCCAGAATGATCGGCACCTAGAATATTAATAAGATAGTCAAATTTTCTATCTAATTTATTTTTATGATATGCAACATCACTAGCAAAATAAGTCCAGGACCCGTCTGATTTTTGAAGTGCACGGTCTTTATCGTCACCAAAATCAGTCGATTTAAAAAGCAATTGCTCGCGCTCAATCCACATACTACTTTTTTCACTAACTGGAGCTTTTATTTTGCCTTTATAAATATAATTATAATCTTGGAGATATTTTACGACTTTTTCAACTTCATTGTTTTCAACAAGCATTTTTTCACTTACAAAATTATCGTGTTCTATGCCTAAACTTTTTAAATTTTTTTTTATTAGTTTTAATCCTTCTTGGATTGATAAATTCCTTAAGTTGTCACCTATTTTTTCAAAATCGTCAAAGTCAAGTTTTTTATTAGCATTAATTATATTTTGTGCAAATTCAATTATATAATCTCCAGGATACAAATCTTTATTATCTAAGGGAAAAGCTTCTTTGTTTAAAATTTCTCTTATTCTAAAGTAAACTGACTTTGTATAGTTTTCTATTTGATTGCCATAATCATTAACATAATATTCTTTTGTTACTTTATGTTTGTTAAATTTTAAAAGGTTTGAAATAATATCACCTAACAATGCACCTCTACAATGACCAACATGTAATGGTCCTGTTGGGTTAGCTGATACAAATTCAACTAAATATTTATTTTTTTTTTCATTTAGATTAACACCATAATTTTGTGAATTTTTTATTACATCTTCAACAAATTTAGTCCAAAAAATTGGTTTAAATTTAATGTTTATAAAACCAGGTTTTGCCACAGATATATCGTGAATTAATTTATCATTATTTTTTAAGTGCACTCTTAAATTTTCAGCTAATGATATAGGTGATTTTTTATTTAATTTTGATAATACCATAGCAACATTGGTTGATATATCGCTATTAAATTTAGAAGGAGGTATTTCAGCAGTAATTCCATCTAATTTTTCTGGCAAAACTAACTCACCATTTTTTGAAATTTCTATTAAAATATCTTTTATTCTTTTTAAGTAATTTTCAAAAATGTTCATTTTAAATTATTATAAAGTTTAATGGCAAATCTATCAGTCATTCCAGAAATAAAATCTGAAATAGCTCTGTTAGTGCCATTTTTAAGTTGGTCTTTTGATATGAATTTTTTAGGATTTTTTTTAATTTTTTTAAATAATTTTTTTATAATTAATTGACCTTCGTTATTTTTTTTTAAAACAATTTTATTATTATACATTTTTTTTTTTAAAAAATACCTTATTTCATTTACAGAGTTTTTAATTTTATCTGAAAAATCAACAATAAAAAAATTGGCATTCTTAATATCATTGGTGGATTTTACATTATGAAGTTTGATATTATTTTTTGTATTTTTAATTAAATCTTTTATCATTATATCTATTGAGTCTCTTATAATTTGATATGTTGCAATTTTATAATTTTGTTTATTTATTTTAATTTTATATTTTTTGTAAATATCTTTAAAAAAATTAATTTCAACAAACTCTTCTAATTTAAATATATTTGCATTTATACCATCTTGTATATCATGATTATTATATGCTATATCATCTGATAAAGATGAAATCTGCGCTTCTAGTGATGGATATGTTAAAAAGTTTACCTTATTTCTAAATTCTTGAATTCCAATTAAGTTATCCAATAAGTTTAAATTTTCTATTGGCCCATTATGTTTTACTAGACCTTCGAGTGTTTCAATTGAAAGATTTAATCCATTAAATTTAAGATATTTATTTTCTAAAAACATAACAATTCTTAAAGTTTGTAAATTATGGTCAAAACCTCCATATTGATACATCTCTTCATTTAAAGCTTCTTCTCCAGCATGTCCGAACGGTGTATGACCAAGATCATGGGCTAAGCTTAAAGTCTCAGCCAAATCTTCGTTTAAATTTAGATATCTTGTTATTGAACGTGCTATTTGAGCTACCTCCATTGAATGTGTTATCCTAGTTCTATAATGATCCCCCTCTGTGTTAACAAATACTTGAGTTTTATGTTTTAATCTTCTGAAGGATGCGCTGTGTATTATACGGTCTCTATCTCTTTGAAATGGCGTTCTATATTTAGATATAGACTCTTTAATTATCCTACCTTTACTTTTAAATAAACCTATCTTTGAGTATTTTTTCATACTTTAAAATTAAATATTAAGTATTATATTACTAATATCAGTGATCAATAATGATAAAAGAAATTAAATTTACCGATAAAGCACTAAAACAGATAAATAACCTGCTATCAAAAAAAGATAAAGGAACTTTTTTTAGAATCGCTATCAAAGGTGGTGGTTGTTCAGGATTCCAATATGAATTTACAATTGATGATACAAAAGCTGATGATGATTTAAAATATGAAAATATAATAATAGATAAAACCTCAGCGGATTTATTGAAGGGTTCTGAAGTAGATTATGTTAGTGAATTAATAGGCTCTCAATTCAAGATAACAAATCCACAATCCAAGTCATCTTGTGGTTGTGGTGTTTCTTTCTCTCTATAATGATAATTTCCTCCTGGAATGTAAATTCTGTACGTGCTCGTATAGAAAATATAAAAAATTATCTTAAAAAATATAAACCTGATATTTTAATGATGCAGGAAATTAAAACTGAAAATATCAATTTTCCGTATGATGATTTTTCAAACCTTAATTACGAAAGTCATGTATTTGGTCAAAAGAGTTATAATGGGGTTGCCATAATTTCTAAAAATAAATTAAAAAATATAAGGTTTGATTTAATTAAAGATAAATTAAATCAATCAAGAATAATTTCGGCTGACGCTATATTTAAAAATAAAAATATTCAATTAATTAATATTTATATTCCAAATGGCAATCCTATAGATACAGCAAAGTATCAATATAAAAAAAAATGGCTTGATGATTTAATTAGACAATTAAAATCATGTATAAAAAAAAATCCAAATATAATTCTAGGTGGAGATTTTAATATAATTCCATCATCAGAAGATGTTTACAACGCAAAGAGTTTTGAGAACGATGCATTATTTAGACTTGAAATTAGAAAAAAATTACGTGAAATGATTAATCTTGGATTTAATGATGTATACAGACATTTTAATAAGACAAAAGAAGACTATACATTTTGGGATTATATGAGAGGTGCTTGGCAAAAAAATAATGGCATGAGGATTGACCATTTTTTAGTTTCAAATTCAATAATTGATAAAATTAAATCAGTCAATATTAATAAAGATCCAAGAGGTCGAAAAAAACCATCGGATCATACACCTATTGAAATTAAATTAGCTTAAAGATTTAATTTTATTAATCAATTCCTCGTTAATATTTCTTGGACCTTTATCTAGCCTATTTTTATGTCTTCTTTCCCCCGGTAATCTAACATTGCCCATTGATTTCATTTTTTCAAAAAATTCATCTGCGTGTTTATCCCAATTGTCATTCGATGTTTTTTCTGGTGAAATTGCTATTATTAATTCTCCACCACTTGGTGGTCCTCCATCATTGTTGTCTTTTAATGCGGTTTCATAACTAAAATTATCTCCTACTAAAGCTCCTGCCATCAATTCAACCATCATTGCTATAGCCGAACCTTTGTAGCCACCGAACGGTAAAAGTACACCTCCGTCAACAATTTCTCCAGGGTCAGTCGTTTCTTTTCCTTCTTTTGTTAATCCTGTTCCAATAGGAACTTTATGACCTTCCCTTTTTGCAACTTGAACTTCGCCCATAGCCATAGATGCGGTAGCCATATCATACACTATTGGTGTCTTACCAGGTCTTGGCCAAGCAAACGAAATTGGATTAGTTCCAAATAATGGCTTAATTGCACCTGCTGGTGCTACAGCTGGCTTGTAAGATGTACAAGCGAAAGCTACTAAACCTTCATCAGCTAATTTTTCTGTTTCAGGCCACATAGCCGCCATGTGATGAGAATTAGTAATTGCTAAGACCGCAACACCATTTTGTTTAGCAGCCTTAACAAGTTCAGGTAAACCTTTGTTAAGAACTACAGGTGCTAAGCAATTATTTCCCAAAACCTTGATAACTGACTGAGAAATTTTTTTTACTTCGGGTTGACCTTTTCCGTTTATTTTTCCACTCTTTAATCCACTCACATAAGCTGGAAGTCTAAATAAACCATGAGATAATGAACCATCTCTTTCTGCGTTTCTTATTAAATCTGACAATATAGAGGCTGTTTCATCATCACAGCCGTTTGATAATAACGTTTTTTTTGCTAAATTATAAATTTCTTCTAAAGAAAGACTTACCGTTTTCATAAAATTATTTTACTCTTCCATAAACATCTTGAAATCGAATTATATCTGTTTCTTTTAGAATTGGACCAGTTTGTACTTCAATAATTTTAACAGGTTTTATAAAATTATTTTGAATTCTGTGTATAGCGCCTCTAGGCACAAATACAGACTCATCAGGTTTTATGTAAAATTTTTTTTTATTGATTGTTATCATTGGTTTTCCGTGTGTTACCATCCAATGTTCAGATCTAAAATTATGTTTTTGAAGACTTATGGAGGATTTGGAATTTACAGTTAATTCTTTAACAAGAAAGTTTTTACCTTCAAATAAATTAACATATTTACCCCATGGTCTGTAATAAACATTATTTTTTTTAAAATATTTATTCTTATTCTTTTTATAGATTTTTGAAACTTCTCTCCAACTACCTAGATCTGACCAAGGCATATTAAGTTTAATAGCATTTATATTTTTTGTTTTCTCCAAAATCGCATAATCAAAAGATTTCTCTATCGATTTAGAAAATGCACTTTTATTTAAATAGTAGGTATTATTTTTATATTTAGATTTTTTTACAGCCATATGGCAGCTTTTAAATATTTTTGGTTGGTGCTTTTTAAAATTATTGATAATTGAGTCCTTTCTTAAGAAAAACATACCTGAGTTCCAATAGCCTTTTTGTTTAATTATTTTTTTTGCTAATATTGTTTTAGGTTTTTCAATAAATTTTATAACTTTATCTATATTATTAATTTTTTTTGATAAAAAATACCCATATTCACTTGATGGATTATTTGGTTTAATACCGAATATAAATATATTTTTATCGTCTAATTTAGATTTATTTTTATTAATAGATTTATTTAGTATATTTGGTTTTTCTATTAAATGATCAGCAGCTAAATAGATTAAAGCTTGTTTTGATGGTATTTCTTTAACTAATGCTGATGCCAAAATAGCGGGTGCAGTATTTTTTTTCTCAGGCTCTAAAATAATTTTATATTTTTTAATTTTATTTTTTTTTAGATATTTTCTTACTTCTTTCAGATATTTTTGATTAGTGCTGATTATAGGATGATCAAAAATTGGATTTTTTATCCTTTCAAGTGTTTTGCTTATAAGGTTCCAACCTCCAAAATCTATAAATTGTTTTGCTTGATGTTTTTTTTGGCCTGGCCAAAGTCTTGTTCCTGCTCCTCCGCAAAGGACTATAGGTCTAATTTTCATTAAATATCTGCGTATACTTTAACTTCATTTTTACCACCAGGATGAGTAGGAGCTCCAAGATAAGCTGGTCCTACTGTTTGTGCGTATTTCCAAAGTGTTCCGTTCCCAAAATTTATTTTTTTTGGTTTCCATTTTTTCTTTCGAGCTACTAATTGCTTCTTTGACAAACGTACGTTTATTGTGCCTTTTTTTGCATCAATATCAATAATATCTCCATTACGCAGAAGGGCAATTGGTCCTCCTAAAGATGCTTCTGGACCAACATGTCCAATACAAAACCCTCTTGTTGCTCCTGAAAATCGTCCATCAGTTATTAATGCTACTTTCTCGCCTTTCCCTTGACCATAGATTGCACCAGTAGTTTGCAACATTTCCCGCATACCTGGACCACCTCTTGGACCCTCGTATCTTATAATAATAATATCTCCATCCTTATATTTTTTATTTTTGACGGCTTTATATGCAGACTCTTCATTATCAAAACATCTAGCTCTTCCTGTAAATTGTAATTTTTTTAGACCAGCTATTTTTACTATTCCACCTTCTGGTGCTAAATTACCTTTTAATCCAACAACACCTCCATCAGGCGATAATGGATTGTTATATTTTCTCATAACTTTTTGATTTGTATTAAACTTAATATTTTTTAAATTTTCTCTTATAGTCTTGCCTGTAACTGTTAAACAATCTCCATGAATGTAGCCACCATCAAATAAAGTTTTAAGAAGCATTGGTACGCCTCCAGCTTTCCACATATCTTTTGCAACATATTTACCACCAGGTTTTAAATCTGCTAAATAAGGAGTCTTTTTAAAAATTTTTGCAACATCCATAAGATCAAACTTTATTCCTATTTCGTTTGCGATTGCTGGTAAATGTAATGCTGCATTTGTTGACCCCCCTGTGGCTGCAACTATTGTGGCTGCATTTTCTAATGCTTTTCTGGTTACAATATCTCTTGGTCTAATATTTTTAGATAATAAATTCATGACTGCTCTACCACTATCTAATGCATATTTATCTCTTTTAATATATGGTGCAGGTGTTCCTGCAGAAAATGGTAATGCTAATCCTATAGCTTCAGATACACATGCCATTGTATTTGCTGTAAATTGTCCTCCACATGCACCTGCGCTAGGACAAGCTTTTAATTCAAGCTTTCTTAAAGCATGAGCAGTCATTTTACCTGATGAATATTTTCCAACACCTTCAAATACATCAACAACTGTCACATCCTTTCCATTAAATCTACCGGGTAGTATTGATCCACCATAAATAAAAACGCTTGGAACATTTAATCTAACCATTGCCATCATTAAACCAGGTAAGGATTTATCACATCCAGCAAGACCAACTAGTGCATCATAACAATGCCCTCTAACTGTTAATTCAGTTGAGTCAGCTATAACATCTCTGGAAATTAATGAGGATTTCATGCCTTCATGACCCATAGCAATACCATCTGTTACAGTAATGGTACAAAATTCCCTAGGCGTTCCTCCTCTTTGATAAACACCTTTTTTAACAGATTGTGCTTGTCTCATCAAAGCTATGTTGCATGGAGCTGCCTCATTCCATGTTGAAACTACACCAACGAAAGGCTTAGCAACATCCTTTTCTGTAAGTTTCATTGCATAATAAAATGATCTTTGTGGTGCTTTATCTGGTCCTAAAGTTGTGTGCCTGCTAGGTAATTTTCTTTTATTAAATTTTTCCATTATAAATTTTCTAAGGTTAGTTGTATTTTTTTAACATCTTTTTCTAAATTATTAAAGTTAGTTTTTTCCTGATCTATTAGCTTAGCTGGTGCCCTTTCTACAAAGTTTTTGTTAGCTAATCTTTGATTTATATTAACCATTTCTTTATTTAATTTATCTAGTTTTTTTTGGAGCGTATCTTTCACTCTTTTTAAATCAATATCTTCATCAAAATAAATTTTAAATAGTTCACCATCCAATATTAATGAAGCTGATGATTTATTAAGGTCATTTAAAGTTAAATTTTTAATTCTTCCTAATTTCATTAAAATTGTTTTATTTTTATCAAAAAAACTTTGTATTTCATTGTTGGTTTTCTCTAAAGAAACTTCGATTAGTGAGCCGGGTGGTACACCAAGCTCATTTTTGAATGATCTGATTGATGTAATAAAATCTATAATTTTATTAACTTCTATATGTGATTCATCGGTTTTTCCTTTTTCATGGGACCAGTTTGCGAACATTAAAAAATCTTTGCTATTTTTATCTAGTTTATTTTTGAGCCAAACTTCCTCGGTAATAAATGGTATAAAAGGATGTAATAAGATCAGTATTTCTCTAAAAATATAAGATGATACTATTCTTGTTTCCTCTTTAGAAGATTGATTTTCTGAATAATATATAGTTTTAGATAGTTCTAAATACCAATCACAAAAAGAATGCCATACGAACTGGTATACATTTTTTGCAGCTACATCAAATCTATAATTGTTGATATTTTTTTGAATGTTTTCGCTAACAATTAAAAATTCAGTAATTATCCATTTATTTATATTGTTATTAATATTTTTAGGTTTCTTTATCTCAGAAAAATCACAATTATTTTGAATAAGAAAATTATTAGCATTCCATATTTTATTTAAAAAATTTCGATTACCTTTAACCCTATCCTCTGAAAGTTTAACGTCACGCCCCGGAGATGCCATCGATAGAAGAGTAAATCTTAGTGCATCAGCACTGTATTTTTCTATCAATTCAAGTGGATCAATTACATTGCCTTTAGATTTAGACATTTTTTGTCCCTTCTCATCTCTTACCAAAGCATGTACATAAATATCTTTAAAAGGTTCTTTATTTAAAAATTCCATTCCAAGCATCATCATTCTTGCTACCCAGAAAAATATTATGTCAAAACCAGTAACTAAAACCGAAGTTGGATAGAAACGGTCTAAATAATCATTTTTTTTTGGCCAACCTAATGTAGCAAAAGGCCATAAACCAGATGAGAACCATGTGTCTAGAACATCTTCATCTCTTTTTAGTTCAACTTTTTTTTTATAAAAATCTTTTGCTTTTTGTTTTGCTACATCCTCATCTTCTTCAACAAAAACTTTACCATCAGGACCATACCAAGCAGGTATCTGATGACCCCACCATAATTGTCTAGAAACACACCATGGTTCAATATTGTCCATCCATTGAAAATATGTTTTTGACCAATTCTCTGGGAAAAATTTTGTTTTTTTGTTTTCAACTATTTCTTTAGCTTTAATTGATAATTTTTTAGCATCCGCGAACCATTGTTCTGTCAAATAAGGTTCAATGATTGAATTAGATCTATCACCATATGGAACCTTATTTTTTATATTCTCTTCTTTTACAAAATAATCTTTTTCTGTTAATAATTTGATTAATGTTTTTCGTGCCTCAAATCTATCTAATCCATAAAATTGTTTAGGCGCTTTATCGTTAATTTTACCGTCTTTGGTTAATACATTTATTATCTCTAATTTATTTCTTTGACCTACTTCATAATCATTAAAATCATGTGCTGGTGTAATTTTAACTGCACCAGTACCTTGTTCTGGATCTGCATATTCATCTTCTATAATTTTAATTTTTCTCTCTACAATCGGTATTATTGCATTTTTACCAACTATCTTTTTATATCTATCATCCGATGGATTAACAGCTATTGCGGTATCACCTAACATTGTTTCGGGTCTCGTAGTCGCAATAGTGATAAATTCTTTTGTATTTTCAATTTGATATTTAATATAGTAAAGTTTTGAATTTACTTCTCTTTGATCAACTTCTAAATCTGATATTGCTGTCTTTAAAACTGTATCCCAATTAACAAGTTTCTTTGATTTAAAAATTAAACCTTTTTTATATAAATCAACAAAAACCTTTCTTACTGATGCAGAGAGATTTTCATCCATTGTGAAAGCATTTCTAGACCAATCACAAGAACACCCTAATTTTTTAAGCTGATTGATAATTATATCACCATATTGATTTTTCCATTCCCACACTTTTTTTACGAATTTTTCTCTTCCAATTTCATCTTTTTTAATACCTTCTTTTTCTATTTTTCTCTCAACAAGTGCTTGTGTTGCTATTCCAGCATGATCTGTACCTGGCTGCCATAAAGTTTCAAAGTTATTCATTCTATGAAATCTTATTAATAAATCTTGAATTGAATTATTCAAAGCATGGCCCATATGCAGACTACCAGTTACATTAGGAGGAGGTATTACAATAGAAAATTTTTTTATGTTTTTTTTTGGTTTAAATAAGTTGTTATTTTCCCAATAAGAATAAATCTTATTTTCTACTTCTGTATGAATATATTTATCAGAACTCATTGATTATTGTTTTATAAATTAATCAAATTTAATAAACAATATCGAATTTGAATATTTAAATTATAGACTAATTTACAAAATCAACTATATAAGATGATCAATAGACCCTTCAAAAACGGCAACGTGGCGGAATGGTTACGCAGAGGATTGCAAATCCTTGTACCCCGGTTCGATTCCGGGCGTTGCCTCCAAAACATAGATTTCTAAATTTCTAATAAAAAACGTAACTATTATATAAGTGAAGTTTACTGACTTGTGTTTAAGAATTTTAATAAAATAAATTCACAATTTCGATTTACAGTTCAGCTTGTATGTTATAAAAGCTTTTGATTTTATAACATTCCTCGGTAGCTCAGTTGGTAGAGCAGTTGACTGTTAATCAATTGGTCGCAGGTTCGAGTCCTGCCCGAGGAGCCAATAATTATCCAACCTTAGATATCTGTGAACTAATATTCAAATTTTTAGAAAATTTAATTTTTTGATCCTCAGTTAATTCAGAGTATAGTTTAACTAAAAAATTATAATTCACATTCATATGTCCTTCTTTTGATTTTTCTATATTTATTAAATATTCAGAAAAATCTTCAAAAAAATAGTTAATAGGTACTTTTAAATAATTTGATAATTGTAGCAATCTTAATGAGCTCACTCCATTAGTCCCTTTTTCATATTTTTGAATTTGTTGAAATGTAACATTAATTGCTTTTGCAACTTTTGTTTGTGTTAAACCTAAAGCTAATCTTCTTAACTTAAGTTTGTTTCCTAGATGTTTGTTAAAATTTTCTTCCATTCCTTGACCCCTCAATTAATTTCCGCAAGTGTTAGTTAAGATTATTTAGAGATTTAATGCAAGATATAAAATTTTTAATTTTAAAGGATTTCTTGAGATTTGAGAAAGCTGTCAAGCACTAATTTATGACATTTATGCATTGCAGTTTAGAATATTTATAAAATTTGACTTAAGAATAATTTTGTACGGTCGCTCTTCGGGTTTGCAAAAAACTCTTTTGTTTCTGCTCTTTCAACAATCATCCCTTCATCCATGAAAATTACCTCATCAGCCACTTCTTTTGCAAAGCCCATTTCATGTGTAACTACTATCATTGTCATTCCAGCTTTAGCTAAATTTACCATTGCGTCTAGTACTTCTTTTATCATTTCTGGGTCTAAAGCAGATGTTGGTTCGTCAAAAAGCATTATTTTTGGCTCCATACATAAAGCTCTTGCAATTGCACATCTTTGTTGCTGTCCTCCTGAAAGTTGTCCTGGATATTTAAACGCTTGATCAGAAATTTGTACTTTTTCTAAGTGTTGCATTGCTAATTCTTCAGCATCTTTCTTTGGCATTTGTTTCACCCAAATAGGTGCAAGTGTACAATTATCTAATATTGATAAGTGAGGAAATAAATTGAATTGTTGAAATACCATTCCAACTTCAGCACGAATTTGCTCTATATTTTTAGTATTTTCACTTAATTCATTTCCATCAACTACTATTTGACCTTCTTGATGCTCCTCTAATCGATTTATACATCTAATTAATGTTGATTTACCTGAGCCAGATGGACCGCAAACAACAATTTTCTTATTTTTTTCTACTTCTAAATTTATATTTTTTAAAACCTGGAAATCCCCAAACCATTTGTTTACATCTTTAATTTGAATAATTGGATTAGACATTTTATTTATCTCTCAGTTTTATATTTAATTTCTAAATTATAGCTATATTTACTCATTGCATAACAAATTATCCAGAAAATAATTGCTGCAAAGACATAGCCTTCCATTGCAAAACCCAACCATTCAGGGTTTGTTTTAGCCAAATTAAGCATTCCAACTATTTCAAGTAACCCTACAACAAAAATTAATGGGGTATCTTTTACTAATGCTAAAAAAGTATTAGCAATTCCAGGAATTACTAATTTTAAAGCTTGAGGTAATATTACAAAAATATGCATTTTCCAATAACCCATTCCTAATGATTTTGCAGCATCATATTGGCCCCTTGGTAATGCCTGCAAACCTCCTCTTATAACTTCTGCAACATAGGCCGCTTCAAATAAAGAAATTGCAATTATACATCTTACAAGTTTATCTACATATACATCTTGAGGGAGAAACATTGGAAACATTACAGAGGACATAAATAAAACTGTTATTAGAGGAACCCCTCGCCAAAATTCTATAAAACCAATGCAAATATATCTTATTAATGGAAAATCAGATCTTCTTCCTAAAGCTAAAGCCATACCTATCGGAAAACAAAATATCAAACAAAAGAATGATATTATAAAAGTTAATGATAAGCCGCCCCATGCACCAGTTTCTACCCATACAAGTCCTTCAATCATTCCAAGCTCAATATATTCTTCAAAGAAAAATACATATTTAAGTAGAATGTATAAGGTTATAGGGACTATTAAAAAGTAATATAACTTAAATTTATTAGGAATTAAAAACCCTAAAATTATTGATACTGCCGCAGCTATAATCCCATAAGAAAAATCAAAAAATATTCTGCCACCTGAAATAAAAAAGTAAATAAATAGGAACGAAATAAAAGGGTAAATTACAACATAATATAATGTTAAATATTTTTTATACTTTTCTGTTGCAAAAAAACCGACAAGTCCTAAAGCAGTTAATGATATAAAAGATAAATTTATTCTCCATTGTTCTGCATTTGGATACATTCCATACACAAACCTTCTTAACCAGATTTTAATATATGTCCAGCATGCTCCAGTACCAGTGCAGGCTTCCTTTGAATCACCTACTATAGTTGCATCGATAATAAACCAATTTAGAAATGTAGGTAATGATTTTATAATTGTGAAAATAATTAATAAAGTAAGTATAGCATTAAAGTTATTTGTATTTATATTTTTATTAATTATATCAAGATTTTTAATACCTGAATGTTCAACTCTAATAAAATAAAGACCTACAAAACCAATAACTAAAGGTAAAATAAAGCTTAAAAAGCCTGGTAAAAAAGAAGTAACATTTATTAAGAAAAATGAATTTAAAAAAACATCAAAAATTGATAAAAAAATTAAAAATACACCTAAGTAATAGTAATTATTAAAGTTATCTTTATTAATATTAACAAGTTTCATTTTATTTCTCTTTAATTGCTATTTTTTTATTATACCAGTTCATCAAAATTGAAATCGATACACTTAATGTCAAATAAGTTAACATTGTTATTGATACGATTTCTATCGCTCTACCTGTTTGCATTAAAGCAGTTCCAGCAAAAACCAAAACTAGATCTGGGTAAGCTATTGCTGCTGCTAATGAGGAATTTTTTGTCAAATTTAAATATTGGTTAGTTGTTGGAGGTATAATTATTCTTAACGCTTGAGGCATAATTACTAATTTTAAAACCTGATTGGGTGTTAATCCTATGGACGCTGCAGCTTCTTTTTGGCCCTTGCTTACACCTTGAATACCTGCCCTAACACACTCTGCTATAAACGTAGCTGTATATAAAGCAAGCGCTAAGGTTAAAGCTATTAATTCTGGGGGTAAACCAAGACCTCCATTAAATCTAAATGATGTTTTAGCCAACTGAACTAATTCAGGTATTTCAAAACTTAACGTTACACCTCCGATTATAAAACTTATCATAGGCAAGCCAACAATTAATCCTAATGAAATATATAAAACAGGTATATGTTTTCCTTCATTTTCTCTCAATTTTTTTGAATAAGATCTAATAAAAATTATTGCAATTATTGCAGCAAGTAATGAATACATAAAAATATCTAAATTATTCCATACAAAGGCTGGAATAAATAATCCTTTAATCGTTAAAAATATTACCCCAAATATTGGTTCAGCATCTTCTGGAAGGGGTAGCGCTCTTAAAGCTGCAAAGTACCAAAAAAATATTTGTAATAACAAAGGTATATTTCTAAAAAATTCTACATAATATGCCGCTGCTCTATTAATTAATAAATTTGAAGATAATCTTGCGATACCAACAACTACACCTATTATAGTTGCAAAAATTATACCTATAACTGAAACTAAAATAGTATTTAACAAACCAACTAAATAAGCTCTAAAATAAGAATGAGATCCATCATATTCAATTAACGAAAATTGAACATCAAAAGAGGACTCTTGGGAGAGAAATCCGTATCCAAAGGAAATTCCTCTGTTCTCCATATTTAATTGTGCATTGTAACTAAAGAAACCAAATATCAATGCTACAAAGGCTAGGGTTAGTACCTGAGGAATAATTTTTTTGAATTTGGCGTTCACAATGGCTTTATAAATCTTTTAAAAAAAAAGGGCTAGAAGAATCTAGCCCTTTTTAATCTATTTTTTTAAGCAATTATCTTGCTGGAGGAGTATATAATAATCCACCATTAGTCCAAATTTCATTTGGACCTCTGTCAGGTAAGATACCAGTGTCAGCTATATTTCTCTTATAACTTTCACCGTAGTTACCAACTTGTTTGATAATTCTTAAACTCCAGTCATTATCTAGACCTAATGCTGCACCCATCTCACCTTCAGCACCAACTATTCTTTTCACAGCTGGATTATCTGAAGTTTTTAGTGAGTCTGCATTTCCAGAATTAATTCCGTACTCTTCAGCTTCGATCATGGTATTTAAAGACCATCTTACGATATCTTCCCATACTGCATCACCTTGTCTTACAACTGGTCCTAAAGGCTCTTTAGAAATAGTTTCTGGTAATACTATATGATCATCAGGATTAGACATTTTAGTTCTTTGAGCTGCTAAACCTGATTTGTCAGTTGTGTAAGTATCACATCTTCCAGCATCATATGCAGCTACGACTTCGTCAGCTTTTTCGAAAGCAACTGGCTCATAAGAAATTCCTTTTGAATTAAAGAAGTCTCTCATATTTAGCTCAGTAGTAGTTCCAATGTTAGTACATGCTGAAATACCATCTTTGAAATCATTCACAGATGACATTCCTGAATTTTTTCTAACCATGAAACCTTGGCCATCATAAAAGTTAACACCAACGAAAGTTAGTCCAATGTCAGCGTCTCTTGATAAAGTCCAAGTCGTATTTCTTGATAAAACATCGATTTCACCTGATGTAAGTGCAGTAAATCTTTCTTTAGCACTTAGGGGTGTAAACTTAACTTTATTTGCATCACCTAGTACTGCAGCAGCTACCGCTCTACATACATCTACGTCAACACCTGTCCAATTTCCTGATGCATCAGCATTTGAAAATCCAGGAAGACCTTGAGAAACACCACACTTAACAAAACCTTGTTTGATTGTGTTTTTTAGAGTTTTTGATTTCTTTGCAGCAAATGACTCAGTGGCAAATCCAAAAAGAACAGCTACTACAGCTAGCAAAGAAGTTATTTGTTTGATTTTAAACATTATCTCCTCATATTTATATTTATTTGTTAACAAATAATTCAAATTTTAATTTGAATTAATTAAATTAAAGCAGAAACTTAAATACTGATCAATCTTTAAATGTTAAATAAATGCATGAAAAAGTATGACTTTATGGCGCGCCCTGAAGGATTCGAACCTCCGACCCACGGTTTAGAAAACCGTTGCTCTATCCAGCTGAGCTAAGGGCGCAAAGATTAGAAGTATTACAACATTTAATTTTTAAATACAAATTTTTTAATTAAAATTAAAATTGAAATAAACTCTATTCGACCGATTATCATAAATACAATTAATATATATTTTAAAGTAATTGATAATTCACTAAAATTTATATTATTCAGTCCATACAAGTTTGAGTTGACAGTATTCATTAATGTTAAAATACTAAGTTTAAATGCCTCCACAAAATTAATGTTGAATAGAGTAAGTAAACCAACAAGTAATGTTAATGATAAAATAAATATAATTACCGTAAAAAAATATTTATTTATATCATTAAAATCAATCTTTGTTTTTGAAAACAATATTTTATTAAGAATGATATGCTTAGGCTTTGAATGTGAAAGTAATTCATTAAATGAAAACTTTGTTAAAAGATAGATTTTCAAAAATCTTAATCCTGAACTTGTTGACACGAGAGATCCACCAATAATGACTAAAAGTAAAAAAATAAAGTTATTTTGATTGTATGTGTCAAAAGAAAATCCAATATTGGAAACGCTACTTATAAGTGAAAATAAAGTTATAGAAAAATTATTACTTTTATTAAAAAATATAAAAAATAAACCAACCAAAAAAGTTAAATATAACAAAAGATAATAATCCTCAGTAAAAACAGATAAATCCTTTTTTTTTAAAAATAAAATATTATAAGGTAATAATATACCAAAAAACGAAATTAACATTGATAGAGAAAAAACATAAATTTGAAAGTTAGTTTGTAAAATTTCACTGATATCATTTACAATTAAAAATCCTCCAGATGAAATTACTGTTAAGGAAAGATTAAACGCGTCAAAAGATCTTAAATTTATAATTTTGTAAATAAAAAATAATACAAATGTTACTGAGGTGTATACAAAAAGTATTTTTGTAGATTGTTTAATTATTTCATTTGCATCTAAGGATATAAAATTTGTAAGAATTTTTTTATAGTTATCGTCATGTAAGTCAATTAAAAATAATATAGAAACTAAAAAATATAATCCACCAAACCACTGTGAGGTAGATCTCCAAAGCAATAGACTTTGATCTAAATATTTAATATTTTCAAAAATAGAAAACCCTGTAGATGAAAATCCAGATACTGCCTCAAAGTAACTATTAGTAAATGATAGGTTATTTAGTCCAAAATAATAAGGTATAGAAATAATTAGAGGTAAAATAAGATAACCAGATGTAACCGCTATAATTTTTTCGTAAATTGATATTTTTTTAAATTCATTTTTTTTTAAAAAAAAAAGGGATGAAAAAATTAATGAAATTATAATTGTGTAAGTATAAATTTCGACGTTATATAATATTTCAAAATAATAGGAATAAATAATATTAAAAAAAGATAATAAAGATAATATAAAACAAAAAGACCCTATATAAACAAAACTAAGTTTGAACATTTAAAAATTATACAGCACTAATTCTAAAGATATTTTCAACAAGTGGTATTTGATCCTTTTTTGCAATAAAAACAATAATGTCATTTTTCTTAAATACAAAATTTGATCGTGGGATAATTACCTCTTTTTCTCTTAATACAGCGCCTATTTTTATTTCATCAGGCAAATCAGCATTTTTAAGTTCTTTATTTATTAAATCTGAAGTTTCAATTATTTCTGCTTCTATAACTTCATATTCTCCATTTAAAATTGAATAAGCAGATTCAATAGTGCCTTTGTGAACATGTTTTAAAATACTAGAAACTGTGTTCATCCGGGGGTCAATTAAATCATCTATGTTTAAAGAAGTTTGTAAAAGACTATAGTTAGGTTTGGTAGTTAGCACCATAGTTCTTTTATTTTGTGAAAATTTTTCAACTAATACACCGACCATTAAATTATCCTCATCATCGTTTGTCAGCGCAATTACTGTCTCGGTTTCATCTAAATTTGCTTCTTTTAAAACTTCTTCGTCTAAACCATCTCCATTAATAACAATTGTGTTGCTTAATTCGCCAGCTAAAAATTCAGCTCTTTCTTTATTTTTTTCTATTATTTTTAGTCTTGTATCATTGGTGGATGACTCGATATATTTTGCTAAATTGTATCCAATATTACCACCACCAATTAAAAGTATTTTTTTTGAAATTGGATCATTATGTCCAAAAGCCTCAAGGGTTTCTTGTATTTGAGATGCATTAATTGCAACATAAGCTTTATCATTTTTTTTCATTACGTCGTTTTTTTTTAAAAAAATAAATTTTTTATCTCTTACAACACCGAGAATATTGGCATTTAGCTTTGGGAATTTTTTTGTAAGATCATTTAATTTAATATTATTTATTGGGCATCTTTCATCAACCTGTATTTCAAGTAATCTAATATTATTATCTGCAAATGGGACATTATCGCTTGATCCTGGTGATTCAAGTTTTCTATGTATCGATTTGGCTATTTCAATTTCCGGAGATATTACAAAATCTATTGGTAAATTATCTCTATTAAATAATTGTGAAAATTTTGGATCAAGGTACTCTTGAGCTCTAATTCTTGCAATTTTTTTTGGGGTTTTAAACAACGAATATGCTATTTGGCATATTAACATGTTAATTTCATCATTTCTTGTAACAGCTATTATCATATTTGCCTCTGCAATATTAGCTTTTTCGAGAATTGCAGGTGATGTAGCTTTTCCAACAATTGCCTTAACATCCAATGTTTCATTAATCTTTTGTATATCGTCACTTGATTGATCAATAACTGTTATTGAATGATTTTGTTCACTAAGTAATTTTGAAATAGTGAAACCGACTCTACCAGCACCACAAATTATTATATTCATTTAATTAAATTCTTTGATTCCTAAAAGTTTTAGTTTTCTGTGTAATGCAGATCTTTCCATTCCCACAAACTTTGCTGTTTTTGATATATTGCCACTAAACTTCTTTAACTGAGAGGATAAATATTCTTTTTCAAAATTTTCTCTTGCCTCTCTTAATGTAAATGAAAGATTTTCAGATATATTGAATTCGTGTGATGAGGATTTAGCAAGTGATTCCTTAATAATATCGTTTATTTTATCTTGGTTTTGACCTGGAGATAAAATAATAATTCTTTCGACTAAATTTCTTAATTCTCTTACATTCCCTGGCCAATCATAATTTAATAAAAAATTGAAATCTTTTATTACAATTTTTTTTATATTGTAAATATCAGAAAGTTTTTCCATAAAATATTCTACAAGAAGAGGTATGTCCTTAATTCTTGTATTAAGTGCATCTATTTTTATATTAAAAACATTTAATCTATGAAAAAGATCTTCCCTAAAATTTCCAAGATGAATTTCATTTGATAAATCTTTATTAGTAGAGCAGATAATTCTTACATCTACATTGATATCATGTTTACCATTAATTCTTTTGAACTTTTGATCTATCAATACTCTAAGTATTTTTGACTGTGTTTCCAAAGGAATTTCAGTTACTTCATCAATTAATAATACTCCGCCTGTGGCTTTCTCTAAAGCTCCATACACTATAGAGCCATCACTTAATTCCTCTCCAAAAAGTTCTCTCTCATATTTTTCAGAATTAAGCAATGCTCCATTTATTATTACAAAAGGTTTGTTTTTTCTGTTTGATATTAAATGAATTTTTCTAGCAATTAATTCTTTACCACTGCCTATTGGTCCTGTGATAAATATTCTACTATCTGAAGATGCAAGATGTTTAATTTGATCTTTTATGTTAATAATATTTTTACTTTCACCTATTATATCAAAAGAATTAAATAATTTTTCATTTAACGATTTATTTTCTTTTTTAAGATTATAATGTTCAACAGCACGATTTATGAAATTTGTTAATCTATTTTTATCAAATGGTTTTTGAATAAACTCAAAAGCTCCTAATCTTAATGAGTCAACAGCCATTTCTATATTTGCATGGCCAGAAATCATTATTACTGGAATATCTTTATTTTTGTTTTTTATATGATTTAATAATTTAAGACCTTCATTATTTTCTGAATTACTTAGCTTCACATCTAATAAAGCAACATGAGGTAAACTCTTATCTATTTCTTTAAGAGCTTGTTGATAATTAGCTGCTAATCTTGTTTTATACCCAAGATCAGAGATCAGTTCATTTAAGATATTTCTTATATCAGGATTATCGTCTACTATTAATATATCTTTACTCATAATTATTTATAAAATTTAATTTCAACTTTTGCCCCATTATTTAAATTTGTGAATGAAATAATTCCATTATGATCATTTATAATTTTACTAACAATTGACAAACCTAAACCTGTACCATCAGCCTTTGTTGTAAAATATGGTTTTATTAATTCACTTGTGTTTATGTTTTTAAAACCCAAACCTGTATCTGTTATCGTAAGAGATATATAATCAATATGATCAAGTATTTCTATATCTATATTTTTAATAAATTTAGCGGTTTTTTGACCCTTTTCTTTTAAACTTTCTATAGAGTTTTTGATTAAATTAAAACATACCCTATTGATTTGCTCATAATCAAACTTAAATCTAAACGATTTTTGTGAGTCAAAGTTAAAGTTTATAGATCGATCTAATTTTTTTAATAACTCAATATTTAATAATATTACAGTCTTTAAATCATTAGTCTTATAAATAGGTTTTGGCATTCTTGCAAAGTCTGAAAATTCATTTACTAAATTCTCAATTTGATTAATTTGGTTGTTTATCGTTTTTAAATTAATTTCAAATTTTTCTTTATTTTCATTTTTTATATCATTTGAATATTTTGATCTTAAATTATCTATTGTTAACTGAATTGGAGTTAAAGGGTTTTTTATTTCATGAGCTAATTTTCTTGCTATAGTTTCCCAGGCTTCCATTCTTTCAGCATTCAGTAATTTTTCTTGTTGATCTTTTAATTTCGTAATCATCGAATTAAAATTAGCGATTAATTTTTCCATTTCGATATCGGTTTTAATATCCGGTACTTTTGTGTTTAAGTCACCTCTTCCAATTTGTTCAGATGCAGTGATCAAATTATTTATTGAAACAAAAAAACGTGAGGAAAATCTAATAGCAATAGTAATAGATAAAAATAATAATAATGTAACTAAAATTACATAAATTAAAACAAAAGATATTTTTATACCTGTGCTTTGATCTTCAACTGTATAATAAAAATTTACAGCCTCTTCCGACTCCTGCAAATATTTTGAAATATCCTCGTCTAAATATCTAACGACATACAAGAACAAATCCTTATATTGTGGTAATTTTATAATTGCGCCCGAATAGTTTTCAAATGCATTTATAATTTTTAGAGGTCGGTCATCGTTAAGAACCATCTTAACGGCTCTATCGTCAATGGGTATATATTCTGTTCCTTCAGCGGTCATTATTAATTCTTTTTTACTGTTTATTAAATGAAGTTGATCAAGATTTCTAATTACCCTTTGATTATTTAAATATTTTTGAAACGCGATATTGTTTTCACTTAATTTTATATTTTTATTTAAATCAAAAGCAACAAGTATAATATCTGACTCTATTTTATTTCTTTTTTCATTAACATAATCTCTTGCAAGTTGATATGAATTATTAACCGCAGTGGTAATTTTTTGATCAAAGTATTTATCTAAAGCAAAGGAAAAAATAAAAAGTGAAAATACTGAAATTAATATTGAGGGAATTAAGGTAAATAGTGAGAAGAAAACAATATATTTCCTATTGGCCACTGATCCTTTAACATTAATATTTGCTTTTATTGAATTTGAGATTTCCTTAAAAATTAATATAAAAAAAATAACTAAAAATACTACATTTGTATAGAGAAGTGTTTTCAAGTTTTGTTGATTAAGATTAATAAAGCTTTTATCTAAAAAAGTGAAAAAAGTTATGAAACCTAATAATAATGTTGTAAAAAAGATTATTAAAATAAATATATTTCTTTTTATGAATTCGATCATTTTTTTAAAATATATTAATTTAATTTAAAATAAACATATGAATAATTATTTTATAATACTTGGGGCTGGAAAAGGACTGAGATTTAGCCAAAAAAAACCTAAACAATTTTTTCATTATAAAGGAAAAGAATTAATTCAACATTCAATAGATAAAGCTATAAAATCAAAACTTTTCAAAAAAATTATAGTTGTTGTATCAAAAAAATATGAAAATTTATCCAAAAAATATGCCAGAAAGGAACTAATATTTGTTAAAGGTGGAAAAAATAGACAGGATTCATCATTTAATGCTTTAAAAAAAATTAGATATTTAAAACCACGTAATGTTCTTATACACGATGCAGCAAGGCCAGATTTTTCAATTAATTTATTAAAAAAATTAATAAAACAACTAAAAAAGAATACTGCTGTTATTCCCACTATAAACTCTAAAGACTCGGTAAAATATAAAATTGGAAATAAAATTATAAACCTAAATAGAAAAAATATTAAACTAACGCAAACTCCTCAAGCTTTTAGATTTGAAAATTTATATAATTTAACAAGTGGTCAAAAAGAAAGGGTCCCTGATGAGGCATCTTTATTTCTAAATAATAATATTAAAGTAAAACTAATTTTAGGGGAAACATATAATAATAAAATAACATATTTTGATGATCTAAAAACTGCAAAAACATTTTTTGGTATTGGATTTGATATACATAGATTAATAAAAAAAAAGAAACTTTATTTAGGTGGTCTTAAAATACCATTTCATTCGGGTTTAAAAGGTCATTCTGATGGTGATGTAATTTTACATGCAATAATTGATGCAATCCTGGGTGCCACAAGAAAAAAAGATATTGGTACTTACTTTCCTAATACAAAAAAATTTAAAAATATAAGATCTCCAAAAATGTTAAAACCTATCATGGAAAATCTAGTTAAATCTAATTTTTATATTAACAATCTTGATATAAACTTAATCTGTGAAAAGCCAAAAGTTTCAAAATATCGTGAAAAAATAGTTAACTCTATATCTAAGCTAATGAATTTAGATAAAAATCTCATTAATTTAAAAGGAAAAACTGTAGAAAAATTAGGACTAATAGGAAAAGAAAAAGCTATTGCCTGCGAAGTAATAATTTCAATTACAAAAAATGATTAAGCACTTTAATACTTTATTTGTAACCATGTTTGGCTTAGGAAAAATAAAAAAAATTCCAGGAACTTTTGGTTCTTTTGCAACTATAATTATACTCTATAGTTTATTTCATATTTTTAATATTTCTTCAACTGTAATACTGTTAAGTTTAATAACTATTTTTATCTTTTCATTTATTGCCGTTGCAAATCATATTAAAGATAATGAAAATAAAGATCCAAATGAAATAATAATTGATGAATTTATTGGACAATCTATTCCAATTTATTTATATGAAATTTCTCACGGTTCAAATAAATCATCAGATGAAGCAATCATTTTTTATGTAATTTGTTTTATATTATTTAGAATTTTTGACATAGCAAAACCATTTCCTGTCAGTTTCTTTGATAAAAATTTTAAGAATAGTTTTGGTGTGATTATGGATGATGTTTGTGCAGGGTTTTATGTTGTTTTATCCTTAATTTGTTTTATGGTTTTAAGTAATTATTTAATAAAATGAAATATTTAATCAAAACACTTGTCAAAAAGAAACTTAAAATTTCAGTAGCCGAATCTTGTACTGGTGGATTACTGGCAAGCAAAATAACTTCAATAAACGGCGCTTCAAAGGTTTTTAATTTAGGATTTATTACATATTCAAACAAGTCAAAAATTAAAATTTTGAAAGTTAACAAAAAGATTATTAAAAAATATGGGGCTGTAAGTTATGAATGTTGCAGAGCAATGGTCACAAATTTATCTAAAATTTCAAAAACTAAAATTAATGTATCAATTACAGGTATTGCAGGTCCAACGGGAGGGACTAAAAATAAGCCGGTTGGATTAGTTTACATAGGGGTTAAAAAAGGTAACAAAATACTAGTTAATAAGTGTTTGTTTAAGAGTAAAAAAAGATCCTTAATTCAAATAGCTACAGTTAAAAAAGCAATAGATCTAGTTCTTAGAATTGCTAAATAAATTTTCTGCTCTTTTTTGAAATGCGTTTGCTATTTTTTCTATACCATATTGAAATGATGCTGACATTAGAGTATTTAAAAATTTATTTTTTATTTCAAAATCTATATCAAATGAAACTTCGGTTTGTTTATTTTGTTCTATAAATGACCATTTATTTAAAAGATGATTTAAAGGTCCATCAATATTTTTTACATAAATAGAGCTTTCTATTTTATTATATAAAACATCGCTTTTATAAGTATCTTTAAAAGGACCTTTTCCTATTGTTAAATCTGCTATTATTTTAATTGAATTACCAACATCTTTTTTTTCATGTATTTTAGCTGCATAACAAAATGGGATAAATTCAGGATATTTTTCAATATCCAAGACTAGTTCAATTAGATCATTTTTTTCGCAATCAATTAATCTCTTAATTGATGCTTTTGGCATTAATTAATATTTATTCTATTTTGCTGAAGTTTCGCAAAATCTTCATCCGCATGATAAGACGATCTTGTTAAAGGAGAAGATGATACTAATAAGAAACCTTTTGATTTAGCTATTTGTCCTAATTTTTTAAATTCATTGGGATGATAATATCTAACAAGAGGATGATGTTTTGTTGAAGGTTGAAGGTATTGACCAATAGTCAAAAAATCTACTTCCGCAGCTCTCAAATCATCCATGACTTGGATAATTTCGTCATGTTCTTCACCTAAACCAACCATAATTCCAGATTTTGTAAATATTTTTTTATTGTTTAATTTTGCGTTTTTTAAAAGTTCAAGAGATGCAAAATATCTGGCTCCAGGTCTAACTTTAACATATAAACTTGGAACAGTTTCAATATTGTGATTAAAAACATCAGGATTTGCTTCCAATATTTTTTTATAAGAGTCGCCTTTTCTTAAAAAATCAGGTGTCAAAACCTCAATTGTAGTATTTGGATTCTTTTCTCTGGTAGTTTCTATTACTTTTTTAAAATGATTGGATCCACCATCTCTTAAATCATCTCTATCAACCGAAGTTATAACAACGTGCTTTAATTGTAATTTTTTAACCGCATTAGCGATTTTTATGTCTTCAAAAGGATCTAATTTTTCTGGTTTGCCAGTTTTTACATCGCAAAATGCGCAAGCTCTAGTACATGTATCTCCCATAATCATAAATGTTGCATGTCTTTTGCTCCAGCACTCTGTTATATTTGGACAGTTTGCTTCTTGGCAAACAGTTACAAGATTACTTTTATTAACAACTGTTTTTGTTAGAAAAAACTCTTTACTATTAAATAATTTTGATCTAATCCAATCAGGTTTTTTTTTGATTGGATTAATAGGATTATTTACTTTTTCAGGGTGCCTTGACTTAATTTGATTTTTCATTATTTTTTAAAACGTAAATTTTCTCACCTTTTTTACTATAAATAAATTTTTCTCTTAATAATATTTCAATATAATCCTTATCTAAATTTTTACTTAATAAATCATTTTTGAATTCTAGTTTGCTAATAATCATTTTTAACTGTTTTTCTTCTAATTTAAGTTTATTTAACAAATTTTCTTTTTTTAAAAGAGATATTAAACCTCTTTCACCATCTAATAGATTAAAAAAAAAATACAAAAACAAAAATGTCCCAATTATAAGAAAATAATTTTTTTTAATTTTATCTATCATAAATTGTTCATTTTAGCTTTTTTTCCTAAACTTTCTTCTATTCTCAGTATTTGATTGTATTTTGCAACTCTTTCAGATCTGCATAAAGAGCCTGATTTAATTTGATTTGAATTTGTTCCTACTGCTAAATCAGCGATAAAAGTATCCTCAGATTCTCCAGATCTATGGGAAATAATAGTATTAAAACCAATATTTTGAGCAAATTTTATAACTTCAATTGTCTCTGTTACGGTACCTATTTGATTTAGTTTAATTAATATTGCATTTGAAGATTGATTTAAAAAACCAACTTTCAACCTTTCTAAGTTTGTAACATATAAATCATCACCAACAATTTGAATTTTTTTATTGAGAGCTATCATAAGTTTATTCCAGGATTTCCAATCATTTTCAGCAAACGGATCTTCTATTGATTTAATTTTGAATTTTTTAATTAATTTTTTATACTCTAAGATAGATTTATGTGCAGAAACGTATTTTTTGGAATGTATTGAATATTTATTCTTTTTAAACAACTCATTAGCGGCCACATCCAAACATATTGAAATATCCTTGCCGTTTTTAAATCCTGACATCTGTATTGCTTTAGTTATTAAATTTAATGCTTGAGCATTGCTACCAATCATTGGGGCAAAGCCACCTTCATCGCCAACAGATGTTGAAAGTTTTAATTTTTTTAATATTTTTTTCAAATTATTTATAACTAAAAAAGACATTTTAATCGCTTGCGTAAACGATTTTGCTCCATCAGGTCTAATCATAAATTCTTGAATTTGAAGGTCATTGTTAGCATGTACTCCTCCATTGATAATATTCATTAATGGATATGGTAAACAAAATTTATTTTTGACTAAAAAGTTTTTATAAAGTGGAATTTTCTTAATTTTAGATGATAATTTTTTTACAGCCATTGAAACTGCTAACATACTGTTTGCTCCTAATTTAATTTTTTGTTTAGTTCCATCTAATTTTAGTAGGATATGATCTATTTTTTCTTGGTTATGAACTTTTTGATTTTTTAACTTTTTTGCAATAATTGTATTTATAATTTTTACTGCTTTATAAACACTTTTACCATTATAGTTTTTTTTATTTAGATCTCTTTTTTCATGTGCTTCATAACTTCCAGTTGACGCTCCCGATGGACAAATTGACGAGGAGCTAATATTTTTTGAAAAAACTTCAGCTTCTACTGTAGGATTTCCTCTACTATCAAAAACTTGTCTAGCAATTACTTTGGTAATTCTGCTCATTAAAAGTTTTTAACTAATTTATCTATTTCTATAATTTGGTTTAAAAGACTTTCTAGTTTATTTAAAGGGACCATGTTTGGTCCATCTGATGGAGCATTGTCAGGATCTTGATGTGTTTCCATAAATATAGCAGCTACACCAACAGCTGTTGCAGCTCTAGCTAAATATTCCACAAACTCTCTTTGTCCTCCACTTTTTTCTCCAAGACCACCTGGTTGCTGAACAGAATGTGTTGCATCGAATACAACTGGATATCCATTTTTAATCATGATTGGAATTGATCTCATGTCCGATACTAAAGCATTATATCCAAAGCTTGCTCCACGCTCTGTTACCAAAATGTTGTCGTTACCAGAGTCTGAAATTTTTTTTGTAACATTAACCATGTCCCACGGAGCTAAAAATTGTCCCTTTTTAACATTAATTATTTTATTTGTTTTGGCAGCAGCGATTAATAAATCTGTTTGTCTACATAAGAAAGCTGGAATTTGTAAAATATCAACATGTTTAGAAACAACTTCACAATGTTTTTCATTGTGAACATCGGTTAAGATTGGAACATTTAATTCCTTTTTAATTTTATCAAATATTGGCAAAGAGTTATCCAATCCAGCTCCTCTTTTTCCTTTTAAACTTGTTCTATTAGCTTTATCAAAAGAAGTTTTGTATATAAAACCAATATTAAGTTTTGATGTAATTTCCTTTATTTTGCCTGACATATCCATTGCATGCTGCTCAGACTCAAGCTGACATGGTCCTGCAATTAAAGTAATTTTTCTATTATTAGCGATTTCAATATCGTTACAATTTACAATTTTATTTTGCATATCTTTTTTTAGCTGCTTTAATAAATGATGTAAATAATGGATGTGGATTAAAAGGTCTAGATTTAAATTCAGGATGAAATTGCACACCTATAAACCACGGATGATTTTTAAGCTCAATTATTTCAGGAAGTCTATTATCTGGCGATAAACCTGAAAAAATAAGTCCATTTTTCTCAAAATTTTCTTTGTATGAGATATTCACTTCATATCTATGTCTATGTCTTTCTTTAATAGTTTTTGACTTATAAATTTTTCTAATTAACGATTTTTCTTTTAACTTCGCAACATATGAGCCAAGTCTCATGGTGCCACCAAGATCTTTATCAGTGCCTTTAACTTTTTTTCCATCTTTATCCCATTCATTCATTAATCCTACTATGGAAATTCCTTTTTTATCAAATTCACTTGAGGTAGCATTTTTAATTTTTAATTTATTTCTTGCAAATTCGATTATGGCCATTTGCATGCCGTAACAAATTCCTAAGAATGGAATTTTATTAACTCTAGCATATCTAATTGCCTCGATTTTTCCACTGGTGCCTCTTTTTCCAAATCCACCAGGTATTAAAATTCCAGATATATTTTTTAATTTAGCTTTTATTTCTGAAGCTTTAAGTTTTTCTGAGTCTATTCGAACAAGTTTAACTTTAATATTATTTGCAATACCTCCATGAGTAAGTGCTTCATCTAAAGATTTATATGCGTCTTTTAATTCTACGTATTTACCAATTATAGCAATATTTGCCTCTTTGTCGGTTTCAAGAATAATTTTATTAATTTTTCTCCACGGAGTTAAATTACATGATTTTTTTGATTTAATTTTAAAATAATTTAATACTTGAATATCTAACTTCTCTCTAGCAAAACTAATTGGAGCCTCATATATTGTTTTTACATCAACTGTTTCAATAACATTTTTAATATCAACATTACAAAATAAAGAAATTTTCTTTCTATGCTCTAAAGGTATTGATCTTTCAGATCTACAAATAATAATATCTGGCTGTATACCAATACTTCTCAATTCTTTGACAGAATGTTGTGTTGGTTTTGTTTTTATCTCATCGGATGCTTTCAAATAAGGGACTAGAGTTAAATGAATAAATAATGTATTTTTTTTACCAACATCATTTGAAAATTGTCTTATTGCTTCTACAAATGGTAAGCTTTCAATATCTCCAACGATCCCTCCTATCTCACAAATAACAAAATCTTCTTTTGAAGTATCATGTTTAATAAATTCTTTAATTCTATCTGTTATATGCGGTATTACTTGTACAGTCTTGCCGAGATATTTTCCTTTTCTTTCTTTTCTTAATACATCATTGTAAATTTTTCCTGTTGTAATATTATCTGTATTCTTCGCTGTAACTCCTGAAAATCTCTCGTAGTGTCCTAGATCTAGATCTGTTTCTGCTCCATCATCTGTTACAAAAACTTCTCCATGCTGAAAAGGACTCATTGTCCCTGGATCAACATTTAAATAAGGATCAAGTTTTCTTAATCGAACTTTAAAACCTCTGGATTGTAATAGGTATGCCAGGGATGCTGACGATAGACCTTTTCCTAGTGATGAAACCACGCCGCCAGTGACAAATATATATCGCGCCATGGAATTATGTTATAGACCGATATTAAATAATTTCAAAGAATTAATTGTTATTTTCAGGAATTTTTGGTGTCTCTTCTTGATTTTCCTCAATTTTATCCAATACTGAACCCGCTGGTTCTAGTTCGCTTCTGGAAATTATAGTTAGAGATAAACTGCAAATTATAAACAACGTTGCTATTAATGCAGTAGATTTTGTTAAAAAATTACCCGCAGATCTTGAAAACATAAAATTATCTTGAGATATACCTATCCCGAGCGCTCCACCTTCTGATTTTTGGATTAGCACTAGAATAACTAAAATTGCAGCTAATATGATGTTAATTACTAGTAAAGTATTTTCCATCCGAACTAATTAATTGTTTTTTTTATTATATCAATAAATTTTTTTGAATTTTGTGAGGCAGAACCTACTAAAAAGCCTTTAATACCAATTATATTTTTAAGATTATTTATATTTTTGTTATTAACAGAGCCTCCATAAAGTACAGGTAATTTGTATTTGGTTTTTTTTGATATTATTTTTTTTATTTTGCTAATATTAAATTCTAATTCTTTATCTTTTGGAATCACTCCTGTTCCAATAGACCACACGGGTTCATAGGCAATCAAAATATTATTAAAATTTTTTATACTTTTAAGTCCTTTATTAATTTGCCTCTTTAAAACCGAAAAAGTAATTTTTTTTCTTTTTTCCTTTAAAGTTTCTCCGATGCAAAATATAACTTTTAAATTCTTATTTAGAGCTGAGTGAATTTTTTTATTTATATCTTCATCGGTTTCACCTGCAATCCTATTTTCTGAATGTCCAAGAATAACATATTTACAACCAATTTCTTTCAACATTTTCGGGCTTATGGATCCTGTAAACGATCCATAATCTTTAATGTAATGACAATTTTGTCCTCCTACATGAATTTTTGTATTTTTAAATTTAATAATAAAACTCTGAACAAGGGTAAAAGGTGGAAAATATATAATTTTAGCATTTCTATACTTTTTTAATTTACTCAAATTAATTAATTTATTTAAAGAATTAATAGATGATGTACTGCCGTACATTTTCCAATTAGCAATAAAATATATATTATTTGTCATAAACGATATTTTAATCTATAGATTTGTTTTTTAAAAAATCAATAAATAAAGATTTTTTCGTATGATTAATAAATTTAAAAACCTAACAAACTCTAAAATATCATGGGTAATTGTGGCCCTTATAGCAATACCTTTTGTATTCTGGGGTATGGGGGATGTTTTTACAAGAGGAAATACAAACAATGTTGCAAAAATCAATAATAATACAATTTCAGTAACTGATTTTATAAATCACGTTAATGAGTCTGGATTAAGGGAAAATTTAATTAGAGAAAACATTGATAAAAATATTTTCGAAGAACTTTTAAGTCAACTTATATCTCAAGAATTAATGAAAATGGAAATTGAAAATCTTAGTCTTTATTTCTCAGATCAAACTTTAAAAAATAAAATTATAAATAACAAAAATTTTCTAGATGATAAAAATAATTTTTCAAGAAATAAATATGAAAAATTTTTATTAGAGAATAACCTCTCTGCAGCTCAATTTGAAAATAGGTTGAAATCAAATGAACTTCAAAAAAATTTGTTTAATTATATCAATGGAGGTCTGATGGTACCCAAATTTTTGATTGAAAAGAAATTTATTAACGAAAATAGAAATATTGAAATTGATTTTGTAAACCTTCAAGAAGAATATAAAAAAGATTTCAGCTCGCAGGAGATAGAAAGGTATATCTCTTCAAACGAAGATAAACTTAAAAAAGATTTTATAAATTTTAGATACGTAAAAATAACACCAAAAAATTTACTTGATGCAGATGAATATAATGATGAGTTTTTTAAGATTATAGATGATATAGATAATAAAGTTCTAAATAATGAAAAAATTGATTTAATTGCAGGCCAGTACAATTTAGAACTAGAATTAGTTAATAATTATTTTCCTTATGATAAAGAATTCGAGTTAATTTATTCAAAAAAAAATAACATCGAACAAGTAAATTTAATCGAAAATAATGATCATTATCTTTTATTTGAAATAAACAAAATTGAAAATAAATTACCAGATATAAGTTCAAATGAATTTAGAGAAGAAATTAATTTTAGCCTAAAAAATCAATTCAGGCTTGAGTATAATAAAAAACTTTTAGAAGATATACAGAATAAAAATCTTAAATATGGTGATCTTGAGAATTTTTCTAATACAAAGTCTGTAGAAAATCTATCAATAAGCTCAGTAAATGATAGTAGTAAATTTTCATCTGATGCAATTAAATTAATTTATTCGTTACCAGAAAAATCCTTCGTTCTTATCAACGATGCTTTGAATAATATTTATTTAGCTTATATTAAAAAAATTAATAATGATGTTAAAATTACACAAGATGATTTAAAAAATTATTTATTAAAATCAAATAGTGAAATTAGAGATACTCTTTACTCAAGTTATGATATTTACTTAAGTGAAAAGTATGAAATACAAGTATTTCAAAATACTATTGAGAGATTAAAAAATAATTTTAGATAATGCTTAATATAACAACTTCTGAATTTAAAAGAAATCATATAAATAAAAAAAATCAAATTTTATTTCATACAATTAGTTCTAATGGAGAAAAAGAGACTGAAAATTTAATTAATAATTTTTTAATTGAAAGAAATAGTTTTATATTTGAATCAGTTGAAAAAGGAAAAATTAAAGGCAGATATACAATATTAGGCAGAAATCCAGATTTAATATGGGAATTTCAAGGAAATAAATGTAAACAAATAATTAACAATAAAATTAAAATACTAAATAGTTCTCCAAAAAATACAATTGATCAAATTATTGAAAGTTTTAAATTTGATATACCTAATGAATTGCCCAACATAAGTTCTATAATTTCAGGATATTTTTCATATGATATAATTCGATATATTGAGAAAATTCCTAATAAATGTAAAGACGACCTAAAAATTCCAGATGTTAGACTAATCAGACCAAAATCACTTATTATTCTTGATAATCTTGAAAAAAAAATTCACTTTATAAGAAATTTTTTTAAAGAGGAGAAAGTTAAAAATTATTTTCAAACATACGAGAATATAAAATCTGATATTGAGAATTTAATATTTCTCGCAAACAATGAAAATTTTTATGAAAAAGAGAAAAAAAAATTAAAAGTAAAAATTAAATCAAATATTAACAAACAGAGATTTTTAAATAATGTAATTAAAGCTAAAAAATACATCAAAAAAGGTGATATTTTTCAAGTTGTTCTAAGTCAAAGATTTAAGGCAAAATTACAAAAGGATCCTATTGAGGTATATAAAAAACTTAGAGTTACAAACCCTTCTCCTTTCATGTATTTTTTTAACTTTAAAGACTTTCAAATCATAGGTGCAAGTCCTGAAATACTTGTAAGATTAAGAGATGATCAAGTAACTATTCGACCAATTGCAGGTACTAGACCAAGAGGTAAAAATAAAAAACAAGATATTTTTTATGAAAAAGATCTTTTAAAAGATAAAAAGGAACTGGCTGAACATTTAATGCTTTTAGATTTGGGGAGAAATGATGCTGGAAGGGTTTCACAAATTAATACTGTTAAAGTTACTGAAAAATTTAAAATAGAAAAATATTCACATGTGATGCATATAGTTTCAAACGTAGTTGGAAAATTTAATAATAAATTTAGTAAATTTGATACTTTATTGTCTGGTTTTCCGGCAGGAACTGTATCTGGGGCTCCAAAAATACGTGCAATGGAAATTATAGATGAATTAGAAACTACTAAACGGAAAGTTTATGCAGGAGGAATAGGTTATTTTACAGCTGCGGGTGAATTTGATACTTGTATTGCTTTAAGAACAGCTGTTGCAAAAGATGGATATTTATATGCACAAGCAGGTGCTGGTATAGTTGCAGATAGTAAGCCTATAAACGAATACATCGAGACTGAAAACAAAGCTAAAGCCTTAATAAAAGCAATGGAGTAAATAAGTGTCGAAAATACTTTTGATAGATAACTACGATAGTTTTACATATAACCTTTATCATTATATTTCGTCATTTAATAAAAATATTGATGTTAAAAGAAATGATCAAGTGAATTCAAAAGATATTATTAAAAATAAATATAAAAAAATAATTATTTCACCTGGACCTGGAAACCCTAATCAAGCTGGAAACTGTTTAAAAATAGTGAAAGATTTTTATAATAAAATTCCAATCTTAGGAGTTTGTTTAGGTCATCAAATAATTGGACAAGTTTTTGGATCAAAAATTGTTCAAGCTAAAAAACTTATGCACGGAAAAACTAGTATAATAAAAAATAAGAAACTTGGTATATTAAAAGGAATAGAAAGCAAATTTACAGCCACTAGATATCATAGTCTAATTGTAGATAAAGCTAGTTTATCTAAAGAATTAATAGTAACAGCAACAACAGATAACAACATAATAATGGGTTTAATGCATAATAAGTATCAAATTCATGGTGTACAATTTCATCCTGAAAGTATTAATACAAAAGTTGGCATGAAAATTATCGAAAACTTTATTAAAATATAAAATGGAAAATTCTCTTAAAAAATTAAAAGATCTAATTGATCTTAGTTTCGAAGAGACAAAAGTCATATTCACAAAAATAATGAATGGAGAAGCTTCTGAGAATGAGGTGCATCAGTTTCTTACTTTACTATCTAATAAAGGTGAAGTTTCTAGTGAGATTGCAGCTGGTGTTTATGTTTTAAGAGATAAATCAATAAGAGTTAATGTCTATGATGCAATCGATACTTGCGGTACGGGCGGTGATGGGAAAAATACTTTGAATATTTCGACAGCATCTGCGCTTTTATTGGCTTCTATGGGTATTAAAGTCGCAAAACACGGGAATAAAGCCGTTTCATCAAAATGTGGTTCGGGAGATGTTTTGGAAAAATTAAATATAAATATTAATTTAGATGCAAAATCTGTGGAGGATAATATTAATAAATTAAATTTTGGTTTTATGTTTGCTCCAAATTTTCATTCAGCAATGAAATATGTGGCACCAGTAAGAAAAAAAATTGGTAAAAAAACTATATTTAATATGATTGGCCCATTAAGTAGCCCTGCCCTGGTTAAAAAACAAGTTGTTGGTGTTTTTGATAAAAAGCTTTTAAAAATTTTTGCAAATGCATTAAAAGATTTGAAAATTTCGAATGCATGGATTGTTAATAGTGAAGATGGCTTAGATGAAATTTCACCATATTCAACTACTAATGTCTGCCAATTAAAAAATGGGGAAATAACAAATACTACAATTGATCCAGTTGAATTAAACATAAAGACTAAAGGTTTTGATACTATTTTAGGTCAAGATGCGGATTATAATTCAAAAAAAATAATTGATATTTTTAAAGGAGAAGATAATGATTTTTCTATTGCAGTTTGTTTAAACGCAGCAGCAGGATTAATTGTTTCTGAAGATAAAAATAACTTTAAAGAAGCATATGAAGAAACAAGAAATCATATTTTATCAGGAAAAGCTTTTAATCATCTAAAAAAAATTCAAAATGGAATCTAATTCTCTAGATACAATTATAAATAAAAAAAAGCAAAAATTGAATTTATTAAAAAATAAATTTAAAATAGAAGATTTAACATACAAAATTAATAAATTTGACAAATATTTAGACTTTAAAGAAAAAATTTATTCTAATTTATTAAAAGGAAAATTTTCATTAATTGCTGAAATTAAAAAGGCAAGTCCGTCTGCTGGTGTTATTATTAGAGATTACAATCCTGTAAAAATAGCAAAAATTTATCAAATAAATAAAGCAACGTGTTTATCTGTATTAACTGAAGAAGATTTTTTTAATGGTAGCTTAGATCATATTTCTAAAATTAAAGAAAAAGTAAATCTTCCTGTTTTATGTAAGGATTTTTTTATTGATAAATTTCAAATTCCATTAGCAAAAAGTTTTGGTGCTGATGCTATACTTTTGATTGTTGCTGCTTTGAGTCAAAATCAACTAGAAGAACTCTATAATACAGCTTTAGAATATAAGATGTCTGTAATAATTGAAATTCATACTATAGAAGAGGCAAAAAAAATTATTGGTTTTAATAATGCAATAATAGGCATAAATAATAGAAATTTAAAAACACTTGAAACTGATTTAAAGAATACTTTTGAAATTTATAAAACTTTAAATAACTTTGATGGAATTATAATTTCTGAGAGTGGAATAAAAAATAAAGATGATGTTTTAAAAATTTCAAATCAAACAAATATTAAAACCTTTTTAATTGGTGAATCATTATTAAAAAACTTAGATAGTAACTCTATATTTTCTATCCTTTAGTCAAAAACCCTTTATTTATAGGCCTTTTTTTGGTTGTATTTTATTAAGAACTTTAATAGAACATAGATGTACTTGATTTGTTCTATGTTAACAAAAAAACAAAAAAACCTATTACTTTTTATAAATAAAAAAATAAGAGGCACTGGTGTGTCTCCTTCTTATGAAGAAATGAAGTCTTCTTTAAATCTGAAGTCTAAATCTGGTATTCACAGACTAATTAGTGCGTTAGAAGAGAGAGGATTTATTAAAAGATTGGCTCATAAAGCTCGTGCACTAGAAGTGGTAAAGTTACCAGAGACTGCCTCTGCGAATGATATTTATAATTCTTTTTCACCAAGCGTAATTAAAGGTGGATTAAGTGATGTAAGTAAATCTAAGAAAAATGAAATATCTATATTAGGAAGCATTGCCGCTGGAACACCGATAGAGGCAATTCAGAATGAAGTATCTAGAATTCCTTTACCTTCAAATATTGAGAATAATGGAGAATTTTTTGGTTTAAAAGTTAAAGGAGATTCAATGATAGAGGCTGGCATTAATGATGGTGATACAGTAATAATTAAAAAAGCTGATAGAGCAGAAAATGGAAAAATTGTAGTAGCATTAATTGATGATCATGAAGCAATGTTAAAAAGAATAAGAATTAAAGGTAAAACTGTTGCTTTGGAGAGCGCTAACAGAAATTATGAGACAAAAATCTTTGGTCCAGATAGAGTTAAAGTGCAAGGAGTTTTGATATCTTTATATAGAAACTTCAACTAAAATAGTCTACAAAATATCTATGAAAAAAGTTGCAACTCGTTTTGCACCCTCGCCCACTGGTCCATTACATATTGGTGGCGTTAGAACTGCTCTGTTTAATTGGTTATACTCAAAAAATAAAGGTGGGTCTTTTTTTTTAAGAATTGAAGATACTGATAAAGAAAGGTCAAAAGATGAATACAAAGATCAAATTATAAAATCACTTAGATGGATTGGTATTGAAAACGATGGAGACGAATATATTCAATCAAAAAAAATTAATGATCATATAAATGTTGCAAACGAATTACTGAAAAATGGACATGCATATAAATGTTATTGTTCTTCAGAAGAAATAGAGGAACAAAAAAAAAGAGCAAAACAAAAAAAAATTCCTTATATTTACGATAGAAAATGGAGAGACAAAAAAGAAACCGATGCTCCAAAAGATATTAAACCAGTAATAAGATTCAAAAGTAAAATTGATGGAACTACAGTATTAAAAGATTTAGTTCAAGGGAGTATTGAAATTGACAATAATACGATTGAAGATTTTATAATACTGAGAAATGATGGATCTCCAACATATAACTTGTCAGCATCAGTTGACGATCATCAAATGAAGATGACACACATTATTAGAGGTGATGACCATAAAATAAATACCTTCAAACAAATACAAATTTATCAAGCTATGAAATGGGAACTACCTTCATTTGCTCATATACCCTTGATACACACAATTGAGGGAAAAAAATTATCAAAGAGAGATAAGGCATCTACGCTAGATGATTATTCAAAAATTGGTATTATGCCAGATGCTCTTAGAAATTATCTTCTTAGATTAGGATGGTCTTATAAAGATAAAGAAATTTTCACTTTGGATGAGAGTATTAAACATTTTAATCTTGAAGGAATTGGCAAATCTCCATCGAAGCTAGATATGAGTAGAATTTTATCAATGAATGAGCACTATATTAAAAATATAAATGAAAATGATTTATTCAATCAACTAACAGAGTATTGCAAATTATATAAAAGTGAAATTAAGCCAGATAAGAAAGATAAGATTAAGAAATCACTTACCTTTCTAAAAAATAAAGCCAAAACCTTGGAAGATATATTTAATAATGGCCAATATATAATGGTAGACGAGGTCAATTTTAATCAAGATGATATTAAGTTAATTGACGATAAGGCCAAAAAAGTCATTTCTGATTTTAATATTCAATTAGGTAGTGTTGATAAATTTAGCAAGGTAACATTGGAGCCAATAGTGAATGAACTCATCAAATCAAACTATACTAATTTTAAAGGTGTTGGACAGCCTTTAAGAATAGCTTTAACGGGTTCAAAATTTGGACCTGGTATTTATGATATAATTATTTCTCTTGGAAAAGAGGAAGTAAAAAAAAGATTAACCAATAAGAAATTTTTTTAATACCAAACAAGCTTCATCAGACGATGAAGTTTTTGATCTGATTTTAATTAAAGTTTCCTCACAATCATTAATTTGTTTCTTCATTAATTCAGGATTTTTTAAGAAATATACAACCGAATTATAAATCTCTTTAGCATTACATTCTTTTTGAATTAACTCTGGAATTATTTCTTTATTATTAATAATATTAATTATGTTAGCAAATCTTATTTTGACTAACATTTTAACAATTAAAAAATTTAAAAAATTCATTTTATAGATAATTATAGAAGGAACTTTTGCATTACAGATTTCAAGAGAAACTGTGCCAGATTTAGAAACTGCAAAAGTAGATTTATTTAGTATTTGTTTTTTTATATTTTCGTCAGAAATAACTTCGACATTTTTTAAATTTACATAACTAATCTTTTCACTAATTAAATTTTTATTTTGATCAGTTGCATGAAATACAAAAGTTAAATTATTAAATTTTGTATTCATCAATTTTATAAAATCAATTAATATAGGTAAAAGTAAATTTACTTCAGATGATCTGCTCCCTGAAAAAACAGAAATAATTTTTTTATCTTTTGATATAAAGTTAGATAGATCTGTTTTATCTTTTAAATCTTGTTCTAATAAAGGATGACCTACAAAAGTATTTGGAATATTTTCTTTATCAAAATATTTTTTTTCAAAATCAAATAATAATAAAATATGATCTAGGAATTTTTTAAATTTTTTTACTCTACCCTCTCGCCAAATCCATACTTGTGGAGCTACATAATGAACTGTTTTAATCTTATTATTTAATTTTTTAACTTTTTCAGCAATTCTTAATGTAAAATCAGGACTATCAACACTGAACAAAATATCCGGGTTAAATTTTATTATTTCCTCTACAGTTTTATTTATTTTATTCTTTATTTTGAAAATATTAAAAAAAACACTTGTGAAGCCAATGTAGGTGATTTCATTAAGATCAAAAATAGATTTTATTCCCAATGAAGCTAAATGTGTTCCACCAACACAAGAATACTCAATATTTGGATTATTTTTTTGAAGTTTAGATATAACTTTAGACGCAAGTTTATCTCCAGAAGGTTCCCCGGTTAATATAAAAATCTTTTTCATTTTACTGAGATAAACATTTTATTTTTATTAGCAAATTTAATACATTTGTTTTCATCTAAAAAAACGTGTTGTTTACTTTTTATAACAATCCCTTTTAATCCAGCTGTCTTACTTTGTTTTAAAGTTTTTAATCCAATAGTTGGAAGATCTACTCTCAAGTCTTGTTTCTTTTTTGGAAACTTGACTAAAACTCCGTGATTTCTAAATTTTTTACTTCTGCTTTTCTCGAGCATTTTTTTAGTTCCACCTTTTCCTTCTATAGAAACTACTTTTTTATTTCTAACTACAGCACCCTGGCTAAAATTATATTGTCTTAAATTATTTAAAGTTTTTATTGCTTTTTTAATATCTAATTGATCATCTTTATTTGGTTTAATCTTTGAATAATTTCCCTTTTTTAATGAAAGTTCTGGATTAAATTTAAGCGAATTTTCAGTTTTTATCTTATTTTGAGATAATATTTTAATGATTTCTTTTAATATTGCTGCGTCTCCAAGTTTAGATGCTTTAATTATTCGAGGAATATAATAAATACCTTTAAAATCTAATTTTAATTTTGAAAGGTTAGGTTTATTTACTTTTCCAGCAAATAGGACTTTTTTACAGTTATTTTCTTTAAGAATATTAATCATTTTACCAAATTGACCTATAGAAACTGAATAAGATTTTCTTTCTTTTTTAAATTTTTTTGATTTTGACAAATCGATTATTAAATATTCTATTTTTCTTTTTTTAACAGATTTAAGAATTTCTTTTGGAAAATCAGTATCGCCAAAAATTAATCCTATCATTTTATGAAAATGGTGTGCAAATAGATCTTTTTTTATCTTTTGTTATAAAGTCAATTACATTCTTAACTAATGGATTTTCTTTAAAAGAACCATTTAATTTACTTATATTTTCATTGATATTATTCGTAGCAAAAATCTCTTTGTAAGCTTCGCTTAACCCTAAAATATCTTTATTTTCAAACTTAGCTCTTCTTAAACCTATTAAGTTTAATCCTTGTAATGAGTTTCTATTTCCTGTTGATAATCCATAAGGTATTACGTCATGAAGTACGCCTGTCATTCCTCCAATCATTGCCATCTCACCAATTCTAGTAAATTGTTGTACTGCTGAATTGCCACCTATAACTACATTATTTTCTATTGTTACATGTCCACCTAAAGGTACATTATTGGCTATAATCACATTATTACCAACTCTACAATCATGAGCAATATGTGAGGAAATCATAAATAAACAATTGTTTCCTATTTTTGTTAATCCTCCTCCTCCAACTGTACCTGGATTTACTGTTACATATTCTCTAAATCTGTTGTTATCTCCAATTTCTAATAAAGTTTTTTCACCATTAAATTTCAAATCTTGAGGATCATTTCCTATTGATGCAAATGGATAGAAAGTATTTCCTTTCCCAATTTTTGTATTACCGGAAATATTTACGTGAGAATGAATTGTTACTTTCTCACCTATTTCAACATTTGGTCCAATTACTGTGAATGGTCCAATTTTTGCAGTTGAATGAATTTTTGCATTATTATCAATAATAGCTGTTTTATCTATCATTTATTTTCTCTAATAAAATTTTTTAAATCTTTTGCTGGATATCCCATAACCTTCGAATTATCTGGAATATTTTTAATAACCCCACTGCCACCTCCAATTTGTACATTACTTCCAATTTTAAGATGTCCAGAGATACCAGCTTGTCCGCCTATCATTACATTATTGCCTAATGTTGAACTTCCTGCAAATCCAACTTGACCAGCAATAATACAATTTTCACCTATTTTAACATTATGAGCTATATGTATTTGATTGTCTAAATATGTATTTTTTCCAATTATTGTATTCGAAAGAGAGCCTCTATCTATTGTTGAGCCACAACCAATTTCTACATTATCTTCAATTATTACTATACCAATTTGTGGATATCTAAAGTTTGAATTTTTATCAGGAAAGAAACCAAATCCTTTTTTTCCAATAATACCACCATCTAAAATATGAACATTATTTTTAATTAATGAATTTCGAATTATTACATTTGATCCTATTGAGCAGTTATCACCAATAGATACATTTTTCTCAATAATAGAGTTGTGCCCTATTAAGCAATTTGAGCCAATCTTTACATTTTTACCAATTAAAACATTTTTTCCATAGTTTACTGTATCTTTAAATTTTGTATTTTTTATATCCTCTACAGAATTATCGAAATCATCGTTTATAGAGTCTGGATAAAAGATTTTTGTTATTTTAGCTGTATGTAATAAAACATTATCTGAAATTAGAGGTTTGCATGTACTTGGTAAAAATGATTTAAGACTTTCTGTAGTTATACAAAAAGAAGCTTTTGTATTTTTAGCAAATTGAAGATATTTTTTTGAATGAAAAAAGGTAATATCAGTTTTAATTGAAGTATTTAGATCTTTAATATCTATAACTTTTTCTTCAGCATAATTTAAATTTTTTAATCCAACTGCTTTAATTAAATAATTTATATCATATGGGCCAGTATTTTTAAAAAAAAAATTAGACATAAATAAGTTTAATATCAAAACTTATTTTAAATGCTTATCAAGATTTGTTGCTAATTATTTCCTATCAACAATTGTTGCAGACCATTGTGCATCAGCCATTTTTTTTTCATCAACAAAAGCCTCGCCCTTGTATTTCCAAACTCTGCCGTGTGATCTTATGGCTTCAATATTTAGTTCAAGTTTACAATCAGGTATTACAGGATTTCTAAATCTAGCCTTCTCAACGCTCATTAAAAAAACTAATTTGTTTTCATATTCAGACTTATCTATACCAGCAGCAGTAAGTGCTGCTGCTGCTTGGCCAAAAGCCTCTACAATCAAAACTCCTGGCATAACTGGTTGCCCAGGAAAATGTCCCTGTACAAAAAAACTATCTTTTTTAACATTAACAACTGCTGTAGCAGAAAATAATTTTTTAATATTCTTTAATTCGTCAATTAAAAGCATTGGCTCTCTATGTGGCAATAAATTAATTATATCTTGTTTAGTTAATTTTTCCATATTTATTTAATTTCAAAACTTTTAATTTTATTATTTATAATTTTTTGTAAATCATTTGTAACATCTAAGTTAGATTTTCCAATTAACATTTGATTAGATGACATAATTATATCTATATTATTATTTTCTGCAAATGATTTTAAAATTTTATTGATCTCAGTTTGAAATGATTTTAAAACTTCTTCTTTTTCATTATTTATTTTTTTTATTTTTGTAATACGATCTTGATTAAAATTTTTAATTTCATTATTCAAATTCTTAACTTTTTTAGCATATTCTTCTGGTTGTAAAATATTTTTTTGGGAAATTAAGGAGGTTTCTTGGTCTTTTATTTTTTTTTCAATTTTTTTTAATTCATCATTTAAATCTTTATTTTTATCAGAAAAATGTTTAATTATTTTTTGACCAACATTTGATTTGTTTATGAGAATGTCGAGATTAGCGTAAACTATATTTTGACTATTCGCTTGAAATGTTACAAGTAAAAATATTGTTATTAAAAATAAAGTTTTCAATTTTTTCACTAAAAAGTAGTACCTATATTAAATCTTACTGTTTCTGTTACGTCTGTTGAGTTTTTAGTGATAGGTAGTGAATAGGAAATACTTAAAGGACCGATTGGAGTAAACCAATCTAATGCAACACCAGTAGCGGATCTAATTTTACTATTTTCATCAATTGTTGAACTATAATCAACTCCCCAAACATTAGCAGCATCAAAGAAAAAACTTAAATCTAAATCTTGTACTTCTGTAAATATTCTTGGCAAAGTAGATGCTATATTAAATGATGTGCCATAGTTACCACCAATATAGTCGTTACCGTCTTTGGGGCCAATTTTTCCTGGTTCAAATCCCCTTAATTTTCTAGAAGGAATAAATATTCTCTTAGTTATTCTAGCGTCTTCACTTGTTATAGAATTTGCAGTTGATAGATATGCGCCAACTGAAAATATCGCACCACCACTTGTTTGAAAGTAATTTGTATAATCAATACTATTAATTAACGTATAATCATCTGAATATATAGGTAGTTCTTGACTAAATTTAAACTTAAAACCATCTGAAGGATTAAAATTTTGATTTAATTTATTTAATGTTAAATCATAATTTAATAAAAAATCTAAATAATTCCCCTCTTGTTTTTTTTTTTGAGATGAGGCATTTGAATTTGTAGTTATTTTCTCATAATAATTTGAAAAAGTCGGGGAAAAGAAAATATCATCAAATTGCTCATAAGAAGTTCCAAAATTATATCCTGTTTTTTCTGTTTTATATCCATATTTAGTTAAAAAATCGTTTTCAGAACGTTGAAAGCCTCTATTAAAGGATTTTTCTGTATTTTTAAAATTTGGTTCATTCATAAAAAATTTTAATCTAATAGTATCGTCTGTAACTGAAAAATTAGTACCTAATTTAATACCCTCCCCAAGATAGTTATTTTCACTTACACCAAAACTTAATGAAGAACCATTAGTGCCTGTTCCAGCTCCCGCAAATATTTCACCTGTGGGCTTTTCTTCGACCTTAATGTTTAATACCTTTGTTTTTTTTATATCATTTGTATCTTCATCAGTTTCAACAGATTTAAATAAACCCAAACCTCTAATATTATTATATGACTTATTTACTAATATTTCGTTGTAAGGATCACCTTCATCAGTAAGCAATTTATTTCTAATAACTCTCTCAGAGGTAATATTATTTCCAAATATATTTACTTTTTCAACGTAAAATTTTTCTGTATCCTTCAAATTAATAATTAAATTAATTTTATTATCATCAACTATACTTTCATTATAAGTGGCACTTACGAATTCATAATTTTTATTTAAAGCAACCTCGTCAATTTGATCTAGTATTTTTTCAATTCTATTGAAAGAATATGGTTTAAATTTAAGTTTATCAAATAATTCTGTTAATTTAATAAAATCATTTTTATCATATTCATCTGGTAGATTTAGTTCAAAATTATTAAAATAATATTTCTTACCAGCATCAATATTAAAAATTATTTCAAAGTATTTATTTTCTATTACTTGAGCATATGAGCTATTAATAATTACATTAAAGTATCCACTGTTTCTATAAAAATTTTTTAATAATTTTTCATCAAACATTATTCTTTGTATATCTAATGTTTTCTTCTGAGATATTATTTTCCAGAATCTGGCTTCTTCTGATGCTATTACTTTTCTCAATTTATTATCTTTAAAAACTTTATTTCCTAGAAATTTTATGTTTTTGATTACGGCTTTATCACCTAATTGAACATTATAAATAATATCTACCGTGTTATTATCATTATTTTTAATTTTGGTATCGATTTTCGCAAAATAATAACCATTAGCTTTTAGAATATTTAACATTCTATTTTGATCTTCTTTTATTTTATTTTTAACAAATGATGATTTTTCTTTTTGATTAATTATTTTTTTTATATTTTCTACAACTGATTTTTTTTTAATTCCTTCTATAACTAATGATTGAATTAATGGATTTTCTGAAACATTAATAAATAAAATATTATTTTCAAATTCTACTTTAATATCTTCAAAAAAAGATGTTTCGTATAATTTTTTAATTATTTCATTTAAATTATTTTCATTGATGTCTTCACCTATTTTAACTTCACTGAATAGAATTAAAGTTTCATTAGAAATTCTATCATTACCTGAAATTTGAAATTTTTTTATAACTTCTGCTTGAGATGTATTTAAATAAAAAAATATTATTAATAATGATCTTAGAATTATTCTTTTAGTATTCTGAAACATATTTTTTTACAATTTTCTTTGCTAAATTTTTTACATCTAATATTTGTTTAATTGATTTGGGTTCAACTCTATAATATTTTTTAAAGATTTTAAATTTAATTATTTTATTTAAATATATTATGAGTTTTTCATATTTAATTTGTTTATTTAAGAACATATTCACTAACTCGTCGTTAATAGAGATCAATATTGTTTCAAAAAAACTATGCTTATTTGGAATAAATTTTAAAAGTTTTAATGATTTAAACTTACTTATATTAGGTTTTGTAAGATTTATGTTATTGATTTTATTTATATTAAGTTTGTTAATCCGGTATACATTATTAGATGAACCTTCATATAAAGAATTAAATATAGGTATTTCCATATTTGGTTCATGAGCTAATATTTTAATAATACCATTTTTCAGAACTATAATTGAATGTATATAAGAATTTGGATTTACTAAAATATCAATCTTGTTTAAATTTATATTAAATATTTTTTTAGCTTCAATTACCTCAAAAACTTTGTTCATTAATGTAGAAGAGTCGATTGTAATTTTTTTTCCCATTTTCCAATTAGGATGTTTTAAAGCATCTCTAATTTTAATATTTTTTATTATGCGCTTTTTGAGAAAAGGGCCACCAGATGCTGTTATTATTATTTTTTTAATGTTTTTCGTATTTTCGTCTATAAGTTGATAAATTGAAAAATGTTCTGAATCTACTGGTATAAATTTAGTATTATATTTTTTTAATTCCTTTTTAATCAGATTCCAGCCGCATATTATAGACTCTTTATTTGCAATAGCTATTTGGCTTGTATATTTAATTATTTTTAATGTTGGTTCTAAACCATCTAGTCCAGATATAGCATTTATTGAATAATTTATTTTTTTTTTAAATATATTTTGAAAATTTTCATAATTATTAAAAATTTTTATTTTTTTTTTTGCGAATTTGCTTTTCCATTTAATAAACTGATCGTGATTTTTAATTATTACATTTCTTACATTAAACTCATTAGCTTGCTTAAAAATTTTTTGTGCATTGTTATTTGTGGAGAGTAATACTATTTCAAAATTTTTTTTATCTTTTTTTAAAATACTTAGTGTTGTAATTCCAATTGATCCTGTTGATCCGAATATTGCAATTTTTTTTTTCATTAATATGGAAATTTAAGAATTAAATATGAAGCTGGAAAAGAAAAAATCATACCATCGATTCTATCTAAAAGACCTCCATGACCTGGAATAATTTTTCCAGTATTTTTAATTTTGGCCTTTCTTTTAAAATAAGATATTAAAATATCTCCTAATTGACTTACTGTAGAAATTATTATTGTAAAAACAAATAAATTAATAGAAAACTTCATTTTTAACTTTTCAATATTGATCATTTCAAAAATAAAATCGGTATAATTTAGAAAAAATATTATAAATATTATTGAACAAAAATATCCACCAAATACTCCAGCATAAGTTTTCTTAGGACTAATTTTGGTTAATTTAGGTCCCTTAAGTATTTTGCCAAATATATATCCGCCAATATCAGTAAATATACATATAAATAATATTAAAATGAAATATATGTAATGTTCATTAATACCATTTCTCAGATAATAAACAGAGTAAAAAGATATAATTAAAAAAAACACACCTGGAATATTATATTTTTTATTTTTAGAAATGTGAATCCATTCGTAAATAGATATAATTAAGCATACAAAAATAAAAAAATTAAAATAATAATTACCCATTATTACAAAAAAAAGGACAACAGGAATCAATAAGATAGAGCTTAAAATCCTTTTTGTTAATTCATTAGTCATTAAATTTTTCCGTAATTTCTCTTTATTTTTTTGAATTTAGTTAATATTGAATTAAAGTCATTCCTATTAAAATCTGGCCAAAGTTTTTTTACAAAAAAAATTTCTGTGTACGATAACTGCCAAAGTAAAAAATTGCTCAATCTATTAGTATTCCCTGTTCTAATTAAAATATCTGGATCTGGTATATTTGAAGTATATAAGTTTTTTTCAATATTTTTAACATTTAAAGGTAGTTTTTTTTTTACTATTATTTTTAATGAACGCAATATTTCATATTTTGAACCATAATTAAGTGCTAAATTAATTTGTAATTTACGGTTTTTTGAAGTTAATTTAATTGCATTATTTAATAAATTTTTTAGATTTTTTGGAAATTTGTTTAAATTTCCTAAAACTTTAAATTTAATATTATTTTTAAGTAAGATATTTAAATTTTTTTTTAGATAATCTTCCAATAAACTAAATAAGAAATTTATTTCATATTTAGGTCTTTTCCAATTTTCTGTTGAAAAAGTATATAACGTTAAATAATTGATATTTTTTTTTATTGAAGCTTCAATAATTTTTTCCACAGTTTTGATACCTTTTTGGTGACCAAACTTTCTAGAATTATACTTTTTTATACCCCAACGACCATTACCATCCATTATTATGGCAACGTGGTTAATTTCACTCATATTGTCATTATTTCTTTTTCTTTTGAAATAACTTTCTCATCAATTAATTTAATTTTCTCATCTGTAATATTTTGGATATTTTTTTCAGCTTTTTTTTCGTCATCTTCAGATATATCTTTGGACTTTAAAAGCTTTTTAAGTTCATCATTAGCTTCTCTTCTTATATTTCTTATTGAAACCTTACACTTTTCTCCTGTTGATTTAATTATTTTTTTTAATTCAGATCTTCTCTCTTCATTTAAATCTGGAACTGGCAATCTCATTAATTGGCCATCAATTTGAGGATTCAAACCTAGTTCAGATTTTCTTATTGCGGAGTCAATTAATCCCACATTGTTTACATCCCATACTTGAACATTAATTGTTCTTGGTTCTGGGGCTGTAATAGTTGCTAGCTGGTTAATTGGCATCTTTTGACCATATACATCAACTTTAATTAAATCCAACATGCTTGCATTTGCTCTTCCTGTTCTTAATGAGGATAACTCTTTTGAAAATAGATCTAATGTTTTGGACATTTTATCTTTATAAATGTTATCTTTAAACATTATTCACCTATTTTAATTCTTATAAATTCTTTAATTTTTAAACTTGGAATATTTATTTCAGATAATACATCTTTAACTTTTTTCTTTGGTTCCATAACCCAATCTTGTGTCATCAAACTGTTCTCTTCTTTAAACTTATTTAGCTTACCTAAACTTATTTTTTTTGCAATTTCATCTGGTTTACCAGAATTCTTTAACTCTTCAGCAATAAGCTTTTGTTCTTTTTCAAGTAAATCTTTCTGGATTCCTTCAGAGTTCAAAGCTATGGGATTTGAAGCAGCAATATGCATTGAAAGTTGTTTTCCAAATGTATTTATTTGGTCATTATCTTCCTTTGTTTCTAATGAAACTACAACACCTAATTTAGATACGTTATCTTTTATAATAGAATGTTGATAGATAAAATTTTGTGAGTTTTGATTTTCAATTGTATGTGATTTTCCAATAGTAATTTTTTCTCCAATTTTTGCTATTAAAGAAACAAGATTGTCTTGAACAGTCTTGCCATTTAACATCTTTGACTTATTAACATTTTCTATATTTGATGAACATTCATTATTAATTTCACTTAATTCCTTAACAAAGTTTATAAAATCGTCATTTTTTGCAACAAAGTCTGTTTCGCAGTTTATTTCAATTAATGAAGTTTTGCTCACATTGCCACTAACAACAATCACACCTTCTTTGGCATCCCTTGACATTTTTTTTGATGCTTTTGAAATACCTTTTACTCTAAGTATTTCAACTGCCTTGTCTAAATCACCATTGGACTCTTTTAATGCTGTATTGCAATCTTTAAATCCAGCACCAGTCGAATGTCTTAGTTTTTTTATTTTTTCAATGTCACCCATTATTATTGCCAATATTTTTAAAATTTAATTTAATTTATTCTCTTTTTTTTTTTCAGATGTTTTTACGTTATCATTTGATTTTTTAACATCTGATTTGCTTTCAACCTTAGTTTCTAATTCTTGAGGTTGATTTTGTTTGGCATTTTCAATCGTTTCTTTAATTAGATTGCAATATAATTCTATAGATCTTCTTGCATCGTCATTTCCTGGAATTGGATAATCTATATTTTCTGGATCAGAATTAGTATCAAGAATTGCAATTATTGGTATATTTAATTTTATTGCTTCCTTGATTGCTAATGACTCATAGTTGGTATCTATTACAAATATAAGATCAGGAGTTTTTTTCATATCTTTAATCCCTCCGAGTGATCTTTGTAATTTATCTCTTAGTGTACCCATCTTAAGAAGTTCTTTTTTTGTAAAACCTCGATTTTCAGATGTAAGATTTTTATTTAACTCTTCTAACTTTTTTATTGAATTTGAAATTGTACCCCAATTTGTTAACATTCCTCCAAGCCATCTATGATTAACATAATATTGACCAGTATCATTAGCCAAGCTTGCGATATTTTCCGCTGCCTGTTTTTTGGTAGAAACAAACAAAATTTTTCCTCTGTTAGAAATTGTTTCATATACTTTTTCTAACGCTGATTTAATAAGGTCTATTGTTTGTGTTAAATCAATAATATGTATTGAGTCCCTTCTTCCAAAAATATATTTTTTCATTTTTGGATTCCATCTCAATGTTTTATGTCCCAAATGGACACCAGCTTCTAGCAATTGTTCAATTGTTATATTAGGTATAGTCATGTTCCTTCCCGGTTATGCCTCCACAGTAATTGCCCAAAGGGACCGGAGGTTTTTCAACCAAAAACTGTGTGCGTATTAATTTTTTGGATTTTTTACAATTATTTTGAGTTAATACAAGTAATATTTTAATGTATTTTTAACGTTACTCCTGCGTTTTTAAGCTGTGAAATAGTCTTCTGATCAATTTTTCTTTTTTCACTCAATTTATATTGATGTGCTTTATTATTATTATAAATTTTAAGAAAAACATTTGTTTCTCCAGGTAAAGAAATAAGTTTTTTAATTTGATTTAAATTATTTAAACTCGATGATTGGATTTCTATTGATTTGATTGGTATATTCGTTAAATCATTAATTTTTGTAATTGTTCTTACATTTATTCTTGTTGAAGCTCCATCAGGAGAAACATTTTTAACTAAATTCATGAAAATAGAATTTCCTTCTTTAAGAGTATCTCTTTTTTGTTCAAATAAATCTGAAAATATAAATAGTTCAAATACGCCTCCTAAATCTGTAAATTTAATAATCGCGTATGAGAGACCTTTTTGATTCTTTTTTTCCTGAATTTTTAAAATTGTAGCCGCAATTACTCCTTCCCTTTTATTTTCATCAATTTGATAATCTCTAAAATTAATGATGTTATATTCAGAAAAGAAGTTCTTATATTGATTGAGAGGATGGTCAGAAATAAAAAAACCTAAAGTTTCAAATTCTTTAGATAACCTCTCTTCAAATTGAAAATCATTAGTTTTAAATATTAGATTATTATCATTTTCATCATCTTGGTCGTCAAATAAATTAATTTGATTTAAAGATTTATTTTCGAATAAATTTTTTGATTTTAAAATTAAATTAGGGATAGACTCAAACAATGCCTTTCTATTACTATTAAAACTATCAAATGCACCCGCTTTAACCAAACCTTCAAGTTGAAGTTTGTTTATGTCTTTCGGATCTGCTCTTTTAATAAAATCGTATAAACTTTTAAATTTTCCATTTAGATTTCTCTCTTTTATTAAATTTGATATAGCTTCATAGCCAACATTTTTTATAGCTCCAAGAGCATAATAAAAATTTTTATCATCTGATGTAAAATCTGCAAAACAATTGTTTATGTCAGGTCTTACAATATTTATTTTCATTCTTTTTAATTCCTCGTAAAACTCGCTTAATTTTTTTTGATTAGATAGCTCCATCGACATTGAGGCAGAGAAAAATTCGTTTGGGTAGTGTGTTTTTAAAAAAGCTGTTTGATATGCTATTATTGCATAAGCTGCAGCATGACTTTTATTAAATCCATATTCAGCAAATGGTTCAATTTTCATAAAAATTCCAGCTGCTATATCTTTTGCTATTCCATTTTTTTCTGCACCGTTAATAAATCTTTGTTTTTGTTTTTCTAATTCAGCTCTCTTTTTTTTACCCATAGCCCTTCTAAGTATATCCGCTTCTCCAGGTGTAAATCCTGATAATATTTGAGCTATTTGCATCACTTGTTCTTGGTATATTATAACTCCATATGTAGGTTCTAAAATTTCTTTAAGTTTAGGATGTAAATAATCAGGTTGTTTTCTTCCATGTTTGCAATCATTATATATAGGAATGTTACTCATCGGCCCAGGCCTATATAATGCTACCAAAGCAATAATATCTTCAAGTCTATTAGGTTTCATATTTAATAAAGCATCTTTCATTCCTGAACTTTCTAGCTGAAATAGTCCAATTGTTTTACCTTCAGATAATAAATCAAAAACTTTTTGATCCTCGTAATTAATTTTCTCAATATCAAAATTGATATTTTTTTTTTCTTTGATTATTTTTTGTGCTTTATTTATTACAGTTAAAGTTTTCAAACCCAAAAAGTCAAATTTGACTAATCCAGCATTCTCAGCTGAGTACATATCAAATTGTGTTGAGGGTAATAATAAATTTGAAGTTTGATCTTTATATAATGGAACAATAGTATTTAATTTTTTATCTGCAATTACAACACCTGCGGCGTGTGTAGCAAAATTTCTATTTAAACCCTCTAATTTTAAGGACAAATCAATTAATTTTTTAACTCTTTTGTCATCATGTATTAATTTTTGCAAACGTGGTTCGGAATTTATACATTCCTGAAGTTTCATAGGTCTAGAAGGATCAAATGGTATCATTTTACAAATTGAGTCAACAAATCCATATGGTAAACCAAGAACCCGACCTACATCTCTGATTACCATCCTGGCCTTAAGTTTTCCAAATGTAATGATGTGCGCAACGCTATCTTCGTATTTAGTATTTAAATAATTAAATACTAAGTCTCTTTTTTCCTCACAAAAATCTATATCAAAATCTGGCATAGAGATTCTATCAGGGTTTAAAAATCTTTCAAAAATTAAATTAAATTTAATTGGATCTATATCAGTTATTGATAAACACCAGGCTACAAGCGAGCCTGCGCCTGAGCCCCGACCAGGACCAACGGGAATATCATTTTTTTTTGACCACTTTATATAATCAGACACAATTAAAAAATAACTTGAATATTTCATTTGATTAATAATTTTTATTTCGTGATTTAGACGTTGTTTATACTCATTAAATATTTCATCTTTAATTTGATTTTTTTGAATATCTATTAAATTTTTATTAAATTTTTCTTCCAAGCCTTTATAAGCTTGCAATTCTAGAATTTTATCAGGACTTGTTTCTTTATCTGAGATAATTTCCGGTAATAACGGTCTAGAATAATTAGCTTTAAAATTACATTTATAAGGCAAATAATAGTTATTTGACAATGCTTCAGGTAGGTCTGAAAACAATTCAAACATTTCTTTATCAGATTTAAGGTAATGATTTGCAGATAATCTAATTCTATCTTTATCAGATATATAAGATTTATGTTTTATGCATAATAAAGCGTCATGTGCTTCATGCATAGCTTTATCGATATAGAAAACCTCATGTGTTGCGATAATCGGTATATTTAATCTATTAGAGATATTTAAATTATAATTTTCAAATTGCTTTTCATTTATATCATTATGTCTCTGGATTTCTAAATAAAAATCATTCTTAAAATGATGATTAAGATTTTTATATAAATCATTTAAATCTTGTAATTTATTTTTAATAAAAAATTTTCCAGAAAGTGAGTTTAAGGATCCTGATAAAACAATAATGCCATTTGGATTATCAAATAAATCCTTTAAATCACAATAAGGCAATGAGTTGGTAACATTTTTTAAATAAGAGTCAGATGATAATTTTAAAATTCTTTCATATCCAATATGATTTTTTGCTATTAAAGGGATAATGCCTATTTCCTCATTAAATTTAAAATTTATTTGAGTTCCTATGATTGGTTGAGTTCCAGCTTTTGAGATTTCTTCAGAAAATTCGAGTGCGCCACACAGATTTGAAGTATCTGATAAACCCAAAGATTTAATTTTTTTTTCTTTACAAAAATCTTTTAAATCATCAATTTTAACTGCACCTTCACAAATAGAATACTGGGTATGTATTTTTAAATGATTATAACTTTGATTATTTTCTTGCATTAATAGATTTCAATTTACCATTAATTAGCTGCAGTCTACAATCTGCTAAATTAGCAAAAAATCTATTATGAGTTGCATAAATTATTATTCTTTTTTCAGATTTAAGATTTAATAACAATTTAAAAAATTCTTTAGCATTTTTATGATCTAAATTACCAGATGGTTCATCCGCAATTATAATATTAGGTGAATTTATTAAAGCACGTCCAATTGCGATTCGTTGACTTTCTCCACCTGACAATTCAGCAGGAAAATGCTTAGATCTATTTTTAAGTCCTAATTTTTTTAAAATTTTTTCAGAAATATGTATACTTTCTTTTAGTGATTTGCCGTTAGCAATACCCGCAAAAGAAATGTTTTCAATTGCAGTGAAATCACTTAGTAAGTTTTTTTCTTGATAGATAATACCAAAATAATCTGATCTAATTTTATCATTCAGCTTTACATCATTAAAATCAATTTTATTTTTATTAATTATCAAATTGCCATTAGATGGTCGATCAATCAATGATAAAATATTTAATAATGTTGATTTACCAGATCCTGAAGGGCCAACCAATGAATAAATAAATCCTTTTTTGAATTTAAAATTTAGATTTTTTAAAACATTAATTTTTTTTTTTTGATTATAATAATTTTTAGTTAGATTTTTAATTTCAATAAAATTACTCATATTTAAGCGATTTAATTGTATCTAATTTGGATGCTTTAATTGCTGGATAAATTGAAACTAAACAAGTAATTAAAATTGAAAACAAACTTATAACAAATATTGCAAATGGATCTATCTCGGATGGCATTTTATTAAGAAAATAAATTTCCTCTGGAAAAAGGCTAACATTAAATACCTTTGTAATTATTAATCTTATACTTTCTATATTTATTGAAAAAATTATACCTATAATAATTCCAAAGATAGTTGAAAGTAAGCCTATTGAAAAACCAACTAAAAAGAAAATCTTAATAATTGAAATATTTTGTACTCCAATTGACTTTAATATTGCTATGTCCCTTGTTTTATTTTTTACTAATATAGTTAATCCTGATATTATATTAAAAGCTGCGATTAATATGATTAATGATAAAATTATAAACATTACATTTCTCTCAACTTTTAATGCTGAAAAGAGTGACTGATTCAAATCAGCCCATGAATTAATTAGCTCTTTATTAAATATATCTTGAAATATTTTTTTTTTTTCCTCAATCTTTGTAGGATCTTTTAAATAAACCTCTAAATATCTTTTATTCTTATTTAAATCGAAGAAATCTTCTAAGTCTTTAAGGTTTAAAAAAGCAATATTCTGATTAAATTCATTAATTTCACTTTCAAAAATTGACTCTACAATGAAAGATTTTTGTTTAGGTAGACTCCCTGCAATTGACATTATACTGCTTGGTGAAATTACACTAATTTTATCTCCAATATCTATATTCAAAATATAACTAAGCTCTTTACCTATAGATATATGATTATATGAAATAGATTTATTCCCATAGAAATTTTCATTATTAATTACTTTAAGCTTTTTGAAATCATTTCTTAAGTAGCCTCTTAAAATTATTCCTTTTGTATAAGTATTATGAATAATTACAGCCTCACCATTATTACTTAAAAAGAATTGTTCGGATATTTCTTTTAATTTATCATCTTTTAATTTTTTAAGATCAATTGAACTTTCATAAGGAAAAATTTTTATATGTGGATTGAAACCATTAATTTTATTTATTAATTCAGTTCTAAAACCATTCATAACTGACATTACAATTATTAAAACTGCTACACCTAGTGAAATTCCTAAGAATGAAAAAGTTGAAATTATATTAATAAATCCATCTTTTTTTTTAGTAAATAGATACCTAAATGCTATTTTTCTTTCTAATATTGTAATCAATTGGATTTTTTATTTTTAATTGTTTTTATAATTTCATCTAGAGAAATAAATAAGGTGTCCTTAAATACTTCTTTAAATTCAATTTTTTGTTCATTAAAATTTTTTCCTATAATGATTTGAAATGGTATACCAAGTAAATTAAATTTTTTTATTTTTGAAGATATATTTTCATCTGTATCGTCTATTAAAACATCTAAATTATGTTTTTTAAGTATATTTAAAATATTTGTAGCTTTTTCTAAATTTGAGTTATCATTTTTATTTATAATTGGAATAATACAACAATCATATGGAGATACAGACATTGGCCACTTCATAATTTCATTCTTATCATCATATTTAGCTTCTATTATAGCTCCAACTAATCTGGAAACTCCGACTCCATATGATCCCATTTTAACAAATTCTTTTTTTCCGTTATAGTCAACACTGGCATTCATAGGTTTTGAATACTTGTCACCAAAATAAAAAATATGCCCAACTTCTATACCTTTTGTTTTCAATCTATACTCTTCAGGAACATTTCTTTCAAACTCATTTTTATTAAATTTTTCATCAGTAACTGAATAATAGTTCTCAAAATTTTCTCTAAGCTTTGTTAGAGAATTTTTATCAATAGTTGTTTTAGAACTATCTACTTCAAATATTCTTTTATCTGTAAAAATTTTACTTTCACCTGTATCAGCTAAAATTATAAATTCGTGAGATAAATTACCTCCAATTGGACCTGTATCTGCAGCCATTGGAATTGCTGAAAGATCCATTCGTTTAAAAGTATTCAAATATGATAGAAAAAATTTATTATACGAATACAAAGCCTCTTCGTCTGATATGTCAAATGAATAGGCGTCTTTCATATAAAATTCTCTACATCTCATTATTCCAAATCTTGGTCTAAGTTCGTCTCTGAACTTCCATTGAATATGATATAATAATTGTGGCAATGATTTGTATGATTTTACTGAAGATCTAAAAATTTCAGTAACTAACTCTTCATTTGTTGGACCGTATAACATTTCTCTATTTTGACGGTCCTTAATTCTCAACATCTCCTCACCATAATCATCATATCTACCACTCTCTTTCCAAATTTCACTGGATTGGATGGTTGGCATTAATATTTCTTGAACACCTACTCTATTTTGTTCTTCTCTAACTATTTGTTCTATTTTTTTCATTACCTTGAATCCCAAAGGAAGCCAGGAATAAATACCAGTGGATGACTGTTTTATCATTCCTGTTCTAAGCATTAATTGATGAGATTTAATTTTCGCTTCAGTAGGGTTGTTTTTTAGAATAGGAATAAAGGATTTTGAAAAATACATAGTTTAAATTACATCAAAAAATTTCTTAGGTTAAGATAATTATTTTGTACTAAATTAAATATTATTAAAAATAATACTGTAGATATAACTGTAGTATATATAAATTTCTTAACAATTTTTGGATTTTCGGGTGAACCTGGGTCTTCTCCCTCTATTTTTCTGTTTTTATCTCTATTAACATCCATCGGTAATAAAGAAAAAAATACTATCCACCAAATTATTACAAAAATAACGATTGATCCCGTTATACTCAATTTATATCCTTATAAGCTTGATACTAGTAATAGGTTTTTTACCTGTTATTTCCTTGGTAATTTTTCTACATGAAATCTTGATTGCATCGATAATATTATCTTTTTGATTTTGATTATTTAATGAAAAGGTTCTTGTAGTTTTTTCTATTATATTTTCAAGTTCATACTTGTAATCATCATCATTATTAATTGGTAAACCAGAATAATTAAAAATTGGTTTATTATGAATATTTCCTTTAGGTGTAACTAAAATTGTAACATCAAGAATTCCGTTTGCTGATATATTTTTTCTCTCTTTAATTGATCGGGAATCTTCCTCAACAGCTATATTTCCATCGACATATAGTCTACCACTTGGAGCTTTATCAAAAACTTCTGGTTGATCGCCTGGGGAAATTTTAACAATATCTCCATTCTCAACCTTAACTGTATATGGAATTTGCATTTCTTTAGCAAATTTAATATGTTCAATCATATGCCGATGTTCACCGTGAACTGGAATAATTGACTTTGGTCTTATCCATTCATACATATCTTTTAAATCTTCTCTATTTGGATGACCAGAAACATGAATAAATTCATTTTCCTCTGAAATGACCTCTATTCCTTCTCTTACCAATTGATTATGTAATTTATAAAGTTTTTTTTCATTTCCTGGAATTATTTTTGAAGAAAATATAACCGCATCTCCTCTTTCAATAAAAACATCTGGATGATTATAGTTTGCAATTCGCATCATTGCTCCCATTGGTTCTCCTTGACTTCCTGTACAAAGGTATATTATTTTTTCTCTTGAAATATTTTTAACATCTCTAGGATCAATTGGATCAATAACATTTTTTAAGTAACCACATTCTCTTGCTGCCTTAAAAATTCTATGCATAGATCTTCCTACAAGAGATATTTGTCTATCAGTTTTTTCTGCACAATAAAATACACTTTCCATTCTAGCCACGTTTGAAGCAAATGATGTAACGATAATTCTTTTTTTTAGTCTCTCAATAACACTCAGCATATTTTTTCTAACATCCATTTCAGATCCAGATCTTCCCATGCTAAAAACATTTGTTGAGTCGCAGACCATTGCTAAAACTCCTTCATCACCAATTTTTTTTAATTTATCTTCATCAATTTTATTTCCAATAAGGGGATTTGGATCGCATTTCCAATCTCCCGTATGAAGGATTGTACCTGCAGGAGTATTTATTTTTAGTCCATTTGGCTCAAGAATTGAGTGTGTTAATGTTACAAATTCTATTTTAAATGGACTTAAATCTAAAGTTCCATTTAATTCAACTATTTTTAAATAAGAACTAACATCAATTTTCTTTTCTCTAAATTTTTCTCTTACCAATACAGCTGTGAAAGGTGTAGCGTATATATTGCATTTTAATTTTGGCCATATATGAGCAATTGCACCTATATGGTCCTCATGAGCGTGTGTTAACACAATGCCCAAAACATCATCTTTTTTATCAACAATAAATCCTGGATCAGGATATATTAGGTCAATTCCAGGAATACTATCATCCGCGAAAGTTACACCGACATCCACAATTATCCATTTTTGATTTTCTGAATTACCGTAAGCGTAAAGATTAAGGTTCATTCCAATTTCACCTGAACCACCAAGTGGACAAAATAACAATTCTTCCTTCATAAATTAAATCAAATATTTCGTAATTTTAACAATTCCTTTTATAGTTAAATCTTTATCTACCTTACACTTCGTATTAATTGAGTTTTTATATAAATTTGCTAGACCACCTGTTAATACTACTTTAAAATTAACTTTCGTTTGTCTTTTAATTAATTTAATCATATTGTCAATTAAACCTGCGTAACCCCAATAAAAGCCTGACCTAACTGCGTCATTTGTGTTTTTTCCAATGACATTTGTAATTTTTTTTAAGTTAATTTCAGGAATTAACGATGCTTTAGAGGATAAGGTATTTAAAGATAAATTGATTCCAGGTGAAATTATTCCACCTAAATATTTTTTTTTGATTAGTACATCAAATGTAGTTGCAGTACCAAAATCAATTATTATATAATTATTTTTTAAGTCAATTGCTGCAATTGAATTTGCTAATCTATCAGATCCTACTTGTTTTTTATTTACGTTTATATCAATTAGCTTTTTTAATTTAAGTTGTTTAATCTCTATTATTTTTTTATTAAAGTTTAATTTAAAGTAAGATGAAAATAAATTGTATACTTTAGGTACCACGCTACTGAACACAATATAATCTATTTTTTTTTTATTTAGTTTAAAATTTTTA
>CACDSN010000003.1 GCA_902555465.1 uncultured Pelagibacteraceae bacterium
TAATTGAAATCAAAAATTTTATGTATTCAGCAGATATATTTGAAAAATTTTTATCTTTTTTAGACAATTCATTTAAATAGGAATATGCCTCATGAATATTTGCAATTATAACATTATATTGAAAATTAGAAAGGTTCCTCTCCAATTTTGAAAGATATTGATTTATAAATTTTGACAAATCAATTGACATTTCTACCTTTTCTTTTTTCAAGATATTTTTGATTTTGCTATTTAATAAAAAAAGTTTTTGAATAAATTTGTAAGATGCCAACATACCTGTGTCTGACCATTGTACATCTTTTTCAGGTGGACTATCAGATAAAATAAATAATCTTACCGCATCAGCACCATACATTTCTATCATTTTTTCTGGATCGATGGTATTTTTCTTTGACTTAGACATTGACTCAGATGCGCCAACTGTAATTCTCTTAGTTTTATCAGATGTTAAATAATAATTTTTACCATCATTTGTTGATACTTCATCTGGCATCCTCCAATTATTTTCTTCGTCTTTATAAGTTTCGTGACAAACCATCCCTTGAGTAAATAGTCCTTTGAAAGGTTCTTTAAATTTAAAACTCTCATTTTTGTATCCAATTGCTCTCATAAAAAACCTTGAATACAAAAGGTGCAAAATTGCATGTTCAACTCCTCCTATATATTGATCAACAGGCATCCAATATTTAACTTCTTCCAGATTATATGGATGTTCTTTGTTTGCCGGAGAGCAAAATCTTAAAAAATACCAAGATGAGTCAACGAAAGTATCTAATGTATCAGTTTCTCTTAAATAGTTTTTTCCATCAATTTTTATTTTTTTCCACTCATCAACTTTTGACAAAGGATTACCTTTACTATTTAAGTTAATGTTTTCAGGTAGCTTTACTGGCAATTGATCTTCAGGAACTGTAATAAATGATCCATCCTCAGAATAAATAATTGGTATAGGACATCCCCAGTATCTTTGTCTAGAAACGCCCCAATCTTTTAGTCTAAAATTAATTTTTTTTTTACCAAGATTTTTTTGTTCTAAAATTTTTATTGTTTCGATTACAGAATTTTCAGGATATTTTAAATTGTTTAAAAACTGAGAATTAATAATAATTCCATTTCCAGTAAATGCTTCTTTACTAACTTTAAATTCGTCACTTTCATTTAATGGTTTTACTACTGTCTTAATTTCCAGGTTATATTTTTTTGCAAAGTCAAAATCTCTTTGGTCATGAGCTGGACATCCAAAGACTGCACCAAATCCATAGTCCATCAAAACAAAATTTGCAAAATATACTGGTACTGTTTGATTTTCATCAAGGGGATTCTTTGCAAGTAAATTAGTTTTAAAACCTATTTTATCAGCATTAGCAATAGACTCTTCGGTAGTACCTGTTTTTGAACATAATTCTTTAAATTGTTGAAATTTAGGATCATCTAAATAAAATCTTGAAATTGGATGATCGACAGATAGAGCTAAAAACGAAAAACCAAAAAGTGTATCAGGTCGAGTAGTAAAACATTTAATTTTTTCTATTTCAGAGCTACCTACTATTTTAAAATCTATTTCACATCCAAATGATTTACCAATCCAATTTTGTTGCATAATTTTTACTTTGTTTGGCCATTCATTAAGATTATTCAATTCAATTTGAAGATCGTCAGCAAATTTGGAAATATTAAAAAACCACTGACTCAATTTCTTTCTTTCTACAGAAGCACCAGATCTCCAACCTTTGCCATCAATTACCTGTTCATTTGCTAAAACAGTTTCATCGACTGGATCCCAGTTCACATAATTTTCTTTTTTATATACAAGTCCCTTATTATACATTTCGATAAAAAATTTTTGTTGGTGTTTATAGTATTCTTCAGAACAAGTTGAAATTTCTCTTTTCCAATCAATTGATAATCCAAGTTGTTTGAGCTGTTTCTTCATAGTTTTTATATTATTTTCTGTCCAAACTTTTGGATCTTGATTATTTTGTCTAGCAGCATTTTCAGCAGGCATACCAAATGAATCCCATCCCATAGGATGTAATACATTAAAACCTTTAAGTGTTTTAAATCTTGAAAGCACATCTCCTATGGTATAGTTTCTTACATGCCCCATATGAATATTGCCAGATGGGTAAGGAAACATTTCAAGGCAATAAAATTTTTTTTTGCTCTTATCTAATTTTACTTCAAATTTTTCATTTTTTTCCCAAAATTCTTGCCATTTTTTTTCAACTATTTTGAAATTATATCTTTCCACTGAACTAATTAGTGTGCTACTGAGTTTTTAAATCCGAATTAATATATGGATTTTTTTTCTTATTTTTTTCAACGCCTTCTTTTTCATACCTTGCCGCTTTACGTAATATACTTGCCATTAATTCACTTGAAAGTTTACCTTTGTTTTGATTTATAGTGCAATTAAGACTTCCATCACATTCTTTTAAAAAAACTTTAATATCAAGAGCATCAGATCTTATTTCATTACTTAAAAATCTTACAGAAATTTTTATAGACTCATTTTCATTGTTATTTTCTGAATACCAATCTGTAATAACAATTCCTCCACTGTAATTTGCTGAAACTAATGGCATAAAATCAATCGTATCTAAAGTAGCCCTCCATAAATAATTTGAACTCGCAAAATCAAATGTTCCTCCCTTTTTGCCCCCCATTAATCTAAATCCTTTTCCTTCTTCAATATTTTTTTTAACTCTATCATCTGCATTTGGAGAAACTTTTCTTGCATCAACAGGTTTGTATTTTAAAGGACCACAAGAATTTAGAAAAAATGCTATTGTAAAAAAAAATAAAATTAATTTGCAGGTTCGTAAAAATTTTTGCTGTATATTTATTGATTTCATCAGTTATCTATATACTCAGGTTTTATATTAATTTAAGGTATAAGTTATAATAAATAGAAGAAATTGACTTAAAACAATAAAAACCAGCAAAAATGCAGCTTTTAATATGATGTAAAAATACAACACTTTTAAAAATTCAAAGCAAAAAACGAAGAAAATGTAGAATAAAACACAATAATTTTGATAGTAATGTCCTGTTTATAATTAATTATAAAAAGGAGTATAAACATGGATAAACTAAGAAAAGTAGGTTTGACAGCACTTGCAGGAACTTTTGCAATTGGATCTGCTCAAGCTTTAGAAATGTCTGCTTCAGGTAGCGCAGGTTTCACTTACTCTTCATCTGATGATGATGAAGTAACAGGTGAGAGATTCTCTTTTGGAGATTCAATTACTTTAAGTGGATCTGGCGAGACAGACATGGGTTGGACTGTAACTGCGTCTTACGAATTAGACGATGGTAACACTCCATATGATGACCAAACAGTATCGATCGACACTGGTAATGGTACATTCTTCATCCAAACAAATGCTGATAAAGGTGGTCATAACAGATTAGTACCAAACGTGTACGGATCTGCTTCTTACTCATTAGCAAATGGCGTTGGAACAGAAACTGGTAAGCACTTAGCTGATGGTGTTACAGGAACTACAAACTTAGCATACACTAATAGTGATATAGCTGGTTTCGATGTAGGACTTGCAATTTCTCCAGGAGCTGTTGGTGGTACAGATACAGTTGTTAAAGTTAAAAAAGCTGACTTAACGGATGGTTTAACTGTTGCAGCTAGCATTGGTACAATTAACCCTAACGACGAAAACAACGACTCTGATGAGTTAACGCTTTCTGCGTCATATGCTGTAGGTGGAGTAACTGTTGGTTACACTCACACATCTATTGACCAATCAAAAGCTAGTTCAAGCGATATAGATGCTACTCACGTAGGTATTTCATTCTCAGTAAACGATGATCTATCTGTTTCTATGGACAGATCAACTGCTGATAATGCACAAAAATCTGTAGATGAAGAAACTACTTCTTACCAAGTAGCTTACACTATGGGTTCAATGTCTATTAAAGCTCACGTAACTAAAACTGATAACGTTGGATATTCTTCAACAGCTACTGACGAAAACAAAGCTGTTGCAGTATCGTTCTCGTTCTAATTTAGTTTAAGAAACTATATTAATGAAAAGGCCCCGATTATTCGGGGCCTTTTTTTTTAAACAAGTTAATTCCAGCTAATCCAGCAAACTTAGTTAATAATAATAAATTAATATTTTTTTTGTTAATTCCACCTAAAGCAATCTTTTGATAGCTTCTATCCTCAAAAAAATACCTACATCTATGAATCCCCAACGGTGTTCTGCCCTTATGTTTAAATATCGGTGAAATAAAGATTTCCTTCACATTTTGTAACTTCTTAACTTTAACTTCTTGTAAATTGTGAGCAGATCCTAGAAATATAAAATTTTTCTTAATATTGAAGCTATTAAATCTGATATCTTTATTTTTTGCTGAAATATAAACACCATTTAAATTTAGTTTTAAAGCTAATTTAATATTATTTGATAAAAAAAGGTTTATTTTGTTTTTTTTACAAAATTTAGCTAATTTATAAATAATCTCCATATCATCTTCACTTTTTTTATTTCTCCATATCAAAGTTATATTTTTGTCTAGATCCTTTAAATGAATAGGATTAAAATCATCAATAAAATAATATTTTTTTAATTTTGAAATATGCATCAAAGCGTTAAAAACATAGTTGATTTATACGATAATGTTAAGCAAAAGATTCAAGAACTAAACTATGAAAATTATGATCCAAATATAATTGCAGTATCTAAAACTTTTAAAATGGAGGATATAAAACCACTTATAGATTATGGCCATAAACACTTTGGTGAAAATAAAGTACAGGAGGCGTTAGGAAAGTGGGAGGAAGCCAAGGCAATTAAAAAAGATCTCAAATTACATATGATTGGTAAATTGCAAACAAATAAAGTTAAGCAAGCTGTAACCTTATTTGACTATATTCACTCTGTTGATAATTTAAAATTAGCAAAAAAAATCTCTGAAGAACAAAAAAAACAAAATAAGAGATTAAAAATTTTTTTACAGGTAAATATTGGTGAAGAAGATCAAAAGTCTGGAATAAAAATAGAATATTTAGATGAATTAGTAAATGACAGCAAAAATCTCAATTTAGATATTATAGGATTAATGTGTTTGCCGCCAATAAATGAATCCACATCTAAATATTTTTCTTTGATTAAAAAAAAAAATGATGAGTTAAATTTTAAGGAACTCAGCTTAGGAATGTCAAATGATTATATTGATGCTTTAAATTATAAAACTACATTTATAAGAATTGGGACAAAAATATTTGGAGAGAGATCTAAGTTATTTTAATTTTCGTTTTATTGTTAATTAATTTTAATAAAATAAGAAAGTCATTCATTTTTAGAGCTATACATCCTGCAGTAGGTTTATAATTTTTAGTTAAATGTAAAAAAATAGCGCTACCTTTATTCTTAATTGGTTTAATAAAGTTGTATTTTATCGGTATTATAAAATTATATTTATGATCTTTCCGATATAACTTTTCATGGGAAAGTTTATAATTTTCTGTAATCTTAATTTCACGGTTATAATGTTTAGATTTTGGATCATCAGACCATCCCATGTTTTTTTTTATAATTTTACAATTTATTTTAGAATAAAATTTTCCAACTCTTTCCGATCTATAGTAGACACTCCCCAAAGAATATGTGCCCTTTGGAGTAATATTATCACCTTCTTTAATCTTTTTTTTAATTCCACCTTTTCCAACTGAACATTTTAGTTTAAATTGTCCAATATAAATAATATTTTTTTTTAAGTTAATTATCATAATGAATAAATTTAACGTTGTTATTTTAAAGTTACCTATATTATATGAAATATTAACTGAGATTAAATTAGAATTAAATTTTAATTTAATTAATTTTAACGAAAATAATGTGCAATTTAGAAATTTTGTTGAAGAAAATCCTGAAGTTTTAATAATTTCATCTGATCAAAAAAGAAATTTTAAAAACTTTATCCTTTATAATAAAGTTTTTAAAATAAAAAATTTATTGCAGCAAATAAACGTTTTTTTATCTAAAAGTAATTATGAAGTTAAATCAAACATTTCTATAGGAAGTTACATAATTGATACAAATGCAAGAATAATTTCAAAAGACACACTATCTTTAAAACTGACTGAAAGAGAAATCGATTTATTAATTTATCTTAATAAATCTGAGTCGGAATGTTCGAGTTTAGATCTGCAAAAAAATGTTTGGAAGCATTCAGAAGAATTAGAAACTCACACTGTAGAAACACATGTTTATAGATTAAGAAAAAAAATATTAGATACATTCAAAGATAATAACTTCATTTTAAACACAAAAAATGGATATAAAGTTTGAAAATTAAAAAAAGAAATTTTATTGCTAAAGATCTTTTTTCAAAAAAATTTAGTCAAAAAAAAGTTAGACCTAAAAAAGGAAAAGGAAGTTTTAAAAGAAAAAAACTAAAGTCTCGCTCCAATTTGTTGAATAACTTTTGAGGACATTTCAGTACCTTTCTCTAGACTTTCATTTAATGATAACTTGTTTACATGTCCGTGAAGAAACCCAGCAGCAAATAGATCTCCTGCACCTGTAAGATCTAAAATCTTAAGATTTTTTTGTATTCCGCATTCAACAACGTTTTCACCTTGTATCGCAATAGCTCCCTTTTCACCCCTTGTGATAACTATTAGTTTATTGAGTTGTTTTGAAAAATTAATTACTTCATTAAAACTTTTTGCTTCGATTAGTGATGTGATTTCTTGTTCATTTGCAAATGTTAAATCCAATTTATTTTTAACTAATTCTAAAAAGTGAGGCTTATGTCTATCTACACAAAATAGATCAGAAAGTGACATAGCAACTTTGTTTGCACTTTTTATTGCTTTATCAAATGCTTTTTTTGGTTCACCTTCATCCCAAAGATAACCTTCTAAAAATATTATTTCACTTTTCTTTATAGCCTCAGAGTCAACATCATTTTCATTAATTTTCCCTGCAGTTCCCAAAAAAGTACACATTGTTCTCTCTGAGTCAGGAGTAACTAATATTAAGCATGTTCCTGTTGGAAGCTCTTCCTTTTTTTTGGAATAAAAATATTCAACATTCTCTTTTTTTAGACCTTCTTCGTATTTACTTCCAAGTTCATCATCAGAAACTTTACCTATAAAACCTGCTTTATTACCAAGTTGAGAAATACCAACTATAGAGTTTGCGACTGACCCTCCGGAAACGGTTTTTTCAATTTTTAAATTTGTTAACAAATTTTTAAATTCAACTTCATCAAATATTAATTTCATCGTACTTTTCGTTAATCCATTTTGAGATATAAAACTGTCGTCTACCTTACAAATAACGTCAACAATTGCATTTCCTATTCCTAAAATTTTCATAACTAAGCTTTCTTGGTTTTTATTGGTTTTTTTCTATTAGGATAACAACTAGTACAAATTTTACAAGATATTCCATAGCATTCCCTTGCCTTACAGAATTCTCTTCCATAATAAATAATTTGAAGATGAAGTTTATTCCAGTATCTTTTTGGAAATAAACGTTTTAAATCTTTTTCTGTTTGAATTACATCTTTTCCATTAGTAAGTCCCCATCTCTGTGCAAGTCTATGAATATGTGTGTCTACTGGAAATGCGGGATATCCAAACCCTTGAGACATAACTACACTAGCAGTTTTATGTCCTACACCTGGCAATTCTTCCAATTGTTCAAAAGTTCTTGGTACTTTGCCTTTATATTTTTCTACTAATGTTTTTGATAGATTATAAACACTTTTAGCTTTTATTCTAAAGATACCAATACTTCTAATTAATTTTTCAATCTTTTTTCTACCAAGCTTAACAAAATGTTCTGGTTTATTATATTTAGGATAAATTTCTTTTGTAACATTGTTAACATTTACATCTGTACATTGAGCAGACAAAAGAACGGATATTAATAACGTAAATATATTCCTGTGTTTAAGAGGAATTGGAGTTTTTGGATAAGTCTTATTTAAAATTTTAAGAACAACTTTTGCTCTTCGAACTTCATTCATTATTTAGACAGACCAATTATTTTGATTAAATGCAACGTCCTCAGCAACACGTTCACCCCTCGTATCTGCACCGTGAACTGTTTGAAATTGACCTGATGTTGCCTCCCCAGCAAAATATATCCTATCCCCTACGGACTTTTTTAAAATATTTCTGTGCGAAGCTTTTCCGGGCATTGCACCAGAATATGCTCCCAAAGTGAATGGATTATGTATCCAGTCGGTTATATGTGATTTAAGCACATACTTTTCTCCAAAATCTGAACCAAAGTTAGACTTTAGTCCATTTAAAATAAAATCTAAAGTTGCTTGATTTCCTTCTTTATCTAAATCTCTTGCAAACTGACCTTTTACATGAAACCATGAAACATTAGTTCCACCAACTTTCATATATCCACTAAATGTTCTAGGTGAAATAGACTTTTCATTTTTGACTTTCCTGTAGAAATAAGAATCTTTTTTAAAGCTATATTTTTTATAAAAGCGTTCATTTAATTGTAATGCTATTCGTAAATATGCATTCATAGTAATATTTTCAAATGCTGCATATTTTCGACTTGATAATTTTGGCGTAAATTTAATTTTTCCTGCTTTTAAAACTCCAACGGATACAGTTACTATACACTTATTTGCACTAATAGTTCCTTTGTTTGTTACAACTTTTACGCCTTTGCCATCCCACTTAATTTCACTCGCTATAGTATTTAATTTTACGGGAACTCCTTTTCTATAGTGAGCAAGCAAAGTTCCATAACCTTCTTTTAAAAGACCATTTTTACTAGACCAGCCAGACTCGTAATTAACCATATGATCATATGGTGTATAAACATTTAAATCTCTTGTTTTAAAACGTTTTTGGACTGTATCAAACCAAGAGTTATTTTGAATTTCATCAGGAATAAAATCTATAATTGGAACGTCCATTGATATTTGGTCTTCAATTTTTCTCAATTTCTTTAATAACTGTCTAAGAGCTTTTTTTCCTTCGTCACTTTTTCTTGTGCCATCATAAACGTGACTAGAAGCATTGTCAGAATATAATTTAAACTCTTTTTTATTTGCTTTTGCATATTTGACAAATTGATTATTAGGATAATTATGAAGCCAATGACCTCCCAGATCATATGGAACTCCAAAGATTGAATTATCTGTATAGCACCTTCCTCCAGTTCTATTCATTGCCTCAATACAAATCACCGACTTACCTTCTTGCATCAATCTCGCAGTTGCTGCTAAACCTGAAGCGCCGGCTCCTATCACAACAACATCTGGATTAGTAGTTGAATATGAAAACGTAGGTATACCAGCTAGAGCTATCGAATATAAAGAACTTTTGAGAAATTTCCTTCTATCCATTATTTAAAATTTAAAAGATTTCGCATTGAATAAAGTCCTGGTTTTTTTTTATTTAACCATTTAGCGGCTGTTAAGGCTCCCTCAGAATAAAGAGCTCTATCAAATGCTTCATGATTTAAAGTAATTATTTCTTTACCACTAGAGAATTTTACTTCGTGCTCTCCAATTATTTCGCCTTTTCTTATTGAATTGAAATTAATCTTTTTTCCATATGGAAAAGATTTTTTATTTAAATACTTTTTTCCCATAAGTTTATAAAAATCCCTGTTTTTACCAACCGCAATCCCTTTTCCTAACATTAGGGCGGTACCTGATGGGTGATCTTTTTTATGTTTATGGTGTACCTCAAAAACTTTACTTAGATAGTTATTACCAAGCGAAGCAGACGTAATTTCTGTTAAATACATTAAGAGATTGATACCCAAGCTCATATTTCCCGCTTTTAAAATAGGTATTTTTTTCGAGTAATTTTTAATTAAATTCTCTTCTTTTTTAGTGAAGCCAGTTGTTCCTATAACAACTTTTTTTTTCAGTTTTGATGAAATTTTTAAAACTTCAAACGTGCATTTAGGAATTGTAAAATCAATTATAACATCGGCTTTTTTAAATGCTTTCTCATCATTTAAGGTAATATTTATTCCATTAATTTTTTTATTAATTAATCTATTTTCAGTAAGAACAGTAACTACAAAATTATTATTGGATTTAGCAGATTTTATTATCTGTTGTCCCATTCTCCCCATACATCCAGTTATTGCTAATTTAATTTTTTTCATGTGATAGAATTAATTATGAATAGACTATATAAATTAGTCTAGTTTTTCCAGAAACTTTTGGCTTTTTGAAAGAATTTTTTAATACTTGGATTAGATTTATCGTTTTCAATTTCTCTGAATTTTTCAAGTAATTCTTTTTGCTCACTATTTAAATTAATTGGAACCTCTGTATTTACCTGAACGTAAAGATCTCCATATCCACCACCTCTCATATGGGGCATTCCTTTTTCTCTCAATCTAAATTGTTTTCCTGATTGAGTACCTGCCGGTATTTTAATTTTTGCTTTACTTCCATCAATTGTTGGAATTTCAATTGATGTTCCAAGCGCCGCATCAGCGATTGATACTGGGAACTCAAAGAATAAGTTTTCGTCTGACCTTTTAAATAACTCGTGCGAATGGACATTTATAAACAAATATAAATCTCCACTACCAGCTCCTCTTGATCCAGCCTCTCCCTTTCCTGAAAGTCTAATTCTTGTACCATCGTCAACGCCCTTTGGTATTGTCACAGATAATCTCTTAGATGCTTGTTTTTTTCCTTGTCCTCCACAACTTGTACATGGATGTGTTATTTCTTCACCGGCCCCCCCACATTGCGGACAGGTTTGCTGAACCGTAAAGAAACCCTGACTAGATCTTACTTGGCCTCGTCCTCCACACATTGAGCATGATCCTGCGTCATGACCAGGTTTGGATCCACTTCCACTACAAGTATTACATTTTTCAGATGTAGAAAATTTGATATCTTGCTTTTTACCTTTATAGGCTTCTTCCAAAGTAATTGATAAGTCATATCTTAAGTCAGAGCCTCTATAGTTAGCCCTTCTTCCTCTTCTTCGACCTCCACCAAAACCTTCTCCAAAAAAATCTTCAAATATATCTGAAAAGTGTTCAGAAAAGTCAAAATTAGAAAAACCTCCTTGTCCTCTTCCTCCATTTTCAAAGGCAGCATGACCAAAATTATCATAACTTTGCTTTCTTTCTGAATTTGATAAAACATGATAGGCTTCTGATGCCTCTTTAAATTTTTCCTCCGCAGCTTTGTCATCTGGATTTTTATCCGGATGATATTTCACTGCTAATTTCCTATAGGCTGATTTGATCTGATCTGCAGAAGCTGATTTATTAACACCTAAAACTTCATAATAATCTCTTTTGGCCATAAATTAATTATAGACAAATTATTGTTTTAAGCGCTTTTCTCTTTATTTTCGTCTTTTACTTCCTCAAAATCAGCATCAACAACATTGTCGTCTTTTTTATCCTCTTTGTTTGTATCGTTTTTGTCCTCAGGTTTAGCACCTTGTTGTGATTTATATATTGCTTCACCTAGTTTCATTGATGCTTGAACAAGATCTTGAGTTTTCTTTTTGATTTCTTCTACTTCAGTTCCTTTTAAAGCATTTCTTAAGTTTGCCGATGCATCTTCAATAGCTTTTTTGTCAGCATCCGTAACTTTAGATCCATGTTCTTTGAGATTCTTTTCAGTTGAGTGAAGAAGAGTATCAGCTTGATTTCTTGCATCTACCGCATCTCTTTTCTTTTTATCTGCATCTTTATTAGCTTCTGCATCTTTTACCATTTTGTTGATTTCTTCGTCACTTAGTCCACCAGAAGCTTGAATTTGTATTTTTTGTTCTTTTCCTGTTCCTTTATCTTTTGCTGAAACGTTCACAATACCATTTGCATCAATGTCAAAAGTAACTTCAATTTGAGGAACTCCTCTTGGAGCTGGCGCAATTCCAACTAGTTCAAAGTTTCCTAACAGTTTATTATCTGAAGCCATCTCTCTTTCCCCTTGCAGAACTCTAATTGACACAGCCGGCTGATTATCTTCCGCGGTTGAAAACACTTGGCTTTTCTTAGTTGGTATTGTTGTGTTTTTGTCAATTAATTTGGTTGAAACACCGCCGAGAGTTTCAATCCCAAGAGATAAAGGCGTAACATCTAATAGAAGCACATCTTTAACATCACCTTGTAACACGCCTGCTTGAATTGCTGCACCCATTGCAACTACTTCGTCAGGATTTACAGATTTATTTGGTTCTTTTCCAAAAAAACTTTTAACCTCTTCAATTACTTTTGGCATTCTTGTCATTCCGCCAACTAAAACAATCTCATCAATTTCGCTTGCAGATAATCCAGCATCTTTTAAGGCTGTTTTGCATGGAGGTAAAGTTCTTGAAATTAGATCTTCTACTAAAGCTTCAAGCTTAGCTCTAGTCATTTTTAAATTGATATGTTTTGGTCCAGTTTTATCTGCAGTAATAAACGGAAGATTTATTTCAGTTTGAGTTGCTGATGAAAGTTCAATTTTAGCTTTCTCAGCCGCTTCCTTAAGTCTTTGTAAAGCAAGTTTATCTGATTTTAAATCAATACCACTCTCTTTTTTAAATTCACTCAATAAATAATTTACAATTGTATTATCAAAGTCCTCGCCACCTAAAAATGTATCACCGTTTGTAGACTTCACCTCAAAAACTCCATCGCCTAATTCAAGGATTGATACATCGAATGTACCTCCACCTAAATCGTATACAGCAATTTTTTTGTTAGTCTTTTTATCTAAACCATATGCAAGTGACGCCGCGGTTGGTTCATTAATAATTCTTAAAACTTCAAGTCCTGCAATTTTTCCAGCGTCTTTTGTTGCTTGTCTTTGAGCATCATTAAAATAAGCAGGCACTGTAATTACTGCTTTACTTACTGCTTGTCCTAAATATTTTTCTGCTGTTTCTTTCATTTTTTGAAGTACAAAGGCTGAAATTTGAGAAGGTGAATATTTTTTACCTTTAGCTTCTATCCAAGCATCATTGTTATCAGATTTAATAATTTTATATGGAGCTGTTTCTATATCTTTTTTTACAGTTGGATCTTCAAAATTTCTTCCTATCAATCTTTTTACTGCAAATATGGTATTTTCGGGATTAGTTACAGCTTGTCTTTTTGCAGGTTGACCAACTAATTTTTCCTCTTCATCAGTGAAAGCCACAACTGAAGGAGTTGTTCTTGCTCCCTCTGCATTCTCTAAAACTTTAGCTTGTGTACCATCCATTATTGCTACACAAGAGTTTGTTGTTCCAAGATCTATTCCTATTACTTTACTCATATTTTTTTCTCCATGTCATATATGTTCAATTTTTCCATCTACAAGGTATTTATTTACTCTTTTCATTAGTTTTTTCGTCGTTTTCACTTGAATTTTGCTCTTTTTTACTAACTTTTTTAGCTACGCCAACTAAAGCAGGTCTTAAAAGTCTATCTTTCATCATAAATCCTTTTTGAATTTCTTGTAAAATTATTCCACTTTCTTTGCTTTCATCCTCAATTTCCATCATTGCTTGATGAATATTTGGATCTAGTTTTTTACCGACTGACTCGATTGGATAAATATTATTCTTTTTAAGTATTGAAATCATATCTTTATAAATTACGTCTAAATGATTAATAATTTCTTTAAACCCTTCTGATCTTTTTACTTTTTCGTCATTTTCAAGGTTTATTTTAGATCTTTCTAAATTATCAATTAAATTCAATGTTTCTCGGGCAAATGAAAATCCACCATAATCAAAAGCATCTTCTTTTTCTTTTTCGTACCTTCGTCTTTGATTTTCCATTTCTGCGAATTGTCTAACTATTTTTTCCTCTAATTCGATAATTTTTTCTTCTGGATCTTTTTCTTCAACACTTTTTTTTTCAGCATCAATTACTGGTTCTACAGCCTCTTCTTTTTGAGAGACCTCTTCTTTAATAGGATTGATTTGATCTTCCGTCTTTTCTTTTTCCATTAACGGTATATGGTAAGAAAAATCATAATTTCCAGATGTATAGAAAAATAAATAAATTAGTTATAGGAACAAATAATCAAGGAAAAATAAGGGAAATCAAGAAATTATTACCTAAAAAAATTCAAGTTAGCACTCCAAAGCAACTAAATTTAAAGAGTCCAAAAGAAAATGGGTCTACATTTTTAGAAAATTCTTTAATTAAAGCTAAATACTTTTCAAAAAAATCTAAATCAATTTGTTTAGCAGATGACTCTGGCTTAGAAATTGATATTTTAGGAAAATTACCAGGCATTTACTCTGCTAGGTGGGCAGGAAAAAAATCAGATTTTAGAATAGCGATAAGGAAAGTTTTCAAAGAATTAAAAAAAAATAAGGTTGATTGGAAAAAAAAAATTAAATGTAGATTTATTTGTGCATTAACCATTTACTGGACGAGTAAAAAATATTATCAATCTCAAGGAACAGTAGAGGGATTTTTATCTGATAAACCAAAAGGTAAAAAAGGATTTGGATATGATCCTATATTTATTCCGAAAGGATATAAAATAACCTTCGGTCAAATGTCATTTTCAAAAAAATCGAGAATAGATCATAGACACAAAGCTTTTAAGAAAATTAGAAAATTTTTCTAATTTGTTTATTTTCAATTACGTAAAAATTAAGTTGATGTGTAATTATATTTTTATCTATCTCAAATATACCAATTTTACCTTTAAATGAGTTTTTTTTGTAAAAAATTTCGCTATCAACAATAAAATTGTTTCTGAATAATAGATAATAAACTAATCCTGTTAAATCATAACTTAAAAATGCTATCTGATTTGAATCAGTCTGGTAATTCTCATTATATTTATTTAAATATTTTATATAGTTTTCATAATTAACCGATGGAAAATAAATTGGCTGAATCATATTTTCATTTAACAAACTTTTATCAAACCATTGATTTAGAGTTATATAGGTTATTCTGCTTGGAGGTATATCAGTATATATAAGAGACGTAGCTACACTTTTTAGAGTTTCTTCAAAATCAGCTATTATAGCTGAGTCAAAGTTAATTCCCCCAATAGTGTCAAGCTTTTCAAGTGTTGCTATTTTTTTTTCTTTATTATTTTCATCTGACGCTTCCACTCTTTTTATTTCATCTAACAAATTCTGTTTTCTTATTCTATATCTTGTTACATCTTCTATTTGTTTTGTGATTAGAGTTGGATCAGGATCATAAAAAAATTTATCTTTTAATTTAATTTTAGATTTTTTAATACCTGTTTTTATTTCGTTAAGAATTTCATTATTTGGGGCAAATAAAAAGCTTCTTTCTAGTTCATTTAATTTTTGAAATTTTTTAATAGCATTAAATTGTGAGACAGAGTTTACACCTGCGCTTATAATTTTTTTATTTGATTCGCCAATCTTATTTGTAAATGATAAAAATATTAGATCATTATTTAATTGATTTAATTTCTCTGTGTTTTTTTTAAATATTGGTCCAATAATTATTTTTACACCTTCATTGTACAATTCTTTAGAAACTTCTAGAGTTTGATCTACATTATTTTTATTGTCTTTTGGAATTATTAGTATTTTTTCATCATTAATATCATTTACTGCCAATCTTACCGATTTAAGGATACTTTCGCCTAATTCTTTATTTTCACCAGATAAAGGAATGACCAAACCAATTTTGATTTTTTCACTTGCTAAAGAATTAAAACTAAAAATTATTAAAAATATAAGTAATGAGTAAAATTTTATTAGATATTTCATTTTATTATAAATATTATAGCTTAGGGTATGGCAGTTAAAGAAGACAAAAATAAGATTAAAAGCGGCTTATATGTGGTTTCAACTCCATTAGGCAACCTTAAAGATATTACTTTAAGAGCCTTAGAGGTTTTAAAACAATCAAACTTTATACTTTGCGAAGATACAAGAGTATCAAAAAAGTTGTTATCACATTATAGAATAGAAAATAAATTAATTTCTTACCATAAATTTAATGAAAAAAAAAACTTGGAAAATATTATTGATATTTTGAGTAATGAAAAAATTGTATCAATAATTTCTGACGCTGGTACGCCTACAATCTCTGATCCAGGTAAAATCCTCATAAAAAGATGTTTAGATGAAAATATTCTTATTTGTCCGATACCTGGCCCATCAGCTGTAATAACATCTCTTTCAGTTTCAGGATTTTCTGATCAGTTTTACTTTCATGGATTTTTATCAGAAACCAATAATGCAATAAAAAAAGAATTTGAATTTTTTCAAGTTTTAAAATGTTCTATAGTTTTTTTTATATCTGCTAAAAAACTAATTAAAAAATTTGAATTATTAAACGAATATTTTCATAATAGAGAAGTTTTAATTTGTCGGGAACTAACAAAGATGCATGAGACATTTTATAGAGGGAAAGTGTCAGAAATTAATAAAGCTAAATTTATACCTAAGGGAGAAGTAACTGTCATTATTTCAGAAATTGATAAACACAAAAAAAACGATTTAAACGAATCAGATAAAAAAAAAATTAAAGAATTAATAGAAAAAAAATCTATTAAAGATATTGTTCGCATATTTTCTCAAGAAAAAAATATTTCAAAATCAAAAATTTATAATTATTGTCTTGAAATCAAAAATGAAATTTAAATTATTACTTACTTTTTTAACTTTTCTTTATTTAACATCGTGTGTAGGTACATCTTCGACAGGAATATTTGGAACGGGGGTGACAATAGCAATGGACCCAAGAACACTTGGTACACAAATTGATGATTCGATAATGGATAAAAGTTTAGATGCAAAACTTTTATCAACTGATAAAAGTTATTTATTAAAAGTTAAAACAAAAATTTTAGATGGAAGAATTTTTATAACAGGAAAAGTCGATACAGTTGAGGAAAAATTGAAAATTACAAAAATGGCATGGGAAATAAAAGGGGCTAGGTCAGTAAAAAATGACTTAAAAATAAAAGACGAATTTAATTTTAAACAATCAGCAAAAGATTTATTAATAACATCCCAATTAAGATCTGCATTGATATTTAATAAAAAAACTAAGGCAGTTAATTATAGTATCGATACATACAAAGAAAAAATTTATATCTATGGAATTGCAGAAACCTCTGATGAGAGAGAAGAAGCAATTAACGAAGCTAAACAAATTTTAGATGTTAAAGATGTTATAGCAAGTATTTTACTTGTAGAAGACTTGCGTATACAAAAAAATTAAAAATTATTTTTTTTCGTAATCAATTATTTCAGCAGAGTAAGCAGCAACTGAAGCAAGATTTAAAATTTCTGATGTCGATGTCCTTAGTGGAGCAATTTCTATCGCTTCACCTAAACCAATAAGCAAAGGGCCGATAACTTTTGCTCTGCTCATTGATTTAATTAATTTAAATGATATCGCAGAGGCATGCAGGCCGGGCATAACTAAAATATTTGCATTTCCTACAATTTCTGAAAACGGATAAAGTTCTTTAAATATTTCTTCCAAGGCTACATCAGGCTGCATCTCTCCGTCATATTTAAAATCAACCTTCTTTTTATTCAAAATTTCTACAGCACCTCTTACTTTTGATGTTCTCTCTGTAGTGGGTTGACCAAACGTAGAATGAGATAAAAATGCTACTTTTGGATCCATACCAAATAATCTAGCAATTCTAGCTGATGAAATAGCAATATTTGCCATTTGTTCTGAGTCAGGCCATTCATTGACTGCTGTATCAGCAATTAAAACGGTTTTTCCTCTGTTAACAACTAAGTTAAGACCAAAGATTATTTCCCCAGGTCTTGCATTTACTACAGTTGATACCTTCTCTAGTGATGAGGAATATCTTCTTGTATTTCCAGTTACCATTGCATCAGCATCACCACATGAAACCATACATGTTGACCATATTACTCTATCATTTCTAACAAGTTTATCACAATCTCGCTCTAATAAACCTTGTTCTCTTTGGAGTTTTTTAAATAAGTATTTTGTATATTTTTTTCTTTTTTTGTTATCGGTTGAATTTACAATTTCTATATCAAGATTCTCATTGTATCCTATTTCTGCTAATTTTTTTTTTACCAAATCTTTTTTGGCAACTAATATTGGTATACCTAATCCACCACTTTTAAATGCAATTGCTGCTTTTAGATTATTTTCATCCTCACCATCAGCAAAGACAACTCTTTTTTGTTTTTTCTTTATCAACGTATTTATTCCCTGCATAACTGTAACAGAGGGATCAAGTCTATTTTTCAATTGTTCTGAGTAAAGTTCAAAATCCTTAATTTTTTTCCTTGCTACACCTGTTTTAATTGCAGCTTTAGCTACTGCAACTGGAATTACACTTATCAATCTTGGATCGAACGTAGATGGTATAATATATTCTTTTCCATACGTTGGTCTTATCCCACCCATGGCAGACGCCACTTCATCAGGCACTCTTTCTTTAGCAAGATCGGCTATAGCTTGAGCAGCCGCAACTTTCATTTCTTCATTAATTGTTTTTGCTCTTACATCTAGCGCTCCCCTAAATATGTATGGAAACCCTATGAGATTATTTACTTGATTTGGATAATCAGAACGCCCAGTAGCTATTATTGCGTCAGACCTTACCTCCTCGACTTTTTCTGGAGTAATTTCAGGATCAGGATTAGCACAGGCAAAAATTATTGGATTTTTGGCCATCGCTTTAACCATATCTTTTGTTAAAGCATCCTTAGCAGATAAACCCAAAAAAACATCGGCACCTTTTATTGCCTCCTTTAATGTTCTAAACTTTGTGTTTGTAGCGTGTTTAGATTTCCACTGATCTAATCTATCTCTACCCTTATAAATAACACCTTTACGATCGCACATAATAACATTTTCATTTTTTACTCCTGTATTTTTAAATAGTTCTGTGCATGCTATAGCTGATGCTCCCGCACCATTTACAACAACTTTTATATCTTTTATTGACTTTCCAGTAATATCAAGAGCATTAATTAGACCCGCAGTTGTTATTATTGCAGTGCCGTGTTGATCATCATGAAATATTGGGATATCAACAATTTCTTTTAACTTTTCCTCTATAATAAAGCAATCAGGCGCAGCAATATCCTCTAGATTTATACCCCCAAAAGTACAAGAAATGTTTTTTATAGTCTTAATAATTTCATCATTATTTTTACTGTCTACCTCTATATCTATCGAGTCAATATCAGCAAACCTTTTAAAAAGCACCGCTTTACCTTCCATCACTGGTTTTGATGCACTTGCTCCTAGGTCTCCCAAACCTAAAATTGCAGAACCATTACTTATTACCGCTACTAAATTACCTTTTGATGTATAGTCATAAGCCAAGTTAGTATCTTTACTAATTTCAAGAACAGGTGAGGCTACCCCAGGAGAATAAGCAAGAGCCAAATCTCTTTTTGTTGTCATAGGCTTTGATGGAGTAATCTCAATTTTTCCAGGTTTTCCTGATGAATGGAAATCCAAAGCCTCTTTTACTGTATAATGTTCAATCTTTTTTTTTTTCATTTGATTTAATTAGATATACAAATAGAGCTAAATTAAGACTAATATGATTTATGAACTTAATTAAGTCAACAGGTACATTTAGTATCTTTATTATAATTAGTAGAGTACTCGGATATTTAAGAGATGTTTTAATTGCAATTTATTTAGGCTCTGGACCAATTGCAGATGCTTTTTTTGTAGCTTTTAGAATACCTAACACTTTTAGAAGACTTTTCGCAGAGGGATCCTTCAATGCTGCGTTCGTACCAAGCTACTCATCTGAATTAGTAAGTGGAAAAGAACAAGCTAAGAAATTTGCTAACCATGTTTTTAATTTTTTGATGCTGGCTCTTTTATTTTTAGTAGCTGTTATTGAAATTTTCATGCCTGGATTTGTTTATTTAATTGCACCAGGTTTTTATGAAGATCAAAGTAAATTAGAATTAACAACTTTGTTAACTAGAATTACATTTCCATTTTTACTTTTTATCAGTTTAGCTTCCTTTTTTTCAGCAATATTAAATTCTCATAATAAGTTTGGAGTAGCAGCAGCCTCTCCAATTATTCTAAATATAATCTTAATATTTGTTATTTTTACTCAAAAAAAATCTAATTATGATCTTGTTATTTTATTATCATATGGAGTTTCATTAGCAGGATTTATACAATTAATTTTTGTATATTTTTTTGCAAAAAAATATTTCTCACCGAATTTAAATTTTAAATTTAAATTATCTGAAAAAATAAAAATTTTTTTTAGTAAATTTTTACCAGGAATATTTTCTTCAGGTGTTACACAAATAAATATACTCGTTGGAACTATCATTGCATCATTTCAAGCCAGTGCTGTATCTTATTTATATTATGCAGATAGAATTTACCAAATAAATCTCGCTATAGCTGGAATTGCTATCGGAACAGTCATATTACCAAATTTAAGTAGATACATAAAAACAAGTAATAAAAAAAATATTAACTTTGTTCAAAACAAATCTTTCGAACTTTGTTTGTTTTTAAGCCTTCCTGCTTCAATGGCTTTAATAGTTGGATCAGAAGAAATCACTTCCGCACTATTTGGTTATGGTGCGTTTGACATTTTCAGTGTATCAAAATCGGCAAGAGCACTATACTATTTTGCATTAGGTCTTCCAGCGTTTGCAATCATAAAAGTTTTTTCAACTTTTTTATTTGCCAGAAATGATACTAAAACACCATTTTATTATTCATTAATTTCTGTTCTGATAAATATTTCAATTAGCCTTTTGTTTTTTGATAAAATTGGTTTTATAATTATTCCTATTGCAACTAGCATATCTTCTTGGATAAATGCTTTATTATTATTAATTAAATTATCCAGCAATAACTATTTTAATTTTAGAAACATTTTTTGTTTCACCAATTTAAAGATATTAGTGGTATCAGTGATTTCAATACTTGTATTCTATATTTTAATAGACTTATTTAAAGATTTTTTGGTATATGAAAGTGAACTAAAATTGTTAACTATAATAGTCTTAGTTATTATTACTGTTTTAATTTATATTTTAATATCATTATTAACAAAAACATTTAAATATGCAGATATTAAATTAAAATATTAAATATATGAGTAAAAAAATTTTTTCTGGAGTCCAGCCAACAGGAAATCTTCATTTAGGTAATTATATTGGAGCAATTAAGAATTTTGTGAATTTACAAAATGAGCCTGATAATTCTTGTATTTATTGTGTAGTAGATCTTCATGCAATTACTGTAAAACAAAATCCAAGTGAATTAAAAAAAAATATTCGAGAAACAACAGCAGCTTTTATTGCTAGCGGGTTAGACTATAAAAAAAGTATAATTTTTAATCAATCTCTAGTGCCAGCACATTCAGAAGGATCATGGATTTTAAGTTGTGTAGCCAGAATGGGTTGGTTAAATAGAATGACACAATTTAAAGAAAAGGCAGGTAAGGATAAAGAAAAAGCCAGCGTAGGTCTCTATATTTACCCCATACTTATGGCAGCTGATATACTATTATATGATGCCACCCATGTTCCCGTTGGCCAAGATCAGAGACAACATCTTGAACTTTCTAGAGATATAGCAAATAAATTTAATTTAGATTTTAACTCACCAAATTTTTTAGTTGCTCCAGAACCATTAATCCAAAAAAATTTTGCAAGAATTATGAGTTTAAAAGATGGCTCAAAAAAAATGAGCAAGTCAGATCCTTCTGAATTTAGTAGAATTAATCTAAATGATACCAGTGACCAAATAATAACAAAAATTAAAAAAGCAAAAACTGATAACGACCCACTCCCAGATAATGAAAATGAATTATCGAAAAGACTAGAAGCACAAAATTTACTTGGTATTTATTCAAGTTTGAGTGATCAAACCTTAAAAAATACCATTAGTGAATTTTCTGGAAAAAATTTTTCTGCTTTTAAAGAAAAACTAGCCAACCTAGTTGTAGATAAAATTTCTCCTATATCATCCGAAATTAACAAATTGCTCAAAGATGAAAATTTTATAGATAAAATTTTAAATGATGGTGCAGAAAAAGCGAATGAAATTGCATCTAAAAAAATTAAAGATTTAAAAAAAATCATTGGTTTTAAATAATAATTTTACCTTTAAAAAAGAATTTTTATATTTATATACTAGATTATGTTTGTCCAAACTATAAATACACCAAATCCCAATTCATTAAAATTTTTGCCAGGTGAAAAAGTTTCTTTATCTGGACCAGTAGAATTTACAGAAAAGACAGACACTACAAACGAACTTATCAGAAATATTTTATCGATTAATGGAGTAACAGGAATATTTCTTTCTGACGACTTTATATCGGTTAATAAAAATTCAGAGAAAGATTGGGAGGATATAAAACATATTATTATTTCTTTCATTAATGAATATTACTCAAATGGTAAAAAATTTGTGTATGAAAATTTACCAGAACAGGAAAACCTAGAAAATCTCGAAGAAATCGAAAAAAAAATTATAAAACTTTTAGAGACAAAAATCAGACCTGCAGTTGCAAGAGATGGTGGAGATATTAAATTTAAAGAGTATAAAGATGGAAAAGTTAAAGTAGAGTTACAGGGAAGTTGTTCTGGATGTCCAAGTTCTACAATGACTTTAAAACAAGGCGTAGAAAATTTGCTTAAACATTATATACCTGAGGTGACAGAAGTAATACCTGTTTAATAATAATAGTTATGTTAAAAAATGTTAAACTGAAAAATATAGATATTAAATCATTAAGAAAAGTCCTATTAAAAAAAGGTTTTTTATTATCTAGAAAATCTTTATTAAAAAAACAATCAAGTCTTCAAAATTTATATAAAATTTCGTTTGCTTCTTTGTTGATTATTTTATTTTTTTATCTTTTGCCTCCAACATATTTAATTGTATCTAAAATTTTTAAATCTAACCCGGAAATTGAGAATTCTTCAAATCAAAAATTAGTACAGGTTTTGGAGGGAAAAAATTTTGACGAACAAGAAGAAGATATTTTTACAGATCAAGATTTAGTTTATCAGGAACTTTATGGAGAAGTTACAGAGGAAGATTCTTTGGAGATGGGAGTTAGATTAAAAGCATCAGTATTATATCAACTTTTTGAGGATACTAACTATAAATTAAAAGATGTAAGAGCAAATAAAATTGCAAAACCTGTTGAGATTGGAAAACTACCATATGAATTGAAAGAGTTTCAGAATGTTAGAAAAAGAAAAGAATTATTTATACAAATTGTTTTGCCTTTAATTTTAGAGGAAAATAATAAAATACTTTTAGACAGAAAAAAGCTTTTCGCAATTTTGAACAAAAATAATAATTCTAAATCTGATAATGAATGGCTAAATAAGAAATTTAAACAGTATGGAATTTCAAAAAAAGATATACCAACGTTAAAAAGAAGAATGGATATAATCCCACCATCTATGGCAATCGCTCAAGCAGCAAAAGAAACTGGTTGGGGAACCTCTAGGTTTGCTCTGGAAGGTAATGCTTTATTTGGACAATGGACCTATACAGATAAAGGAATCAAACCAGCAGCTGCAGAAGCTGGTACAACTCACAAAGTAATGATGTTTAATGTTTTAAAATCATCTGTAAGAGCATATGCAAGAAATTTAAATACCCATAAGTCATATAGAAAAATGAGATATATTAGAGCTATACAAAGAGACAATATTGGCAAATTAAATAGCCTAGAGCTAGTAGATCACTTAGATAAGTATGCCGAAACTGGAAAAGAATATACTGTAATATTAAAAAAAATTATTGAGCAAAATACTTTAACAGACTTTGATGATGTTAAAATTTTACCAAGTAGTGAAGCTGTAAAAAATTTAATTTAATTTTCATTAATACTTTTAAGAACAAATTGAATTCCAAACCATCTCCATCCTTCATTATCTTTAATTGAACAATTAATTCTTCCTCTTCTTGTATTAAACTTGTCTCTAAAATTAATTTTTAAAGTATTATTATTTATTTCTAAATTTGAATTATCCCACTCGCCACCTTCATTGGAAAAACAGTTTATATTATTTATTTTCTGTTCTTTAAAAAATTCAACTTTCATTTCTGGAGGATTATTATCATCTATTATTTTTTCTTCTGGAAAGATATTTTTGTATTGGAAGGGCAAAAGATTTATTATAAATTTAAATCTTTCTAAATCTCCATATTTCTCATTTATAGGAAATCTAGGTAATTCAAATTGATCTTTATTTAGGTCAATAACCCCAGAATGTTGGCCAAACGCGAAATTGAAATATTTAGCTATATATTTTTTTTGACTAAGGCTCCATTCCCCAAAAGGATAAGAAAAAAAAATAGGGTTATAACCTAAATTATTTTCGAAAATTTTAATTGATTTTTTTATATCTAATTTAAATTCGTTAAAACTAAAATTTACTAGGTAATCATGTGAATGAGAATGATTTCCAATTGAAACAAAATCATATTTTTCTATTTCTTTAATTTGATTCCATCCCATATAGCCATTTTTTCCAATAGCTTCTGTAGATATAAAAATCAAAAAGGGTATTTTGTTATCTCTTAAATAAGGCCAAGCATTTTGATAAAATGAAATATAACCATCATCAATAGTTAATAAAACTTTTTTTTCTGTTTTTTCATTAAAATATACTTCAGGTAATTCATTTGGATTTAAAAAATTATATTCTGAAGATTTAATAATATTTATATGCTTTCTGAAAATATCCATCTGAATATTCGTCGAAGGGTATTTTGACTCATCAAATCTATGATACATAATAGAAACAATCCCATTTTCATTTGCAAAATATTTATTATAAGTTTCCTCTGAATATGTTATTTCGATTTGAAAAAAAAATATTATGAAAAACTTAATTATAGATACAGCTACAGACAAAATTTTTTTAAAAATCATAAATAACAATAAAGAATATAATATTAAACATGATAACAGTAGAGAAAACTTTGATGAATTAGTAAATATTATTTTTAATTTCCTTTATCAAAATAATATCAACCTAAAAGAGCTAGATAATATATTCGTCAACCAGGGTCCAGGTAAGTACTCAAGCATTAGATCTGCAATAAGTATCGTAAAAGCTCTCAAAATTTCAAATAACATTAATATATATGGTTATTATTCAACACAAATTATTGATAATAATTATGATATTTTAACAAAATTAGTAGAAGAAGGGAGGTTGACAAAAAATTTTATTAAACCAAAATATTCAAATTAATTAATAATTATTATGACTGAAAGTATTGAAAAAAAATGTATTTCTAAGGGAGTAAAACTTACTGAACAAAGAAAAATAATTGCTAAAGTAATGTCAGAATCAAATGATCATCCCGATGTTGATGAACTTTATTCCAGAGTATCAAAAATTGATTCAAGAATTAGTATTGCGACCGTTTATAGGACTGTTAAGCTTTTTGAAGAGTCAGGAATTGTCGCAAAACATGATTTTAAAGGGGGAAAAGCCAGATATGAAGAATTAAGTGAAAGTCATCACGATCATTTAATAGATATCAAAACTGGAGAAATTATAGAGTTTGTTGATGAAGAAATTGAAAAACTTCAAAAGAAAGTTGCAGATAAGTATGGTTATGATTTAGTAGATCATAAATTAGAACTTTACGGTGTAAAAAAAAATAAGTGAGCAAAAAAATCTTTATTAAAACTTTTGGTTGTCAAATGAATGAATACGACAGCAATAGAATTACAGATATTGTAAAAGATATTGGTTATGAAAAATCCAAAGATCAAAATAATGCAGATTGTTATCTTATTAACACTTGCCATATAAGAGATAAAGCTAAAGAAAAAGTTTTTCATGAAGTAGGAAGAATAAAACAAATATATTCTAATAAAGAAAAACCTATAATGGTAATTGCAGGCTGTGTTTCACAAGCAGAAAATGAAGAAATATTAAAAAGAGAACCTTTTATAGATGTAGTTATTGGACCTCAATCTTATCATAAAATTAATAAAATTTTAGATAATTTCCAAAAAAATAAAAAAGAAGTTGAAACAGAATTTGATACAATTAATAAATTTGATTGTTTAAATAAAACAAAAAATTTAGATAGTAAAGTTTCATCATTTTTAACAATTCAAGAAGGTTGTGATAAGTTCTGTCATTTTTGTGTTGTGCCTTATACAAGAGGACCAGAATGTTCTAGACCATTTAAAACAATTTTAAAAGAAGCTGAACAACTTATTAAAAATGGAGCGAAAGAAATTATTTTACTAGGTCAAAACGTTAATGCCTACAGTTTTTATGAAAATGATAGTGAATTTAAGATCTCAAATTTACTTAATGAATTAGAAAAATATTCAGAGTTAAAAAGAATTAGATATACAACATCTCATCCTGTAGATATGACTGATGACTTAATTGAGTGCTATTCAACTAATAAAAAATTGATGCCATTTATTCATTTACCAATTCAATCTGGTTCCAATAAAGTATTACAACTTATGAATAGAAAACATAAGGTCGAGGATTATATCGATATTTATAATAAACTAACTAATATTAACCCTTTAATAAAATTATCAAGCGATTTCATAATAGGATATCCAGGTGAAGAGAAATCTGACTTTGAAAAGACTTTGAAACTAATTAAAGAAATAAAGTTCATAAACTCATTTTCTTTTATTTTTAGTCCACGACCAGGTACAAAAGCATCTAAATTGAATGAAGTAGATAAAAATACCTCAAAGGAAAGACTTAAAGAATTACAATCTTTACTATTCCAAAACCAAATTGACCACAATAAATCATTGGAGAATGAAGAAATAGATGTACTTGTAGAGAATAAAATTTCAGATCAAAATAAATATTTTGGAAGAAATGAGTATTTTAATTCAGTTATATTCGAGGCAGAAAAAAAGGATATTGGGAAAATAGTAAAAGTTAATGTAGAAAATAGTAACAAAAATACACTTTTTGGAAAAATAAGAAGTAAAATGAAAGCCGCATAAATTGAATAATACTGTTTCAAAAGAAAAAAAATCAGATTTAAAATTTGTTTATTCGGAAAACAATACAGTAAGTATAATTTTTTCGAGTAATGAAGATTTACTTGGCGTATCAGGAGAATTTAATAATAACATTAAAGAATTGGAGAAGATTACCAATACTTCTATTTATTCTAGAGGAAACTCAATAATTTTAAAAAATAATCAAGATAAAAATGATCTTGTTAAAAATGCTATTAGTTTTTTATATGATCAATATATTATTAATGGAACTGTTGAAAAAAAAGATATAATTTCATCAGTTAATAAGTTTATGATTGATGAAAAAAATAATTTAAAACAAAATGTAAATTATATAATTAAAACACCAAAAAAATCAGTAATTCCAAGATCAGAAAAACAGAAAACTTATGTTAAAGCTCTTAGGGATAGCGATATTGTAATTTCATCAGGTCCCGCAGGAACAGGTAAAACTTTTTTAGCTGTTGCTGTTGCATTAACAATGTTACTAGATAAAAAAATAGAAAGAATAATTTTGTCAAGGCCAGCAGTTGAAGCGGGAGAGAGACTTGGTTTTTTACCAGGTGATATGAGAGAAAAAGTTGATCCGTATCTAAGACCTTTGTATGATTCTTTGTATGATTTATTAGATTTTGAAAAAATTCAAAAAAAAATTGAAGTTGGAGATATTGAAATTGCCCCATTAGCTTTCATGAGAGGCAGAACTTTAAAAAACTCTTTTGCTATTTTAGACGAAGCGCAAAATGCAACAGACACTCAAATTAAAATGTTTTTGACTAGAATCGGCGAAAATTCAAAGATAGTAATTAACGGAGACCCTTCACAAATTGACTTACCAAATAAAAATTTATCTGGTTTAGATAGATCAAAAAAAATACTTGGTCATTTGGATGAAATTTCTATAGTCGATTTTGACTACAGAGATGTAGTAAGACATCCATTAGTCTCAAAAATAGTCAAAGCTTATTCAAAAAAACAAAATAATGATTGAAGCTGATGTTCTTGTAGAGTTTAAAAGCTGGAATAAGATCATTCAAAGTCCACAAAGACAAATCAGCAATATATTAAAAAAATTTCCAAAACGGTATAAATTTAATTATAAAAAAGTACATCTCACAGTATTATTGACAAACACTAATGAAATTAAAATATTAAATAAAAAATTTAGAAAGAAAAATAAACCAACCGATATACTTTCTTTCCCTTTTTTTGATAAAACTTATTTAAATAAAAAAATAAATAATAAAAAATTATACTTGGGTGATATTGTAATTAGTTATGAAGACTTTTTAAAAAAAAATAAAAATGACTATACAAATGGTTTTATTAAAATATTTATTCATGGATTTTTACATTTGTTAAATTTTGATCATAGAACAAATAAAGATTATAAAAAAATGAATTATATTGAAAAGAAAATTTTTCAAAAAGTAAAAGGATAGTTTGGACTTAAAAAAATATAAAATTTATTTAGAAAATCTTTACCTTTTTTTTCTTGGAATAATTTCCTCCTTTAGTTTGCCACCATATAATTATTGGTTTGTAAACTTTTTTACTTTTAGTTTATTGTTTATAGTTTTATTTAAAAATAAACATAAAAGTTTAAAATTTTTCTTCTTTTATGGATATTTTTTTGGTCTTGGTTATTTTGTTTCTAACTTATATTGGATACCTCTGTCTCTTCTACATGACGAAAATTTTAAGTTTTTGATACCTATTGCTATAGTTTTAATACCAGCTTTTCTAAGTCTATTTTATGCATTAGCATTCTTCGTTTTTAAATTATTTTTTAATTTTAAAGCAGTCTTTACGAATATATTAACTTTTTCAATTATATTAGGTTTGTTTGAATTTTTAAGAGGTTCAATTTTATCTGGTTTTCCATGGAATCTTTTTGCTTATTCGTTTTCAGAAAACTTAAAAATTATTCAAATTTCATCATTAATTGGCATTTATGCATTTAACACTATTGTAATTACAGTATTTTCTGTTCCGTCAATTCTATATTTAAATAGGAAAAAAAATGATCTATTAGGTTTTTTTCTAATAATCATATTAAGTATTGCAAGTTATATATATGGTAACTTTAAAATAAGTGCGTTTAAAAATCTAGAAATACAAAGACTATCAGCAGAAATTAAAATTTTGTCTACAAATATTTCAATTGAAAGATTTTATTCAAACTTAGACGAAGAAGAGATTTTAAATAAATTAATTGATTTAAGTAATCCAAATCAACAAGAAAATACCATTTATATTTGGCCAGAGGGGGTAATACCTAATATAAATTTGGTGTCGCTTAAGAATGATTATAAATATCTATTTAAAAAATCATTTTCAAAAAATCATAAAATTATTTTAGGATTAAATGATGATAATTTTAAAAATGATGAGCAAATATTTTATAATTCTTTATCAATACTAGATAACGAAGCTAATGTTATTCATAAATATTATAAAAACAAACTAGTTCCTTTTGGCGAATTCTTACCATTAGAAAATATTCTTTCTAAAATTGGTTTAAAGACATTAACTAATAATTATCAATCATATTCATCAAGTGACGAAAGAAAATTTTTTAATTTAAATCAAAATAATGATATTAAAATATTACCATTGATATGTTATGAAATAATATATTCAGGCAAGTTATCTAAAAATAATAATTTTAATTTTATTGTAAATATATCGGAGGATGGTTGGTTTGGAAATTCTATAGGGCCGTATCAGCATTTTGCTCATAGTATATTTAGATCAGTAGAGTATGGAAAATATACTTTCAGATCTGCAAATAATGGTATTTCAGCTGTAGTGGATCCAACCGGGTCAATTATTGATAAATTAGGTGTTAATAAAGAAGGGATTATATCAATAAAAGAAATATCTAATGTTGAACCGACGTTATTTTCCACATTTGGAAATAAAATCTATTTTTTGATTATTTTATTATATATTTTTTTAATTTTTTCATTTAAAAAAATGGAAAATGAATAATTTAAAAAATTACCTATTTACGAGTGAGTCTGTTTCCGAAGGTCATCCAGACAAAGTCTGCGATAGAATATCAGATATGGTAGTAGATACATATTTGGGTGCTGAAGCTCAATCTAGGGTAGCATGTGAAACTCTTACGACGACAAATAAAGTTGTTCTTGCTGGTGAAGTCAGAGGTCCAGAGATAAAAAAAGATGATTTAATTCAAAAGGTTAGAGATTGCATAAAAGATATTGGGTATGATCAAGAAGGCTTTACTTGGAAAGAGGCAACTAAAGTAGAAAGTCACCTCCACTCACAGTCTTCTGATATTGCAATGGGTGTAGACGCATCTGGAAATAAAGATGAAGGTGCAGGTGACCAAGGAATAATGTTTGGATATGCATGTAGTGAGACTGAAGTTTTAATGCCAGCACCAATTCATTATTCTCATAAAATTTTAAGATTAATGGCAGAAGATAGAAAGTCAGGTAAACTGAAGAATATTGAACCAGACTCAAAAAGTCAAATAACAATTGAGTATAAAGATGGAGTTCCAGCAAATATAAAATCTGTTGTAGTTTCAACTCAGCATTCAGCCGAAGTTAATCAAGCGCAAGTTAGAGAATTAGTAAAACCTTATATTGAAAAAGCAATCCCAAAAAATCTTTTAAATAAATTAGATGAAAAAGAAATTTATGTTAATCCAACTGGAAATTTTGTTATCGGTGGTCCAGATGGAGACAGTGGTTTAACTGGAAGAAAAATTATTGTTGATACCTATGGAGGTGCAGCCCCACATGGTGGAGGTGCGTTTTCTGGAAAAGATCCTACAAAAGTTGATAGATCTGCAGCATATGCATCTAGATATTTAGCTAAAAATATAGTGGCATCTAAAATTGCAAATAAGTGTTTAATACAATTAGCATATGCAATTGGAGTTTCAAAACCACTTTCTATATATGTAGATCTTTTTGAAAATAATGAGGAAAAAAATAGACATGTTGAAAAACTCATAAATGAAAATTTTGATTTAAGTCCTAGAGGTATTAGAGAAATGCTTGGTCTTAACAAACCAATATATGAAAAAACAGCAGCATATGGACATTTTGGAAGAGACCCAGAGGAAAATGGTGGTTTTTCTTGGGAAAAAACTAATAAATCTGATATATTTAATAAGTAAATTAAGTAAATAAAGTTGAAAATATAATAAAAATATCTATATTCACCCCACATTGTTGATATATCAAAATGGGCCTCGGCCCATTTTTTTTTGTAGCAAATAAAAAATGTTAAATAGAAGAGCAGATAAATTAGAATTATTAAGAATAGCCGAGGCTGTTGCTTTAGAAAAATCTATAGATAAAGAATTAATTATTACTTCAATGGAAACGGGCATAGCTAAAGCTGCTAGATCTAAATTCGGTTCCGAAAACGAAATAGTAGTAAATATTAATAGGGATAATGGTGATATAGAAATTTATAGAAAACTAGTAATTTGTGACAAACCTGAAAATCCAAATATAGAAATTAGCTTTGAAGAAGCTGGACATCTAGATGAGAAAAATAAAGAAAAAAAAGTTGGAGATGAAGTTCTTCAAGAACTGCCCTCTTTTGATTTTGGAAGAATAGCAGCACAAACAGCTAAACAAGTTATTAGCTTTAATGTCCGAGAGGCTGAAAGAGACAGACAATTCAATGATTTTATTGATAAGAAAGACACTATACTAAGTGGAATTGTTAAAAGATTAGAGTTTGGAAATGTTATTGTTGATTTAGGAAAAGCTGAGGGAATAATTCAAAAAAATGAAATGATTCCAAGAGAAAATATTAAAGCTGGAGATAGAGTAAAAGCCTTTTGCCTTGATGTAAGAAGAGAACAAAGAGGTCAGCAAATTTTCCTTTCTAGAGCACATCCAAAATTTATGGAAAAATTATTTACCTTGGAAGTTCCTGAAATATATGATGGTTTAATAGAAATAATTTCATCTGCAAGAGATCCAGGTAGTAGAGCAAAAATATGTGTAAAAGCTAAAGATAATTCTTTGGATCCAGTTGGAGCTTGCGTTGGGATGCGAGGAAGTAGAGTGCAAGCAGTAGTTAATGAACTACAAGGAGAAAAAATTGATATTGTAAATTGGTCAGAAGATTTGGCTGTTGTTGCGGCTAGCGCACTATCACCTGCAGAAATTCTCAGAGTAAATGTAGATAGTTCCCAAAAAAAAATAGATGTTATTTTAACAGATGAAAATTTAAGTAAAGCAATTGGAAGAAGAGGTCAGAATGTTAGACTTGCTACTAAGTTATTAAATCATGAAATAAATATTTTAACTGATCAAGAGGATTCAGAGAGGAGACAAATAGAATTTAAAGAGAAAACAGAAAATTTTGTAAAAAACTTGGAGCTCGATGAAACCTTAGGGCAACTTTTAGTTGCTGAGGGTTTTTCATCTATAGAAGATATAAAAGATAGCGAAATTGAAAATTTGATTAAGATTGAGGGTATTGAAGAAGATACAGCAAAAGAATTAATAAACCGTGCGAATGAATTCTATCTAAAAGACCAAGAAGAAATATCTAATAGAGTTAAAAACTTAGGTCTTGATAATAATTTAATTGAGCTTCCAGGATTAACTCCAGGCATGTTAGTTACTCTAGGTGAACAAAAAATTCTTACACTAAATGATTTTGCTGATTTAGCTTCAGATGAACTTACTGGAACTTATGATGTTGTAAACGGAGAAAAAGTTAAAATCAAAGGATATTTAGAGGATTTTGCTTTAACTAGACAAGAAGCGGATAGTTTAATTATGTCAGCAAGAAATATAGTTTATAAAGATTGAGAGATGACTTATGGACAAAAAAAAATTAAAACTTTCAATTTCTGGAAACACAAAAAAAACTATAAGTAATATAGAGCAAGCAAAATCAAATCCGAAAAACTCAGTAGTTATAAATAAAAATAAGGTATTTCATAAAAAAAAGTTTTTTAAGTCCAATACAACTACAAACAACAACAAATCTGGCCCCAAATTAAACTTCAATAAAACAACCACCAGTTTCTTTCCAAAGAAAAATTTATCAGACTTTGATAAAAGGAAACTAGCAGAACAAAGAGCAACAAAAAGATTAAAAGGTGATTCGACCAAAGAAAATAAAGAAAAAAATGTAAATAAAAAAAGAGAGTTAAAACTTACAATTTCAAGAGCTTTAAATAGTGAAGATGGTGTTGAATTAAGGGGTAGAAGTTTAGCATCAATTCGTAGAGCAAGACAAAAAGAAAATAGAGAATCAAACAAAGAGAGCAAACAAGAGTTTAAGCCAGTTAAAAGAGAGGTTTCGATTCCAGAAGTAATTACCATACGAGAATTAGCTAATAGAATGAGCGAGCAATCGAGCAATCTTATAAAACATTTATTAACAATGGGAGTTAAGGCAACAATTAATCATGCTATTGATTCTGATACTGCAGAATATCTTGTTAAAGAATTTGGACATACACCTATTAAAGAGGAAAAAGCAGAAGATATAGTTAAAAAAATTAAAGAGATTAAAAATGAAAACTTAAAATCTAGACCACCTATAGTAACTGTGATGGGCCATGTAGACCATGGAAAAACTTCTTTGCTGGATGTTCTTAGAAAAGCAAATGTAGTTAGTGGAGAATATGGAGGAATTACTCAACATATTGGAGCATATCAAATTACAAAAGGGACAAATAAAATTACCTTTATTGATACACCAGGTCATGCAGCTTTCACTGAAATGCGAGCCAGAGGTTCTAGGTTAACAGACGTTGTGGTATTAGTGGTAGCAGCTGATGACGGTGTTAAACCACAAACTATTGAGTCCATTAAGCATGCAAAGGCTGCAAACGTACCTATTGTTGTTGCAATAAATAAATGTGATTTACCAGAAGCGGATCCTCAAAAAATAAAAAATCAATTATTAGAACATGAACTTATAGCTGAAGATTTGTCTGGTGAGACACTAATGATAGAAATCTCAACTAAGACAAAAAAAAATTTGGATAAACTTATTGAGTCTATAATTTTACAAGCAGAACTTTTAGATCTTAAAACTGAATATGAAACAAAAGCAAAAGGAATAGTGCTAGAGTCAAAAATAGATATTGGTAGAGGACCTGTTGTAAATATTGTCGTAACCTCAGGAAATCTAAAAAAGGGCGATTTCTTTGTTAGTGGAAAAAAATGGGGCAAAGTAAGAGCAATAATAAATGACCAAGGTAAAAATATAGATTTAGCTGAACCATCTACTCCAATTGAAATTCTAGGAATAAATGGAGCCTCGAATGCAGGAGATGATTTCTTAGTTTTATCCTCAGAAAAAGAAGCAAAAAGTTTAGCTGAGGCCAGAGTAAATGAAGCTAAAGAGGGAATAAAAACTTTAAATTTCACATCAAAAGATAATGCATTTTCTCAAAAGACATCTGAAGAATTAAATATCATCGTAAAATCTGACGTTCACGGTTCATCCGAGGCAATTAAATTTGCTATACAAAATATCAAACATGATGAAGTCAAAGCAAAAATATTACTCTCTGATATAGGAATGGTTACAGAAACAGATATAACTCTTGCAAAAGCATCCAATGCTTCTGTAATTGCTTTTAATGTTAAACCAAGTAAAGAGGCTAAAAAATTGGCTGAACAAGAGGGTATTAAAATTGAGTCATTCAATATAATTTACGAATTAATTGATTATATTAAGAAAAAAATGTCAGGGCTTTTATCTCCAGAAATTAATGAAGAAATAATAGGAACAGCTGAAGTATTAGATATATTTAAGGTTTCTAAAGTAGGTAAAGTTGCTGGATCAAAGGTTTTAAATGGTGAAATTAATCAAGATTCAAATGCTAGAGTAATAAGAGATGGCACTATAATATTTAATGGGAAAGTTGGCTCTATTTTTAGAGAAAAAAATCAAGTTAAGCAAGTAAATGCTGGATTGGAATGTGGTATCTCTGTTAAGGACTTTAATGATTTTCAAATTAAGGATATTATTGAGGCATATAGATCAAACATTATAGAAAGACAGATTTCATCATGAGTAAATTAGGAAAACCAGTTTCACAGAGACAACTAAGAGTAGGAGAAATGATTAAACAGGCATTAAGTATGATATTTTTAAGAGAAGAAACAAAAATTTCTGATCTAGATACAAAATCTATAACTGTAACTGAAGTAAGAATGAGCCCAGACTTAAAAACTGCAAAAATATTTGTGATACCTTTGGGAGGAAAAGATACGGAAAAAGTCATAGATAAATTAAAGGAATTTTCGTTTGTAATCAGAAAAGTATTATCAAAAAAAATTGTGGTAAAATTTATGCCAAAATTGTTTTTTGTAAATGATGATTCATTTGATTACGCTGAAAAAATAGAAAATTTAATTAGACAAACACAAAAATAAAATAGTTAAAATGGAGAAAAAAATGAAAGAAATAGCTAGACATGATAAAGATACTGGCTCATCAGAAGTTCAAATATCACAATTAACTTCTAAAATTGAGAATTTATCTAATCATATTAAAAAATATAAAAAAGATAAACACTCATCAGTTGGATTGATTAAAGCGGTAAACAAAAGAAAGAAATTATTAGATTATTTGAAAAAAAATAAAATGGAGATGTACAAAGAAGTAATTTCGAAATTAAATTTAAGGAAATAAATGTTTAAAGTAGTAAAAAAAGAAATAGAAGTAGCAGGAAAAAAAATTAGTTTAGAGACAGGAAAAATAGCAAGACAAGCTGATGGAGCAATAATTGCACAATGTGGTGAAACAATTGTTTTAGCAACAGCTGTAGGAGCAAAAAAGGTTAATCCAGATATAGATTATTTTCCTTTATCAGTAAATTATCAAGAAAAATATTATGCGGCAGGAAAAATTCCAGGGGGATATTTTAAAAGAGAGGCTAGACCAACAGAAAGTGAAACATTAATCTCAAGATTAATTGACAGACCCATTAGACCTTTGTTTCCAGAAGAATTTAAAAATGAAGTTCAAGTTCTTCCAACAGTAATTTCTTACGATAAAGAAAACGAAGCAGATATATTATCTATAATTGCTTCATCTGCAGCATTAGCGATATCGGGCATGCCTTTCTTAGGACCTGTAGGCGCCTCTAGAGTTGGTCTTGTTGGTGGAAATTATGTTTTAAACCCATCGAAATCACAGCTTAAAGATTCCAAACTAGATTTAGTTGTTGCTGGAACCAAAGATGCAGTTCTGATGGTAGAGTCAGAAGCAAGCGGTTTAACAGAAGAAGAAATGTTAAATGCAGTTAAATTTGGCCACGAAGGATTTATTCCTGTAATCAAAATGATTGAAGATTTAGCGAAAGAATGCAAAAAATCTGACTGGGTTATTGAAAAAAAAGATCTTACCGAAGTAAAGAAAAAATTAGAGTCTGAATTTACTGAAGATTTAAAGAAAGCTTTTTCAATAAGAGATAAACAGGAAAGATCAAATAAAATTTCTGAAATTACAGATAGAGCTAAAAAACTTTATGAGGAGAATGAGGAAATTACAGATTTAGATGTAAATTCTGAACTTAAAAGTTTAGAAAAAACAATTGTAAGAACAGATATTCTTAAGAATAAAAATCGTATTGATGGCAGAGGTTTATCCGATGTTAGACCAATAATGTGTGAAGTTGGAATTCTTCCTAGAGTTCATGGATCTGCATTATTTACAAGAGGAGAAACACAAGCAATAGTAACAACTACTCTTGGTACATCAGATGATGAGCAAAAAATTGAAAGTTTAGATGGTTTGCAAAAAGAAAGATTTATGCTCCATTATAACTTTCCACCATTCTCAGTTGGAGAAACTGGTAGAATTGGAACAGGCAGAAGAGAAATAGGACACGGAAAACTTGCATGGAGAGCTATAAATTCATCATTACCATCAAAAGAAAAATTCCCTTATACGTTTAGAATAGTTTCGGAAATCACAGAGTCTAACGGTTCATCTTCAATGGCAACTGTATGTGGAACTTCACTAGCATTAATGGATGCAGGCGTACCGATCAAAGAGCCAGTCGCAGGTATTGCAATGGGATTAATAAAAGAAGGCAATGACTTTAGTGTTTTATCAGATATTCTAGGTGATGAAGATCACTTAGGTGATATGGATTTTAAAGTTGCTGGAACCAAGGATGGAATAACATCTCTTCAAATGGATATCAAAATAAGAGGAATTACATTTGAGATAATGGAACAGGCTTTAAAACAAGCTAAAGATGGAAGAATTCATATTTTAGGTGAAATGAATAAAGCTTTATCCAAATCAAGAGATGAAGTTGGAAAACATACTCCAAAGATGGAAAAAATATCAGTAGATAAAAAAGATATAGCAACTGTTATAGGAAAAGGAGGAGCAACCATTAGAGAAATTGTTGAACTTTCCCAAGCAAAGGTTGATATTAATGACGAAGGGGTCGTAACAGTAGCTGCGCCAGATGAAGAGTCTAGAAATAAAGCGATGCAAATGATTAAAGATCTAACAGCAAAACCAGAAATAAACAAAATCTATAATGGAAAAGTAATGAAAATTATGGAGTTTGGTGCATTCGTTAATTTTTTAGGAAAACAAGATGGTCTTGTGCATATCTCAGAACTTGCCAATAAGAGAGTAGCCAAAGTAACTGATGTTATTAAAGAAGGAGATGAGGTTAAAGTAAAAGTTATTGGATTTGACAGAGGTAAAGTAAAACTATCAATCAAACAGGCAGCAGTTTAAAAAAATGCAAGATCAAAAAATATTGCAAATAATTGAAAATCTTAAAGGCAGAAGAAATTATGAAGAAAAAAAAGCTGCTAAACTTGGATTTACATCATTATATGCATATTTTGAAAATAAAATAATGAAAGAAAAAGTAGCTGATGAAGAAAAGAGTAAAGAATTAGAGGAAATTCGAAGTTTTAAAGAAAGAACGAAAACTAAGAAAAAAAGTTGTAGTTGCTGCTAATTATTTTTTTTCTTTTCCCTTTTAATTTTTCTCTTCTCTTTAAGAGAAAGTTTTGCTTTTTTCATTACACTAGAATCTTTAAATGATTTTCCACTATATCTTTTAGACATTTTAAGTTATATTTTTTGGATCTGGCATTCCAACTTTGTTATAGCCAGCATCTACATAATGAATTTCACCAGTAACACCAGCAGCCAAATCACTCAAAAGATATAAAGCTGAATTACCAACATCATTAATATCTACATTTCTTTTTAAGAAGGAGTGATCCTCATTCCATTTATATAAGAATTTTGCATCTCCTATTGCAGAGGCAGCCAGGGTTTTAATTGGCCCTGCACTTATTGCATTTACTCTAATTTGTTTAGAACCCAAATCCCTTGCAAGATATTTTACACTTGCCTCTAAAGCAGATTTACAAACTCCCATTACATTATAATTTGGGATTGCTTTTGTTGACTCATAAGTAAGCGTAATCATACTTCCATTAGGTTTCATTATTTTAACTGCTTCTCTTGCAACTTCTGTAAATGAAAAGCATGAAATAAGCATACTCCTTAAAAAGTTTTCTCTTGATGTATTTAAATATTCACCAGATAATTCTGATTTATCTGAAAACGCTATAGCATGAACAACAAAGTCAATTTCACTCCAATTAGATTTAATATCTTCAAATAATTTAATAACATCTTCTTTTTTTTCCACATCACAGCTGAATGTTACTTTTGAATTTAGTTTTTCAGCCAACGGTACTACTCTTTTTTTTAAAGCATCTCCTAAATATGTGAATGCTAGTTCTGCTCCTGCCTCTGCTAATTTTTGAGAAATTCCCCATGCGATTGATCTTTCATTAGCTACACCCATTATTAAACCTTTTTTGCCCTTCATTAAGCTCATTTTTAAACCTTTTCAAAAATTAAAGACGCATTGGTCCCACCAAAACCAAAGCTATTAGACATAACTGAATTTAATTCCACATCCTTTTCAGTTTGAGTAATAATAGGGAATTTTTTAGCATCTTCATCCATATCATTTATATTTGCTGATGCGGTTATAAAATTGTTTTTCATCATTATTAAACTATAAATAGCCTCATGAACTGATGCAGCTCCTAAAGGATGGCCAGACAGGGATTTAGTTGAGCTGATTTTAGGAATTTTAGATCCAAAAGTTTCTCCGACTGCATTTAACTCTGTAATGTCACCTACCGGTGTTGAAGTTCCATGAGTATTTAAATAATCAATTTTATTTTTTGATGTTGCGAGTGCCATTTTCATACATCTAATAGCTCCTTCACCAGATGGAGCTACCATATCATAACCATCAGAAGTTGCTCCATAACCCGTCAATTCTGCATATATTTTTGCACCTCTAGATTTTGCGTGTTCATATTCTTCAAGAACAAGAACACCCGCACCTCCAGCAATTACAAATCCATCTCTAGTTTTATCGTATGCTCTAGAAGCTTTTTCAGGTGTATCATTATATTTTGAAGATAATGCTGTCATGGCATCAAACATAGCAGTCATCGCCCAATGAATTTCCTCACTTCCTCCTGCAAAAACAATATCTTGTTTACCCATTTGAATTAACTCCATAGAATTACCAATACAATGTCCACTAGTAGCACATGCAGAACTCATGGTGTAATTAGTTCCTTTAATTTTAAATGGAACCGCAAGTGTTGCAGATGCGGTACTAGCCATAGTTCTTGGAACAATGAAAGGACCCATTAGCTTTGGTGTTTTTGCTCTTGTTTTATCTGCGGCAAGTATAACATTTTCAATGGAAGGTCCTCCAGAACCCATAACAATCCCAGTTTTAAAATTACTTACATCTTTTTCTTCTAAGCCAGAGTCCTCGATAGCTTCTTTCATTGCTATATAATTGTAGGCAGAGCCAGAACCCATAAACCTAATTGTTTTTCTATCTATATGATCTTCAAGCTTAATATTAGGTTTACCATGAATATGACTTTTAAGATTATGCTCCTTATATTCCTCAGAGAACGAAATTCCAGATTTTGAATTTAATAACGATTGTTTTACATCCTCTTGATTATTTCCTAGACAGGAAACTATGCCTAAACCTGTTACAACTACTCTTCTCATTATTTAAATAATCCTACCTTTAAATTTTCTGCAGAATAAATTTTTTTTCCATCTGCTAATAATATACCATTTGCGAGGCCAACTGTAGTTTCTCCTTTAATTATTATTCTTTTCATATCTATTTCATAAGTGGCTTTTTTAACATTTTTTAGAACTTCTCCAGTAAATTTAACCGTACTTACGCCTAAAGCTCTTCCTCTACCAGGATTTCCAAGCCATCCAAGATAAAATCCAACTAATTGCCACATCGCATCCAAACCTAAACATCCTGGCATAACTGGATCCTCTTTAAAGTGACAATTAAAAAACCATAAATCATCTTTAATATCCAACTCAGCTTTAATTAATCCTTTTTTATATGTTCCAGTATTTTCACTAATTTCAGTAATTCTGTCAAACATCAGCATTGGAGGAAGGGGTAATTTTGCATTTCCTGGGCCAAATAATCCACCTTCTCCGCAGTGAATTAACTCATCGTAGGTATAGGAGTTTTTTTTCATAAAAGTTTAACCTTAATACTTGATTTCAAGCAATTATAACATTACTATAGTTTAGAATAATTATAAAGTATGACAAAAGCTGAGACAAATTTCTTAGTAAAATTAAGAAGTTCTGGGTTAAGACCAACAAAGCAAAGAATTAAAATTTGCGAAGTGTTGTTTAATCGAGATAAAACTTTTCATTTTTCGATAAATGATTTAACAAATATTATTCAAAATCAACACAATGAAAAAATTTCATTAGCTACCGTGTATAATACAGTACATGCATTTAAAAAAAAAGGTTACTTGAAAGAAATTAATATTGGAAACGATATGTCGTATTTTGATACAAATACAACTTCACACCATCATTTCTATGATGAGCAGACTAAAGAATTAATTGATATTAATTCTCAAGAAGTTGAAATAAAAAAGACACCAACACCTCCAAATGGAAAAAAAATTGAAGGTGTTGAAGTTACTTTTAAAATCTCAAAAAAATCTAGTTTATAATCATTCTAAACTACTTGACTTTTTATATTTAAAGTTTTATATTTTTCAAAAAAGCGGAGGAAATCATGAGCAGCGAAATAAATAATGATATAAATAAATGCCCATTTCATGGAGAGGGAATACCTCAAAAACATAATTCAGGGAAAGGACAAACAAATAAAGATTGGTGGCCGAATAGTCTTAATTTAAAAATTTTAAGTCAGCACTCAACAATGGTCAATCCAATGGATAAAAAGTTTGACTATAAAAAAGAATTTAAAAAACTTAATTTTAAAGCACTAAAAAAAGATCTTCATAAATTAATGAAGCAATCCCAAAATTGGTGGCCAGCTGATTATGGTCATTATGGCCCTTTATTCATTCGTCTAGCTTGGCATGCTGCAGGAACTTATAGAACTGGCGATGGAAGAGGTGGCGCCGGAACAGGAAATCAAAGGTTTGCGCCTATCAATAGTTGGCCAGATAACGTTAATTTAGATAAAGCAAGACTTCTTCTTTGGCCAATTAAAAAGAAATATGGAAAAAGAATTTCGTGGGCAGACTTATTTATTTTGGTTGGAAATGTTGCTCTAGAATCAATGGGTTTTAAAACCTTTGGATTCGGTGGTGGTAGAGAAGATATATGGGAACCTGAAGAAGATATTTATTGGGGTTCTGAAAAAGAATGGCTTGCCAATAATAGATATAATTCAAAAAGAGAATTAGAAAATCCGCTTGGTGCTGTTCAAATGGGATTAATCTACGTTAATCCACAAGGCCCTGATGGAAATCCAGATCCATTATTAGCAGCGAGAGATATTAGAGAAACATTTGGAAGAATGGCAATGAATGATTATGAAATAGTTGCACTTGTTGCTGGAGGACATACATTTGGAAAATCACATGGTGCTGCACCTGAGTCACACAAAGGTCCAGAACCAGAAGGGTCTAAAATTCAAGATCAATCTACTGGATGGAATAGTAATTTTAAAAGTGGTCTCGGAGCAGATACAATAAGTAGTGGTATTGAAGGTGCTTGGACCTCTAATCCAATTAAATGGGATATGGGGTATTTTAACAATCTTTTTGGTTATGAATGGGAGTTAACAAAAAGTCCAGCAGGAGCACACCAATGGAAGCCAGTAAAAAATGGACATGCACCTAATATGACACCAGATGCACATATTAAAGGCAAGAAAAATCTACCAATGATGCAAACGACAGATTTATCAATGAGATTTGACCCTGAGTTTGGCAGAATTTCTAAACACTTCCATAATAACCCAGATGAGTTTGCTGACGCTTTTGCGAGAGCATGGTTTAAACTTACACATAGAGATATGGGTCCTAAAATAAATTATTTAGGTAGTGAAGTTCCAAAAGAAGATTTAATTTGGCAAGATCCAGTACCTAAAAATAAATTTAAATTATTAAATAAAGATATAGATAATTTAAAATCAAAAATTTCTAAATCAGGAATGTCAGTATCACAACTAGTCTCTGTAGCTTGGGCATCAGCTTCTACTTTTAGAGGCTCAGATAAAAGAGGTGGAGCAAATGGAGCACGTATCAGACTTGCCCCACAGAAAGATTGGAAGGTAAATAATCCAACTCAATTATCTAAAACAATAAAAATATATGAGAAAATACAAAAACAATTTAATTCAAAGAAAAAATATGTCTCTATTGCAGACTTGATTGTTCTTGGAGGAAATGTAGGAATTGAAAAGGCAGCTAAAGATGCAGGAAAAAAAATTAAATTAACTTTTTCACCTGGGAGAAGTGATGCATCACAAGATCAAACAGATATACATTCTTTTGGCTTGTTAGAACCTCAAGCCGATGGTTTTAGAAACTTTGCAAGTTCTCAAACTGCAACAAAAGCAGAAGAATTGTTAATTGATAAAGCTCAACTATTGCAATTAACTGGACCTGAGATGACCGTTTTAATTGGTGGCTTGAGGGTTCTTGGAACAAATTATGATGGTTCTAAATTTGGCTTGTTTACAAAAAGACCTGGCAAATTAACAAACGATTTTTTTGTGAACTTATTAGACATGAATGTTAAGTGGAAAGAAACTTCTGATAAAGAAGATTTATTTAATGGCATTGATAGAAAATCTGGAAAAGTTCTATGGGAAGGAACAAGAGCTGATTTAATTTTTGGCTCCAATTCACAACTTAGAGCTTTGTCAGAAGTCTATGCGACAGATGATTCTTCGGATAAGTTTGTAAATGACTTTACAGCAGCATGGACTAAGGTTATGAATGCTGACCGGTTTGATTTACAAAAATAAAAAAGGGACAAACTTATGGCGGAAATGAGTTTTGAGGATTTTTATAAAGTACCAGACTTAAAGTTTGATATTTTTAGACTTAGAAAAGATTTAGAAAAAGTATTAGAGAGAAAAAAATTTGAATCTCCTGGAGTTACTCACTTTGGAGCAATCCCACTTAATAGAGTTCCTAACGATAAAAGTTCAATTGAAGGGAATAATGTACGAGGTAAATACTGGACTATTGCTGACGAGACTGGAAAAGAAGTGTCTAGAGATATAGATATTGATGAATCGAAATATACAGAACTTGTTCCAGAATTTGAGGATACTTACTTTAAAGAAGTATATAATAGCCTAAAAAATAGATTTAAATTAGGTAGAGTTAGACTTCTTTTAAAAGAACCAAGATCCACCTTAAGTTGGCATAAAGATCCAGAACCTAGACTGCACATACCCATTGTAACTAATAAAGGATGCATGATGGTTATAGAAAACGTAGCTAAACACATGCCCGCTGACGGTACAGCAACAATTACAAATAATAAAAAATTTCATAATTTTTTTAATGGTGGAGAGCAGGCGCGAGTTCATCTTGTAGCATGTGTATTAGAGGATCCCTTTAACTAATTTGGAAGTTTACCCCAAAAATTATCAAACAAGATCCACCCCTTGAGATCGACATTTGCTATTTTACACCAATTATTTTTGCATTTTTTAATCAAAATAAGCTTTCCCTTTTCAGCTAATGCGACTGGTTCAGAGAATTTAGTAGGTTTAGAAAAAATATATTGATTCTTAATTAATATAACCGAGTTAGATTTTTTTAACTGAGAAGTGTGAATCCATCCACTATTATGTTTATGATCGATTATTCTTTTAAAATTTTCTTTTTTATCAATTACTTTAATTGGTAAATATTTTTTTACATAAACATATTTAATTGGATATTCAAAACTAGGGCCAAATCTGACATTTACTTTATTATTTTTTAGCATAACAAATTCTTCAGAAAAGGAAATATTAATAGGAAAAATTAACAAAAAAAATATGAAAGAACAAATTATAATTCGCATACACAATTTTTAATTTTTTTAAATTTTACTATTCTTAGCTTTAAACTTAATGTATTTAAAATTAATATAGAATTCTCTAAAACATTTTTAGATCCAATTATTATTTTAATTACTTCATTAGCTTGAAAAGATCCAACTATACTAGCAGTAGATCCAAGGATCCCTTCTTGATCACAATTTAAAATATCATCTGATGGTTTTTCCTGATAGAAACAATTTAAACAAGCGCTTTTTTTATTTTTAAAATTAAATACAAATATATGTCCATCATATTTACTTATAGCACCAACTACCAATTTTTTTTTAAACTCAAAAGATTTATTATTAAGTAAAAATTTTGTATCGAAATTATCAGAAGCATCAACTATTATATGATATTTTGAAATTATTTTATCTACATTTTTTTTATCTATTTTTTTTTTATAAATATTAATTTTAACTAAAGGATTAGTATTTTTCAGTTTTTGTTTTAAAACATCAACTTTATACTTATTTATATCATTTGTATTAAATAAAGTCTGCCGGTTGAGGTTTGATAGAGAAACTTTATCATAATCTATTATTCCGATTTCTCCAACTCCAGCCCTACACAATAAATCAGCAACTGGACATCCAAGTCCACCCGCACCAACTATAAACACTTTTGATAAAGAAATTTTTTTTTGTCCTAAAATTCCAATATTTTTAAGAACTATTTGACGAGAATATCTATCTATATAATTTTTACCTACTTGACTCATTTTCCAGTAGATCCAAAACCACCCTCACCTCTTATTGTTTCAGGAAGATCATTTACTTCTTCAAAGGCAGCTTTAATTATTGGAACTAGAACAATTTGAGCAATTCTGTCATCGTTATTTACAGTAAATTTTTTATCACCATGATTGAATAGTATAACTTTTAATTCTCCGCGATAATCACTATCAATTGTACCAGGAGTATTTAAGATCGAAATATTATTTTTAGCTGCCAAACCTGATCTGGGTCTTATTTGAATTTCTGTATTATTTGGTATCGCTATAGAAAGCCCTGTTGGTATTATCTCTAACTTATTAGGCATTATAGAAACAGGTTTTTCTAAAAATGCCATAATATCCATACCTGAAGATCCTTCAGTTTTATAACTTGGCAATTTTACTTTTGAATTTAGTTTTTTTACTAGGATTTTAACCATTTGCTCTTAGTTCGCTAGAAATTTTTTCTACCAACTCTTTAGCAATCATTTCTTTGGTATTTAAAGGAATATTTTCAATATCAACTTTATTTTTTTGGAATATTTTTATTTCATTAAAATCACTATCAAAACCTATATTTTTATTTGATACATCATTTGCAATTATCCAATCACAGTTCTTTTCATTTAATTTTTTAATTGAATTTCTCTCTAAATTTTTCGTTTCTGCGGAAAAACCTATTACAAGTTGTGGTCTTAATTTGTTGTGTTTAGAAGTATAATCAAGAATATCTTTCGTTTTCTCAATTTCCAAATTTTGTAGGTTTGTCTTCTTGATTTTATCACTATTGATTTTTGTAGTTCTAAAATCTGCAACTGCAGCGGTAAATATTGCTACATCTACGGGAAGATTTTGAATAGTTTTTTCATACATTTCTTGAGCACTATCAATATTAAAAACTTTTACACCTTCAGGTGATTTTAGATTTGTTGGACCGGAAATTAATGTTGTATCAAAACCATTTTTTTGAAGTGCATCAGCTATAGCATAACCTTGCTTGCCTGATGATCTATTTGTAATAAATCTAACTGGATCTATAAACTCTCTGGTTGGTCCAGCTGTTACCAAAGCTTTGAACATCTTATTTTCCTCTTTATTTTTAAAATACTCATTTATTCTAAGAGAAATATTTAAAGGTTCAGAGAATTTACCAGCACCGTATTCTCCACATGCCATTTCACCAATTTCAGGATCTATTATTTTATAACCTGATGAAATAAGTTTTTTTAAGTTTAATTGTGTTAAATTATTTTCCCACATTCTTACATTCATTGAGGGCGCAATAAATATATCTTTGTTTGAAGCAAGAGCTACTGTTGTTGCCAAATCTTCAGCTAATCCATAAGTTAACTGAGCTACTTTATTAGCTGTGATTGGCGCGAATAAAACAACATCAGCCCATCTAGATAAAGATATATGATCCATTTCTGCTTCATTTTTATAATCAAACAAATCTGTATAAACTTTTTCATTTGATAGAGAGCTAACTGATAAAGGTGTTATAAATTCTAAGGCTCCTTTCGTAAGAATTGTTTTAATTTTACATTGATTTTTTTTAAATATTCTTATCAATTCTAATGATTTATAGGCAGCTATACCACCACAAATTATAAGTAAAACTTTTTTATTCTGCAAATTTTTCATTTTTAAATTAAAATACTATGATCGATAAAATTACAAGAAATAATAATCCAATAATACTTTGATTTTTAAAAGACTTAAGTTCCATTTTTTTTTCATTTAAAGAAGAATATGCATTTGAATTCTGTGGAATTTGTCCACTAGCAAGGAATGTAAGGGCTTGATTAGCTTTATCCATAACTTGAGGTAATTCAGGTAATTTCTTAATAACTTCTGAAGTATCTTTTAAGATATTTCCAATTTCAGCAATTGGATCTTTTGTTTCTTTGAGCCATTTTTCTAAAACTGGTTGTGAAATTTGCCAAATATTTGCATCTGGATCAAGTTTTCTTGCTACACCTTCAACCACTACCATAGTTTTTTGAAGTAATAACAGTTGCGGTTGTGTTTGCATATTAAATTTTTCAGTTATATCAAATAATTGTTTAAGCAATTTACCACCAGAAATATCTTTAACAGATTGACCAAATATTGGTTCACCGATTGATCTCAATGCTTGAGCAAGTTCCTCGTTGTTTACATTTTGTGGAACTAAACCTGCTGCAATATGGACTTGTGCTACTTTTTTATAATCTCTCTGAATAAATCCATAAAGAATTTCAGCTAAAAACCTTCTATTTATTTTATCTATTCTTCCCATAATCCCAAAATCTATAAAAATTAATTGACCACTATTATCAACAAGTAAATTGCCTTGGTGCATATCTGCATGGAAGTATCCATCTCTTACTGCATGTCTTAGAAAGTGTTGAATTATATCTCTAGCTAAATTTTTAAGATTTATGCCTAATGATTTTATTTTTTCTACTTCTCTTATAGAAATTGCTTCTACCCAGTCTAATGTAAGAACATTATCACTTGTAAGTTTCCAATAAATTTTAGGAATTTTAAATCCCGCATCATTACGTGTATTCTCATAAAATTCATTTGCTGCAGCAGCTTCAAATCTTAAATCCATTTCATGGTTTGTTATTTCTTTCAATAAAAAAACAACTTCAACTAGTTTAAGTCTTTTTGTTTTTTTTACCAAAGACTCAATAACATATGCTAGAAGCATTAAGGCTTCAATTTCATCATTAAATACTCTTTTGATATCTGGTCTTAAAACTTTTATTGCAACTTCTTTTAAAACTCCCTCATCTTTAATTTGCGCTTTATGAACTTGCGCAATAGATGCTGCGGCAATCGGTTCTGAAATATTTATAAAATCTTTATAATTCTCATTTCCAAGTCCAGCTTTAATTTCATTTAGAGCTACATCTTTTGAAAACGCTGGAACTTTATCCTGAAGTATTTGCAATTGATCAGATAGTTTTTCTCCAATTATATCTGGTCTAGTTGCTAAAAATTGACCAAGTTTTATAAATGTAATACCCATGGATTCTAAAGATCTACACAATCTTTCCTCCTCAGTATGATCTTTACTTAAATTTTTTTCCCCAAATAATCCTAAAATGTTAAAAAAAATCTTGATAAGTATTGGAATTTCATAAACTTTAGAAACAATATTCAATGCATCTGAAAGTGCTAATTTTCTACCAATTTTAAATAATGTAAATATTTTTTTTATCATTATATTTTCCAGGCACTATGTAATGCAACAATTCCACCGTTTAAATTGTTATACTCACACTTTTCAAATTTATTTTTTTTCATTAAATCAATAAGTTCATCTTGGTTTACAAAATCTTTGATACTTTTTATCAAGTATTCATAGGGTTTTTTATCTCCGACTACAATTTCACCAATAACAGGTATTAATTTCGAGTAATTCTGATAAACAAAATTTAAATAGTCGTTATTAATCTTGGAAAATTCAAGACAAAAAAAACACCCACCCTTTTTTAAAACTCTAAATGCTTCAGATAAAGCTTTATTTATATTTTTTGTATTTCTAAGACCAAAACTAATCACATAATAATCAAACATAGAATCTTTAAATGGTAGTTTCTCAGCAGACGCAACTTTCCAAGATATATTTTGATAATTTTTAAGTTTATTTTTTCCCAGAGAAATCATATTTTGATTTGGGTCGACACATTCAACTTTTGACTTACCTTCAGTAGCTTCTGTAAATAATTTCGCGATATCTCCAGTGCCGCAAGCTACATCAATTAACTTTTTGTTTACTCTTGGCCTCATAGAATATATTAATTGCTTTTTCCAGGATTTATGGACTCCTAGCGACATAATGTTATTCATTAGATCATATTTATCATAAACTTTATTAAATACGTCAGAGACCAAGTTTTTAGTATTTTGTAGTTTTTGTTGCATTTTTATTTTTTTACCTTTTAATAATATAGTCTGATATGCCAGAATTACCAGAAGTAGAAGTTGTAAAACAGTCACTAGAAAAATATATAGTAAATAAAAATTTGCTTAAAATTATAGTCAAAAATAATAACTTAAGATTTCCCGTTCCAAAAAATCTATCAAAAAAATTATCTAATATAAAAATAAAAAAAATAAAGAGAATATCAAAATATATAGTGATAGAATTTTATAATGATCTATTTTTGATAGTACATCTAGGAATGTCAGGGACTTTACATCTAACCAAAAATATTAATTTTTTTAAAAATACAAATTTAAGTTTTTACCACTCAAAAAATTTACCAAAAAAACATAATCATATTTTTTTTAAATTTAAAAAATTTTTAATAATATATAATGATCCAAGAAGATTCGGTTTTGTAAACTTAGTAAAAGGTAAAATTAATCTAAAAAGTTATTTTAGTAAATTGGGTCCTGATCCTTTCAGTGAGGCATATAATTTTAATTATGTAAAAAAATACTTTTATAATAAGAGAAAAAATATTAAGAATATTTTATTAGATCAAAATTTTTTATCTGGTATCGGAAATATATATGCAAGTGAAATTTTAAATTATTCAAAAATAAATCCATTAAAATCTTGCAATAGGATAAATGATGAAGAAATAACTAAAATTATTTATTATACAGTTAAAGTACTTAATCTCTCAATTAAACGAGGCGGTACAACAATTAATAACTTCCATTCTATAAAGGGAAATCAAGGCTCTTATCAGAAAGAATTTCGTGCATACGATAGAGATGGCATGGGATGCAAAAATAAATTATGTATAGGTACAATTGTAAAGATAAATATTACAAATAGATCAACCTATATGTGTGATATTTGCCAAAAATAATTAAAAAAAATAATTGACCATATAAACTAACCAAGTTATACAGTCGCGCTTATGGCAAATACTAAATCAGCTATTAAAACAAATAGACGAATTCATAGACAGACTTTGGTTAATAGGTCAAGAAAAAGCAGATATAAAAATGCAATTAAGAAAATTAACCTTTTGATTGAAAAAAAAGATAAAAAAGGAGCGCTTGGTTACCTTCCCAAACTTAATTCTGAATTAATGAAGATAGCCAAGTCTGGGGTTGTAAAAAAACAAAATGCCTCAAGAAACGTATCTAGAATTACAAAAAGAATTAACTCTCTCTGATTGAATCAACTAGTTGTATATTATTTTCTTTTTAAGCACAAAATATATAAAAAAATAAGTAAACAAACTTGATATAAAATTTATTTACAATTTTTTACTATAAACAAAAATTAATAATTCAATCTAAGATTTTATTTTTTTTTTAAAATTATTTTCAATTGAGGATTACATTTTTTTTTTAAAAATAAAAATTATCATTTGCATAATTTAATTATTTCAGATTAAACAATAATAGATGAAAAATTCTCCTTTTAATCAAAATTTAAATCAAAGTAACAACGAAGTTATTAACTGGGACTCAGTTAATCAGGATCTTCAAACTAAATTTGGTAAAGATGTTTTTGAAAGTTGGTTAAAAAAAATGGAACTTCTTGAAACTAATGTTGATTATCTATTAATTTCAGTTCCAACTCGATTTATTAGAGATTGGATTACATCTAGATACTTAGATAATGTTATTCAAGTAATTAAATCACACAATAAAAATATCAGCCGTATTGAATTCAAAATAAATTCAAAACCAAGTAATTTCATTGATAAAAAAAATAAAGTTAGTTTAGAAAATCAATCTAAAATAGCAGATACTAATGTTACATTTATTAAAGATAGCTTTATTCAATACAACAGAATTGACCCAAATAAAAATTTTGAAAATTTTATTACAGGTCAAAGTAATAGAATTGCTTATGAAGCATCAAAAAAAATCGTTGAAAATACATCCAGTTATAATCCTTTATATTTATATTCTGGTGTTGGTATGGGAAAAACTCATTTATTAAATGCAATAGGTTTAAAACTAAAATCTACCAAAAAAGTAATGTTTATATCAGCAGAGAGATTTATGTATCATTTTGTAAAATCAATCAAAGCTAATGAAATGATTAAATTTAAGGATTATTTTAGAAATACAGATGTTTTATTAATCGATGATATTCAATTTATGAATGGAAAAGAAGCATTGCAAGAGGAGTTTTTTCATACTTTTAGCGCACTTTTAGATAAAGGATCACAAATTGTACTTACATCTGATAGACCTCCTAGTAAGTTAATTAGAATACAGGAGAGAATAAAATCTAGATTTTCAGGTGGATTAGTAGTTGATATACAAAACCCAGACTTAACTTTACGTGAGGAGATAGTGAACAAAAAATTGTCTGAGCTTAGTTTTTTAAATAAGAATAATGTTAATATTTCAAAAGAAATTCAAAAATTTATATGTTTAGAAATAAAATCAAGCATACGAGAACTTGTTGGTGCATTAAATAGAATCGTATCCTTTTCAAGAATATACAATAGGGTTCCCAATTTGTCAGAGACAAGGATAATTTTAAAAGATTTACTGGACATCCATGAGAACAAAGTAACAATTGATATTATTCAGACAATAGTTTGCAAATATTTTAAAATAAGCAAAAATGAAATGCTTTCTTCTAGAAGATCTAGATACCTTGTTAGACCAAGACAAACAGCTATATATCTTGCAAAAATGCTAACATCAAAATCCTTACCAGAAATTGGAAGATGTTTTGCGAATAGAGATCATACAACAGTAATACATTCTGTTAAGACGATAGAAAAACTGAGAAAAGAAGATAGTGAACTGAATCTAAAAATAGATACGCTTAAAAATAAAATATTATATAACAAAGAAGATGAAATTTAATGTAAATCAAAAAGATTTGCAAAATTCTCTAAATTATTGTCAGGGAGTGATTGAAAAGAGAAGTACTTTGCAAATTTTGTCCAATGTATTACTTCAGGCCAAAGATTCAAAGCTGAAAATTATTGCAACGGATTTGGATTTAATCTTTATACAAAATATATCTAATATTGAAATATTAGATGAAGGTGAAACAACAACATCATGTTCAACATTGTATGATATTGTTAGAAAATTCACTAACGAAAAAAAAATAAATTTTAATTTAGTTAATGAGAATAAAATTAATTTAGAATCAGATAAATCTACATTTAATTTAAATTGTCTTAAAGCATCAGAGTTTCCAATTACAGAGGAAAACTTTAAGGAAAATGAATTTGAGATTAATTCAAAAAGTTTACTTAAGTTATTAAATAAATGCAAGTTTTCTGTTTCTAATGATGAAACAAGACATTATTTGAGTGGAATATTTCTTCATTTGACAGATAAAGATGAAAAAAAATTTCTAACAGCTGTTGCCACTGATAGTCATAGAATGTCTATATCGAAAACTTTATTACAAGAGGAAATAAAATTCGAGCCTGTAATTCTTCCAAAAAAAACAATTTTCCAGTTATGTTCATTGCTAGAAGATTATGATGGTGGTGTAAAAATTTCTAATTTAAAATCAAAGATCAAGTTTGAATTTAATAATACAATATTAATGTCAAAATTAATTGATGGAAAGTTTCCAAATTATTATCAAGTCATTCCTAAAGAAAATCAAAAAAGATTAGAAATTGATTTAAAAACTTTCCTAACTTCAGTTGATAGAGTTGCTTCAGTTTCTCTAGATAAAAAAGATGGTTTAAGAATGAGTTTAGAAAAAAATAATTTAAATTTATCGGTCAATAATAGTAATAGTGGTGAAGGTAAAGAAAGTTTGCCTGTTAATTTTGAACACGAATTAGATATAAGTTTTAATCCAAGATATTTAATTGATGTTGCATCAAATATGGATGGTAATAAAATTGAAATTTACCTTAAAGATTCTGCGGCTCCAGCTCTAATTAAAGATCCTTCAGATTTTGATAGTATTTTTGTTATTATGCCTATGAAAGGTTAACGTATTCTGTCTAACTCATTATATAGATCTTCTTCAATTTTTTTTTGAAAATCCTGTGTTGTCATTCCAGCGGGAATCTGGTTTAAAATACTTATAGTAATAGTTTTATTTGAATTTAATCTTCCCGATTTTGGCCATACATCACCAGAATTTAGAGCGACAGGAAGACATATAAAATTCAGTTTTTCATATATTTTTGAAACACCTTTTTTAAAAGGAATTTTATCTTCAATTAGTGTTCTTGTAGCTTGAGGAAAAATTATTAAAGGCCTTTTAGAAGATGTTGTTTCCGTGATAATTCTATCATAAAAACCTATATTCTCTTTAGTTATTTTGTCTCTATCAATTGATATAGACCCAATTTTTTTTAAATGCCAACCAAATATAGGTATTTTTAATAATTCTTTTTTTAAAATAAAAATTGGAGAATTAAAAATTGCTTGTAAAAAAAAAGTCTCAAATAAAGATTGGTGAAGTGATGCAATAAAAAAAGGTGAATTTTTTGGAATATTTTCAATACCCTTTACTACAATCTTTACTGATAGAAAAACATTTAGGCAAAAATGTATCCAGTATCCTAAAATTTTTCCGCCAATTAAGTCAATTTTTCTTGGTAAAAGCAATGCAGGCAAGAAGATTATACAAACAAAAATTGTACCAATGTAAAAAAAAAATTTAAAAATGAATTCTCTAATCATCAATTAAATAATGCTTTCAAGACGTTCTTTTTTTCTAATCCTAAAAACTTTTGAATTTTTAATTAATACCTCGTTAGCACCAACTCTTAAATTATAATTTGAGCTTAATACTTTGCCATACGCACCCACATCACAAATTACAATATTATCTCCCTCATCAAGTTTCTGATAAGAATTAAGCGATAAAAATTTATCTGTTGTCTCACATATGGGACCTACAAAATCATGTCTTTTGGAAACTTTCCTCTTATTTTTTTTGGTAGGTATAATTCTATGATAAGCTTTATATAAAGCTGGCCTCATTAAATCGTTCATTCCCGCATCAACTATAATAAAATTAATTTTACTTGTTTTTTTTATATAAATAATTTTCGTTAATAAGTAGCCAACATTTCCGACTATAGATCTGCCTGGTTCAAAAATAATATTTACTTTATTTTTTTTTACAAATTTATTAATTTTATCGGAGTATTTTTTATAATTAAGTTCTTTGGAGTTTTGACCATAATTTATACCCATTCCACCTCCTAAATCTATATATTTAAAATTGAAGTTAGATTTATCTATTATTTTTTGAACAGTCTTAAGCATTTTGAGGTACGGAATATGACTAGTAATTTGACTTCCAATATGAACACTTAAACATCTAATATTAAGATATTTAGATGTTTTGTAATAATTTATTAAATTAATAACTTCTTTTTCTGATAAACCAAATTTATTGGAATTTTTTCCAGTTGTAATCTCTTTAATGGTATTAGCATCAACATTTGGGTTGAGACGAATTCCAATATCAATAGTTTTATTAATCTTTTTTGCAACTTGCAAAATTGTTTCAATTTCGCTTTTTGACTCTGCATTTATCAACAGTATTTTTTTTTTTACCGCAAAGTTTATTTCATCATAAGTCTTACCAACTCCAGAAAAAACAATTTTTTTGGGATTAATTTTGGATTTAAGCGCTGCCATTAATTCGCCTTTTGACACAACATCGGCACCAACTCCTAATCTAGCAATTTCATTTAAAATCGTTTTGTTATTATTAGATTTGACAGCAAAACATATTAGTGGATTAATCTTAATAAAATTTTTTTTAAATTTCAAAATATTTTCTTTTAATTTATTATATGAATAGCAATAAGTAGGAGACCCAAATTTTCTTATAATCCTATCAACATTAATTCTATCAATTAGTAATTTATTTTTAGTGTAGTGCATTAAGAGTTTTAAGTTTTAATAGTTAAATATTAACTATTACTTGTTCCATAGACTTTCATTTTAATCAACCCCGATTTTTTCTCATAAATTGGATCACTTTTTTTTCCACATGAAAGAATTGGTATTAAAACAAAGATAACAATAATTATTTTTTTAAGCATTTTTATATTTTTTTATCATTTTCTTTATGTTTTCAAAAGAGGTTCCACCGTAAGATTTTTTTGAATTTACTGAATTTTTTAGTTCAAAAACTTTAATTACATCATCTTTTATATTTGGTTCTATTTTTTTTAGTTCATCAATTGATAAATCAGATAGAAGTTTTTTATTTTTCTCGCAGTAGTTAACTATCTTTGCAGTTATTTGATACGATTTTCTAAAGGGAAAATTGAGATTTTCTACAAAGTAGTCAGCCAAATCAGTTGCAGTTATATAACCTTTTTTTGCAAGCTTTAACATTTCGTTCTTGTTAACTGAAAAATTCTTTAATACTTCATTCAAAACTTTAATTGAGTCAGATAGATTATCAAAAGTATCAAATACAATTTTTTTATCATCTTGAAGATCTTTAAAATAAGATAGTGGCAATCCTTTTAGTATAGTAAGCATAGAAAATAAATTTCCATATGAATTGCTAACTTTACCTCTTAAAAATTCTAACGAATCAGGATTTTTTTTTTGGGGCATTATTGATGATCCAGTTACGATGTTGTCATTCATTGAAATTAATTTAAATGCATCTGAATTCCAGATTATAAATTCTTCAGCAAGTCTTGATATATGCATTGCACATGTTGAAGAAGCAAATAAAAAATCCAATACAAAATCTCTATCTGAAACTGTATCTATTGAATTACCAGTAGGATTATTAAAAGCTAGTTTTTTAGTTGTATAATTTCGGTCAATATTAAAAGATGTTCCAGATAATGCACATGAACCCAAAGGGTTTTCTTTTAAGTTACTAAAATTATTATTAAATCTATTTCTGTCCCTAATAAACATTTCTACATAAGCCAAGATATAATGTGCGAATGAAATTGGTTGTGCATTTTTTAAATGTGTAAATCCAGGCATAATAGTATAAATATTTTTTTCTGCTATTTTTAAAATGTTATTAATAGTTTGCTCCAACATTTTAATTAATTTTTTATTTGAATTTATCATCCAAATTTTTAAATCCACTAAAACCTGATCATTTCTTGATCTTGCTGTATGAATGAAGCCCGCATCTTCACCAATGAGTTCAAAAAGTTTTTTTTCAATACTCATATGGATGTCTTCATCTTTATAATCAAATATATAATTTTTTTTGATAATTTGATTCTGTATTTTTTTTAATCCCCAGATAATCTTATTTTTAATTTTGAAATTAATTATTTTTTGTTTGTTTAACATTTCTACATGTATAATTGATGCAAGTATATCCTCTTTAAAAAGTCTTTTATCAACGTGAATAGAACTAGAAACTTTTTGAAAAGTAGAAGTTGTATCTCCTTTAATTCTTATTCCCCAAATAGGTTTAATTTTCTTTTTCATATAAAATAATTATATTCAGTTGATTTAACTTATTTTTGTCAATTGATTAAGTTTTAATTCTTAAAAAAATAAGCAAAACCAACAAGTGCAATTATTGCTATAAATTGTAAAATAACTCTTAGTTGCATCAATTTATTCGATGCTTTTTTTGAACCACCTCTAAATAAATTAGCTATACCGAGGATTAAAACTATTGCAACTAAAAGCAGCAATGCAATAGAGACTATTTTGATTAAAGTTCCAGATAACATAATTTGATATATACATTAAAAGAATAAATTATAAATAAATAATATTATGACATTTTGCCTAGACACAGTAATTATTCCACCAGAAAATAATGAGCAAATTAAAAATGCAGTTATTCTACTTCATGGATATGGAGGAGATGGCAAGGATATTAGTATGTTAACACTTAATTGGAAAAGATTTTTTAAAAATACAGTTTTTATATGCCCCAATGGTCATGAAAAATGTGAAATTAATCCAATGGGATTTCAATGGTTTGATCTATCAAAACAAGATGAAGATTATATTTTGAGTCAATCTATTAAAGCTGAAAATGTATTAAAAAAATTCATAGAGGAGGTAAAGGATAAGTATCAATTATTAAATAGTAATGTTGTTTTATGTGGTTTTAGTCAGGGCTGCATGATGTCAATAAGTATCGGTGTTACAACAGAAGAAAACTTTAATTGTATAGTGGGATTTTCTGGTAAAATTATTAATGTAAATAATCTTCAAACTAGAATAAAAAATAATAGCAAAATACTATTAATACATGGAGAACAAGATGAAATAGTCAGTTCAAATTATCTATTAGAGGCAAAAGATTTTTTCGAAAGAAAAAAGATTAATATTCAAACTAATTTAATTAAGAATTGTGGACATAATATACCAATTGAAGCATCAAGCCTAGCTTTAAATTTCATAAAAAAAAATTTAGAAATTAAATAAAAATTTATATTTAATTTGTTATATTGATTTTAAAAAATATATGGGCTAAAATTATTTCCATGTTAAATAATATCTCATTAGAAAAATGCCCTGCACTAGTATTGAATGCAGATTATCGACCATTAAGTTATTATCCTTTGTCATTATGGAGTTGGCAAGATTCTATTAAATCAGTTTTTTTAAATAGAGTTTCAATTGTAAGTTATTACGATAGAGTAGTAAGAAGTCCTTCATTTAGCATGAAGTTACCGAGTGTAATAGCACTTAAAGATTATATTAAACCACTAAGAAATCCTAATTTTACTAGATTTAATGTCTTTCTAAGAGATAAATTTTCATGCCAGTATTGTGGCAGCAAAAATGAATTAACTTTTGATCATTTGCTTCCAAGATCTAAAGGTGGAAAGACAAACTGGGAAAACGTTGTAACAGCTTGCTCAAGTTGTAATGTACAAAAAGGGGGAAGACTACTGGAAAAATCTGGAATGAAATTATCTATAGTACCTTTTGCACCAACAACTGAAGATTTACATAAAAATGGAAAAAACTTTCCTCCAAATTTTTTACATGAGAGTTGGATGGACTACTTGTATTGGGATGTAGAGTTAGAAAATTAAATTAGTATTTTTCTGAAATTTTAATCGCAATTTTAGATCCAGTTTTAATTATACCGTCAAGGAACTTATAAACACCTTCTTTTGAAGCACCTTCCTCAAACGCAATATCTTTATGGTGTAATTCATCCTCTCTAAATTTGATGATATTTTTTTTAAGCTCTATTTCATCATCACCTAGTTGGTCAATTTGGTTTTGATAATGTTTATCAATAACTTCTTCAACAGACGCTGTACAAAGCATAGCAGCCTTTTTACCCAAAACAGTTGATCCAAATCCAAGTCCAATACCTAATAAATCCCAAACTTTCAAAAAACGGGTTGGCTTAATGTTTCTCTTATTAATTTCTTTTTCAAAATATTCAGAATGCTCTTCTTCATGAACTTTCATATCTTCAATCAATTTCTTAAGTTTTTCATCTTTATTAAATGTATTTAAAGCTAAGAGTTGCCCTTCATATATTTTAATTGCACCTCTCTCACCCGCATGATCAACACGAATAAATTCCTCTAATTTTTTTTTATCTGTTTTTTTCATAATATAAGTATGTAATGGTTATTAAAGTTAAAGCAATTGATAATATAAAATTTATAGTCGCAAGTGATAAACCTAAAATTCTAAAACTTACACTTTTACAATTAGGCATATAGTTATTTAGACTTTCTAATAATTCAGTTTTGTTAGTAGTATTAAGATTTTCATTTGTGCAACCCGAAAACTCAGTAAAAATATTGTTTTCAATTCCTAAATGATATCCAGAAATAAACAAACTACTTAAAAAAGCAAAAATTAGAAGGTAGATAAATATTTTATTGCTGTAAAAAAAATATCCAAAAAAACATATAATTATAGATAAGATGTAAGGAATCCTCTGATATAAACATAGTTTGCACGCTGGTATAGATAATATATGTTCTATATATAAAGCTGATAAAATTACAAATAAACAAATTAATAATACAATAGGGAAAAAAAATTTTTTAATTCTATCAAACATTTTAAGCAATAAAATTTACTAAAAAATTATAAACTAAATAAGCCACAATTATAGCAACTATTGCAAAAATTATTGAAAGAGTAATCAGTTTTTTTTCAATTATTTTTTTCATTGCTGGACCAAAATTGCCAATTAAAAAAGCTATAATAAAAAATCTTAAACCCCTTGTTAATATTGAAACAATAACAAAGTAAATAATATTAAAATGTACAAAACCACTTGTAATTGTTAAAAGCTTAAAAGGAACAGGAGTAAAACCAGCTATCGCGAGAAGAGTCATCCAAGCTATAACACCTCCATCAGAGGAAACTTTATCTTTTAAAAAAGAGGTATTATCTACTCCGTAAAGTTCAAATATTTTAATTCCAATTTCATTAAAAAAAACATATCCAATAAAATATCCCAAAATAGCACCAAGCACAGAGCCTATAGTAGCTATTAATGCAATCCTTAACCAATTTTTTGGTTTTGCGATTGTCATTGGAATAATAATTACATCCGGTGGTATTGGAAATATAAAGCTTTCAATAAAAGAAACGAAGCCTAAAAAGAATTTTGAGTTTTTACTACCCGCAAGATTAATAGTTTTATTATAAAGTTTTCGAAGCATATTTCCTTTTAATATATTAATATTTTTTATACTATTGTTAATTAATAAATGATTTCGTGGGTGAATGGCGGAACTGGTAGACGCGTTGGACTCAAAATCCAATGGTAGCAATACTGTGAGAGTTCGAGTCTCTCTTTGCCCACCATTAAGATATGAATTTTAAAAAATATAATAATTTGCTTGAATTGTTTTTTGAACAATATGAAAAACAACCAAAAGATAAAATTTTTTTATCTGATTTAAAAGATAAAAATAAAATATTTTCTTGGCATGATGTTAAATCAAAAGTTTTAAAACTTTCTAACGAAATTTCAAAAATAATTCAAAACGGTGATAGATGCTTATTAATTTCGGAAAACAGACCAGAGTGGATGATATCTGATTTATCTATAATGTTAGCTGGTGGAATTACTGTTCCTGCTTATACTACTTACTTATCAAGAGACTATGAGTATATTATTAATGATTGTAATCCTAGTGTAGTATTCGTTTCTAATGATGAGCAATTTAGTAAGATTAAAACTATTTGTGAAAGAAATAGTTCGATAAAAAAAATATTTTCATTTGAAAAATTGACCTGTCTAGATGCAAATTCATATTTTAATATTGAAAAATTAACTTTAATAGAAAACCCAGGTGAGAAAATTAAAAAAGAAATAAATATAAAACGGACAGATCCAGCCTGTATTATTTATACATCCGGAACTCAAGGGAATCCAAAGGGTGTTATTTTAAGCCATGGAGGAATACTTAGCAATTGCGAAGGGGGTTATGAGCTACTTAAACCAATTTTAGAAAAAGAAACTAGATTTTTAACTTGGTTGCCTCTATCACATTCTTATGAACATGCGGTTCAATTTATTCAAATTGCAGTAGGTGCAAAAGTTTTTTATGCAGAAAGCATAGATAAGTTAATTAAAAATATGTCATACTGTTCACCGCACATTATGACTGCTGTACCTAGATTTTATCAAAATCTTTATCAGAAAATTAACTCTACTTTCAATAAAGCAACAGGATTAAAGAAAGTTTTAGTAAAAAATACAATAAATCTAGGAACTAAAAAATTTCAAAATTTAAAACTCTCATTTTGGGAAAAGGTGATGAACTTAATTGTTGAAAAATTGGTAAGAAGTAAAATAAAAAAACAATTTGGAGGAAGTTTGAAAACCTTTGTTTCTGGTGGTGGAGCACTTGATGCAGAAATTGGTACTTTTTTAAATGCCATAGGATTACCTACATTACAGGGATACGGTCTAACAGAAACATCACCAGTTGTTAGCTGTAATCCTATAGATAATATTAGAATTGAAACTGTAGGTATACCATTTAAATGCAATGAAGTAATTATAGCTGATGATGGTGAAATTTTAGTTAAGGGTGAAAATGTTATGCTTGGCTATTGGAATAATGAAGAAGAAACAAAAAAAGTTTTAAAAAATGGATGGCTTTACACAGGTGATATCGGCAAATTTGAGAAAAGTTATTTAAAAATAACAGATAGAAAAAAAGATATTTTGATTACACCTGGGGGAGATAATATTTCACCTTTAAAACTAGAAAATATGTTAACAAGTTTAGAAATGATAGACCAAGCAATTGTTTATGGAGATAATAAACCATATCTAGTTGCATTATTAATTTTAAATAAAGAATTTGAAGATAAAAAAGACAATTTAGAAAAAGAAATAGAAAATATAAATAAAAATCTAATGAGAGTAGAAAAAATAAAAAAATATTTCTTAATTAAAGAAAATTTTACAATTGAAAATGGAATGATGACACCAACTTTAAAACTAAAAAGATTTAAAATTATTAACAAATATAAAAAAGAATTTGAAAATTTGTATTTAAGTCTATCTTAAATTAATCGCTAAATACTTAACTTTTTTAAATTAAATTTAAAATTTAATAAATAGTTTTTTTTTAATTTTGAACAAACAAATTAATGTTTGACATCAGTAATCAAAAAAAATAAAAAAAGAATATGAAACGAATCAAAAAGATTCGTAAATTAAAGGGAGCTAAAAATGGCTAAAAGAAGAAAAAAAGCTGCTAAAAAGAAAACTAAGAAAAAAGCTAAGAAAAAAGCTAAAAGAAGAAGAAGAAGATAGTTTAGTATTCTTTTTAACTGATAACGCTTCTCATGGCGATTGCGTGGGAAGCGTTTTTTTTTAGTCTATATTTTCGGGTTCAAGGGAATTATCTTCCATCTCTTCAGCCCCTAAGTCGTTGTTAACCTCAGGTTTTTTTTCAACTTTTACTTTCTGAGCTTCGAGATTCCTTTTTAATGCTTTATCCAATTTCTTTTGTGTTTCTTCAATAGGTGTTCCAAGCACAATATTAAATTCAGATAATAGTCTTTCATATGCCTTTTCAAATAGTTGTCTTTCACTATATGATTGGTCAATCATAAGATCATCACCTTTATTTAAATCCCTAACAACTTCTGCTAAGTCATAAATTTTTCCAGAAGAAATTTTAGCTTCATATTCTTGAGCTCTTCTACTCCACATAGATCTTTTAATTTTAGGTTTACCTTTCAAAATACTAACACATTTATTTACTTGATTAATTGTGGCTAGTGGTCTTAAGTGGGATTGCTTATTTACTGGAACCATTCCTGTAGCTTTATCTTTTTCAAATCTTAAGAAATATGTCTCTACCTCTATACCTCCAATACTGATTTTTTTAAATTCAGTGATTTGACCAACTCCATGTTTTGGATATACGACATATTCTTTTAATTTATAAACTTTCTTCTCAGTTTCTTGTTTCTTAATTTTTTTTATCTCTGGTTTTTGCTCATTAATTTTACTTACTCGTAAATTATCCGATTTTCCCAAGTCATTTTTATTTGGTTGTACTATATTTTTTTGTGACTGGACTTTAGTACTTGATTTCTTTTTTATCGGCTTATTTTTTTTTATTTTTTTCGGAGCCCTTGAACTAGATTTAACTTTTTTTGAAACTACTTTTTTTACTTGTTTTTTTGTTTTATTTTTTTTTTTATTAAAGGTTTTCTTTAAAATATTTTTCAAATTTATTTTCTTCATTTTTATATTTTTCGTTATCTATTGGTGGATCTTTCTTTTGAGATATATTTGGCCATACTTCTGAATATTTTGTGTTTATTTCTAGCCATTTTTCGTTTCCTGTTTCTGTATCCGGAACTATAGCGTTAATGGGACATTCCGGCTCACAAACGCCACAATCTATACACTCATCTGGTTTAATTACAAGCATATTTTTACCTTCATAAAAACAGTCAACGGGACAAACTTCTACACAATCCATCAACTTACATTTTATACATTTATCATTTACCAAATATGTCATATTTTATTATTTTTTATTTTTTCTTTAATATCACCCACTATTTTTTTATCTAGATAAATTAAACCCGAAAGTCGTCGCATTAGATTAGATTCATAAATATCTTCGTTTTTATCAGAGTAAATTATTGTCCATAATGCCTCAACCAGAATTATTTTTTTTTGTTCATCAAGATTTTTTGCGTCTTTAGTGTATTCTAGTATTTGATTTGTTTTTTTTTCAGCAATTTCAGCATCTTTAATTATATCATCAACACTATTTTTATTTACACCTAATTCTATTAAGGTATTTTTAATAATTCTTTTTTCTTTATCAGTATAATTCTCATCTATTTTTGCCGCATGTATTAATAAACTGGCTATTGAAAGACTAGAAATATCCTTGTTTTGATTATCTTTTTCTTTTTTAAAAAAATTAAACATTATTTCAAATTTAGTTCACTTAGTTTAGTAAACGGGCTATCCTTCAAGTTTATTTTTGTTTTGTTTTTATTAAAATTTTCTTTTGCTGGGATATATCTAAAATATACCTCATTATCCTTTTCATATATTTTGTAATTCATCTTTTTTAAAACCTTAATAAAATTTAACTTATTACAACCTAATAAATTTAGCATATCTGGCACAAGTTTAATCTCTCTATTTTTACTTTCATCTTGTTTATTAGAATTAAATATCATTATAAAGAGTCTTTCTAGTATATCTATCCTAACAAACATTTTCTCAAAATTTTCAAAACCACATAAAAGCATAAAATCTTTGTTTATTTTTAAATTGCTTTCATAAAAATTAAGTCCAAAAACTGGAGGATGTAGATCATAGAATTTTTGATAAAAATTTTTCCATAATAATATTCTTAATGACACTGAACTAGGCTTAAATAGTTTATGGAGAAATATATGATAACGACCAAATTTAACTCCAACTTCTCTTAATACTTTTCTTTCTTGTTGTCCTAGATTTTTTAAAATTACTTTAATTTTTTCTCTTTTAACAACACCATTATTTTCATATAAATTATACGCTAGTGCTCGGACGGTTGAATTATTTTCTTTTAAATTTTTTAATTTAATTAAACTTTCTAATTCTGTCTCAATTTTATTTTTGATCCATTTCTCTAAATATATTTTTAGTTTATTTTTATCTTTATTTTCAATCATATCATCAATAATTAATTCAATAATTGGTGATAAATAATCTTTACCTTTTTGAAGTCTAGCAATTGGATATTCATTCCAATGAATTTTAAAATCTGGCTTTAACTCTATTAAACCAGAATAAATAATCTGATCTATTCTTTTTAATATTTCAGGCATAACAGTTTGTCTTGATGCTTTTTTAAGGGATTTTATATCTGCTTCAAGTGTATCAACCTTTAAGTCTAGCTCTAATTTTAAACCGTTTAGATTTCCTATAAATTGATCATTTATACTAACTTTTTTGTTATCAATAATTTCAGTTTTAAATGATATATCCTGTTTTAAACCTTTAGCCAAAACACTCGCTCTTTTATCAATAAATGTTTTAGTTAATTCTTCATGTAATCTATCCGAGAGCTTATCTTCAATAAATTTTGTTCTTTCTATCCAATAATCATTATTTTCAACCCAATTAGATTTATTAGCTACATATGACCAAGTTCTGACATTAGCTATTCTATTTGAAATAGAGTCTACATTTCCCTCAGTTTTATCTAGTACTTTTAACTGATCTTTGAAATATGAATTTGGAATTTTGCCATTATTAGTTGACAAAAAACTAAATACTTTTTTTACAATTTCTAAATGTTTTCCATAACTTTTTTTTACAAAATCTGGTATTTGGCAACATTCCCATAATAACCTTAAATTTTTTTCATCATTTTTAATTTTAATTTCATTTTCATTATTAACTAAGTATTTTAAAACCTTCTCATCTTCACATTCATTTATACGTTTTAACCAATCCATTTTAGGCTTTACTTCTAAAGATTTAATTAAATTTGAAGAATTGCTAAAATTTAACTCAGAATTTCTCCAAAAAATAAAATTTATTTTTTCAAACTTATGATTTTCTATTAGCTCGATATCATCATTGTTAATGCTTTGAACTTCTCCTGTTACTCCAAAATTTCCATCATTCATATATCTGCCAGCTCTACCAGCTATTTGACCAATTTCTGCAAGATTTAACTTTCTCTGTTTTTTTCCGTCGAATTTTTTTAAATTTGAAAAATAAACATAGTTTAAGTCCATGTTTATTCCCATTCCAATTGCATCTGTGGCAACTAAATAATCTACGTCCCCAGATTGATAAAGTGATACTTGAGAATTTCTGGTCTTAGGACTTAAAGATCCCATTACTATTGCACATCCTCCTTTTTGTCTCCTCAGTAATTCTGCGATTCCATAAACCTCTTCTGCGGAAAAAGCGATTATTGCACTTTTTCTTTCTATACGTGAAATTTTTTTATGCCCTGAGTAAGATAATTTTGAATATCTTTCCTTGTTAATAAATTCTATTTCCTCACCCAGATTTGACAATAAATTTTTCATTGTATGAGAACCCATAAACATTGTTTGCTTTTCACCTCTTAAGTTTAAAAGTCTTTCTGTAAAAATATGTCCTCTTTCATGATCACTGCACATTTGTATTTCATCAATTGCAACGAATTCTACTTTTTTATCAATTGGCATTGACTCAACAGTACATAGAAAATATTTTGCATTTAAAGGAATTATCTTTTCCTCACCAGTTATTAGAGCAACCGATGATACATCAATTTTTTTTACTACTTTGTCGTAAACTTCTCTTGCAAGTAATCTCAAAGGAAAGCCAATCATTCCAGATTTAAAAGAAAGCATAGTTTCTATCGCTAGAAAAGTTTTTCCTGTGTTAGTTGGTCCAAGTACTGCTGTAATCATTTTTTATTTCAACTTTTTGTGTCTAATATATTTTAACAACTATATCTAGTATCTCCAAAAGAACAAAAATAGGTTAAAAGGTGTCCGAATCATAATTATAAATGTTCTCATTTTTATAAAAAAATTATTTAATTTTAACATTAAATATTAAAATTAAAAAATATTTTAATTAGCCTCCAATTCCAGCATTCGGCATTTTAAAATTTATTATTTTCCATATACCAGATGAAGAAGCTATAATTTTATTTTTTGATTTAATAATACAATCTAAAAAAACCAACGAATTAGTTTTTTTATTGATTGAAACAATGCCAATAATTTCATCACGATATTTTGTTGGAGATATAAATTTAATGTCTAAAGATATTGTAACGCAAGGTTTACCTTTTGCTACACTGTGAGCAGCTGTTCCTGAGCCAGCATCTATAATTGAACAAATATATCCACCATGAGTAATTCTTGCTCTATTTAGATGTATTTTTCTAATTTTTGTTTTGAATTCAAATTTATCTTTTTTAATCTTTCGGAATAAAAGACCACCATTGTTTTTTAAAAATCCAGGCTTAGTACTTATTTGTTTAAATTTTTCCATTATAAAATTAACGTTAAAATAAATAGCAATAAAATAATAATTATAAAAAAGTAAATTACAGATTTTTGCAAAGATATTTTCATCAAATTCCTTTCTGGTACGCCTGCTAGGATTTGAACCCAGAACCTCCTGGTCCGTAGCCAAGCGCTCTATCCAATTGAGCTACAGGCGCTTTTTAATTACAACTGGTAGTTTTTAATGTAATTATTTTTTTTATCAATTATTCTTATTTATAGATTTAAGGTGATTTTTGAGCAAAATATTTTGTATCCAGTATTTTGCATCTAGATCATTTTTTGATTTGTATGTAAGGTGAGTTATTAAATAGCACCATAAATTGTTTAAAATATATCTAATTTGCATATCAATTAGTATTTAAAATATTTAGATTGTTTAAATTTTGTATTAAATATGGCCAAAAAATTACTTATTTTTTAAAAAGAGCGTATAATAAGTATAAATTGATTCAATGAGCAAAAATATATTAGTTCCAGACATTGGTGATTTTGAGAACGTCGAAATCATAGAAGTATTGGTTAAACAAGGAGATGAGATAAAAATTAACGATCCGCTAATAACTCTAGAAAGTGATAAATCTAGTGTAGAGGTTCCTTCAACTGGACAAGGTATAATTGAAAAGTTAAATGTAAAAGTTGGAGATAAAGTTTCAAAAGGTGATTTAATTTTATCAATTAATTCCCAAAATGTTGAGCCAAAGACTAATATACCTCCATCTACAGAAAAGATTATTGAGCAAGCAGAAAAGATTTTAGAAAAAGAAAAAAGTAAGAAAGAAGAATTATCAACTGATAATAGTAAAAATTTAAGAAAACATAAAACGCAAGAAAAAGATGAAAGAATTATTGTGACAGATAGTAAAGATATAGATCCTTTAGAAACAAAGGAATGGATAGACTCTTTAAATGCTGTTGTTGATAATCTTGGAAATGAAAGGGCTCACTTTCTTTTAAGACAATTAATTGATCAGTCTTATAGAAAAGGATCCAGAATTCCATTTATACAAAACACTCCGTATATAAATACTATACCACCTGATGAGGAAAAAAAATCTTCAGGTGATCAAAATATAGAAAGAAAAATTAGATCTTTAATTAGATGGAATGCTGCTGCAATGGTAGTAAGAGCGAATAAAAAATTTCCTGAACTTGGAGGACATATAGGTACATTTGCATCTGCAGCTACTTTGTATGATGTAGGAATGAACCATTTTTGGAGAGCAAAGAATCATCAATTTGGTGGTGATCTAATTTATTTTCAAGGACATTCTGCACCTGGGGTATACTCCAGAGCTTTTTTAGAGGGGAGACTTACAGAAGAGCAATTAGATAATTTTAGGCAGGAAGTTGGACCAAATGGTTTATCTTCATATCCGCATCCTTGGCTAATGCATAAGTTTTGGCAATTTCCGACAGTATCGATGGGCCTTGGCCCAATGTTAGCAATTTATCAAGCACGTTTTATGAAATATTTGATCAATCGGGGTTTAATAAAAGATGAAAATAGAAAAGTATGGGCATTCCTAGGCGATGGAGAAATGGATGAACCAGAGTCTCTTGGAGCTATTGCTCTAGCTTCCAGAGAAAATTTAGATAATTTAATATTTGTAATTAATTGTAATTTGCAAAGACTAGATGGCCCAGTAAGAGGGAATGGAAAAATAATTCAAGAATTAGAGGGAAGTTTCAGAGGATCAGGTTGGAATGTAATTAAAGTCATTTGGGGATCTTATTGGGATCCTTTATTAGCAAATGATAAAACTGGGTTACTTATAAAAAGAATGAATGAAGCAGTTGATGGTGAATATCAAGCCTTTAAAGCAAAAGGGGGAGCTTATGTAAGAGAGAAATTTTTTGGCAAATACCCCGAATTATCTAAATTGATTTCATCTTACAGTGACAAAGATATTTGGAGATTAAACAGAGGTGGCCATGATCCTCACAAGGTATATGCAGCATATCACAAGGCAATGGAAAATAAAGGAAGTCCTACAGTAGTTATAACAAAAACAATTAAAGGATATGGAATGGGTAAATCAGGAGAAAGCATTAATACTACCCACCAGCAAAAAAAATTAGATGTCGATGATCTAATGTATTATAGAGATAGATTTGATGTGCCGCTAACTGACGAACAAGTTAAGAATGTTGAATATTATAGACCAAAAGAAAATTCAGATGAAATTAAATACTTAAAAGAAAGAAGATTAAAATTAAATGGATATCTCCCAGAAAGATCTACGTTTGCAAAACCAATTAAAGCGCCACCTGAAGATATTTTTGAAGTAATGACAAAATCAACTGGTGAAAAGGAAATGTCAACAACAATGGCACTAGTTCGAATGCTGACTAATCTTTTGAGGGACAAAAATGTTGCATCAAGATTGGTTCCAATAATCCCTGATGAAGCCAGAACTTTCGGAATGGAAGGTTTTTTTCAAAAAATTGGTATATATGCCCATGAAGGTCAAAAATATGAACCTGTAGATTCGGAACAACTAAGTTCTTATAGGGAAGATAAAAAAGGACAAGTTTTAGAGGAAGGAATAACAGAAGCTGGATCAATGTCGTCTTGGATAGCAGCCGGAACATCATATACAAACCATGATATAGAAATGATTCCTATTTATTTATTTTATTCAATGTTTGGATTTCAAAGAGTCGGGGATTTTGCATGGGCTGCAGGAGACAGTCAAGCAAGAGGTTTCTTAATAGGTGCAACTTCAGGCAGAACAACTTTAGCTGGCGAGGGATTACAACATCAAGATGGTCACAGTCATCTCTTGTCCTCGACAATACCAAATTGTGTTTCATATGATCCAACTTTTTCATATGAATTAGCAGTTATTTTCAGAGATGGACTTAAAAGAATGCACGAAAAGAAAGAAAATATTTTTTATTATATTACAACTATGAATGAAAACTATCCACATCCTGCAATGCCAAAAGGAAGTGAAGAAGGAATACTAAAGGGGATGTATAAAATTAGAGAATTTTCAAAATATAAAAAAATAAAAATACAATTACTTGGTTCAGGAACAATTTTAAGAGAAATGATAGATGCTGCCGAAATGCTACAAAAAGAATATCAAATAGATAGTGATGTGTGGAGTGTAACAAGTTTTAGTGAATTGAGAAAAAATGGAATGGAAGTAGAAAGATATAATCTATTACATCCAGATAAAAAAAAGAAAAAGTCTTATATTGAAGAGTGCCTAGGAAATACTGAAGGTCCTATCTTAGCTGCTTCAGACTATATGAGATTAAATTCTGATCAAATCAGATCTTATATTAATAAAAGTTTTTACTCCTTAGGTACAGATGGTTATGGGAGGAGCGATACAAGAAAGAACTTAAGAAAATTTTTTGAGGTAGATAAAAATTATATAACAACTTATGCGTTGAGTGTTTTAGCAAATGAGCAATTGTTATCTTCTAAGTATGCTGTTGATGCAATAAAAAAATACAAAATAGATGCTGAAAAACCAATGCCTACTAAACTTTAATGGCTTTAATTGATATAAAAGTACCAAATATAGGAGACTTTAATGATGTAGAGATTATAGAAATATTAGTAAAAGAAGGTCAGCAAATAAATAAAAATGATTCATTAATCACTCTTGAAAGTGATAAATCAAGTGTGGAAGTTCCATCTAATCATTCGGGCAAAATATCCAAAATAAATGTAAGAGTTGGAGATAAGGTTTCGGAGGGAGATTTAATACTTAAGATAGTATCATCCGAAAAACAGAATATAAAAAGTGATAACAAAGAAACCAGTACCACTAAAGAAAATCATAAATCACCTGAAAAAATTCAAGAAAAATCAGAGATAAGATCCAATACACAAACTATTTCTAATACAAATAAATCAGTATTAGCAAGTCCAAAAGTAAGAAAATTTGCGAGAGAACTTGGTACGGATATAAGTAAAATTTTGGGGTCTGAAAAATTTGGAAGAGTTACAGAAGAGGATGTAAAAAGTTTTGTCAAAATTGGCATAAATCAAAAACATCTATTAAATAATAATGAAGAAAACTATAAGCCACAAATCAAAATTGAATATGAACACTCTGATTTTGGTGATATTGATGTTAAGGATATACCAAGAATAAAAAAATTAGCAGCGCCGCATCTTGTAAATTCTTTTAATACAATCCCACACGTTACACATCATGATGAAATTGACATTACTGAAATGGAAGAATTTAGAAATTCATTAACAGATCACTTTACTGGAGAAAAACTAAAAATTACTCCACTAGCATTTATTATGAAAGCTTTAGTGGGAGCTTTAAAAGAATTTCCATCTTTTAATTCATCTATTGAAGACATGAGTAGTGGAAAAATTACTTTTAAAAAATATTTTCATATAGGTATAGCTGTAGATACTCCCAATGGTTTGATGGTTCCTAAAATAAGACATGTTGACAAAAAAAATATTCAGAATCTATCAGTAGAATTAAAAGAGGTTGCTAAAAAATGTAGAGATTTAAAAATTGATAAGAAAGAATTTTATGGAGGATCAATGACAATATCTAGTCTTGGAGGTATTGGAGGAAGTTTCTTTACACCAATTATAAATTACCCCGAGGTAGCAATATTAGGAGTTAGTAAATCAAATACAAAACAAATCTTTTTAGGAGATCGATTTACATCAAGAACTATATTGCCAATTTCTTTGTCCTATGATCATAGAATTATTGACGGTGCAGAAGCTGCCAGATTTTGTAATGAGATTAGGGATAATTTAGGTAAAAATTTTGCTTTTAAATTAGCTGTATAATTATAAGTTTCGTTCTAAATGTCAAAATCAATTTCTATTTTAAGTGCACTAGGATGTACCATTATATGGGGTACTACATTTATAGCCCAAGATACTGGCATGGAGTTTATCGGACCATATCTATTTAATGGTGTAAGGTTTTTTGTTGGATTTTTAGTTTTATTACCTTTTTTTTTATATTTTGAAAAAAAAAATATAAATAAGGAGTTAGTAAAAAATAGTAATAAATTTTTTAAATATTCGTTTTTAATAGGGGTATTTTTATTTTTAGGATCTGCTTTACAACAAATATCACTTCAATTTACAGATGTTGCCAACGCTGCTTTTTTTACAATTTTTTATGTACCCATGGTTCCAATAATAGTTTTTTTTCTATTCAAAGAAAAAATTCATTGGAGTAATTGGCCTTCGATAATTTTGTGTCTTCTTGGTGGTTATTTGCTTACAAACTTTTATGATGCAACTATAAGAAAAGGAGATGCACTTGTTGTATTATGTGCTGTATTTTGGGCTCTTCATATTATTTATGTTGGAAAGGTAATTAAAAATTTTAACTTACCAATATTGATAGGCCTGATTCAAACTTTAGTTGTCTCTATATTTTCAATCATAGGCGCATTCCTTTTTGAAGAAATAAATATTGATGGAATATTTAAGCAGACATACCAAATACTTTATGCTGGGATATTATCTGGAGGATTTGCTTTTGTCTTACAAATTTATGCACAAAAAAATATTACTCCAACCCCAGCAGCAATAATATTTTCTTTAGAAGGGGTTATTGCAACTATTGCAGCTTGGTTTTTATTAAGTCAAATACTTAACTTAAATAATATTATTGGATGCATATTTATAATTTTAGGAGTTCTTATATCTCAAATAGTACCTGAGTTAAAAATAAATAAAGTAAAACAAAATCAAGGATAATAATACTCTGTATATAACAAAAATATTAAGTGAAAAATTTTTCGTATAAATTAAAAAATACTTAATAGTCAGATATGAAAATATATAGGAAAAAATAATTCCTAGTATTATATTTAAATTTAGTATTTCCTCTTTTATAAATGTATTTTTTAAAGTTAAAACACTTGCCCCCAACAAAGCAGGGATAGATAAAATAAAGGATATTTTAGCAGCATCGTATCTATTAAAATTTAAAAACCTAGAGCCGGTTATTACAATTCCAGCTCTACTTGCCCCAGGTATTAAGGCTAAGATCTGAAACATCCCTATTGTAGATATATTTTTTAAATTTAAATTTCCTTCTAATGACTTAGATGCACTAAATTTATCTGCAAAATATAATAAAATTCCAAAAACTAATGTAGACCATGCAATGATTTCAATGTTACGTAAATTTTCATAAATATTATATTCATAAAAAAAATAACCTACTATAATTAAAGGTAGCGAACCGATAATAAGTAAATTTAATATTTTCTTATTGTTAGAAAAATCAATTAAGTCTTTCATGAAATAGTGCATGATTGCTATTAGTGAACCTAGATGTAAACTAGCATCCATTAAAACTGAACTTTTGTAACTGTTAAAAATATCTGAGAATATAACTAAATGTGCTGATGAGCTAACCGGAATAAATTCTGAGATTCCTTGAATTAGAGATAAAATAAGTGTTTGAAGATAAATTAATGACATTAATTTTTTATTGGTAAACTATATAACTTGAATTTAAAGCAATTCGTTTAATGCATATTACATATGCATTTTTGTTAAAAATATTAAAAAAAAAGGGTTTTTTTTAAAATAAGGTAAATAATACTTACCTTTATATGCTTTTTACATCATATTTAATGATATATAAGCAGCCCACTATGACAGATAGAATGCTTAAGTTTGTAAAAATAGGTCAGCAAAATCCACCTAAAAGGTCAATAGGTGAGAGAAATAGGGATTTTAACGAAATTTATAAAGAGTTTATAGAAGAAAAAGCAAAAACTCAATCAAGCAGGTGTTCACAGTGTGGAGTTCCGTTCTGCCAAGTTCACTGTCCATTAAGTAATAATATACCTGATTGGTTAAAATTAACTGCAGAAGGTAGATTAGAAGAGGCATATAGACTATCACAAAGTACAAATAACATGCCCGAGGTTTGTGGAAGAATATGTCCACAAGATAGACTGTGTGAAGGAAATTGTGTAATTGAACAATCAGGACACGGAACTGTTACAATAGGATCTGTAGAGAAATTTTTAACTGAAACTGCTTGGGAAAATAATTGGATAAAACCTATTGATGTTAAAAACGAAATTAATCAAAGTATTGGGATAATTGGAGCTGGCCCAGCAGGGTTAGCATGTGCCGAAGAATTAAGAAAAAAAAACTATAAAGTCACCATTTACGATAGGTATGACAGAGCTGGTGGTTTATTAATTTATGGAATTCCTAATTTCAAACTTGAAAAACATGTAGTGCTAAGAAGGATTAAATATTTAAAAGATAGTGGAATTAAGTTTGTAAATAATTATGAAGTTGGAAAAGATGAATCTTTTCAAGAATTAAAAGATAAACATGATGCAATACTTATTGCAACAGGAGTTTATAAAGCGCGAGAAATAGAAATACCAGGAAGTGATTTAGGAAACATTTTTCCTGCAATGGAATTTTTGACTACTTCAAATAAAAAAGGATTAGGAGATAAAGTTGAATTATTTGACAGTGGTATTTTAAATGCTGAAGGAAAAGATGTAGTTGTAATTGGCGGAGGGGATACTGCGATGGATTGTGTTAGAACTTCAGTTAGACAGAATGCAAAATCAGTTAAATGTTTGTATAGGAGAGATAAAGAAAATATGCCTGGATCTGCACGTGAAGTTTTAAATGCAGAGGAGGAAGGAGTGGAATTTATTTGGTTATCGAGTCCAAAAGAATTTTTAGGCAACAACAAAGTTATGAGTGTTAAGGCTTCTAAAATGAAACTAGGTGAACCAGATGAAAGTGGAAGAAGAAAACCTGTGGAAGAAAAAAACTCTGATTTTGAAATTAAAGCTGATTTGGTTATTAAAGCTTTAGGTTTTGATCCTGAAAATTTACCAGAACTATTTGGCGAAAGTAATTTAACTGTATCAAGATGGGGAACTATTAAAGCTGATTTTGATACCATGGAAACTTCAATATCAGGTGTATTTGCTGCAGGAGATATAGTTAGAGGCGCTTCATTAGTTGTATGGGCGATAAAAGATGGCAGAGATGCATCAGATAATATTGATAAGTATTTAAAAAAAAAAATTCAATTAAAGCAAAAAGTTGCATGAAGAGTTTAAGAGAAAAAAATTTAAAAAAATTAAAAGATAATCATGTTTATAGTGAAGGCATGGAGCATGATGCCTGTGGTGTTGGTCTTGTTGTTTCAACTGAAGGTAAAAAATCAAGAAAAGTTGTCGAGTCGGGAATAGAAGCTTTAAAAGCTGTTTGGCACAGGGGCGCTATAGATGCCGATGGAAAAACAGGTGATGGTGCAGGTATACATATTGAGATACCTGTAGATTTCTTTGTAGAAAAAATAGAAGTAACAGGTCATACACATGATAATTCTGAGCTTTGTATTGGAATGATATTTTTACCACGAAACGATTATGGTGCACAAGAGGCATGCAGAACCATAGTTGAAAGTGAGTTAACTAAAAATAACTTTAACATTTATGGTTGGAGACAAGTACCGGTAAATGCATCTGTACTTGGAGAGAAAGCAGAACTAACAAGACCAGAAATAACTCAAATACTTTTTAAACATAATGATAAAAAACTTAAAGATAAAGAACTTAATAGAGTATTATATGAAACAAGAAGAGTAATAGAAAAAAAAACATTAACCAATCAGCTAAATGGTTTTTATATATGCTCATTTAGTTCTAAATCTATAATTTATAAAGGAATGTTCTTGGCCGAGGCTATAGATGATTTTTATCCAGACCTTAAGGATGAAAGATTTGTTTCAAGATATTCTATTTTTCATCAAAGATTTTCTACAAATACAGCACCAAGTTGGGATCTAGCTCAACCATTTAGATCATTAGCTCATAATGGAGAAATAAATACATTAAAAGGAAATATAAATTGGATGAAAGTTCATGAACAAGAAATGCACTCTCCACTATTTAAAAATATAGAAAATTTAAAACCTGTTATACCCTCAGGAAACTCAGACTCAGCTTCTTTAGATAATGTATTTGAACTACTTACTACATCAGGACACTCTGCTCCTTTAGCTAAGTTGATGCTTATCCCTGATGCTTGGTCAAAAAAAAGTAAAATACTTCCAAGAGAACATTTACAATTATTTAATTTTTTAAACAGTTCCATGGAGCCTTGGGATGGACCTGCTGCTATAGCAGGTACTGATAATGAATGGGCTATTGTTGCTTCTGATCGTAATGGATTAAGACCAATGAGGTATACCGTAACAAGAGATAAACTTTTATTTGCTGGCTCAGAAACAGGAATGATTGAAATAAATGAAAAAAAAATAATTGAAAAAGGTAGATTAGGTCCTGGAGAAATTTTAGGGGTAAGAATTGAGAAAGGAAAAATTTTTAGGAATATAGAAATAAAAAATTATCTGGCCAAAGAGTATAAACATTTTAATAATCAAATAATTGATTTAGATAAGAAATTTCCTATACAGAATGAAAAAAGTTTGTTTGAAGGTAATGCTCTTAGAGAAAGACAATATCTATTTGGTTATAGTCTTGAGGATCTAGAATTAATATTACATCCAATGGCGGAGGATGCAAAAGAAGCAACAGGATCAATGGGAGATGATACTCCATTAGCAGTTTTGTCTGATAAATATAGACCACTCTATCATTATTTTAGGCAAAATTTTAGCCAAGTTACTAATCCTCCGATAGATTCATTACGAGAAAATAAGGTTATGAGTTTGAAAACCAGATTCGGAAATCTTGGAAATATTCTTGATTTTAATAATTTAACTGAAGAAAATATTTATGTTTTAGAAAGTCCAATACTTTCAAATACTCAATTTGATAAATTTACAAATTACTTCAAAGAAAACCTTAAAATAATTGATTGTACTTTTTCTAAAGAGCAAAGTTTAGAGCAATCTATAGATTTAATTAAAAAAGAAGCAGAAATTGCAATTAGACAAGGTGTTAATCAGATTGTATTAACAGATAAAAATGTCTCTGACAAAAGACTTCCTATTCCAATATTACTTGCTGTAGGCGCAGTAAATACTTATTTAGTAAAGCTTAAATTAAGGGGATATGCTTCAATTAATGTCCAAACTGGTGATGCTATGGATACACATTCGTTTGCAACTATAATAGGAGTGGGTGCAACAACAGTAAATCCATACTTAGCATTTGATAGTTTATATCAAAGATTTGATAAAAAATTATTTGGAAACTTTGAATTTGATGAATGTATAAAAAGGTACATTAAATCAGTTAATTTAGGTTTACTTAAAATTATGTCAAAAATGGGAATCTCTGTAATAAGTTCTTATAGAGGCGGATGTAATTTTGAAACAGTTGGATTAAGTAGAACAATTGTTAATAATTTTTTTCCAGGAGTGCTTTCTAAAATTTCTGGGATAGGACTTACCGGTATTGAAAAAAAGGTTAGAAATATTCATGAAAAAGCTTTTTCAAATTCTAACAATGTTCTACCAATCGGTGGTATTTACAGATACAGAAAAACTGGAGAAACACATCAGTATCAAGGAAGATTAATTCATATGTTGCAAACAGCTGTTTCCAAAGGTTCGTATGAAATATATAAAAAGTATGCCCAAGGCATTTATGATTTGCCGCCTATAAGTTTACGTGATCTTATTGGATTTAAAGAAAAAAATTCTATAACATTAGACAAAGTTGAACCATTGGAAGAAATTTTAAAAAGATTTGGCAGCGGAAGTATGTCCCATGGCGCTTTATCAAAAGAAGCTCACGAAACCCTAGCTATTGGCATGAATAGAATTAAAGGGGCATCTTGTAGTGGAGAAGGTGGAGAAGACAATTCAAGATTTAGAGTTTTAGATAATGGTGACACAGCAAACTCAAGAGTTAAACAAATTGCATCTGCAAGATTTGGTGTGACTATAGATTACCTAAATAATTGTAATGAGATTGAAATTAAAATTGCACAAGGAGCAAAACCTGGAGAAGGAGGTCAATTACCAGGTTTTAAAGTAACTGATGAGATAGCAAAATTAAGATACTCTACACCTGGAGTAACTTTAATTTCTCCACCGCCACACCATGATATATATTCAATAGAAGATCTTGCTCAATTAATATATGACTTGAAACAAATTAACCCTAGGGCAAGAGTAGGCGTAAAATTAGTTGCATCCTCAGGTATAGGAACAATTGCTGCTGGAGTTGCAAAAGCCAAAGCAGATATTATTTTAATCTCAGGTCATTCGGGTGGAACAGGAGCCACACCACAAACAAGTGTTAAGTATGTAGGTATTCCATGGGAGATGGGTCTTACAGAAGCCAATCAAGTTTTAACTTTGAACAACTTAAGACATAAAGTAACCTTAAGAACTGATGGAGGTATTAAAACAGGTAGAGATGTTGTCATAGCTGCAATGATGGGAGCTGAGGAATTTGGTGTTGCAACAACTGCACTTGTTGCAATGGGATGTATAATGGTAAGGCAATGTCATTCAAACACCTGTCCAGTTGGTGTCTGTACTCAAGATGAAAAATTAAGAGAAAAATTTATTGGAACACCTGAAAAAGTTGTGAATTTGTTTAAATTTATTGCTTCTGAGGTAAGGGAAATTTTAGCTGAACTAGGCTTTAAAAGTCTTAATGAAATAATCGGACGAACAGATTTGTTAAGACAAGTAAGCAAAGGCTCACCTAACTTAGATGATTTAGACCTAAATCCACTGTTTGTTCAAGCCGATCCTGGAAAAAATCCAAGATACTGTGAGAAACAAATTATAAACATTGTTCCAGATACTTTAGACCAAAAAATTTGGCCAGAAATTGAAAAAAAATTATATGAAAAAAAAGAAATTGAAAATGAATTTTTAATTCAAAATACAAATAGAGCTGTAGGAACTAGAATTTCTTATCATCTGTATAAAAAATATGGAGATAACAATATTGATCCTGAAAGTATCAAAATTAAATTTAAAGGGTCTGCTGGGCAATCTTTCGGAGCTTTCGCAATAAAAGGTTTGAAACTTATTTTAAAAGGCGATGCTAATGATTACGTAGCAAAAGGATTATCTGGTGCAACAATTTCTATAAAACTTCAAGATGAAAGTAATATTGTATCTAAGGAAAATACAATTATTGGAAATACAGTTCTATATGGAGCTACATCTGGAAACTTATTTGCAGCTGGTCAGGCGGGAGAAAGATTTGCAGTTAGAAATTCTGGAGCAACAGCCGTTATTGAAGGCTGCGGTTCTAATGGATGTGAGTATATGACTGGTGGGACAATTGTTATATTAGGAGATGTTGGAGATAATTTTGGAGCAGGAATGACTGGAGGGATGGGTTTTGTTTATGACCCAGAAAATATATTTCAAAATAAAGCTAATCCAGACTCTATTCTATGGCAAAAACCAGAGACCAATTATTGGATAGACGAATTGAAAAAATTATTAAAAAAACATTATGAAGAGACAAATTCACTAGTTTCAAAAAAAATAATAGAAAATTTTGATGATGAAATTATTAATTTTTATCAAGTATGTCCAAAGGAAATGCTAGATAAACTTGAAAATCCAATTACAAATAAACAGACTATTCTGGCAAGCTAGAGCGAGTATAAGAAATCAATTTATAAGATTTTGCTACAAGTTTATTAATTTATTATAAATATATCCAATTTCCTTTGTTAACCTTTTTAAATTAGTTTTATTAGAAAGACTATGATCTCCTTTTTTAATAATAATTAATTTTTTTTTTGCATCTTTAAATGTTTTTATTATTTTTTTAGATATTGAAATTGGAACAATATCATCTTTTTTACCATGAAGAATAGTAAGAAAAATTTTATTATTGAATTTTTTATTAAAGAATTTATTTTTTCTCCCATCTTTAATGAGATTGTAAGAAATATTATATTCAAAACCGCTATGATTAAAAATATAAAATTTTTCTTTTACTAATTGCCTTTTAACTTTGTCAGAAAATTTTTTCCATATTAGTCTATCTAAAAATTCTGGAGCAGGGGCAATACCAACAAAAGCCACAATTTTTTCATTGAAATATTTAAACAGATTTAGGCCAATCCAACCGCCCATGCTTGATCCGACCAAAATTAATTTTTTTTTTCTTATCTTTTTATTTATTATCATTTTTGCATCCTGCGTCCAACTTGTGATTGTACCGTCTTCAAATTTTCCGTAAGATTTACCGTGCCCAGAATATTCTAATGCCAAAAATCCAATCTTATTTTTTTTACAAAATTTGTATAATGTTTTAGGCTTATCACCCTCTATATCTGATTTAAAACCATGCAAAAAAACAACATAAATTTCACTAGATGAGGGATTTAATAAATATCTTATTTTTTTATTTTTAGAGATTTTAATAAATTTAAATTTTGCCATAAGTTTTACTGATAACTTATGATATTATTATAGGCATATAAATGCCATCAAAAATAAAAGTTTTACAAGTTATACCCAAGCTTGGTTATGGAGGTGCAGAAACAGGTTGCTACGATATTGCACACTACCTTTATGAAAAGGATTGTGAGTCATACTTAGTAACTAGCGGAGGAGATTTACTAAAATTTGTAGATAAAAAAAAGGTTAAAGTAATTAAACTTCCAGTTCATAGTAAAAACCCTTTATTGATTTTAATTAATGCTATCATTTTATCTTTTATTATTTTGTTTTTAAATATTGATATCGTTCATGCTAGAAGCCGAGCACCAGCTTGGTCTTGTTATTTAGCTACCAAGATCACCAGAAGAAATTTTGTTACTACATTTCATGGTACATATAATTTCCATAGTAAATTAAAAAAATTTTATAATTCAATTATGGTGAGATCAAATCTTGTAATAGCTGGATCTAATTTTATCTTTTCACATATTAAAGAAAATTATTCAGAATTTATTAACAAAAAAAAAAGACTATTAGTTATATTTAGAGGCATTAACGTAGACTACTTCGATCAAACATCAACCATTGAAATTGACGAAATACAACTTAAAAAAAAATGGGAAATTGAAGAGAATAAAAAAATAATTTTAATGCCAGGAAGACTTACGTCATGGAAAGGTCAAGAATTATTTATTGAAGCAATAAATTTAGTAAATATTGAGCTTGGATATACGGCTTTTTATGCTGTTCTTTTAGGTAGTGAACAGGGTAGAGATTTATATAAAAAAAAACTTATTCGTTTAAGTGAACAATATAGAATGACAAAACAATTGAAATTTATTGATAATTGTAAAAATATGGCTTTAGCTTATAAGATTTCTGATATAATTGTTTCAGCGTCAATAGAACCAGAAGCATTCGGAAGAGTGGCTGTAGAGGCTCAGTCAATGCAAAAAACAATTATTGCCAGCAATATTGGAGGTTCGAATGAAACTATTATTGATGAAAAAACTGGTTTTTTGTTTAAGGCTGGAGACGCTAAATCTTTAAGTAAAAAAATTATGCGGGTACTAAGTATGGATGAAACTTTATTAAAAAGTATAGGCATTGAAGGTAGAAAAAACGTGATAAAAAAATTTAATGTTGAAAAAATGTGTTTTTCTACTTATTCAGAGTATAAAAAGCTAATTAATTAATGTTAAATATAACTTTACCAGACGGAAATAAGCTTAACTTTGAAAAAAAAGTTACAGGTTTAGAGGTTGCAGAAAAGATTAGTAAATCGCTTTCTAAAAATGCCTTATTAATAAGTATAGATGGCAAATTAAAAGATCTTAATACGATTATTGAAAAAGATTGTTCAGTAAAAATATTTACCTCGAAAGACAAAGAAGGACTAGAAACAATCAGACATGACACTGCGCATGTTTTAGCTATGGCAGTACAAGAATTATTTCCTGGCACTCAAGTTACTATTGGTCCAGTAATAGAAGATGGTTTTTATTACGATTTTGCAAGGAAAGAACCTTTTACAGATGATGATTTAAAAAAAATTGAAAATAAAATGAGAGAAATTGTAGAAAGAGATGAAAAGACGACAAGAGAGGTTTGGCCAAGAAAAAAAGCCATTGATCACTTCAAAAATATTGGCGAAACTTATAAAGCAGAAATAATTGAAAGCATTCCTGAAGGAGAAGAAGTTTCAATATATTTTCACGGAAAATGGCACGATCTTTGTAGGGGACCTCATTTATCTTCAACTGGAAAAATTGGTAAATTTTTTAAATTGACTAAAGTATCAGGTGCATACTGGAGAGGGGACTCAAATAATGAGATGCTCCAAAGAGTTTATGGAACAAGTTGGTCAAGCAAAAAAGATTTAGATGATTATTTAATGAGAATTGAGGAAGCAGAAAAACGTGATCATAGAAAATTAGGAAAAATAATGAATCTTTTTCATTTTAGAGAAGAAAGTCCAGGTGCTGTTTTTTGGCACGAAAAAGGATGGTCGCTATTTCAAAAACTTGTCTCATATATGAGACACAAACAGGATCAAGCGGGTTATAAAGAAATAAATACCCCCGAAATTTTAGATAGATCTCTTTGGGAAAAATCTGGTCACTGGGAAAAGTTTGGTGCAAATATGTATACTTCTGAAACACCAGATCAAAAAATATTTGCTATCAAACCAATGAATTGTCCGGGCTGTGTTCAGGTATTCAATCAGGGTTTAAAAAGTTATAGAGATTTACCTTTTAAAATGTCTGAATTTGGTAAAGTGCATAGATATGAACCGTCCGGTGCCTTACATGGACTTTTGAGAGTAAGAGCCTTTACGCAGGATGATGCTCATATTTTTTGCACAGAAGATCAAATTACAGAAGAGTGTCTCTCAGTCACAAACTTAATTTTAGAAATTTATAAGGATTTAGGATTTGAAAATATTATTCTTAAATATTCAGACAGACCAGACCTAAGAGTAGGCGATGATGCAGTGTGGGATAAATCTGAAGCTGCATTAATAAAAGCAGTTGAAGCATCAAAACTTGAATATAGTATTAATAAAGGAGAAGGTGCTTTTTATGGTCCAAAAATTGAATTTGTTTTAAGAGATGCAATTGGAAGAGATTGGCAATGTGGAACTTTACAGGTTGATTTAAATTTACCTGGAAGGCTAGGTGCAAGTTATGTAGATAGAGATGGATCAAAAAAAATACCTGTTATGCTTCACAGAGCTTTATTTGGATCACTTGAAAGATTTATAGGAATATTAATTGAAAATTACGCCGGTAAATTACCTTTTTGGATTTCGCCATTACAAACTGTTGTTATTCCAATATCTGAAGATTTCAATGATTATGCTATATCAGTTCATAATAAAATTAAAAATTCAGGTATTTCCTGTGAAATAGATTTAAAAAATCATAATTTAAATTACAAAATTCGGGAACATTCTAATGCAAAAGTGCCAATGTTATTGATTTGTGGAAAAAAAGAAGTTGACTCTAATGCAGTAACTATTAGAAGATTGGATTCTAATAAACAAGAAAATATGTTAGTAAAAGAATTTATTAAACAATATACCGCTTTAAATAAAGCCCCATCAATTTAGTGTCGGACTTTAAACAAAACTTTTTTCAAAGAAGAAATAAATCTTTTGGACCAAGATATAATAACAGAATAAATTCTTCTGAAGTTCAAGTAATTGATAGTGCTGGCGAAAATTTAGGAGTTTTAAATATACAAGATGCTATTAGTAAAGCTAAAAATGAAGGACTTGATTTAATTGAAATAGCCCCAAATACAAAACCACCAGTATGCAAAATCATGGATATTGGAAAATATAAATATGATCAACAAAAAAAAGCAAGTAAAGCAAAAAAAAATCAAAAAAAAGTAGAGCTTAAGGAAATAAAATTAAGACCAGTAACAGAGGTTCATGATTATACTTTTAAAATAAAGAATGCACAAAAATTTCTATCAAAAGGTGACAAAGTCAAGTTTACGATTAAGTTCAAAGGAAGAGAACTTCAACATGTAAATCTAGGAAATGAGTTAATGGATAAAATCAAGTTAGATATGGAAAATGTAGGAAAAATAGAACTCCAACCTAAATTTGATGGAAAACAAATGATAATGGTAGTTCAGCCAGCATAATTATTCTGGTTGTAAAATAGTTTGTATTTTGTATAAACCTTTAAAAAATTATGCCTAAATTGAAAACAAAAAGCTCTGCAAAAAAAAGATTTAAAATTACAGCGAAAGGCAAAGTTGTCATGCCGCAAGCCGGGAAGAGACATGGCATGATTAAAAGGACTAATTCACAAATCAGAAAACAAAGAGGCACTACAATAATGTCAAAACAAGATAGCAAGATTGTGAAATCTTATATGCCTTATAGTTTGCGAGGTTAATATGGCTAGAGTAAAAAGAGGTGTAACTAGTAGAGCTAAACACAAAAAAGTTTTTAAAGCAGTTAAAGGCCAATATGGCAGAAGAAAAAATACCATAAGAGTTGCAAAACAAGCCTTTGAAAAAGCAATGCAATATGCTTACAGAGATAGAAGAAATAAAAAAAGAGATTTTAAATCCTTATGGATCCAAAGAATCAATGCAGGAGTTAGAAGTGAGGGTTTGACATATTCAAAATTTATTAATGGACTAAGTAAATCTGGAATTAAATTAGATAGAAAAATTTTAGCTGAAATTGCTTACGAAAATCCTCAAGCATTTAAAACAATTGTAAAAAAAGCACAAGCAGCACTTAATTAAACAATCTTCACTATTGTTTTTCTTGGTTTAAGAAATAATCTACATAAATGTCCGAATTTGAAAAAAAAATTGCTGAGTATAAATCTAAAATAAAATCCTCCTCGAAAATTGAAGAAATCGATTTATTAAGATCAGAGGTATTTGGAAAAAATGGTATAATAAATCTTGAATTTAAAAAACTTGTAGAATTACCATTAGAAGAAAAAAAATCATTCGCAGCAAATTTAAATAAAATTAAACAAGAGTTGCAAGACATATACAAGACAAAATCAACAGAGATATTAGATAAAGATATTATCGAAAAAGTAGAAAAAGAAAAAATTGATATAACATTACCAGAAAAAGAATTTAAAATAGGTAAAGTTCACCCAGTCTCACAGGTGATAGATGAAATATCTTGTATTTTTTCAGAAATTGGATTTTCTGTTGAAGAAGGACCAGATGTGGAAAATGAGTATAACAATTTTACAGCACTCAATACTCCTGAAAACCATCCAGCTAAAGATATGCATGATACTTTTTATTTAGACAAAGACATGAAAACTATGCTGAGAACTCATACATCCCCAGTACAAGTACGAACAATGCTTAAAGGCAAACCACCTTTTAAAATTATAGCCCCAGGCAGAACATACAGAAGCGATAGTGATCAAACTCATACTCCAATGTTTCATCAATTAGAGGGTCTCCATATTGATAAAGGTATAAACATGGGCCATCTTAAGGGTTGTCTTAATTATTTTATTAAAGAATTCTTCGAGGTAAATAAAATTAAAATGAGATTTCGTCCAAGCCATTTTCCATTCACCGAGCCATCAGCAGAAGTAGATATAGGATACAGAATGGAAAATAATAAAATAATAATTGGTGAGGGAGATAAATGGCTTGAAATACTTGGATGTGGGATGGTTCATCCAAATGTTTTAAAAAATTGTAAAGTTGACTCAAAAAAGTTTCAAGGATTTGCTTTTGGTATAGGTATAGACAGATTGGCAATGTTAAAATATGGGATTAATGATTTAAGATCTTTTTTTGAATGTGATTATAGATGGTTAAATCATTATGGTTTTGATCCATTAGATGTCCCAACGAATTATCGGGGACTAAGTAGATGAAGTTCACAAAAGATTGGTTAAGTGATCACCTGAAAACAAAAAAAAGTGAAGAACAAATCATTGAAAAACTTAATGGAATTGGTTTAGAGGTTGAAAAAGTTGAACCAATTCAAAACGAATTTAGCGATTTTATAACTGCCAAGATATTAAAAACAAATAAACATCCCAATGCTGATAGATTAAAATTGTGTGATGTTGATATTGGCGGCAAAGAAACTGTAAAAGTTGTTTGCGGAGCACCTAATGCTCGAGAAGGTTTATTGACTATTTACGCTCCTCCAGGCTCAACAATTCCAAAAAATCGTATGAAACTAGAAGTTTCAAAAATTAGGGGAGAAACTTCAGTCGGTATGCTTTGTTCTGAGTCAGAGTTAAAATTATCTGAAGAGTCCGAGGGGATCATTGAATTGGACCAGAAATATAATAGTAAAATTGGCAAACCATATTTTAAGAATAAAGATAATAATAATATTATAGAGCTATCTATTACGCCAAATAGACCTGATTGTTTAGGTATAAGAGGAATTGCAAGAGATTTATTTGCGAGTGGCTTTGGCGATTTAAAAGAAATAAAAGAAAAGAAGTTCAAGCAAACTTTAAAACATAGTTTAAAAATAAAAATAGAAAAAAATAAAAATCAAGCTTGCTCAATTTTCGGAAGTTGTTGTATTAAAAATATAACTAATAGAGAAAGTCCAAGTTGGTTAAAAGAAAGAATTTTAGCATTAGGGTTAAGACCGATCTCTGCAGTTGTTGACATAACAAATTATGTTATGTTTGACCTAAACAGACCTCTCCATGCATATGATTTAGATAAAATTAAAAATTCAATTATAGTAAGAAACTCTAAAAAAGGAGAAAAACTAAATGCGTTAGATAATAACACATACATATTAAAAGATAATATGTGTGTGATTTCAGACGCTGAAGGTGTTCTAGGTTTGGGAGGTATAATTGGTGGCGCGAGATCTGGGACTGAGCTAGATACTAAAAATATTTTGATTGAGTCCGCATATTTTGATCCTAGTATTACTAGAAAAACTGCAAAAGAATTGGATATAAATAGTGATGCTAAATATAGATTCGAAAGAGGTATAGATCCTCATTCAGTTAAAGAAGGATTAAAAATGGCCGCTCAATTGATTGTTAATATATGTGGTGGTCACGTTTCAAATTTTGACATACAAGAAACTAAAAAATTTAAAGAAAAAATAATAAATTTTGATTCAAAACTAGTTTCAAGTACAATTGGCATTAACGTTAAGGAAAAAGACATAATTAAAATTTTAAATAAATTAGGTTTTGACTCAAAAAAAAAAGGCAAATATCTCAAAATAAAGATTCCATCTTGGAGACCAGATATATATGGTGAGATTGATTTAGTCGAAGAAGTAATAAGAATATTAGGTTTTGACAACATTAAATCTATTGAACCAGAAAAAGTTAGATTAAAACCAACGTTGAATTTTTATCAAAAACATTTTCATTTAGCTCAGAGATCAGTAGCATCCAAGGGTTATTACGAAACTATAACATGGTCTTTTAGTGACGAAAAAATTAACAATAACTTTAAAGAAAATTTAGAAACCATAAGAATTATCAATCCTATTAGCTCAGATTTAGGAGTATTAAGAAACTCTTTGTATCCAAATTTGATTTATTACATGGAAAAAAACTTAAATAGAGGATTTGGTAATCAATCTTTATTTGAGATTGGTCCCGTATTTACAGGTAAAAATCCAGGTGATCAGATTACAGTTGTATGCGGAATTAAAAGACAATATCAAAATGAGGAAGATTATAAAAAAAATGATCATTTAGATGTATTTGAGATTAAAAAAGACCTTATCCAAACACTCGTTGAGCTTGGTTTAGAGAAAGATGAAATTTTAGTAGAAGACAAATCACCAGCTTATTATCATCCAGGTATTTCAGGTTCAGTTTTTTCTAAAGATAGAAAATATTTATTTGCTTATTTTGGTCAAATACACCCTAAAATAACAAATGTTTCTTATGGTTTTGAAATATTTTTAGAAAATTTAGTTAATTTTAAAAATAAAAATAAAAAAAATAAAGAAAGCTTATTATTATCAGATTACCAAAAGTCAGATAGAGACTTTGCTTTCTTGGTAAACAAAAATATAAAAGCTCAATTACTTGTAGATGCAATCCAAAGTATAGATAAGTCTCTAATAAAAAAAATTAAAATATTTGATGTTTATGAAGGCAAAAATATTCCATCAGATAAAAAATCTATTGCACTTAAAGTTACAATTCAATCTGATCATAAAACTCTTAATGAAAACGATTTGTCAGATATTTCAAAAAGAATTATTAAATCAGTTGAGGAAAAAACCAGCGCTAAACTCAGATCCTAATGGATAAAATCGAAAATATTAGAAATTTTGCAATAATAGCACATATTGATCATGGGAAATCTACTATTGCTGACAGAATTATTCATAAATGTGGGGGTTTAACGGACAGAGAAATGAAAGCTCAAGTATTAGACTCAATGGATATAGAACGTGAGAGGGGTATTACAATTAAAGCTCAGACAGTAAAATTAAAATATAAATCAAAAAACGGCAAAGAATATATTTTAAATATAATTGATACTCCAGGCCATGTTGATTTTAGTTATGAGGTAAGTAGATCGCTCTACGCATGCGAAGGCTCCATACTTATCGTTGATAGTACACAAGGAGTAGAAGCTCAAACATTAGCTAATGTTTATCAAGCCTTAGATATGAATCATGAAATAATTCCGATACTAAACAAGATAGATCTTCCAGCCTCTGATTTAGATAGAACAACAAAACAAATTGAAGATGTAATTGGAATTGAAACATCCAACGCAATTCCCTGCTCAGGCAAAACAGGTGAAGGAATTGATGATATATTAGAAAATATAGTAAATCATCTACCACCACCAAAAGGAAATAAAAATAACGTATTAAAGTGTTTACTGGTTGATAGTTGGTATGACACTTATTTAGGAGTTGTTACTTTAGTTAGAGTTATTGATGGAAAAATTATTAAGAATATGAAAATAAAAATGATGTCAACTAATCAGGAATATGTAGTTGAAAAGGTTGGAGTTTTTACTCCCAAAGCTAAGGATGTCAACGAATTAAATACTGGAGAAATTGGTTATATTATTACTGGTATTAAAAATCTTTCTGACACAAAAGTTGGAGATACAATTTGTGAGGTTAACAAACCACTAGAAAAAGCTTTGCCTGGATTTAAACCCAGTAAACCTGTAGTTTTTTGTGGGCTATTTCCAGTAGATAGCTCAGATTATCAAAAGTTGAAAGATGGTTTAGCAAAATTACAATTAAATGATGCAAGTTTTTCATTTGAACCCGAATCGTCGTCCGCACTTGGATTAGGTTTTAGGTGTGGTTTTTTAGGTTTATTACATTTAGAGATTATTACTGAAAGACTAGAAAGGGAATTTGATATCAATTTAATAACTACAACTCCCGGAGTAGTTTACAAAGTACATTTAAATAATGAAAAAATTTTAGAATTACAAAATCCTTCGAATTTACCCGATCCTACAATTATAAAATTTATAGAAGAACCTTGGATAAAAGCTACAATAATAACTCCAGATGAGTATCTGGGTTCAATAATTAAACTTTGTCAAGGTAAGCGTGGTATTCAAACAAATCTTAGTTATTCTGGAAATAGAGCAGTTTTAAATTATGAAATACCGTTAAATGAGGTGGTGTTTGACTTTAATGATAGGTTAAAGTCAATGACAAGTGGTTATGCAAGTTTTGATTATGAGATGTTGGGACATAGAGAGGGTGAACTTGTTAAATTATCAATTTTAGTAAATACCGAACAAGTTGATGCATTAGCATTGATGGTACATAAAGATTTTGCTCAAAGTATTGGAAGAGAAGTTTGTGAAAAATTAAAAGATTTAATTCCTAGACATAATTTTATGATACCAATTCAGGCAGCTATTGGTGGTAAAATTATTGCCAGGGAAACAATTAAAGGCTTTAAAAAGGATGTTTTAACCAAAATACATGGAGGAGGAGCTTTAGATAGAAAAAGAAAATTATTAGAAAAACAAAAAAAAGGTAAAGCTAGAGCAAAACAATTTGGTAAAGTTGAGATTCCCCAAGAGGCTTTTATTGGAGTTTTAAAAATTAATAAAGAAAAGTAAAAATGATTTATGATTGTTTTTCATATTTAGATGAAGATTTACTTTTAGATCTAAGATTAAATATTTTAAATGATTTTGTTGATTTTTTTGTAATAGTAGAAGGAAATAAAACTTGGCAAAATAATTCAAAAAAATTAAAATTTGATATTAATAAATATTCTAAGTTTAAAAATAAAATAAAATATATAAAAGTCGAAGATCTGCCAGAAGGGGAAGATCCATATAAGAGAGAAAATTATCAAAGAAATTCTATATTAAGAGGATTATCCAATGCTGATGATGAAGATATAATTATGATTTCAGATTTAGATGAAATACCAAATCCAAAAGTTTTAAGTAATTTTAAAAAGGAAATGAAATATGCAGCTTTTAAACAAAAACATTTTTATTATAAGTTTAATCTACAAAGCAATAATTATCCCTATTGGTATGGAACTAGAATCTGTATAAAAAAATTTCTTAAGTCACCTCAGTGGCTTAGGGATTTAAAGTTTAAAAAAAGACCTTTTTGGAGAATAGATAAATTAAGATTAAATAATATAATCGATGAGGGTGGATGGCACTTTTGTAATCTAAAAAAACCAGACCTTCTACTTTATAAATATCAAAATTTATGTGAGACAAACGACCCAATAAATTTTAAAGAAAAAATAGATAAAAAATTTCTAGATATAAATGAGATAAGTAAGAGAATTGAATTAGGAGACGACATTATTGGAAGAAAGGATAATTTTAGTAAAGTAGAATTAGATAACTCATTTCCAAATTATCTTTTAGAAAATAGAGAAAAATATCACGAATGGATACAACTATGATAAAATTATATGATTTTTTGGAAAACAAACAAGATTTTCTTCAACCGAAAAAAAATTATATTTTTTATTCTTCAGCTGTTCTATTAAGTTTTCAAATACTTTGTCATCTAAATGTATATATTCAAAAATAATAATTGTATTTAAGTCACAATCATTTAAAAAATTATTCACAATTACACCTTCGTAACCTTCAGTATCAATAAATAATAAATCTAACGTTTCGAAATGATATTTTTTTAATAACTGCTTTATAGTTGAGCAATCCACTTCTAATTTAATTATATGTTGGTTTTTCACTCCATGTTTTAATAAATGGTTTTTATTAAATGAGGTAACCCCAGGAATATGTTCGTCATACTTGCTTAAATAATTTAGGTCAACAGTGTATAAAAATATTTTTTTACTATCTGAAGATATTGCTATGTTTTCAAATATTATATTTTTATGATTATTGTAATTTAATTTTAATTTATTAAAATATTCTTTAACAGGTTCAACTAATATTGCTCTAGTTTTATATTTTTTTAAAAATAAATTTAATTGATCAAATCTCTTTCCATCATTCGATCCAATTTGTACTACCGTTTGTACATTTTTTGAAGAGAAGATAAATTCTAAAATATTGAAAATATTTAAATATGAACCTTTTGAAATAATTCTATTATTTTTGATTAATTTTTTTTCAACTAATTTATATCCAAACCATCCAATAATTTTATTAAATATTTTTTTCATTTTGGTAAATATTAATTTAAATGATAATTAAAAGATATATATTAGTAAATAAATTATGTCTGACGTATATCTTTGTTCTTTTGCAAGTCCAAGTTTAGACGAGAGTGTTAAAAGATTTGAAAAAGAAGCCAAAGAATTAAATATTTACAAAAATATAAAAATATATCGTAAAAAAGACCTATCTGATGAAATTACATATAGAATTAAAAACTTTAATTACCCTGTTAAAAAAATGAGGTTGTATGGGTATGCTTGTTGGAAACCTCAAATAGTTTATAATTTTTTTAATCAAATACCTGAAAATTCTATTCTCCAATATACGGATATCGGTTGTCATTTTAATGTAAAAGGAAAGAACAGATTAAGGGAATATCTCGAATTATGTAAAAAAAATAATATATTAGTTTTTCAATACAGAATACCTGAATGGAGTCAAAAATTTGAAAAATTAAAATTTCAACAATATTTTGAATATGAATATACCAAGGCTGATACATTTGAAGGTATGGGAATACATAATGATGCAAACTTGATGGATACTGAGCAGATCTGGTCAGGATGTTTTTTTATTAAAAAAAATCAATATGGTAAAAGAATTTTAGAAAAATGGATAAGCCTTTCAGAAAATAATAACTTAATTAGCGATGATTTATCTAAATCAGAAAATCATCAAAAATTTATAGAGCATAGACATGATCAAAGTATATTTTCAATAATTTGTAAAGAAGAAAAAGCATTTTCATTGAGTGCATCAGAATGTGAATGGGCTGAAAAAGAAAATAAAAGAACATGGGAGCATTTAGAAAACTTTCCAATTTTAGCCAAAAGAGATAAAAAATTTAATGTAATTAAAAGATTTTTTAATAGACAAGTAAGAAATTTTAAAAGGTGGTTTAGATAATATGAACAATATAGATATGTATTGTATAACTGATAAAAAAATAAATTTCTTGGAAAAACTTCCATTTTATCTAGGAGCCGTTGGTCATGATAAATTTAATGAAAAGTATATTTTATCAAATACGCAAAATAATATATATTATAAAGAAAAAAATTATTCTGAATTAACATTTCAATATTGGTATTGGAAAAATCAATTAAAATTAAATAAAAATGAGTGGATTGGTTTTTGTCAAAAAAGACGTTTTTGGCTAAACCCAACAGCAAACATTGAAACTATTAACGAAAAAAACTATTCAGATAACCTTTTAGTAAATATTGATAAAAAATATCAACACTATGAAAGTTTTATATGCAAACCAATTAAAGTTTCTGGAGTAAAAAAAATAAAATTATTAAAAAGGGGTTGGAAAAATATAATTAGAGAACCATCAATTCTTTATGATGAAAGTAAACAGACAATCCTATTACATTTTGATATGCATCATGGATACAATAATCTTGAAAAAGCAATTAACCTATTGGATAAAAGTGACAGCGATGAATTTTATCAATATGTTAAAAATAGAGATTATTTTAACCCACATATAATGTTTATATCTAAGCCATATGTTGCAGAAAAATGGTTCGAAACTTTATTTCCATGGCTTGAAAGATGTGAAAATATATTCGGATTTAAAAATTTAAAGGATTATGACACAACAAGATTATATGCTTATTTGGCAGAAAGATATTTGTCTTTTTGGTTTAAAAAGTACACTAAATATTTAGAATGTCCTTATTTTACACTAAAAATTGGGAGAGATGGCCGAGCGGTTTAAGGCGCACGCTTGGAGAGCGTGTATAGGGGTAACTCTATCGTGGGTTCGAATCCCACTCTCTCCGCCATTATTGGATTTTTAAAATTATATATATCTAGTGAAATATAATTCTAGATAATATAACTATAAAAATATGAATAAATTATTTGAAGAATTCAATGCTAAAGGTTTTATAATCCTTAGAGATTTCATAAGTGATGAGAGCTTCTCTTCAGTTTGCAAAGATCTGAAAGAAGAAGTTTTAGTAGAATTTGGTAAACTTAAAAAAACTGGTGGTAGTTTAATGGGAAATTTAAACGTTTCACCCGGAGTATATGCCAAAACTATATTCCAAAAATTTAACACTCAGAAATTTCAAGAGATAATAGAACAAATATCAAGAAAAAAAATTTCAAATTTTGATGTTATTTCTGGAGGTAATTTAAATTTCCAGTATAAATATAATCAACATTTTCATACAGATAGTAAATTTAACAACAGTTTTCTAATAGTAAATGTAGTAACCGAAGATATTTATGAAGATAATGGTCCTTTAGAAATATTGCCAGGGACTCAAAAAGAAAATTTTCCATATTGGAAGATTGCTTTTAAAAAAAGTTATAAGATAATTGCTAAAAAAGGTGATTTGATAATTAGAACAAGCAATTTATGGCACAGAGGTACTAAAAATATTTCGAAAAATCCAAGACTTCTTTTGGCATATACTTTTAGAGATAAAATTAATTTAGACGCAAAATTAGATTTTGAAGATAGAAAACTATCTATTTCAAATAATATATTTAAAACAAATCTTAAAGGAATTTTAAAAGAAAATTTTTATACAAGATTTAGTTATATCTACATTATATATAGATTTTTAAGGTCAATAATTACTAAAAAACACTTTCATTAATAGACTGAAATTAAAAATAATGAAAAATTTTGTTTAAAAAAGTACGAATCTTAGATTTTTGTATAAAAAATATTAAAAAATTTTAATTTATGGGCTTATTTTAAAAAGTAACTTAATTTTTTTTTTTTCATCAAATTATCATTGATTATCAACGTTAATAGAACCAATGATTTTTGGATAGTTTGTGAAAAAATAAAAAATACTATAAAAAAATATTTATATCCATGTCTTCATTAAATAATAAAAAATATCAAGCAGATTCAATTAAAGTACTTAAAGGTCTTGAAGCCGTAAGAAAAAGACCAGGTATGTATATTGGTGATACGGATGATGGAACTGGACTTCATCATATGGTTTATGAAGTCGTAGATAATTCTATAGACGAGGCACTTGCAGGACACTGCAAAAATATAGATGTAAGTATAAATCCTGATGGATCCATAACTGTTAAAGATGATGGAAGAGGTATACCAGTAGACATTCATAAAGGAGAAAAAAAATCTGCTGCCGAAGTCATTATGACTCAATTACATGCAGGTGGAAAATTTGATCATGATTCTTATAAAGTTTCAGGAGGATTACACGGTGTTGGTGTTTCTGTTGTAAACGCACTTTCAGAAATATTAAAACTTACAATAAATAGGGATGGAAAAAAATATTTTATTGAATTCAAAAATGGAAATGCAAAATCTGCACTTAAACAAACAGGAAAATCTAAGGAAAATGGAACCGAAATTAACTTCCTACCTTCAAAAGAAATATTTTCGTCAACAAAATTTAGCTTCTCAATTTTGGAAAAAAGATTGAGAGAATTAGCATTTTTAAACAAAGGTATAAAAATTATACTTAATGATTTTTCATTAAAAAAAAATAAATCACTTGAGTTTAAATATGATGGTGGAATTATAGAATTTGTACAATATTTAGATGAAAAAAGAGAAAGTCTAAAAAATAAAAATGAAAATGTATTGTTCAAAAAACCTATTTACATGGAAGGATTAAAAAATAATTTAGAAATTCAATGCTCATTGAAATGGAATGCTAGTTATAGCGAAGATGTTTATGCATTTACAAATAATATATATCAAAAAGATGGCGGAACCCACTTGTTAGGATTTAGAAGTGCACTTACTAGAGTTATAAATAAATATGCAAATGATCAAAACTTGTTAAAAAAAAACAAAGTAAGTTTATCTGGAGATGATGTTAAAGAAGGTCTAACTTGTGTCTTATCAATAAAAATTCCTGATCCGAAATTTTCATCTCAAACAAAAGATAAATTAGTATCATCTGAAGTAAGAAATATTGTTGAAAGCTTTATTAATGAAAAACTATCTATATGGTTTGATCAAAATCCCTCAATATCAAAAGCAGTATTAGCAAAAATTATTCAAGCTGCTGTTGCAAGAGATGTTGCTAGAAAAGCAAGAGAAAGTGTTAGAAGAAAGGGGGCACTAGAATTGACTGGATTACCAGGAAAACTAGCCGATTGCCAAAACTCGAAACAAGAGGGTACAGAACTATTTATAGTAGAAGGTGACTCAGCTGGTGGATCTGCAAAACAAGGAAGGAATAGAGAGTTCCAAGCAGTGTTGCCTTTGAGAGGTAAAATATTAAATACTTTTACAGAAGCCAACGGTAAAAATGGCAAACAAATTGATTATAAAACTAAATCATTGTCAAAAATGATGTCGTCTAACGAAATTGTAACTTTAATAAATGCATTAGGTCTAGACCCTAAGGATGAGGAAATTGATACTAAAGATCTGAGATATGGAAAAATAATAATAATGACAGACGCTGATGTTGATGGATCCCATATTCGTGCATTGCTTTTAACTTTTTTTAATAATAAACCATTTAATAAGTTGATTGAAAATGGAAATATATATTTAGCTCAACCACCTCTATTTAAAATAAATAAAGGGTCAAAAAGTATTTATATAAAAGACGACATTGAATTGGAAAACTTTATTTTAAATTCTTCTAAAGAATATAAAAAATTAAGTAAAAAAAATAAAAATTATGAAAAAATTTTAAGTGAAGAAAAATCTAAACTCAGTATTCAAAGATTCAAGGGACTAGGAGAGATGAATCCAATTGAATTATGGAATACAACTTTAAATCCTGAAACAAGAAATTTACTTCAAGTACAGTACTCAAATAATACAAAGAAAGATCAAGATCTTATTTATACTCTGATGGGTAGTGATGTTTCCTTAAGAAAGGATTTTATTGTTGATAATGCAATAAATGTATCAAATTTAGATATTTAAATGGAGTTTTTAAATAATTCTAAAAATTATTCCCTTAATAGAAAAACCTACATAAACTTAAGATGGATAGCCTTAATTGGACAATTCGCTGCAATTAATTTAGCTGCATTAGTTTTTAATTACCAATTTTCCTTTATTAAAGCAAATACAGTCATTTTTCTTGGAGCAATAAGTAACATTTATTTAATTAGTTTTTATATAAAAAATTTATTATCTAATAGAACAGCGTTTAATTTTTTAATTATAGATATTTTACAATTAACATTTCTTTTATATTTAACAGGGGGAATTTTAAACCCTTTCATCATATTTTTGATAATACCTAGTGTTTTTGCATCATTGAGTTTAGAAAAAAAAACTAATTATGTATTAATTTTAATTACCTTAATTAGTATTTTGTTCCTAACTTTTTTTTATGAAGAAACGTCTTTGCCTCTTCCACAAAAAGGATCTGTTGATCAATATTTTTATTTTTCAATTCCAATATCTTTGATAATTGCACTTTTTTTTCTCAACTTCTTCGCAATAACTTTTGGTCAAGAGTCTAGCCTGAGAAAGGATGCTTTAGATAAAATTCAACAATTAATTGCAAAGGAACATGAATTAGTATCGCTCGGTGGACAAGCTGCTGCTGCTGCCCATTCTTTAGCTACACCCTTATCAACCATAAAGCTTATAACCCAGGAAATCTCAAAAGCATTAAAGGGAAACAAAGATATTGAAAAAGATATGATTTTATTGAGTGAACAGGTTGAGAGATGTAACCAAATATTAAAAAAATTAACATTGAACCCTGATATTGATGATGAATTTATCGATTATAACCTTACATTATCTAATTATTTAAATGAAATTATAAAGTCTTTTAAAAGCATTAGTAAGAAAAAATTCTTTTTGCAAATCAATCAAGATACAAACCCAATAAAATTTAAAAGATCAATAGAAATAATATACGGATTAAGGAATTTTATTGGAAATGCAAATAAATTTGCGAAAGAAAAAATATTTATAACTATTAAATCAGATAGTGAAATTACCGAAGTAATAATAGAGGATGATGGACAAGGCTTTCCAAAAGATATTTTAGATAAAATTGGAGAGCCCTATATAAGATCAAAAGAGAAAAATTATACAAACAAATCAGGATTAGGATTAGGAATTTTTATTGGTGGAACATTACTAGAAAGAAATTATGCTAAAATTACTTGTAGAAATTCTATCACTAGAAATGGAGCAGAAGTAATAATTAAATGGAATAACAAAGATTTGATTGCGCTCTAGTTTAATTAAGATGTTTATTATTTTTAAATAGATTACTTAATTCGCTAATCATAACATCACCTAATTCTTGGACATCTGTAATTTTAATTGCTTTATTATAGTATCTAGAAACATCATGTCCTATACCTATAGCCAATATTTCTATATCTTCTTTGCTTTCAACAAATTTTACAACTTTTTTCAAATGTTTTTCTAAATAATCACCCGAATTTACTGAGAGAGTGGAGTCATCTACTGGGGCACCATCGGATATGACCATCAATATTTTTCTTTCCTCTTTTCTTTTTTTTAATCTATTATATGCCCACATTATAGCTTCTCCATCGATATTTTCTTTTAGAATTCCTTCTTTAAGCATAAGACCTAAATTTTTTTTGGATTGACGCCATTGACTATCCGCACTTTTATAAATTATATGTCTTAAATCATTTAAACGACCAGGATTTTTTATTTTTCCATTTTTATTCCACATTTCTCTTGATTTTCCTCCTTTCCAATTTTTTGTAGTAAATCCTAATATTTCTACTTTGACAGAACATCTTTCCAAAGTTCTAGATAATATATCTGCACAGAGAGCTGCAATAGTTATTGGTCTACCTCTCATAGAGCCTGAATTATCGATTAATAAACTCACAACAGTATCTTTAAATTCAAGATCCTTTTCTTTTTTAAATGATAATGAATTATAGGGATCAATAATAATTCTAGGTAATTTCGAACTATCTAAGAGGCCTTCTTCTAAATCAAAGTCCCATGAACGATTTTGTTTTGCCATCAGTTGTCTCTGAAGTTTATTTGCCAGTTTAATTATTAAATCTTTAAAATTAATGAGTTGTTGGTCGAGATTTTTTCTTAATTTTAATATTTCTTCTGCTTGCTCTAGATTTTCTGCCTTTTCGATTTCATCAAACTTTCTTGTAAAAATTTTGTACTCATCATCACTTTTTGTGTTATTTAATTTTTGGATAATATTTTCTGAACTTTGTTGATCACTTTCTGTATCAAATAATTGTTCCTCCATTCTAAATTCATTTACATCTAAATCAGATTCCGAGACAGATTGATTTTC
>CACDSN010000004.1 GCA_902555465.1 uncultured Pelagibacteraceae bacterium
AAATTAAATATTTTAGAAAAATGTATTTCTTCAATAGATCCTACCATTAAAGTCTTAATTATTGAAAATTCCAAATTTTTTTTAAATAGAGAATACATTTTAAAAAAATATAAAAATGCCTCAATCTTTTGCACAGAATCTAATTTGGGATATGGAAATGGAAACAATTATGGTATCAATAAAGTTCATACTAATTATGTTCTTATTCTAAATCCAGATACTGAATGTGCACCAAATTACTTTGAAAATATAAAACTTTATATCAATAATAAATTAAATTTTTCAATAATTGGATCTCAATATACTGAAGATAATTCGTTTGCACCCGCTGGTTTTTTTGATGAAACAAAAAAATTGAAAGATGCTGAATTTAATAAAGATACAAGTTTATATAAGGTAGATTGGGTAGTAGGTTGCGCACTACTTCTTAATCTCAAAAGCTTTGAAAATAAGAATATTTTCGATGAAAATTTCTTTCTTTTTTTTGAAGAATTTGATTTATGTAAAAATCTTAAACAAAAAGGAAAACTCGTTTATTCTTCTGAAAAACTTTTGATCAATCATTATGGATTTAAAAGCTCAACGGAAAATACTAAAGAAATTGATTTAATTAAATTAAGAAGTTGGCATTATATGTGGTCTTTTTTTTATTATCACAGAAAAAATAATGGTTATTTTTCAGCATTAAAAAATTCAATAGGTAAACTTTTGAGATCTTTTTTTAAAATGATTTTTTATTCATTAACGAACAAAAAAAAAAATAAAATACTTTATAAGTATAGATTTTTAGGTGTTATAAATTCTATTTTAGGAAAAAAATCTTGGTTTAGAATTGACTAATAGTTTTATTTTTTAAAATTTTTTTAAGCTTTGTCGTATTCATAGAAATATTTTTTGGAAAATAATATCGGCCACTAGCTTTTTTAATTTTAGGATTATATTTTTTCGCAAAATTATAAATAGTCTGAACTTTGCCCCCTACATTTAATATACCTTTATATTTTATTAATTTTGGAAGTATTTTTGCTATATGTTTATGAAATATAAAATTTGTTTTTATGTCTTTAAATGCAATTTTATGATTAAAGGGCTCTTCACACATAATTAATCTTAATATTAAAGAATTATCATATAGCATTACACTTGCTTCACCACCAAGTTTAGACCAAGCATATTTGTTAAAAGGTTTTATGGCATCATCCTCTGTGTAATTTCCTTTAATTCCTGGATATACGTATCCAGTAGAAAAATATATTAATTTTAGTTTAAACATCGAGCAGGCGATTACAACATTTGATGTACCAATTATATTAAGTTTAATACTTTTTCTAATATTTTTATCATGGATTGACATTGGCCTTGAAAGTCCAGCAGCATGGATAAAATATTTTGGTTTTGTTTTTTTTATATACCTAATTATTGAATTTAATTTTAGTATGTTTAATTCTTTTTTTGAAGGATACAAAATTTTGTAACTACTTTTTATATCTTTAAAAATTTTACCAAACCTTCCTGATCCGCCTGCAAATATTATTTTTGAATTCATTTTTTTTTATTTATATATTGATTTAAACTCAAATTTTTTTTATCTTTTTTTGATAAAATAGGTTTTTTTACAGGCCATTTAATATTTAATTTTTTATCATTGTACAAAATCCCTAATTCACTTTGTTTATTTCGATAATTTGTACAATTATAAACTACATAATTTTCTTTATCTAAAGAACAAAAACCATGAGCAAAACCTGGTGGAATATAAATAGATTTACAATTTTTTTCACTCAAAATTGTAGAAAAGTATTTACCAAAAGTTTTTGAATTTTTTCTTAAATCTACTGCAACATCAAAAATTTTTCCTTTTATAACGGTTACAAACTTTCCTTGTTGAAATTTAGATTGAAGATGAAGCCCTCTTATTACATTTTTTTTTGAGAAAGACATTACATAAAATGGAAATTTTTTTTTCAATTTTTTCTCTAGAAGTAACTCTTTGAAGTAGCCTCTTTTGTCTGTGAAGGATAAATTTTGGACTACTAGCAGACCTTCAAATTTAGTTTTTTTTATCATTAAATAAGTTTTTTGAGATAAGAAGAGTACTCACAATTTCCATAAAATCTAATTGACTCTTTAATTTTTTTTTTATTTATCCACCCGTTCAAAAGAGCAATTTCTTCTAGACAGGCTATTTTAAAACCTTGTCTATTTTCTATTGCTGATACAAAAGTACTTGTTTTATAAAAGTCCTCTAAAGATCCAGTATCAAGCCAAGCCCCACCTCTACCTATATAATCAGCACTTAATTTATTTAGTTTTTTATATTTCTTAAGTAAATCAGTTATTTCAAGTTCGTTTCTGGCTGATGGTTTAAGTTGTTTCGCAAATTTGATAACTTTATTATCAAAAAAATATAAACCTGTAATAGCTAGATCAGAAATGAATTTTTTTGGCTTTTCTATAATAGAAATGATTTTATTTTTTTTTATTTTTGCAACTCCATATTTTTCAGGATTTGAAACTCTATGAAGTAAAACTTTTGCTCCAGAATTTATTTTTGTACATTCTATTAGTTTTTTTGATAGATTCTGACCATAAAAAAAATTGTCACCTAAAATTAAAGCAACTTTATTTTTTCCGATAAATTTTTCTCCCAAAATGAATGCATCTGGCAACCCTTTCGGTTTAGACTGTTCTACATAGTTTAATTTTATTCCTAATCTTTTTCCATCAGGTAAAATTTTTTTATATTGATTTAATTGGCCTCTGTTAACAACAATCAAAATATCTTTTATTTTTGCTAGCATCAAAATTGAAAGTGGATAAAAAATTAATGGCTTATCGTATATGGGTAGAAGCTGTTTATTTACTGCTTTTGTTAAAGGACTCATTCTAGTTCCCATTCCTCCAGAAAGTATAATTCCTTTTTTAATCATTTATTTTCCTAATCTTTTAATAATATCTTTTTTTGAAAAATTTAAATAATATTTTTTATTTGATTGGTACCATTCAAAAGTTTTAAGTATTCCATCATTTAATTTTGTATTAGTTTTCCAATTTAGGCTTTTTTTAAGTTTGTTGCTATTTATAGCATATCTAAGATCGTGACCAGGTCTATCACTAACATATTTAATTTTTACTTTTTTGCCAATTTTTATTTTTTTTTTCACAATTTTTAAAAGTTTTTTAATTAATGAAATATTATTTATATTAACATTTGAACCAATATTATAAAAACTTCCTAATTTACCTTTCTTATAAATTTTTTCTAACGCGTTACAGTGATCTTCAACATAAATCCACTCTCTAGAGTTCAAACCTTTACCATAAATTGGAATTTCTTTGTTATTTAATATATTATAAATCACTTTAGGGATTAGTTTTTCTGGATGTTGTTTTGGGCCATAATTATTTGAACAATTAGTTACTATAGCTGGCAATTTAAATGTTCTTATGTATGAATTCACTAAGTGATCAGACGAAGCTTTGCTAGCTGCATAAGGCGAGCTTGGGTTATATGCATCAGTCTCTTTTGATCTACCCTTTAAAACATCACCATAAACTTCATCTGTTGAGATGTGTATGAGTTTCAATTTTTTATTTTTTTTTACAAATAATCTCAAAATTTCTAATAAATTAAATAAACCATTTATGTTACTGTAAATAAATGGAGACGGATCATCAATAGATCTATCAACATGTGTTTCAGCAGCTAAATTAAATATTCCCAGCGGCTTATATTTATTAATTATTTTTTTTAATTTATTTTTGTTTAATAAATCACATTTTATAAACTTATAGTTTTTATTTTTTAAGTATTCTTTAGTATTATAAAAGTTTGAAGAATAACTAACCTTATCTAGGTTAATTACATAATATTTTTTTTTTAAAAGTGTTTTGATTAAGTTGCTACCTATAAAACCTAAACCACCTGTAACTATTATTCTATGCATTTTTTTTAATTATATTAAATGACATTACTAGTATAGAAAATTTTGTTCTAAGTTTGTCAAAAACTTTCAATTTTTAATGTCCAGGAAATTCAATTAAATTTTCAACCTTATAGCCACTTTTTAGAAGTTTGTCACAACCACCAAGATCAAAAAGGTTAATAACAAAAACAAATAAAGCTACTGTTCCATTGGCCATTTTAATAATTTTAGCAGCGGCTTCTGCAGTTCCTCCAGTTGCTATTAAATCATCTATTATAATAACTCTGTCACCCTTATTAATAGAATCTTTATGCATTTCTATTGTTGCCGTTCCATATTCTAATTCAAAATCTACAGAATATCTATCAGCTGGTAATTTATTTTTTTTTCTTAACAATATAAATGGTTTTTTTAATAAGTATGAAACAGCTGAGGCAAAAACGAAACCACGAGATTCTATTGCAGCAATTTTGTCAAATTCATAATTTTTTAATATTTTGACTATTTGATTTATAGTTTCTGAGAAAGCTTTTTCATTTTTGATTAGAGTAGTTATATCTCTAAAAAGGATTCCTTTTTTTGGGTAGTCGGGAATAGATCTTATATAATCTTTCAAATTCATTAATAATTAGGTTATATATTAAATTATATATATGACAAAAAATAAATTAGCAATTATTGGAGGCAGTGGATTATATGATGTTGAGGATTTTAAAAAAAGAGAATTTCTTGATCTCTCTACCTCTTGGGGCAATCCATCAGATAAAATTTTAAAAACAATTTATAGTAATAAAGAAGTATATTTTTTGCCTAGGCATGGTAAAGGACATTTTATATCTCCTTCAAAAATAAATTTTAGAGCAAATATTGATGCGCTTAAACAATTAGGTGTAACTGATATTGTATCTGTATCCGCTGTAGGATCTTTGAAGGAAGATTTACCCCCGGGTAAATTTGTTATTGTGGATCAATTTATTGATAGAACTTTTGCAAGAAATAAAACATTTTTCGATGATGAAATTGTAGCTCATGTATCAATGGCACATCCTACTTCAAATGGATTAATGAATGCTTGTGAAGATGCAATAAAAAAAGAACAAATAGAATATCAGAGAGGTGGCACTTATGTAGTAATGGAGGGGCCACAATTTTCAACTTTAGCAGAATCAAAACTCTATAGATCTTGGAAAGCTGATGTTATTGGTATGACAAATATGCCTGAAGCTAAATTAGCTCGAGAGGCTGAAATTAGATATGCATCAGTTTCTATGGTAACTGATTATGACTGCTGGCATCCTGATCATGCAAATGTAGATGTTCAACAAGTTATAAAAGTTCTTTTGAGAAATGCTAAAAAAGCTAAAAATATGATAAAAAATTTAATCGAAAATTTTGAGAAACATATTGATCCTAAAGATCCAACAAATAATTGTTTAGATATTGCAATTATAACAGCTCCAGAAAAAAGAACTCAAAAAACAAAAGATAAACTTAAGAACGTTGCAGGTAGAGTTTTAAATAAATGAGAATAAAAGGTAAAGAATATCGAACAATATGGTTTGAAAATAATATTGTAAAAATTATTGATCAAACAAAACTTCCACATCAATTCATTATAAAAGAATTAAAAACAGTTAAAGACTCAATTAACGCAATTAAAACAATGGAAGTTAGAGGGGCTCCCCTAATAGGAGCAACAGCTGCTTATGGATTAGTGTTAGCTATTATAGAAAATATCGATCAATCTTTTTTAAATAAATCTGCTGAAGATTTAATTAATTCAAGACCAACTGCAATAAATCTTAAATGGGCTGTAGATCGGATGATGGATAAGTTATCTAGAGTAAACAGCGATCAAATTTTGAAAATTGCATTGAATGAGGCAAATGAAATATGTGAAGAAGATATAAAGTTTTGTAAAAATATTGGTCTAAATGGTTTAAAAATAATTGAGGAAATTTATAATAAAAAAAAAAGTACAGTTAATATTTTAACTCATTGTAATGCAGGATGGCTTGCAACAATTGATTGGGGAACAGCCACATCACCAATTTATCAAGCGCATAAAAAGGGAATTCCAGTACATGTTTGGGCAGATGAAACAAGGCCAAGAAATCAGGGCGCCAATCTCACTTCTTATGAATTAAATGAGGAGGGTATTAAAAATACTATTATTGCAGACAATACAGGAGGTATTTTAATGCAAAGAGGTGAAGTAGATATGTGTATTGTGGGAACAGATAGAACTTTGTCAAATGGAGATGTATGTAACAAAATTGGAACTTATCTGAAAGCGCTTGCTGCTCATGATAATGATATACCTTTTTATGTTGCTCTACCAAGCTCAACAATTGACTGGAAAATAAAAGATTTTAAAGAAATTCCAATTGAAGAAAGAAACCCAAAAGAATTATCACATATGGAAGGTTTAGATGAAAGCGGTAATATAAAAAAAATTTTAGTTTATCCACAACAAAGCAAGTCAATGAATCTAGCTTTTGATGTAACACCCGCAAAATATGTTACAGCTTTAATTACAGAAAAAGGTGTATGCGAAGCATCATCATATGGATTAAAAAAATTATTTAATAAATAAGATGAATGAGGATTTAAAACAGCAAGTTATAGATTATTCTCTTAAGTTAAATTCCACAAATCTTTCTCCACTTAGATCAGGCAATCTATCGATAAGAGCTAAAATAGACGACGAGGATGGATTTTACATTACACCATCAGGTATCAAATATGAAAAACTTAAGTTGTCTGATATTGTGTTTATGTCTTTAAAAACAGAATATGATTATCTAAAAATTGCTAATTCAGGTTTAAATCCTTCATCGGAATGGCGTTTTCATCAAGATATTTATAGAAAAAAACCTGAGGCAAAAGCCATAGTTCACACTCATTCTGCTCATGCTACAGCAATATCTACTCATCGCAAATCTATTCCACCATTTCACTACATGATAGCTTTAATGGGAGGAGATGATATTAAATGTGCAGAATATGCAACCTTTGGAACTAAGGAATTATCTCAAAATATTTTAAAAGCACTTGAAAAAAGAAAAGCATGCCTAATGGCAAATCACGGTCAGATTGCATTTGGAGATAGTTTGAGTAAAGCATTTGAGCTTGCACAAGAAGTAGAAAACATTTGCCACCAATACTTTCTTGCGATAAAGCTAGGAGAACCAAAGAATCTGACTTTCGCAGAAATGCAGAAAATTTTGGAAAAAGTAAAAGGTTATAAGAGAGGATAATTTTTTATGGTTAAAGTTGGGGAGCACATTACTCTCGATATCATAGGTACAACTGGAGAGTACGAACCATCATTTTTTGAAGCTCTTGTTCATAAGATAGCTGAAAAAGCTAAAGTTACTGTTTTAAATATTTCTAAATATAAATTTGAACCACAAGGATTTACTTTAGTAGCTTTGCTTGCAGAAAGCCATATTAGTTTTCATACTTTTCCTGAACACGGAATAATTAGTTTTGATTTTTTTACATGCGGAAAAGTTTCACCTAATGTTGCTTTAGATGTTATTAAAAGTGAAATTAATTGCAAAAGAATTGTAAAAAAATCTTTTGATCGTCATACTGTTGAAAATTACTTTGATACCTCTAGTACTTCTGGCATGCAAAAATCATATGTTGTAAAAGATGTTCTCGAAGATTTTGTATCTAAAGTTGGTCAACATATCCAAATTTTAGATTTAGAAGAATTTGGAAAATCTTTATTTATTGATAAAGATTTACAGGTAGCTTCTTATGATGAACATTTATATAGTTCAACATTTGTAAATTCAGGATTAAAATTAAATCCATCAAAAGATAGAGCCGCAATAATTGGTGGTGGAGATGGCGGTGTTGCTAGAGAGTGTATATCCAAAAATTTTGGTTTTATTGATTGGTTTGAATTAGACCCCGAAGTTGTAGAAGTTTGCGATAAACATCTTGGGACAATTGGTCAAAAAGCAACTGAAAAAAATTCAGTTAAATGTGTTTGGGGTGATGCATTTGAAAGTATAAAAAAAGTAGAGACAGATACTTATGATAAAATATATATTGATTTAAATGATGATCAATTTTGTATAGATCTTGCAGCAAAAAATATGGACCAAATTATTAGAGTTCTTAAACCAAATGGAGTGGTTACAGCTCAAGTTGGAAGTCAAGATAAAAGACCCAAACAGGTCGAAAATTGGAAGGATGTATTCAATAAAAACTTTGGAAATGCTACCCTAGATAGAGTTTATATTCCAAGTTTTGACAGTTCTTGGAATTTTTATACATCTGTAAATCACTAATTTATTCTTTTTAATTTCTTAATTTTGTGAAATACTTATTTTTTTATTAAAGGAGAAAATAATGAATATATTCAAAAAAACTATAATTTCAGTTCTTGCTTCTTTATTTATCATAACAAACGTTTATGCTGATAAAATAAAAATCGGAACTGAAGGTGCTTACCCTCCATGGAACTCAAAAGATGCTTCTGGAAAGCTTATTGGATTTGAGGTTGAATTAGCTTGGACGCTTTGTAGATACATTGGAAAACAATGTGAGATCGTTGAACAAGATTGGGATGGAATGATACCAGCTTTGCTAATGAGAAAATTTGATGCGATCATGGCTGGAATGTCAATTACAGATGAAAGATTAAAAACAATTAATTTTTCACAAGGTTACGCAGATGAGGTAGCTCAACTTGCTGTTATGAAAGGATCAGACCTTGAAGGTATGGATACACCATCAGGAATAAACCTTTCAATAGGCGGAGGTGCTGTAAAAAAAGCACTTAAGACAATTGAAGGTGCATTAGCAGGTAAAACAGTTTGTGTTCAAACAGCAACTATTCACCAAAACTTTTTAGATTCTGGTGATGTTGGAAGTGTAAACGTAAGAACTTACAAAACTCAGGATGAAGTAAACTTAGATTTAGCTGCTGGAAGATGTGATGTTGCATTAGCTGCAGCAGTAGCATTTACAGACTATGCCGAAAAATCTGGTAAACCGGTAGTTTTAGTAGGACCAACATTTTCAGGTGGAGCATTTGGAAATGGAGTAGGTGTTGGAATTAGAAAAGGTGGAAGTGGTGCAATTGGAGAAAGAGATGCGCAACTTTTAAAAGATTTCAACATGGCTATTAATAAAGCAAGAAAAAATGGCGACATAAGCAGAATTGCAACCAAATGGTTCGGTTTTGATGCTTCTATGTAATTAATTTTAGATTTGGCGACTATATTGTATAGTCGCCAGTCTTTATGGAACTTCTAGCATTTGGAAAAACTGGTTGGGGAGATGAATTATTTTATGCTACCCTGATGACAATAGCTGTTTCAGTAACAGCAATGCTAATCGGTTTTTTATTTGCTTTGGTATTTACACCTTTAAAACTGTCAAAATATAAATCATTAAACCTAATTGGTAATTTTTATACCACAGTAATTCGAGGCGTTCCCGAACTTTTAGTAATATACTTATTTTTTTTTGGTGGCAGTGGAGCAATAATGTTTGTTGCTTCTATATTTGGTTATTATGAATACATAGAAATTAATGCATTTATAACAGGATCGTTTGCAATAGGTATTATTTCAGGAGCTTACTCAACTGAAGTGTTTAGAGGAGCTATTCAATCTATAGACAAAGGACAGTTTGAAGCTGCGAAAGTTTTAGGTGTAAAAAAACATATTCAATTTTATAAAATTATTTTGCCACAAATGTTAAGGCTTGCAATACCAAACTTAAGCAATGTTTGGCAAATTACATTAAAAGATACATCATTAATTTCCGTAACCGGTTTAGTTGAAATCATGAGACAATCCTATATTGCAGCTGGATCCACAAGAGATCCTCTATTTTTTTATTCTTTTGCAGCAGTTTTGTATTTATTACTCACTTTTCTAAGTATGAAATTAATAAATAGATTAGAGATTAAATATAGCAGGGGTTTTTAATGGATTTAGAATTAATGATTAACAGTTTTCCAAAATTATTAAATGCAACTGTCATAACTCTTAAACTCTTATCTCTATCATTATTTTTTGGATTATTTATTGGACTTCTTTTTGCAGTCTTCAGAATGAGTAATAATCTTGTAATCAATAAATTTGCATATGGTTACTCATATCTTTTCAGAGGAACACCTTTACTTGTTCAAATTTTTATAATTTATTTTGGCTTTGGACAAATAGAGTTTATAAGAAATAGTGTTTTATGGGTTATATTGAAAGAACCTTATTGGTGTGCGATAATTGCTTTTGCGCTAAATACAGGAGCTTATACGTCTGAAATCCTAAGATCAGCATTTCAAACAATTAAAAAAGGATATATTGAGGCTGGTAAAAGTCTTGGAATATCAAATAAAATAATTTTTTTTAAAATTCAAATACCAATTGCAATAAGACAATCGCTCCCTGCATACGGTAATGAAATTATTTTAATGTTAAAAGGAACTTCTTTAGCTAGCACTGTTACGTTGATGGATTTAACTGGTGTAGCAAAGTATATTATTTCAACAACTTTTAAACCAATAGAGGTATTTATAGTTGCTGGAAGTATTTATTTGTTTATGACATTTTTAGTTCATAATTTTATAAAATTCTTAGAGAGAAGGTACAATTACTAATGAAAGTAGCTTGTATTCAATCTTCAGCAGGAGAAAATTATAGAAAAAATTTTCAACAGATCGTTAAATTAGTTAATCAATCTATTAAGAATAATGCAGATTTGATTATTACACCAGAAACATCATCAATAATTACTAGCGATAAAAATTTATTATTTAAAAATACTTTTAAAATGACTACAGATCCATTAATTAAAAAAATAAAAGAAATTTCTAAAAAAAAGAAGAAGTGGATTTTAATAGGATCTTTGCCAATTAAGGAACATACTAAATATAGAAATAGATCAATAATGATCAATCCAAAGGGAAAGGTAGTTGCATACTATGATAAAATAAGCATGTTTGATGTTAAACTTTCAAATAAAGAAAAGCATAAAGAAAGCAAAACATACAAACCTGGAAATAAACTGGTTTCAGTAAATCTACCATGGGGAAAACTAGGCCTTACGATATGTTATGATTTAAGATATCCTGAAATTTATAGAAATTTATCAAAAAAAAAATTAAATTTTATAAGCGTTCCATCAGCCTTTACAAAAATTACTGGAAAAAAACATTGGTTAACTTTGTTAAAAGCAAGGGCTATTGAAAATTTCTGCTATATTTTTGCACCAAACCAATACGGTAAAAATACAAATAAAAGAGAGACTTTTGGACATAGTGTTATTATTTCACCTGATGGCAAAGTTTTAAATATTAAAAAAAAAGGAGTAGGAATAATTTATTCAAAGATTAATCCAAACTTATCTTTCAAACTAAGAAAAATTATCCCTAGTTTATTATGATATGTCTAATATTTTAATAATCAAACATGGATCATTGGGAGATGTAGCTCAAGCTAGTGGAGCAATACAAGATATATCAGAATATCATATAAATGATGAGATATATTTATTAACTACAAAACCTTATTTTGACCTATTTAAAAATAATCCATATTTAAAGGCTGTAATACTAGACAAAAGATTGTCCCGTTTTAATCTTATTTATCTGTTTACTCTCATGAGAATTATAAAGAAATATAAGTTTTCTAAGGTTTTTGACTTACAGAACTCCTCAAGAACAAATTTTTATAAAAGGATTTTATTTCCAAATGCAAATGCATTTATATGGTCATCATCTGAAACTACATTACCTAAGCATGTATCAAAAGATCAATTTGATAAATATCCTGTCTTAGATAGATTTAAACACCAGTTAGAAACATCTGGAATAAAAACTAATAAAACAATGTTTCCTGATTTTAATTGGGCATGTGGAAATATTAATGAAATCATTGATCAATATAAATTACAAAAGTATATAATTTTATTTCCATTTTGTTCCCCACATCTAACTATTAAAAAATGGCCTCACTATAATAAATTTATAGAATTGGTTAGGATTAAATTTAATAATGAATATAAAATTTTAGTTGCTCCAGGACCCTTGGAAATTCCAATGGCAAAAGATATTAATGCAACCTCTATTTTAAAAAATGGCCAGGCTTTGACTATTTCAGAGCTTGCAACGTTAATTAAAAAAAGCTCGTTTGTAATAGCTAATGATACTGGTCCTGCACATATGGCAGCTCATTTAGGAGTAAAGGGTTTAACTTTATTTGGTTCTCACACCACAGCACACAAAGTAAGTATAGAAAGAGAAAATTTTAAAGCAATACAAGTATCTAATTTAGATAAACTTACTCCTGAAAAAGTTTTTGAAAAATTTATATTATCTATTAATTAAATCTGTCTTTCTAATTTTACTCTAGAATTTTTTAAAATAGACAAGAAATTATATGTATTTGTTTTGTTAAAATTTGAAACATGTCCTGAAACTGATATTGCACCCAGTAAAGTTTTTTGTTTTGATAACAAAGGAACTGTTACTGAAGCTTTTTCAGGGTCAATCTCTCCATGTGATATTGAAAATTCATCTTTTAGGACTTTATTTTTATTTTGTGTTTTTAAATCATGATAAGTTGAAATTATATGGCCACTAGAACCTCTTTCTAGAGATCTAGGCTGACCTAGAATAAGATTGTGCCTCATATCTTTTGCTGGTTCACTTTTTAAAATACAAATACGCGCGTTATCACTTTTTATCCAAAAACTTGCTGTTTCATTAGTCTTGTCTTTAATAAAATTTAGTTGTTTTTGAATAAGATCATTAATATGAAATGTTTCATCATACACATTGATTAATCTATTTATTGCATTTCCAAGTTTATACTTTTTACTTGGTAGCCTCTCAATATATCCAAACTTCAATAAAGACGCACATAATCTGGATGTTGTACTTTTATATTGATTAATTTGGTTTGCTATTTCGGTTAAGGTTAACTCTTCTCTTTTTTCTCTAAAAGCATTAAGTATTTGAAGAGCTTTATCTACTGCTTCAACACCTGTATTCTTTTTTTCCATAATTTATCTTACGATATTTTTGTTTAAAAAAAATGATTAATTATCTAATTCTACTGAATAGAACTTAGAATTATGCTTGTTAGAACAGTAATTTATATATAAATTTTATCTGCTAATCCGTAGCAAAGAATCCCACTTAATAAGGTTAAAATTCCAGGTGCAATAATTCCTTCAATAGATGTTTTCTCTGTGTGTCCTAATTTGTTAATTTTAATTGTATAAACTCCAACAACAAATGCAGAAAGGTTTTGTAAAAATATTAAATTAAAAAATCCCCATGTTCCATTAACACCACCTGATCTTACAAACATTATATACATTGCCATTATGAATGATGCTATAAAAATTGATCCAAAAAACCTTGTCATGATAGCCCCAGAATCATGCATCGCATATTGATCAAGGAATGATTTTGTTCTAAATACGCATCTAAAGCCGTAAACACCATGGCCAATAAAGTGTAGGATAAAAACAATTAAAAGAATTATTCCGTTAAATTTTTCAATCATAATTCATATATTATCATAATAATTTTAAATATTCTTTTATAATTTTATCCCAATGAAAATTATTAGAGAATTGCTTAGCTTTTTGTCCAAATTCTTTGTAAGAATTATTTTTCAAAATTAAATCTATACTAGAATAAATATCATCTAAATTGTTGCCATCACAAATCAATCCAGTTTCATTATGTTTTATTGCATCAGATGCTCCTCCATCTTTCCCTCCAATTGAAGGTATACCAAATTGTGCAGCTTCTACATAGGCTATTCCAAATCCTTCAACTGATTTTTTATAAGTTACAGATGGCATTACAAAAACATGGGATTTTGCTACCAGTGCATTTTTGAACTCAGCGCTAATATTTTTTAAAAATATAACATGGTTTTCTAAATTAAGTTCTTTAGTAATTTTTTTTATATTTTCTTCCTCTTCGCCGTATCCAATAGATGTATAAATAATATTCGGATAAATCTGTTTTAAATTTCTTAAAGCCATAATTATCTTATCATGACTTTTTCTTTTATCGTACCTAGATACTGTAATTAATCTCGGATTTTTTCCTTTAAGTATTTTTTCAGCTTCTTTAAGATTTTTATCATCTATTTTTTTGATAGGATCAATTCCTGGGTTTATGACAATTATTTTTTCAGCTATTACACCCAAAGAAATAGCAAGTTCTTTTGTAAAGTTAGAATTGGCTACAATCTTATCAACATTATTAAGTACTTTCAAAACCCTTTTATTTAAGAATGATCCTTTATTATGATTTATTTCTTTTGAATGGATTAAACATATTTTTTTTACATTTGTTTTTATTTTTTCTAAACTTTTCCAATGATCAGCAATTACCGTTTTAATTTTATTATTATTTTCAAGATAATTATTTACTAAAAAAGACTTTCTGTATTTTTTTATTAATTTTGGTCCGCCAATTCTATCTATAGTAAAAGAAACTTTTTCATCAAACTGCTTTGCATTATCATGATCGTCGGCAAAAACCTTGATTAAATCATGTTTAGATAAAGAATTTGTAAGACCCCACATTAAATTTTGCATACCACCAATTTCTGGAGGATAACTTCTAGTAACAACTAAATGCATTTAATTATTTCCACTTAATACTACAGCCAGCACTTGGAGTTTGATTTTCAGGTCCTTTATTAGTTTCAGCAATTTGTTTCATTGCTGTAAATAAGTCGCTATCACCCTCTCTTACAGGAACTAAATTTTTTAATTCTCTCAATCTTCCTCTATATTGAAGTTCAAGGTTTTTGTTATAACCAAAAAAATCAGGTGTACATACAGCACCATAATTCTTAGCTATTTCTTGAGTTTCATCGCTAAGATAAGGAAAATTAAATTTATTTTTTTTTGCAAATTCAATCATATTTTCAAAAGAGTCCTCAGGATAATTCTCTGCATCATTTGCACATATAGCAACAGCATTAATGCCAAGTTTTTGTAATTCAGTGCAATCTTCTACTATTTCTTTTGTAACCGCCTTAACATAAGGGCAATGATTACAAATAAACATTATCAGAGTTCCATTTTCACCTTTTATGTCATTAAGAGATAAAATTTTGTTATCAGTTGATTTAAGTTTAAAGTCGGGCGCCTTCTTGCCAAAATCACATATTGGAGTTTCTATAGCCATAATGTATTATTATATAAATTATGTTTTACGATTTAAAAGATAAAAAACCAAAAAACTCTGGCAAAAATTGGGTAGCCCCAAACGCAGTAGTAATAGGAGATGTCACATTAGATAAGAATTCTAGTATTTGGTTTAATGCGACATTAAGAGGAGATATTGAAAATATTCATATAGGTGAGGGGTCAAATGTTCAAGATGGTAGTGTTTTGCATACAGATCCTGGATGTCCTTTAAAAGTTGGAAAAAATGTTACAGTTGGTCATATGGTTATGCTTCATGGATGTACGATAGGGGATAATAGTTTAATTGGAATTGGTGCAGTGATTCTCAATAATGCAAAAATTGGAAAAAATTGTATCATTGGCGCAAAAGCTTTAATTACAGAGAATAAAGAGATACCAGACAACTCACTTGTTATTGGTTCACCGGGTAAGGTTGTAAGAGAAGTTACAGAAGAGGAAAAGAAAGCAGTTTGGGAAAATACCAAACATTATCAAGACAATTGGAAAAAATATTCAGAGTCGATCTTTTAAGGAACTAACCAAGCATTTTTGTTAGTTTCAAAATCAAACTTAGCTCTTCGATGTCCTTTGGCTGCAAGATATAGCCATTCAATAGATTTAATTTTACATTTAATAACCGTAAAGTTTTTATAACCTTCCTCACTTTGTTCCATCGTATAATCAAAATCCTCTAACTTAGATATCATACCAGATGTAGGTTTTTCTGATGTAGTTCCTGGAGGACTATCTGTTAAATAACAACGTCTGCTTATATGCTGAGTTTTTTTCCAAGATTCCTCTGTTGTAGAATTTTGATTATTTATTTCACAAACAACTTTAACCCTTAATTGAATTTTTTCCTCTTTGTCATAAAAAAGGAATGAAGCTTTATTGTTTTTTTTTAGAATATCCACTTTTGGAGATCTAAGATCGGTATGGAATTGCAATAGATTATTTTCTTTATCAGATTTTCTTAGTACAACTATTCTTCCATCAATTTCATCTTGATGAGCACACATAAAAACAGGAATTCTAAAAGGAGAGGCTCTATTGGTAACAGCATCATCTAACATAGACCAATACTTGTTTTGAATTTCTTTTAAATTTTCGTAGTATGCTGGTTGCATACAATTTTACTTTCTAAATCTTCTGATTAAACTTGATGTATCCCAACGGTTGCCACCCATTTCTTGAACTTCTTCGTAATATTTATCTACAAGTTCAGTGATAGGTAATAAAGAACCGTTATTTTTAGCTTCATCCATGGCAATTTTTAAATCTTTTCTCATCCAATCAACTGCAAATCCAAAGTCAAATTTATCATCAATCATTGTTTTGTATCTATTTTCCATTTGCCATGATTGAGCAGCACCTTTTGATATAACTTCAATTACATCTTCCATGTTTAATCCAGCCTTCATACCAAAATTTATTCCTTCTGATAAACCTTGGACTAACCCAGCAATACATATTTGATTTACCATCTTTGCAAGCTGACCACTTCCAGCTTTTCCAAGAAGTTTCATTTTTTTGCTATAGCAATCTATTTTATCTTTAGCTTTATCAAAATCTGCCTGATCTCCACCAATCATAACAGTAAGAGCACCATTTTCTGCACCAGCCTGACCACCTGATACAGGAGCATCTAAAAAACCCCAGCCGTGTGCTTTAGAATTTTTATATAATTTTCTAGCAATTTCAGCTGATGCAGTAGTATTATCAATATGAACCGCACCTTTTTTAATTGTGTTGTAAATTCCATCTTTACCAATTGTAACTTCTGACAAATCATCATCATTTCCAACGCATGTAAAAACAAAGTCAGCACCTTCAGCAGCTTTTGCTGGTGTATCTGCTTTTGACCCTTTGTATTCTGATACCCACTTTTCAGCTTTGGATTTGGTTCGATTAAAAACAGTTACATTATGTCCAGCTTTTGATATATATCCAGCCATTGGATAACCCATTACACCAAGACCGATGAAAGTAACATTACAAGTCATAATTTTTTATGTTTAAAAGTTTAAGTTTAAAAGTAATTATATTTGGATTTATATTTACATTTTTTTCTAGCTTTGGACAGAGTTTTTTTTTAGGACTTTTTAACTCAAGTATTAGAAACGAACTCTCTATTACTCATGGTCAGTTTGGCTCGATATATGCATCAGCAACCTTATTAAGTAGTTTTCTTTTGATTTGGGTTGGAAAAAAAATAGATGACATTAATATTTCGAAATTTGCTTTATTTGTAATTTTATTACTCTCTTTTTCATCTTTTTTCTTTTCAAAAATATCATCTGTATTTTTGTTATTTATTGCAATTTTTTTAATGAGATTCGCAGGACAAGGTATGATGTCTCATACTGCAACAACAACTATTTCAAGATATTTTACAAAATCTAGAGGAAAGGCATTAAGCACTGGATGGTTTGGTCTATCAACAGCAGAGTTTATTCTTCCTGTATTAATTGTATATCTTTTAGCAATTTATAATTGGAAACATATCTGGATTACAATTTCTTTGATTGTAATAATTTTTTTACCTATTGCCTCTTACCTACTTGTAAAAAATTTAAATTTTGAGTCCAGAGAAACGCAAGAGGACGAAAATTCCTCAGAGGATAAAATTAAAGACTGGAAGCGAATTGAAGTTATTAAAGATTTTAGATTTTATGTGGTATGTGCAAATATGCTTGCGATGCCATGGATTGCCACAGGTACTTTTGTTTATCAATCTTTTATTTTAGAATCTAAAAACTGGGGACCATTTATTATCGCCCAATCTTTCATGGCTTACTCAATACTATCTGTAATAACTTTATTTTTATCAGGTTTTTTAATAGACAAGTTTACCAGTAGAAAATTATTAATTTTTATGAATATTCCTCTGTTACTTGCTGTAATAGTGATAATGTATTTTAATCATCCCATAACCGCATTTGTCTTTCTTGGTTTAATTGGAATTTCAAACGGATTCGCAAACGTTCTAGGTTCTTCGACATGGGCTGAAATTTATGGAGTAAAATATATTGGTTCAATAAAAGCATTAACTACTGCTTTAATGGTTTTTGCAACAGCTTTTGGTACAGCCTTGTTTGGAGTATTGATTGATAGGGGCTTTTCAATCGAGCAGATTGCTCTAATTTCATCGATTTATATATCAATTTCTTTGATTTCTCTTTTACTTATAAGAAATAAATTAAACCCTACAAAAATATAAAAATCCTTGATTTTGTTTATATCGGAGTATAAATACCACGCATGGCAAGAGTAACAGTAGAAGATTGTATTGATAAAGTAGATAGTCCTTATCAACTAGTATTAGTGGCGAAAGAAAGAGTAACTCAACTCAACTCTGGAATTGAACCAACTTTACCAAGAGATAATGATAAAAACACAGTCATCTCTCTAAGAGAAATAGCTGAAGAAAAAGTTAAAGTTACAGAATTAGTTGATAGCGCAGTATACAAATTAAGAAAACATGTTGAGCAAATAGACGATGTATCAGAAGAAGATGAAGAAATCGGAGATGATTTTGAAAATCTTTATAAAGGTGAAATTTCAAAAAGCGGTGTACCTATTCTTCCATCAAAAAGAGCAAGAAAAATTCCAGAAAAAATTCAAGTTTCAAAAGAAGATCTAGCAGAATTGACAAATGCTCCAGATGTTCAGGCCGAAGAAACAGAAACTGGGGAAGTTTCATTAGACCAAATGAGTGAAGAGGAAAATAATGAAGCTGCTACAGAAGATTCAGAAACTTCAAATAGCTAATTAAATAATATATTAATTCTCTAAATTTTTATGAATAGACTAGTTTCAGTTGCGCCCATGATGGATTGTACAGATCGTCATGAAAGATATTTTTTAAGATTGATTAGCAAGAATGTGCTTCTTTATACTGAAATGATTGTTTCAGAAGCAATTGATAGGGGTGACAAAAAAAAACTTTTAGATTTTAATATTAAAGAAAAACCAGTAGCACTTCAATTGGGTGGATCGTCACCCAAGCTTTTATCAAGCGCAACAAAAATTGGTGAAGATTTTGGTTATGATGAAATTAATTTAAATTTAGGTTGTCCGAGTAAAAAAGTTCAAAAAAATAAATTTGGCGCGTGTTTAATGAAAGAACCAAATTTAGTTGCGGATTGCTTAAATGAGATGGTTGCATCTACAAAGCTACCAGTGACAGTTAAAACTAGAATTGGTTACGATAATGTAGAAGATTATGAAAATATTTACAACTTTATAAACCTTTTATCAAAAACAGGAGTAAAAACATTTATTATGCATGCAAGAAAAGCAATGCTCGGAAAATTTACACCAAAACAAAATCTTAATATACCTCCTTTAAAATATGAAGTTGTTTACAAATTAAAAAAAGATTTTCCCAATCTTGAAATTATTATCAATGGTGGAATTACAAGCACAGATCATATTAAAGATCATCTTAAACAAGTTGATGGTGTTATGATTGGAAGATCAGTTTATCATTCACCATATTTTCTAGCAGACATTGAAAAAGATATTTTTTTAAATGAAAATATTTTAACTAGAGAGGAAGTTATAAAAGAGTTAATTGATTATGTTAAATTTGAAATTAAAAAAGGAACTAAGCTTCATCATATAATGAGACATACACTTGGTTTGTATCATGGAATATCCGGATCAAGTTTCTGGAAAAGATATTTAAGTGAAAATATGTGTGTCAGAGATGCTGACGTTCAAAAAGTAGATCATATCTTAGATAAGGTTAAGTATCCACACCAACAAGAAGTGAGCATTTAATTGATTGGCCAAATTTTAGAAAATCAATATTTACTATTTATAATATTAATGGTTATAACAGCTTTTCCAGTTGGTTTTTTTGCTGGATTATTTGGTATAGGTGGTGGATTAATTACAGTACCTTTTTTATTTTTTATATTTAGTTCACTTGATATAGATCCAAATTACGTTATGCACTTAGCGGTTGGAACATCATTTTCTATCATTATACCTACATCTTTTGTTTCGGTGTACACACACAATAAACACGGAGCTGTAGATCTTCAAATAATAAAGTCATATGCGCTTTTCGTTATTATTGGTGTAATCGCTGGAACATTGCTAGCATCGATTATGAAAACAAAAGGTTTAATTTTATTTTTTACAATAATTGTTTATTTTTTAAGTATTTATTTGTTATTTTTGAAAGAAAAAGCTCAAGATACAAAACCTAATTTTAATCTACTTCCAAAAATAGTTTTTGGATTTATTTCGGGATTTGTTTCCGCACCTATGGGAATAGGTGGAGCCGTGATGAATGTTCCTATTCTTAAATATTTTGGTTATCCAATAAATAAAGCTATTGGAAGTGCTGCAGCTATTGGCTTTTTTATTGCTTTATTTGGAGCAATAGGGTTTTTAATTTCTGGTTCATATCTAGATGCAGATCTTCCATTAAGTGTTGGTTTTATTAATATTCCAGCGCTATTAATTTTTATACCTATTACAACTTTTATGGCAAAGTTAGGAGCGAACGCTGTACATAAAATTGAAAAACAAAAAATTACAAAGTTTTTTGGTATATTTCTTTTAGTTGTGGGGAGTATATTTTTGTATAGATATCTAAATATATAAAATCGGGAGCGGTTTCAGTCTCCCTCTGCCACTCCCTTAAATATCTTATATCTGATTCTCTCTATTTTAATTAACTCTTATTAATTGAATCTTGAATTTATATTTTTTGATCGTATTCTCCAATTTTCCCAGTTTGCTGGAGCAGAGCATCTATAAAATAGAATATATTTTTCTTTCTATCGTCAGATGTAGGGCTTTCAGTAACGATTACTAAAGATGGTTTATTTGATGAAGCTCTAATCAAACCCCATGAACCGTCTTTAAGGCTAAACCTAACACCATTTACTGTTAAGATATTATTAATTTCTTGACCATCAATCTTTTGGTTGTTTTCTTTAGAATTTATTATTTTTTTAGTTATTTCCTCAATAACTCCATATTTTTCTTCATCCTTGCAAAAAGGTCCCATAGTTGGACTTTGATATGTTTTTGGTAGAGAAGTAATTAATTTGCTGAGTTTATGTTCTTCATTATCAAGCAATTTACAAACTTGTATTGCGGAATTTATACCATCGTCGTATCCATATCCCAATGGTTGATTAAAAAAGAAATGTCCGCTTTTTTCAAAGCCTGCAATTGCATTATCCTCATTAACCTTTTTTTTTATATATGAGTGTCCTGTTTTCCAATAGACTGTTTGGCAATTGTTTTGTTTTAAAATTTCATCATTTTCATACAATCCTGTAGATTTTACATCTACAATGAATTTATTTTTAGGGTATTTTTTTGAAATATCTCTTGCTAGCAAAAGACCAATTTTATCAGAAAATATTTCATTTCCCAATTCATCTACAACTCCTACACGATCACCATCCCCATCAAAACCAAAGCCTACATCTGCTTTATTTTCTTTTACGCAATTCGCAATTTCATGAAGCATTTTTAGATCTTCTGGATTTGGATTATATTTTGGAAAAGTAAAGTCTAAATTACAGTCTAATTCAATCACCTCACATCCAATGTTTTTTAGTATCTCTGGAGCAAATACTCCAGCCGTTCCATTTCCACATGCAGCTACTACTTTAAGTCGTTTATTAATTTTATTTATAGATAAATGTTCAATGTATTTTGATTTATAATTTTCAATCTTTTTATAAGTTCCTTTTCCGTTTTCAAATCTCTTTTCTAATACTATCTTTTTTAATTCCCTCATCTCTTCATAACAATGAGTTAGTCCTTTTTTGATACCCATTTTTATACCTGTCCAGCCATTTTCATTATGGCTTGCGGTAATCATTGCAACGGCATCAGAATTAAGATCAAATTGTGAAAAATAAATTGTGGGTGAAAGACATAAACCAAGATCTTCCACATTGCATCCAGTTGAAACCAAACCCTCTACAAAATGGTTTTTCACTTCTTCGCTGTACGACCTATAATCGTAACCAATAGTAACTCTCGCATTTTTTTTAAATCTAATAATTTGGGATCCAAAGCCTTTTCCTACCTCCCTGATTCCCGCTCCATTTATTTTTTTTGGATATAACCATCGTGCGTCATATTCTCTAAAGCCAAAAGGGTCGATTTTTATAGTTTCAGACATGTGGATATATCTACATTTTTTTTGGTTTTTTGTTGAATAAAAAAACTAATTTTCTATAAATGTTCTCTTGAATTGTAGTTTATATAGTATATTAACCTTTTCAACACACAACATATAGTTGTTTTACATAAGTTTAACGTTTAAAATAAGGAAGATACATGAATAAAGTCTTGTCTCAAGCCATTAAAAAAGCTGTCTCAGAATATACTAATAATAATGTAATTAATATTGAAGATAACTCTCAAAAAAGACCAGACTTATTCTCACTTTCAGACAATACAGAACTATTTCAAAATTCAAAAGGTATCACAATCAAGATTGACAGATCTAAAGATGAAAATTTAACTGATTTTGGAAAAGCAACATTAAGTGACAGATATTTGGGTCAAAATGAGTCTTTTCAAGATTTATTTGCGAGAGTTGCAAGTCATTATGCAGATGACAATCTGCATGCTCAAAGATTATATAATTATATTAGTAATTTATGGTTTATGCCAGCAACTCCTGTTCTGTCTAACGGTGGAACAAAAAGGGGTTTGCCTATCTCATGTTTTTTAAATGAGGCTGGAGATAGTTTACATGGAATTTTAGATTTATGGAGTGAAAATGTTTGGCTTGCCGCAAAAGGTGGTGGTATTGGAAGTTATTGGGGAAATTTAAGATCGATTGGAGAAAAAATTGGAAGAGTAGGAAAGACTTCCGGAATTATTCCTTTTATAAAAGTTATGGACTCTTTAACAATGGCTATTAGTCAAGGCTCATTAAGAAGAGGGTCTGCAGCATGTTATCTTCCAATTGATCATCCAGAAATAGAAGAATTTATTGAAATGAGAAGACCAACAGGTGGAGATCCAAATAGAAGATCACTAAATCTACATCATGGAGTTCTTGTAAGTGATGCATTTATGAGAGCAGTAGAATTGGATGAACAATGGGCTTTGAAAAGTCCTAAAGATGGAGCAGTCCAGTCAACAGTTTCAGCCAGAAATTTATGGATACGGCTTTTAACAGCTAGAGTTGAAACTGGCGAACCGTATATAATTTATATTGATACAGTTAATAGACAAATTCCGCAGCATCATAAACTTGCTGGCTTAACTGTAAAAACTTCAAACTTATGTAGTGAAATTACTTTACCAACAGGAGTTGATAAAGAAGGCAGAGATAGAACAGCCGTTTGTTGTTTGTCATCTTTAAATTTAGAAAAATACGATGAATGGAAAGATGATAAAAACTTTGTTAAAGATGTGATGAGATTTTTAGATAATGTATTAACTGATTTCATTGAAAGAGCACCAGAAGAATTTAGTGATGCAACTTATTCTGCAATGAAAGAAAGAAGTGTAGGTTTGGGAGTTATGGGAATGCACTCCTATTTTCAGCAAAAAATGATACCTTTCGAGTCAGTAATGGCTAAAGTTTGGAATAAAAAAATATTCAAAAATATTCAAGAACAAGTTGATCAAGCATCTAAAGATTTAGCGGAAGAAAGAGGTCCTTGCCCAGACGCTTCTGAGTATGGTATAAATGAAAGATTTTCAAATAAAACTGCAATTGCACCCACTGCCTCAATATCAATTATTTGTGGTGGCGCATCTCCAGGGGTTGAACCAATAGCAGCAAATAGTTATACTCATAAAACTCTTTCAGGCTCATTTAATGTTAGAAATAAATATCTTGCTAAACTTTTAGATAAACATTCTAAAAATGACGATGAGACATGGTCAGGTATAACTACTAATCAAGGGTCTGTATCACATCTTGATTTCTTAACTCAAGAGGAAAAAGATGTATTTAAAACAGCTTTTGAACTAGACCAAAGGTGGATAATTGATTTAGGTGCTGACAGGACACCTTATATATCTCAAGCTCAATCAATAAATATATTCATACCTGCAGATATTCATAAAAGAGACTTACATCAAATTCATTTTCAAGCTTGGAAAAAAGGGTTGAAAAGCCTTTATTATTGTAGATCCAAATCAATACAAAGAGCTGAAAATGTAAATGATACAAAATCAACGGATGTTACATCCAATGTCTATAAATCAAAAAACACTAAAAATGAACAACCAGAATACGAGGAGTGCTTATCATGTCAGTAGAAAGTTTTAAAAAGCAAGATCAAAAAATTATAAAACCAAAAAAAATGGGACTACTTGTTGAAAATCCTGTCTATAAGCCATTTAGATATCCTTGGTGTTATGATGCTTGGTTGACTCAACAAAGAATTCATTGGCTTCCAGAGGAAGTCCCTCTAGGAGACGACGTAAGAGACTGGCAAAAAAACTTGTCTCAAGCTGAGAAAAACTTACTAACTCAAATATTCAGATTTTTTACTCAAGCTGATGTTGAAGTTAATAACTGTTATTTGAGACATTACACTACAGTATTTAAACCCACCGAAGTTTTAATGATGATGACATCGTTTGCGTCCATGGAAACCGTTCATATTGCAGCGTATTCACATCTTTTAGATACTATCGGTATGCCCGAGTCTGAATATTCAGCGTTTATGAAATATAAAGAAATGAAAGATAAATATGATTATATGCAAAACTTTAATGTAAATTCTAAAGAGGATATAGCAAAGACAGTTGCAGTATTCAGTGCTTTTACAGAGGGTTTACAATTATTTGCAAGTTTTGCAATTTTATTAAACTTTCCAAGATTTAACAAAATGAAAGGCATGGGTCAGATTGTAACCTGGTCAGTAAGAGATGAAACATTGCATTGTAATTCAATGATTAGGCTATTCAAAGAATTTATAAAAGAAAACCCAGAAATTTGGACTCCTCAACTCAAAAAAGAATTATACGAAGCTTGCAGAACTATAGTTCATCATGAGGATGCATTTATCGATTTAGCTTTTGAAATGGGACCAATGAATGGTCTAACGGCCCAAGAGGTTAAAGATTATATTAGATTTATTGGCAATAGAAGATTATCTCAATTAGGTCTAGAACCAATTTATGATGTACAAAAAAATCCATTAACATGGCTTGATACCATGCTGAATGCAGTTGAACATATGAACTTTTTCGAAGGTAGAGCGACCGAATATTCAAAAGCTTCTACCCAAGGATCTTGGACAGAGGCATTCAGTTAATTTTTTAGTTGTAAATGAAAGACTTTGGTCTTGTTGTAATTGGAGCACATTTTGGTGTTTGGTTACAAAACGAGATATCAAACTATAAAGACCAAAATATTCTTCTAATAGAACCTGTACCTTACAATTATAATATTTTGAAAAAAAATTATAAAGACAGGAAAAATATATTAATCTGCACTAATGCCATATTTTCAGAAAATAAGAATGAAAAATTTTTTTATGTAAAAGAAAATTCAATAGCAAAACTAGGAAAACATTGGGCGAGTGGTATTGGATCGTTTAATAAGAATCATATTTTAGCCCACAGAACTAAAAGATTTAAAATTGAAGAAAGTGATATTGAAACTATTGAAATTGAATTTATAAATTTTAATACTTTAGTAAATAAATATGAAATTAAATCTATAGAAAAATTACAAATCGATGTTGAAGGTGCAGAATATAACATTATTAATTCTATCGATTTTAAAAAAATTAATATTAAAAATATTCTGTTCGAATCAAAGCATTTTGATGGAACATTCAAAGAAGGTGAAAAATTAGAACTAATAAAGAAAAAACTAATATCCTATGGTTATAAATTAACCAAGCTTGATGATGAAAATATTTTAGCTGAAAAATTATCTTTGATTTAGTCTAACTACTTTTCTATGCTGATTACCTTTGTACTTAGCAAGCGGCCTAATTAACTTGTTTGCCGCATGCTGTTCAATAATATGAGCTGACCAACCAGTAATTCTTGAAATCACAAAAATAGGTGTAAAAAAATCAGTATCAAAGCCCATTAGATGATATGTTGGGCCCGTTGGATAGTCTACATTGGGGTGAATATTTTTTCTTTCGATCATAACTTTCTCAACGATATTGTAAATTTTTTCAAATTTTTTGTCTTTTTTCAATCTAGCTACTTTTCCAAAATATTCTCGCATTGTTGGAACTCGTGAATCTCCACTTTTATAAACCCTATGTCCAAACCCCATTACAACATCTTTATTATCTAAGGCTTTATTAATCCATTTAAATGCATATTCTGGTTTTTTAATTTTATTCATCATATGCATTACTTCTTCATTGGCTCCTCCATGAAGTGGTCCCTTTAGGCTTGCTATAGCTCCTGTTATTGCTCCATGGATATCTGATAAGCTACTTGTAATAGTCCTAGCTGTAAATGTTGAGACATTAAAACTATGCTCAGCATATAAAATTAATGATACATCGAAAGCTTTAACTATTTCTTTATCTGGCACTTTTCCAAAACACATATGAAAGAAATTTTCAGAAAATGATAAATTTTTCTTTGGTGGAATAATTTTTTTTCCTTTTCTCACTCTATAAAAGGCAGCAAGAGCAACTGGTGTTTTAGCAAATATTCTCATTACCTTTCTCATATTTGCAGTTGGTGAATTATCTTTAGTCTCTTTATCCTCAAGACCCATTATACTGACGGTAGTTCTAGCCACATCCATTGGATGAGCATTCCTTGGAAATCTCCTGATGTCTTGAAGTAAGGTATTTGAAAGTTTCCTTTCCTTACGTTCTTGATTTTCAAATTTTTTAAGCTGACTTTTATTTGGAAGTTCTCCATTCAAAATTAAATAAGCAACTTCTTCAAACTTACATTTTGCACATAAATCTTGAGCAGCGTAACCTCTGTATGTTAAAGAATTAATTTCAGGCATAACTTTAGAAACTTCAGTCTCATCAACAACAATTCCCAATAACCCTTTTTTTATTTCATCACTCATTATTCATGTCCATCGGTGTTAAAATTATATATTTTTTCGTCTAGTGAATTATATTTTTCATAATCAACTAAATCATATAATCTTTTTCTAGTTTGCATTTTATCAATTATATTATTTTGATGTCCATCAGTAAAAATAGCACGCAGTCCATCTTCTACATTTTTCATCGCTAATCTTTGGGTGGTTACAGGGTATAAAACAATATTATATCCCAAATTTTCCAACTCTTGATAATTCAATAACTTAGATTTACCAAACTCCGTCATATTAGCCAACAAATATGAACTAAGTGATTTTCTTACTTTTTCAAACTCTTTCTCATTCTTTAATGCTTCTGGAAAAATAATCTCAGCACCAGCATCTATATATGATTTACATCTATCAATCATTTTATCTAAGCCTTCAACAGATTTAGCATCAGATCTAGCAATGACTTTAAAATTTTTATCCTTTTTTGCATTCACACATTCTTTGATTTTTTTTAACATTTTTTCGGTTGAAATTAATTCTTTATTTTCAAGATGACCACATCTCTTTCTTGCAATTTGATCCTCTATATGAATTGCAGTAATTCCGTAATTTTCTAAAGTTTCAATTGTTTCTTTACAAGATTTAAAACCTGTGTCTATATCAACAATAGTCGGTAGATTTGTAACTCTCGCTATTTGATTTGATCTATTACTCACATCTTTTAAAGTTGTTAAACCAATATCTGGATAACCTAAATCATTAGACATAACACCTCCAGATACATAAACTGCATCATAACCTATCTCTTCTATAAGTTTTGCTGTAAGTGGATTATAAGCACCCGGGACTCTTAAAATTTTATTAGAATTTAACTTTTTATTAAAATCAATTCTTTTATCCTCAGGTTTTTTTTTAACAAAATGCATTAAAAAATAGATTTTCTATTATTTCTTTTTAATTTTTTATTACTTACTTCAATGTTTAGTTTATGTAGCTGCCCATTTTTTATTTTCCGCAAGTTTTGAACTGTTTTTAAAAATCTTTCACTTTCTTTTTTTGATATTATTTTATTCGTAAGAATTTTAAATTTTTTTATATAATTTTTTCTTTTGAATGGCCTTTTTCCATTAGGATGTGCGTCTGCTCTTTCTAATTGTTCTGTTATTTTTTCTCCATTTTTTAAAGTTACTATTACCTTTGCTCCAAATGATTTTTTCATTGGGTTAGGATCATGATATTTTCTAGTCCATTTTTTATCCTCATGAGTCTTAATTGATTTCCATAATTTAATTGTACTATTTCTATTGGATCTTGATTTACTGTATGATTTTTCGTGATGCCAGTCGCCATCTTCTAAGGCCACAGCAAATATATACATTATTGAGTGATCAAGTGTTTCCCGACTTGCATTTGGATCCATTTTTTGAGGGTCGTTCGCACCTGTTCCAATCACATTATGAGTATGATGACTTGTATAAATATCTACTTTTTTAATATATTTTAGATTATTAATTTTTGCTTTAAGTTTTTTTGCAAGATCAATAAGTGCTTGAGCCTGATATTCTGCCGAATACTCTTTTGTATATGTTTCTAGGATAGCTTTTTTTTTCTCATTTTTTTTTGGTAAGGGCACTTTATATTTTGCTTTCTTTCCACCAAGTATCCTCGCTATTAAACTATCTTCACCCTCATAAATTGGACTTGGTCCACCTTCACCTCTCATAGCTCTGTCTACAGCTTCAATTCCCAATTTTCCAGCATGCGCTGGCGCAAATGCCTTCCAGCTAGATATTTCACCTTTTCTTGATTGTCTCGTTGAAACAGTAATGTGCAAAGCTTGTTGGATCGACTGGTAAATTGTTTCAGTATTAAGTTTAAGCATCGAACCAATTCCAGCCGCAACACTTGGCCCCAGATGTGCAATATGATCTATTTTATGCCTATGTAAACAAATTCCTTTAACTAAATTTACCTGCACTTCATACGCAGTAATAATTCCTCTTAATAGATCCATTCCATTTTTTTTTAATTGTTGAGCAACAGCTAAAAGGGGAGGAATATTATCACCTGGATGACTATAATCTGCAGCTAAAAAAGTATCATGAAAATCAAGTTCCCTTACAGCTGTACCATTGGTCCAAGCTGCCCATTCACAATCGAATTTCTTTTTTGAATTGATGCCAAATATTGTAGCACCATTTTTTCTAGTATGTGCTAGCGCCATCTCTCTTGAGGAAATAACAGGTTTTCTGTTTATAGATGCTATTGCAACCGATGCATTGTCAATGATTCTATTAATTACCATGTCAGCAGAATATTTATCAAGTTTTGCGTTATCACTTGCAATCTCTGCAATCTTCCAAGCTAATTGATTTTTTTTTGGAAGTTTTTTTTTCGATGGATAAACCTTTACTGTATGTAATATCACCATTACTCCTTTCGGGTAATTATTTACAGCTAGCTTAAAGTTTAATCAATATTAATGATTGAGATATTTCATTATAATTGCCTCAATACCTACAAAATCTTTAATTAAATGGTCATGATGTATTTCTGATGTTTTTTTTTCAGTATATCCATTTTCTAGTAGTATAAAAGGAACACCAGCAGATTTAGCAGTTTCAGCATCGGTTTCACTATCACCAATCATTATAGATTTTTTTATATCTCCCTGCATAATTTCTATAATATTAGTTAAATGTCTTGGATCTGGTTTGCAAAAATCAAATGTATTACTTCCAGCAATATATTCAAAGTAATGATTAATTTTTAATTTTTTTAACAAATCAACAGACAAGTAGTCCTGTTTGTTTGTGCATACTCCCAAGGATATATTATTTTTCCTACACCATTTTAGAAAATCTTCAGCACCATTTATAATTTTACTTTCAACACAAATATTTTTTGTATAGTAATCTAAAAATTCATTTACCATATTCTTTTTAAGGGTTTCATTATTTATTTTTTTGAAGTTTTCTTGTGCCTGTCCCCAAACAGATCTTGTGATTAAAGAATTTGCACCTTTGCCAACTAATTTTTTTATATCCTTGGATTTTTTTGATACAAAACCATACTTGGCCATAACGTGATTGTGAGCATTAATCAAATCAGGCGCTGTTTCTACCAGAGTTCCATCCAGATCGAATATAACTGTTAATTTTTGACTCATTTTTAAAGTATTAATAAGAAATAATTTGTGACTTAATTATATCATTTACTTAAATATATATAATTTTATATGAAGCAAGAAATAATTCAAAAAAAATTAAGATATAAATTTTTAAAACAGGGGGTAAAAATGGTATCTCCTGAAACCATTTTTTTTTCTAATAAAACCAAAATAGGTAAAAATGTTTTAATAGAACCTTATGTTGTTTTTATAGGAAATGTAATCTTGAAAAATAATATAACTATAAAATCTTTTTCTCATTTAGAAGATGTGAAAGTTGAAAATAATGTCTCTATTGGTCCATATGCAAGACTTAGACCTGGAACCATTTTAAGCGAAGGATCTAAAGTTGGAAATTTTGTAGAAATTAAAAAAAGTAAAATTGGAAAACATTCAAAAGTAAACCATCTGTCATATGTTGGAGATGCCAGCTTAGGAAAAAATGTAAACATAGGAGCTGGAACTATAACTTGCAATTATGATGGTATTAAAAAACATAAAACTTCAATAAAAGATAAAGTTTTTATTGGATCAAATACATCTCTTGTAGCCCCCATTACTATTGAAGAAAAAAGTATTGTAGGCGCAGGATCGGTCATAACAAAAAAAGTAAATAAAAATACATTGGCTTTAACAAGATCAAACCAAGTAGAAATTAAAAATTATAAAAAAAAATAAATGTGTGGAATTGTAGGAATTACTAGTTCAAAAAATGTTTCGAACTCAATACTTAATTCTTTGAGAAAATTAGAGTATAGAGGTTACGACTCTGCTGGCATTGCAACTTTAGAAAGAGGTTTCATTAAGGAAGTTAAATGTGAAGGTAGAGTAGACGCCCTAGAAAATAGTCTTTCAAAACAAAGTTTAGAAGGAAACGTTGGCATAGGTCATGTTAGATGGGCCACGCATGGAGTACCAAGTACAATAAATGCTCATCCACATTCTTCAGATAAAGTTTCTGTAGTACATAATGGGATAGTTGAAAATTCAACAATTCTAAAAAAACTTTTGATGAAAAAAGGATATGTATTTAAATCTCAAACAGATACAGAAGTTATTGTTCATTTAATTACAGAATATCTAAAAAAATACGATTTAAAAAATTCAATTATTAAAATGCTTAAAAGGGTTCATGGAAGTTTTGCATTAGGCATAATATTTCAAGATCAACCAGATTTAATTGTTGGCGCAAGAAGAGGTTCGCCTCTTGCTGTAGGTTATGGACCAAATGAAAATTATTTAGGCTCTGACTCCTATGCCTTGAAATCAATGACTAATAAAATCACTTATCTAGATGACAGTGAATTTTGTATAATTAAAAAAGATAATGTTGAATTTTATGATGAAAAAGGAAAAAAAATAAATAAAAAAATTTTAGAACTTTCAAAAAATGACAAAGAATATGAAAAAGGTGATTATAAACATTTTATGGCAAAAGAAATTGATGAACAACCGACTACTATTAAAAATTGTATAAATGAATACATAGACAAAATTAGTAATTCTATAAATATTTATAATTTTCCCTGGAAGGCTTCAGAAATATCTTCAATACTTTTAATAGGTTGTGGTACAGCGTATCACTCTTGTTTAATGGGCAAATATTGGTTTGAACAACATACTAGCTTTGATGTAAATGTAGATATAGCCTCTGAATTTAGATATCGAAAAAACAAGTTTAAAAAAGATTGTCTTTATATTTTTGTATCACAATCTGGAGAAACAGCAGATACATACGCAGCATTAGACTTATGTAACAGAAATAATGTTAAAACATGCTCTATTATTAATGTAGTAGAAAGCTCTATAGCTAGAGTTTCTAACTTTGTTTTACCCATACATTGTGGTCCAGAAATTGGTGTTGCTTCTACAAAAGCATTTTTAGGTCAGCTGTTAGTTCTGTATATTCTGTGTCTAAAATTATCTTTTGATAGAAAAGAAATAGACAAAAAGATTTTTAAATTAAAAGTTAAATCCTTATTGGAATTGTCAAAAAATGTAAAAAAAACTCTTTTAACAGAGGACCAAATTCAATTAGTTTGTAAAAGTTTTGTTGATGCAAAAGGTTCGATGTTCTTAGGAAGAGGTTTTTCTTATCCTATAGCATTAGAAGGAGCACTTAAATTGAAAGAGTTAGCATATGTACATGCAGAAGGATACCCAGCTGGTGAGATGAAACATGGGCCTTTAGCTTTAATTGAAGATGGGATGCCAGTTGTTGTTTTAGCTCCAAGAGATGAATATTTCAAAAAAACAATTTCAAATATGCAAGAAGTAATTGCGCGTGGAGCCAAAGTTCTTTTGATTACAAATAAAAGTAAAGATGAAATAGTTCATGAAAATATTTGGCAATCTATAAAAGTAGAAAATACAAATGATGATTTATTGCCTTTTTTAATTACAATTCCATTACAAAAACTTGCTTACCATTCTGCGCTAAATAAAGGTTATGATATAGATAAACCAAGAAATTTAGCAAAATCTGTCACTGTTGAATAATTGATAAACTCTGTTAAAACAATTTCAAGTTGAATATGAAAAAATGGAAATTAAATAGCTGGAGAAACTATCCTGTAAAACACATCCCAACTTATGAGGATGAAAAGGAATTGAATTCTGTTTTAAACAGATTGAAAAATTTTCCTCCTTTAGTTTTTGCTGGTGAAACAAGACATCTTAAACAACAACTAGCTGATGTTGTAGATGGAAAAGCTTTTTTATTGCAAGGTGGCGACTGTGCAGAAAGTTTTGCAGAATTTAATCCTGATAATATTAGGGATTACTTTAAAGTGATGCTTCAGATGTCATTAGTTCTTACTTATTCAGCTTCTCTTCCAGTAGTAAAGTTGGGGCGAATAGCTGGACAATTTTCTAAACCAAGAAGTGCATCAACAGAAAAACAAGGCGATTTAGAATTACCTAGTTATTTAGGCGACAATATTAATGGAATAGAATTTTCAGAGAAATCAAGAAAACCAGATCCAAAAAGATTGTTTAAAGCATATTCTCAAGCTGCATCAACCTTAAATTTAATTAGAGCTTTTTGTCATGGTGGATTTGCGGATCTTAAAAAAGTACATTTATGGAACTTAGGATATATAAAGAATAGTCCGCAAGCAGCAAAATTTAAAGAACTTGAGGATAAGATTGCAGATGCATTAGCATTTATGGATGCATGTGGAATAACTTCAGAATTTAACAGAAGATTAAAAACAGTAAACTTTTGGACTTCACATGAAGCTTTACTTCTTCCATTCGAAGAAAGTATGACGAGAGTCGACTCAACTACAGGTGAGTATCATGATACATCAGCACATTTTGTTTGGATAGGTGATAGAACAAGACAAATAGATGGTGGACACGTAGAATTCTGTAGAGGAATAGAAAATCCAATCGGAATAAAATGTGGTCCAACATCAGACCCAGATGAAATTGTAAAAATTTGTAATTTAATAAATCCAAAAAATGATAAAGGGAAAATTACTTTAATTTCTAGATTTGGACATGATAAGGTAGAAAAGTTTTTGGCAAAATTAATCAGAAAAATTAAAAAAGAAGGCATTCATGTAGTCTGGTCATGCGACCCAATGCATGGCAATACTATAAAGTCAACAACAGGATTTAAGACAAGACCATTTAATAATGTACTTAAAGAAGTTAAAAATGTATTTGGTGTTCATCAATCAGAGGGAACATTTGCAGGGGGCCTACATATAGAAATGACAGGACAGAATGTGACAGAATGTACGGGAGGTGCTCAGAAAATATCAGATCAGGATTTATCTAGCAGATATCACACACATTGTGACCCAAGACTTAACTCAAATCAAGCCCTCGAGCTTGCTTTCTTGATATCTGACGAGATTAAAAAAAATACAATTTACAGCAGGACAAAAATACAAGCTGTATCTTAAAAAAAAATCCTTATTATCAGCTTTATGAATACTAAAGAAAAAATTAATTTTATTTCTAACTGGATTAGAAGTTATATAAAAAATATGCCTAAAAGTGCCAAATCTTTAATAATAGGTGTTTCTGGAGGTATAGATTCTTCTGTTTCAAGTACTCTAAGTGCAATGACGGGTTTAAAAACTATTGTTTTATGCATGCCAATTAAACAACATAAATCACAACACGATTTAAGTATTAAACATAAAGACTGGTTAATCAAAAATTTTAATAATGTAGAAGGTCATGTAATTGAACTAGATGATTTATTTAAATCATTTGAAAATAATTTATCAAATTTTAAAAATGACCATGGTTTTGCAAATTCAAGAGCCAGACTCAGAATGACAACACTTTATCAAGTAGCAGCTGCAAATAATGGAATAGTTGTAGGAACTGGCAATAAAGTAGAAGATTTTGGAGTGGGCTTTTATACAAAATATGGAGATGGTGGAGTAGATATTTCACCTATAGCAGATTGTAGTAAAACTGAGATTTGGGAAATTGGAAAAGAATTAAACATTTTAGAAGAAATAATTCATGCACCGCCAACAGATGGATTATGGGATGATGGAAGAACAGATGAAGGACAATTAGGCATGAGTTACAAGGATATTGAAGCAGCAATGAATGATCCAAAATCCCCAAATAGGGAAAAATATGAAAAAATAAGGCTTACAAATCTTCATAAAATGGAGCCTATTCCAGTTTGTATAATTCCTAGATAATCTAGGATTCACAAAACACATAATTCAGTATATTCCTAGAAATAATGAGTAAAGATATATTTTTAACTAATTCTTTTGGAAATAAGAAAGAAAAATTCAAACCAATTGATCCAAAAAAAATAGGCATGTATGTATGTGGACCAACTGTATATGATGATCCTCACATTGGCAATGCAAGACCTTTAGTTATTTTTGATATCTTATTTAAGATTTTAAAATCAAAATTTAATAACAGTTTAATTATATATGTAAGAAATATTACTGATGTTGATGATAAAATTATTATTACCTCAAAAGAAAAAAAAATACCTATTTCTGAACTCACAAATAAAATTATCAATAATTTTCATAAAGATTGTGATTATTTATTTTGCGAAAAACCAACTCATGAACCAAAAGCGACAGAGAATATAGATCTAATGATTAAAATGATATCAGATTTAATTTCTAAGGGATATGCTTATGAAAAAAATAGCCATGTTTATTTTGAAGTAGAAAAATTTAAAGATTATGGAAAATTATCAAACAAAAACTTAGATGAACTAGTTGCAGGTTCGAGAGTAGTTGTCTCAAAAAATAAAATTAACCCTGCAGATTTCGTATTGTGGAAGCCCTCTAAAGATGACGAACCTTCATGGCCATCACCTTGGGGCAATGGTAGGCCCGGTTGGCATCTTGAATGTTCAGTAATGTCTAAAAAATTTTTAGACAATGAATTTGATATCCATGGAGGCGGTAGAGATTTAATTTTTCCTCATCATGAAAATGAAATAGCTCAATCAAGATGTGCAAATGATACAAAATCATTTGCAAAATACTGGATACATAATGGATTTATTACAATGTCTAATGAAAAAATGGCTAAATCACAGGGCAATATTTTAAAAATCAGTGACTTTAAGAATAAAATTAGCGGACAAGTATTAAGATTAGCTTTAATTAATACTCATTATAGACAACCTTTAGATTGGAATGATGAATTAATTAAGAATTGTCAAAATATATTAGATAAATGGTACTCAGTTTATACAAAGGTAAATCAAACATATTCTTTGCCAAATGAAATTTTGGAGTCTTTGTTTGATGACATTAATACCCCAGGTTATATCGCAAAATTACACGAACTTTATAATTTAGCAAATAAAGGAGATGATAAAGATAAACAATTATTTATTAAAGCATGTAATTTTATTGGTTTGCTTGTTGAAGATAAAGAAACATGGAATTCATATAAAATGGTAAATATTAAGATTTCTAAAAGCGAGATACTAAACAAAATAAAGACGAGAAATATAGCAAGAAAAAACAAAGATTTTGAATTAGCTGATAAGATTAGAAATGAATTATTTGAAAATGGTATTCTAATTGAAGACAAAGATGATACAACGTTATGGAAATACAAATGAGTAAAGAGAAATTATACATATTTGATACTACTTTAAGAGATGGAGCACAAACTCAGGGTGTAGATTTTTCAATTGATGAGAAAATTAAAATTGCAGAGGCTTTAGATATTCTAGGAGTTGATTATATAGAAGGTGGATGGCCTGGTGCAAATCCAACAGACACAGAATTTTTTCAAAAAGTAAATAAATTTAAAAATTCAACATTAACTGCCTTTGGAATGACTAAAAAAGTTGGAAGAAGTGCTGAAAATGATCCTGGGCTTTCTGCATTACTAAATACAAATGCTCCAGCAATTTGTTTAGTTGGTAAATCATGGGATTTTCATGTTGATGTGGCCCTAGGTATTTCTAAAGACGAAAACTTAGAAAATATTTCTGAAAGCGCTAAACATTTTGTTTCTCAAAAAAAAGAATTTATGTTCGATGCAGAACATTTTTTTGATGGTTATAAAAATAACAAAGAATATGCACTTTCTTGTATAAAAGCAGCCTATGAAAATGGTGCAAGGTGGGTAGTGCTTTGTGATACAAATGGTGGAACCTTACCAAACGAAATATTTGAAATTATAACAGAAGTGAAGAAAGTTATACCTGGAGGAAATTTAGGAATTCATGCACATAATGATACAGAAAACGCAGTTTCAAATTCACTTTCTGCAGTACTTGCGGGTGTAAGACAAATCCAAGGAACCATTAATGGTTTGGGCGAGAGATGTGGAAATGCAAATTTAATGTCAGTTATTCCAAGTTTATATTTAAAAAAAGTTTTTAAAGATAAATTTGAAATTAATATTAAAGAAAAAAATATTAAAAATCTTACGCAATGTTCAAGATTGTTAGATGAAATATTAAATAGAAAACCAAATCAACACTTACCATATGTTGGTGCTTCAGCATTTTCTCACAAAGGTGGTTTACACGTATCAGCAGTTCAAAAAGATCCAAGAACTTATGAGCATATTAAACCAGAATTAGTGGGCAATTCAAGAAGCATTGTAGTTTCAGATCAATCAGGCAAATCTAATATAATTTCCAGGTTAAACTCTATTGGTATAGAATTTGAGGAAAACGATCCAAAGATTAAAAAATTATTAGATGAGGTAAAAGGAAGAGAATTCATTGGGTACAGTTATGATGGTGCAGATGCTTCTTTTGAATTATTAGCTAGGAGAATAATAGGAACAATACCCAGATATATTTCTATTAACGATTATGAAGTAACAGTTAAAAAAAAAACTGATCAAATCATATCTTTTGCAAAAGCCACATTGGTTGTTGATAATAACTCGATTGTTTGCGAAGGTGAAGGAAATGGTCCAGTGCATGCATTAGACAACGCAATAAGAAATAATATTGATAAGTTAGCCAAATATTCTGAATATTTAAAAGATTTAAAACTAGTAGATTATAAAGTAAGAATTCTTAACACGGGGACTGAGGCAACAACGAGAGTATCTATTGAAAGTACAGACTCTAAGGGAAAAAATTGGTTTACAATTGGGGTTTCTCCAAACATTATTGATGCATCATTTAAAGCCTTAGTTGATAGCTTGGACTATAAATTATTCAAAGATAACGCTCCTGCTAGTACGTAATGTCATTTAATAATATTTCATTTATTTTACATAAACCCCAACTATCAGAAAATATAGGCGCATGCGCAAGAGCAATTAAAAATTTTAGTTTTAGTAAATTGTTATTAATTAATCCTAAACCTATTTTTCCTAATGATAAAATACTAGCAACGTCGGTTGGAGCCAAAGATATTATTAAAAAAGCTAATGTATTTAATAATATAGAGGACTCATTAAATAAACTTGATATTTTAATAGCTACATCTGCAAGATTTAGAAATAAAAATATTTCACATATAACTTTAGCTGATCTTAATAAGATCGATTTCTCCAAAAAAATTGGTTTTTTGTTTGGATCAGAAGCCTCAGGGTTATCTAACAATGAGGTAAGTTATGCGGATTATACACTTCAGATACCAACAAGTACAAATTTTAGATCATTGAATTTATCACATAGTCTAATAATTATTGCACAAACAGTAAGCGAACTAATTACAAAAAAAAATATTATATTTAAAAGATCTAAAAAAATTAAAAATGCTTCCAAAAAAGATATAAATAACATGCTTTCCTTATGTATAAAAAATTTAGAAGAAATACATTTTTTCCATCCTTCCGAAAAAAAACCAATTATGATAGAAAATTTAAGAAGTATTTTTTTTAGGTTAAATTTATCTAAAAAAGAAACTCGCATATTATCAAGTGTATTTGCTTGTTTAGGTAAAAAAAAGGTTGATTGACAAAACTAAACTTGTGCTTATAAAGCGATTTATTCGATGACAAAAAGATTAAATTCTAAACATAAAGTAGATAGAAGGCTGAGAGTAAACTTGTGGGGAAGACCAAAAAGCCCATTTAACTCAAGAGCTTACCCACCAGGTCAGCATGGACAAACTAAGTCAGCTAAACCCTCAGATTTTGGTGTTCAATTACAAGCAAAACAAAAATTAAAATCTTATTATGGGAACATGAATGAGAGACAATTTAGAAATTTATATAAAAAAGCTATTATGGCAAAAGGAAACACAGCCGAGAATCTTATTGGATTATTAGAAAGAAGATTAGACGCAGTTGTATATCGATCTAAATTTGCAAACACGATTTTTTCATCAAGACAATTAATCAATCACGGTCATGTAAAAGTTAACGGAAAAAAAGTAAATATTTCAAGTTATCAAGTCAAAGAAGAAGATTCTATTGAAATAAGAGACAAATCAAAACAACTTGCAATAATTGACGTAGCACTAGCAAATAAAGAGAGAGAAGTTCCCGAATATATACAGTCTGATGAAAAAAATAAAAAAGTTAAATTTGTTAGAATTCCAAAGTTTGAAGAGGTCCCATATCCAGTTGTGATGGAGCCTAACCTAGTTATTGAATATTATTCAAGATAAAAACTAATGAGTCCAATCCAATATGATGGATTTGAATTAGAACATTTTGATTCAGCATATAATTTTAGAAAATATCAAGTTTCATTAATTAAAGATTATTTAAAAGGAAAATTATTGGAAGTAGGACCAGGAAAAGGTGGTTTAACATTTTTTTATAGTAAATTTGTAAACAAGCCAACGTTAATTGAACCAGAAAAAAAACTTTACAAATTATTAAAAAAAAAATTTAAAAATAAAAATTTCATTATTAAAAACTATACAATTGATAAAATAAAAAATAAATTTGATACTATTATTTATTTTGATGTATTGGAGCATATTGAAAATGATTTACACGAAATTATATCGGCAAGGAAAAAATTAAAAAAAAATAAATATTTAATTTTTAGCGTACCAGCATATCAATCATTTTATAGTAGTTTTGATAAATCTGTAGGCCACTTTAAAAGATATAATAAAAAAGATTTTATATTAATTTCAAAAAAAACTGGACTTAAAATTGACAAATTAATTTACTATGATTCTATTGGTTTTTTATTACTTGTTTTAAACAGATTTTTTTCTTTAAATCAGACAAGTTTAAAGAAAAAATTATTTTTTTGGAACCTATTAATACCATTATCAAAATTAATTGATTTTTTAACATTTAATAAATTTGGTAAATCATTATTGTGTGTATTTAAAAATGATTAATTACAAAAATATTTTACTTACAATAATTTTTAGTATTTATTTTTTAACAGGACTATATTTATCTGTTACAACTGGAATATCTCATGATCAATATCATGAACAATTAAATTGGCAAATAAATTTTCAAGCTATTAAAGGATTATTTGAAAATAATGGAAACTATAAAATTCTTACTCAATATTTAGATAGATATCATGGAATTGCATTTCACTATATTTCACAACCGATTCAATTTTTAATTTTTGAAAGTGTAGCTAAATTTAATAAAATAACTCTTGAAGGAGCATATTTAATTTCAAGACATGTACCTGTTTATTTAATTTTTTGCTTATCAGGATATTTTTTTTACCTGTTAAGTTATAAAATTTCTAATAATAAAAATTTTTCACTTATTTGTATTAGTTTATTTTATCTTTATCCTTATTTGTTTGGTCATGCTTTAATAAATGGAAAAGATATACCATTTATGTCTATTTGGATTATATCAACATATTTTTTATTCATTCTAATTGAAAAATTTTACCACGATAATGAAATTAAAATTAAAGAAATTTTTATTATATCATTTTTGACTGCATTTTTAATAAGCATTAGAATTACTGGCATATTAATATTACTTGAATATTTAATTGCAATTATCATTTTAACAAACGTAAAAAAAACTAATTTGCTATGGTTTTTAAATGTTAACAAAATTAACTTTCTGTACTTTATAATTTTTTCATTATTTTTTATTTACATATTAAATCCAGTTTTTTGGCTTAATCCTATGGAATTTTTTAATTCGATTTCATGGATGGGCAAGTACTATCATGATATTTGCACATTGACTCTTGGAAGTTGCATGGATGCATTAAATTTACCCTCAAGCTATATTTTTATTTGGTTGTTTTTTAAACTTCCGTTAATAATTTTACTAGGGTTGATTTTTTTTCCATTAATTGAAAATAAAATCTTTAATGATGGTTTGAAAACAATTTTTTACGGAATACTTTCTTTTACAGTAATTACGTTATTATTTATTTTTATTATTAAGAACGTTGCATTATATGACGAAATAAGACATTTAATTTTTTTAATACCATTTATATTTTTGATAGGACTATATAATATTTTTATTTTAAATAAAAAGTTACTTTATTTTTTCTCAATAATTGTAATATTTTTTTTTATTTTTGAAAATATTTCTTTAAAAAATTATCAATATACATGGATAAACTCACTAGCTAAATTTACAAACATACAGAAAAATTTTGAGGTTGATTATTGGGGAATAAGTGGAAAAGAACTTAGTAAAAAAATAGTAAATCACTCTGAAAAAATAGATTTTGATAAACAAAATTGTATTTATGGAGGTCAGTACACCAATATATACTTAGAAAAATTTAATTATAATTGCTTTAAATCTTATAGTGCTCTTGATGCCGCTAAGAAAAGACCTTACTATGTATTACAAAATGTTAGAAATATTAAAAGATCTAATCCCAAGGATTGTAAATTGATTTATAGCGAAGGTTATACCTACACATTCATGAAAAATAAAATCAAAACTGGAATTTTGTGGTACTGTGATTAATTGTTTTTCTCTGCTTCAGCTAATTCCAAAGCAATTTTATTTAAAAAATCGTTTATTAATTTTGCGTCTTCTTTAGACAAATATCTTTCCTTCTTAATTGCTTTTTTTAATTCTTCTCGAATTTTATCAACACCATCTTTTCTTCCTTCTTTGCTTAATAGTATGTCACTTTTAGATGTTATATTTTTAATTTGTTTAGCAATGGTAAGTTCATAAACTAATACAATGGCAATTACAGCAATTACAGTTTTATAAATAAAACTTTTCATGATTTAAAAGAAATGTTCTTGCTATCAAAAACTTTTTTAAGCTCTCCATTCTCATACATTTCTTTTACAATATCACATCCACCAATAAATTCATTTTTAACATACAACTGAGGAATTGTGGGCCAATCACTATATTTTTTAATACCTTCTCTTAGGTTTTGATTTTCTAAAACATTAACTCCTTTAAAATTTACTTCTAATATTTTTAAAATATTTGAAACAGCCATTGAAAAACCACATTGAGGAGCGTCTGGCGTTCCTTTCATAAATAAGCAAACATCGTTGTTTTCTATTTCTTTTTTAATTAATTCATTAGTTTGTTGATCCATTTAAATCTCCTTTGTTTTAATTGCTAATGCATGAAGTTCATTACCCATTTTTCCTTTTAATGAATTATAAACCATTTTGTGCTGTTCTATTTTACTTTTACCTGAAAATTGAGGTGATGTAACTGTTGCTGAATAATGATTACCATCACCAGCTAAATCTTGAATTTCAATTGTTGCTTCAGGCATAGCTTCTTTAATTAAATTCTCAATTTCTTTTAAATCCATTGCCATTAGTTATTCATATACTCCTTTAACCAATACTTATGTGTATTTGCTAATTCTTCAATAGGCAAATTGATATCATCATTAAAATTCATCTGATTTTCTTGGATTACTCCTAAATTATCGTAATGCACGGAATTATTGTTTAATATTTCAATTACTTTCTGAACATTATCTTTAGGTATTTCAACAATATATCGAGCCTGATCTTCTCCAAAAAAATATTCATATTTATTTGTTAACCCTTTTAAATTATTTATTTTTATACCTTTATTACCCAAAATACACATTTTAGATATAGCTGGCAGTATTCCACCTAAAGATACATCATGACAACTGACTATCAGTTTTTTATCAATCAAAGCTAAAATAGTTTCACCAATATTTCTTTCATTAAATAAATTAATACTTGGTGGTGGTCCTTTTTTTTCATTTAAAATATCTTTTGCAAATATACTTTGACCTAGATGGCCTTCAGTTTTTCCAACAACAAAAATGGAATTTTCAATCTTTTTAAAATCCATTGATATCATATTTTTATAATCTTTTATTAGTCCCACTCCTCCTATTGCTGGTGTAGGTTTAATACCTATATCTTTAGTTTCATTGTAGAATGAAACATTTCCTGAAACTACTGGAAAATCTAAAAACTTACTAGCTTCTGCTATACCTTCCACACATTCAACAAATTCTCCCATATTTTTTTCTTTTTCAGGGTTTCCAAAGTTTAAACAATTAGTAATCGCTATTGGTTTTGCTCCCACTGAAATTAAATTTCTCCAACTTTCGCATACAACTTGTTTTCCGCCAGTAAGTGGATGTGAAAAACAATACGATGCTGATGAATCTACAGATGCAGCTACTGCTTTTTTAGTTCCATGAACTCTAACAACACCAGCATCACCACCGGGTTTCTGAATTGTATCACCCATCACTGTATGATCATATTGGTCCCAAATCCATTTTTTTTCTGAAATATTTGGATTGCTTAAAATCTTTTTTAAACAATCAGATAAATTTAAAGATTTGAAATTATCTTTATTTAATCTTAGTTTTTGGGGAAGTTTCGTTTTTTTCCACTTTCTTTCATAAACAGGTGCATTTTCTGCTAATAGATTAATTGGAATTTCAGCTACTTTATTATTTTCAAAAATTAATTCTATCTTTTTTGTATTTGTAGTTTTTCCAATTACGGCAAAATCCAAATTCCATTTGTCAAAAATCTTTTTTGCATGATTTTCCTTTCCATTTTCAAGCACTATTAGCATTCTCTCTTGGCTTTCAGAAAGCATTATTTCATATGGAGACATTTTTTGTTCTCTACATGGAACTTTGCTTAAATCTAATTCAATTCCAAGATTTCCTTTTGATGCCATTTCTACACTTGAAGATGTTAGACCAGCCGCACCCATATCTTGAATTGCTATAATCGAATTATCTGCCATTAGCTCCAAGCATGCTTCCAATAATAATTTTTCAGTAAAAGGATCTCCTACTTGAACTGTAGGTTTTTTTTCTTCAATTTTATCATCAAATGTAGCAGAAGCCATACTGGCACCATGAATACCATCTCTACCAGTTTTTGATCCAACATAAATTACAGGTTTATTTAATCCTGCAGCTTTAGAGTAAAATATTTTATTTTTATTTACTAATCCTAAGGTCATAGCGTTGACTAATATATTTCCATTGTAAGACTCATCAAAAGAGGTTTGCCCAGCAATAGTAGGAACCCCAATACAATTTCCATATCCACCAATCCCCTTGACCACACCCCTTAAAAGATTTTTAGTTTTTTTATGTTGGGGTGAACCAAAGTGAATAGAATTTAAATTTGCAATAGGTCTAGCTCCCATTGTAAAGACATCTCTCATAATTCCACCTACACCAGTAGCAGCACCTTGATAAGGTTCTATAAATGACGGATGGTTGTGACTTTCTATTTTAAAAACAATAGCATCATCATCTCCAATATCAATTACACCAGCATTTTCCCCTGGTCCCTGAATAACTTGTTTCCCTTTAGTGTGTAATTTTTTTAAATGTTTCCTTGATGATTTATATGAACAATGTTCATTCCACATTGCTGAAAAGATTGCAAGTTCAGTAATATTAGGTGTACGTTTTAACAATTTACAAATTTTAGAAAATTCATCTTTTTTTAAACCATGCTCGATTGCAATTTGTTCCGTAACTTGAGTCATTTCATGTTTCCTAAAAGATTTTCAAAGAATAGAGAACCATCTTCTCCAGACAAATATTTATCAATCATCCTCTCAGGATGTGGCATCATCCCTAAAACATTTTTATTTTTATTAAATATTCCCGCTATATTTTTGATGGCTCCATTGGGATTATTTTCATCATTTTCTAAACCTTCAGAATTGCAATAAGTGGCGGCTATTTGATTGTTGTCTTCTAGATTTTTTAACTCATCATCTGTGCAAAAGAAATTTCCCTCATTATGGGCAATGTGTAATTCTAAAATATCCTTCTTGATGTTTTTGAAAAATTTATTTTTTTTATCCTTAACTTTAACAAATACATTTTTACAAATAAAATTTAGATATTTATTTTGCTGAAGAATTCCAGTTAATAAACCTGTCTCAGTTAATATTTGAAATCCATTACAAATACCTAGCACTAATCCTCCAGAATGAGCAAAATCGATTACCGATTTAATAATTTTTGATTTTGATGCAATACTTCCACATCTTAAATAATCTCCATAAGAAAAACCACCAGGTAATACTATTAAATCACTTTTTGGCATTGATTGATCATTGTGCCAGACCATAGTGTTTTTAAAGCCAAATTTTGTAAGAGCTACATCCATGTCTCTATCGCAATTTGAACCTGGAAATATAATTACTGAGGACTTCATCAAAGATTAAATGATTTTATAATCCTCAATGACTAGATTTGCTAAAAGTTTTTTACACATTTCTTCAACTTGCCTTTTAGCATTTTCTTCATTATTCTCGTTTACATTTATTTCAAAAAACTTACCTTGTCTTACTTCCTCGACGTTTGAAAAATTCATTCCATTTAAGGTTTGTTGAATTGCTTTACCTTGTGGGTCTAAGACACCATTTTTTAAAGTGACTATTACTTTAATTTTCATTATTTTTTCTTAATTTTAACTGCAGTAGGTTTGAGAAATTTGATTGGTCTTACATTGTTTATCTGTTCATGAAGAATTCCCAACCTTCTTGCAACCTCTTGGTAAGCCTCAACAACATCTCCTAGATCTTTTCGAAATCTATCTTTATCTAATTTTTTATCTGTATTAGCATCCCACAATCTACAAGTATCAGGACTAATTTCATCAGCTAGTATAATTTTTCCATCAGATTTTCTTTTTCCAAATTCAAGTTTGAAATCAACCAATTTTATTCCAACACCTTTAAACATACCTTGTAAAAAATCGTTAATTCTTAAGCACTGCTCAGTTATATAATCTAATTCAATAACTGATGCCCACTCAAATGCATAAATGTGTTCTCTTGCAATTAATGGGTCGCCTAATTCATCATTCTTATAACAAAATTCTATTAATGGATTGTTTAGTTTAGTTCCATCTTCTATGCCTAATCGTTTTGTCAAGGATCCGGTGACAATGTTTCTTACCACAAATTCTATTGGTATGATGTCAACTAAATCAATTAATTGTTCTCTCATATTAAGACGTTTAATTAAATGATTTTCTATACCAGCATCTTTTAATGCAGATAAGATATGTTCTGAAATTCTATTATTTAATATTCCTTTGCCTTCGATATTTGCTTTTTTTAGATTATTGAATGCAGTTGCATCATCTTTGAAATGTTGAATAACTTGATTCTTGTCAGCAGAAGCAAATATAATTTTTGCTTTTCCTTCGTAAAGCTTTTTACCTTTTTTCATTATTTAAAAACTCTATTAAAAATAAAATTAACATTTTTAAAGTGTCCTGAGTAATTAAAAATTGATCTTAATTTCCTTTCACTAATAACACTCATAATTTTCTTATCTTTAGATATTAAATCAAATAAATTTTTATTTTCAGAGAAACATCTTTTTGCATAAGTTTGTACAATTTTGTAGGATTTTTCTCTAGTTATTCCAGCTTTTGTAAGCTCCAACATGACTTCTTGGGAAAATATCAACCCTTTTGTTAAATTTAGGTTTTGAGTCATTTTTTTTGGGTAAACAATCATCTTATCTAATAGATTAGCTAGTCTTACTAATGCAAAATCCAATGTAATATTAGCATCTGGTCCGATGTTTCTCTCCACGCTAGAGTGAGATATATCTCTCTCGTGCCACAAGGCTATATTTTCAAGTGCTGGAATAGTATGACTTCTCACTATTCTGGCGAGTCCAGTTAGATTTTCACTTAATATTGGATTCTTTTTATGCGGCATTGCTGAAGAACCTTTTTGATCTTTTGAAAAAAATTCTTGTAATTCATAAACTTCTGATCTTTGTAAATGTCTTATTTCTGTTGCAATTCTTTCAATACTTCCTGCTATAATGCCCAAAACTGAGAAATAATGCGCATGTCTATCTCTAGGTATTATTTGAGTAGAAATTGGCTCTGGATATAATTTCATTTTTTTTGCAACATAACTTTCAATTTTAGGATCAATATTTGCAAAAGTTCCAACTGCGCCTGATATTGCACATGTAGAAATATCAAAAATTGCACTAGAAAGTCTTTTCTTGTTTCTTTTAAATTCCTCATAGAATGAAGCAAGCTTTAAACCAAAAGTAATTGGTTCTGCGTGAATTCCATGGCTTCTACCTATGCAAGGTGTAAATTTGTGTTTCTTAGCTTGTTTTTTTAAAACAGATAATATTTTATCAATATCTTTTAATAAAATTTCTCCAGATTGTTTTAGTTGAACATTGAATGCGGTATCCAGAACATCAGAAGAGGTCATACCTTGATGAAGGTATCTTGCTTTAATACCAGCTTGTTCAGTAATTGAAGTTAAAAATGCTATTACATCATGTTTTACTTTTGCTTCAATATCATGAATCCGTTTAACCTTTATTTTTGCTTTTCTTCTTACTACCGATGCAACACCTTTTGGTATAAATTTATATTTTTCCATTGCTTGAGCTGCAGCAATTTCAATATCTAGCCAAATTTTATATTTATTTTCTTCAGACCAAATGGCTTTAAGTTCTTTTCTTGAATATCTATCAATCATTATTAATAGGGGGGTTTATTATATCCTTTAACAGATTCTGTGAAAATTTCATATCCATTTTCAGTAATTCCAACAGTATGTTCAAATTGTGCAGATAAAGACTTGTCTTTAGTCACGGCTGTCCACCCATCATTTAAAATTTTAACATCATATTTTCCTGCATTTATCATTGGTTCAATTGTAAAAGTCATGCCAGGGTAAATTTTTAAACCAGTATTTTTTTTTCCATAATGTAAAATATTGGGAGATTCATGGAATGTGTTGCTAATTCCATGACCACAGAAATCTCTAACCACTGAATAACCTTTATTCTCAACAAAAGTTTGTATCTCATTACCTATGTCACCTAACTTAATGCCAGGTTTTAAAATTTTTATTGCATTCATCATTGAGTCGTATGTAGCATTAATCAAATTGCTCGCCTTTACAGATGCATTTCCTATCGTAAACATTCTACTTGTATCTCCGTAATATTCATTAACAACTGCAGTAACATCTACATTTACTACATCGCCATCTTCTAAAATACGATCAGACGGAATTCCATGACAAACAACATGATTTAAAGAAGTACAAAGAGATTTCTTAAATCCTCTGTAATACTGAGGTGCTGAATAACCACCATTATCTTTTATAAAATCGAAAGCCAATAGATCTATTTTACTTGTAGAAATTCCTGGTTTTATGAAATCAGTTAACATATCCAATGTTCTTGACGCAAGATTTCCTGCAATTCTCATTTTTTCAAATTTTTCTTTATATTTAGTCATGAACAATTTTTATTTTTTTTTCTATAACAATTTCTTTTGAATTTAATTTGCATCTATACGCAATAAATTTTAAGCCTTTTTTATTAGCTTCAATAAAATTGTTATAATAATCCGAATCTATATCTTTTGCTATTCTAAATTTAGAAATTTTTTCAATTTGTATTAAAAATAAAACATATGGTTTAAAACCATGCTTAATTGACTCAGTTAATTTTTTAAGGTGTTTTGATCCTCTAGAAGTCACAGAATCTGGGAATTCTGCTACATTGCCATTTCTATTAAGAGTCACGTTTTTTACCTCAATTAAATATTTATCACATAAAAAATCGAACCTGGTGTCTTCAGAATATTTAAACTCTGCTTTGATATTTTTTATTGAGGAAAATTCTTTTAATAATTTATTTTGCAAACCATGCTCTACTATACGATTTGCTCTATGAGTATTTACACCAACCATTTTCTTTTTCGATTTAATCATTTCTAGTGTAAATTTTAACTTTCTTTTTGGGTCATCTGCTTTAGAAATCCAAACATCATTGCCTTTGTTAAGTAAACCAAGCATTGATCCTGTGTTGGGGCAGTGACTTAAGACAACTTTATTATTTACTTCAATATCTGCAAAAAATCTTTTATATCTTTTAATTAATTTGCCTTTAATTAAACTGCTGGTAAATTTCATTTTAATTTATTTATAATAAGAAATGACAAATAAGAAAGAAATAAGTGCTGGAATTATAATAATTGGTAATGAAGTTTTATCAGGAAGAACAAAGGATATTAATACTAGTACTTTAGCTAAGTGGTTAAATAAACTAGGTATTGAAGTGAAGGAAGTGAGAATAGTTCCTGATGATGAAATTGCAATAATTCACACAGTAAATTTCTTAAGAGAAAGATTTAACTATATTTTTACGACAGGAGGTATCGGACCAACACATGACGATATTACAGCAGAATCAATTTCAAAAGCTTTCAAATTAGATTATGGTTTTCACAAAGAAGCTTTTTCAATTCTGGAAAAATATTATAAACCTGGAGAATTCAATGAGGGAAGACAAAAAATGGCTAAGATGCCAACTACAGCAAAGTTAATTTTAAATCCGACAAGTGGCGCTCCTGGATTTTATGTACAGAATGTATTTTGCTTACCTGGAGTTCCATCTATCCTTCAATCAATGATCGGTGGTTTAAATAACATTTTAACGGGTGGAGATCCCATTTTAAATAAAACCATTAACTTAAGAACGGTTGAAAGCGAAATAGCAAAGTCTATCACTGAAATTCAAAAAAATAATATTGATGTTGAGATTGGCAGCTATCCCTTTTTCAGAGCAGGAAAACTTGGAGTATCAATAGTTGTTAGATCACCAAATAAAGAGAAAATTGACGTCTGTGAAGCAGAAATATTACAATTTGTAAAATCTAAAGGTATAGAAATTGTTGAGGATGTTTAATGCTATATTTTGCTTACGGTAGTAATTTAAATCACTTTCAAATGAAAAGAAGATGTAAAGACTCTTTTTTCTTAAAAAAATATGAACTTAAAAACTATAAACTAAATTTTAGAAGCAAGTATAGAGCTGCAGATATTGAAAGAAAAAAAAACTCAATAGTACCAGGTGGATTATTTGAAATTTCAAAAAGTGACGAGAAAAAATTAGACATCTATGAAGATTATCCGACTTTGTATTCAAAAATTTATTTTAAATATTACAACAAAAAAGTTATGACATATATAATGAATAAGAAAACAAAGTTTAGATATCCAACTGAAAGATATTTAAATGTTATAAAACAGGGATATAAAGATTGTGATTTAGATAAATCATATTTAATTAAAGCATTAAATCCAATTAAGTAAATGTACAGTAAATATAATACTTTTTTTAAAGGTGTAGCAGATGTTTTGCCTTTAATGATACCAGTTGTACCATTTGGTATTATTTTTGGCGCAATTGGTATTGAATTAGGATTTGGTCCATATGTAACATTTGCAACATCTATAATTATTTTTAGTGGTGCAAGTCAAATTGTAATTATACAATTATTATCTGCAGGCGCATCATCAATTGTAGCAATTACATCATCATCAGTTGTTAGCACTAGGCATTTATTATATGGAGCAGTTTTAAATCAATATTTATTTCATCTTTCAATTTATTGGAAGATAGGATTATCCTATTTGCTTACAGATCAAGCTTTTGCTGTTTCAAACGAATATTTTATAAAAAATAATGATAATAATTTTAAACATTACCATCTAGTTGGATCCGGTTTGACATTATGGATTATTTGGCAGGTTACTACAATTTTAGGAATATTTTTGGGATCAATCGTTCCAGAAGAGCTTGGTCTAACTTTTACAATACCTTTAACTTTTTTAGCTTTATTAGTTAATTATCTTAGAAAAATTGATCACTTGATTGTAATAATTTTATCTGGAACATCATCAATTTTATTTTTTGATATTCCATTTAAGGCATACATAATTATAGCAAGCATGATCGCATTGTTTGGTGCAGCAATTTTAATTAAATTTAATAAACGATGAGTATTTGGATTCCTATAATTTTAGCAGGTTTAATAAACTATTTAACAAGATTGGGATCAATACTTATTATCAACCCTAATAAAATGAATGCCACAACCAAACAAATTTTAAATTATGTACCCTCAGCAGTATTTCCAGCAATAATATTTCCATCTGTTTTTTTAGATCAAGATTCAAATATTATTCATTTTACAGATCCTAAGATAATAGCATTTTCTGTAGCTTTTTTAGTTGGAATTTTTACTAAGAATTTAATTGTAACAATTTTTTCTGGCTTACTTACATTTTGGTTTATAATTTTTTTTATAACCTAGTAAATTTTAAATATTTTTAATGATCTATCATTGCTTGCAACCAAGGAATATAAAATTTTATAATTTTTTGGAAATTTAAATTTCTTTAAATTCACAGTAATTAAGTACTTCTTATCTAGTTTAATTTTATTTAATTTATTTAAAAACTTTATTAAATCATTTTTTTGTTTAAAAGGGTCAATCAAAATATAACAATTAGATTTAAGTTTGCTTAAATCAAATTTAAATACATCTGCACAATACAATTTTACTTTTGCACTTTTTTTCTTTACTGATGATCGAAAAACTTCCTTGTCATATTCTATCCCGTAAGATCTTATATTATTTTTTTTACTCAAGAAATTAACTACCCTTCCATATCCAGAGCCTATATCAACAAAAGATTTAATATTTTCTTTTTTAAGAAATTTTGAGATTTCATGTAGAAAAAAATATACACATGGAACTGTATCTGTTCTTTTAGAATTATTATGAACTTTAATTTTTGGTAAAAATTCATAGAATTTTGCAGAATAAATAATTTCAAAAAAAAGAACTTTCAAAAAAATTCTATGGTAAGCTCTTACAAAGTTAAAAAAATAATTACTTTTATTCATATAATTTGATTTTAATGTAGAGTATTAAACAAAAATGTGTATCTTGTCTGGAAAATTTTATATAATAAATAAGTATTGATGAAAATCCCAAAAACAATAAAAATCAAGCGTTGTAGGCTTTGTAAAAATAAAAAACTAAAGCAAATTTATAATTTTGGAAATCATTATGTCAGCAACTTTGTTAAAAAGTCATCGATAAAAAAAGGTGTCAAAGCTCCTCTTAATCTTGTTTATTGTAAAAAATGCCAACTTCTTCAATTAGAACATTCTGCCCCTCAAGAAATAATGTACAAAAAACATTACTGGTACAAATCTGGAATTACAAAAACAATGAGAGATGGTCTCAAAGAGTTGTACATTGATATAAAAAAAAATTGCAAAATAAAATCAGGAGATGTTATTTTGGACATTGGTGCCAATGATGGAACTCTTTTAAAATATTTTAAAAAGGATCGAATAATTACAATTGGTTGTGAGCCTGCTAAAAATTTAAAAGATGAGTTAAAGAAAAATTGTCATTATATGATTAATGATTTTTGGCATACTAAACATTTAAAAAAAATTCCTTTAAAATATCAAAAACTAAAAGTTGTATCCGCCATTGGTATGTTTTATGACTTAGAGGACCCCTCTGAATTTATTAAACATGCAGCTGAGGCATTGGATGATGATGGTATTTTTGTTGCACAATTAATGTGTTCACATTCTATGTTCAAAACAAATGATTTAGGCAACATTTGTCATGAACATTTAGAATATTATTCTTACAACTCATTAAAATATTTATTTGAAAAAAATGGCTTAAAAATTTTTAAAATGAGTGAAAACAAAATTAATGGAGGGTCTTATAGAATATATTGTAAAAAAAATATTAAGAAGTCTATAAAATATAAAGAAAAAGCTAATTACAGTGAAATAATTAAATTTGTAAAAAGGGTAAAAAGAAATAAGCAAACAACCTTAAAAATTTTTAAACAAAGCAAAAAACAAGGAAAAAAGATCTTTCTTTATGGTGCATCAACTAAAGGAAATACTCTTTTACAATATTATGGATTAACGAATAAAGAAATTCCATTTGCTTCTGAAAGAACAAAAACTAAATGGGGAAAATATACTATTGGATCTGGTGTAAAAATATTATCAGAGGAAAATGCAAGAAAACTAAATCCTGATTATTTCTTCGTTATGCCCTATGGATTTATTAATGAATTCATCGAACGAGAAAAAAAATGGCTTAAAAACGGAGGAAAGTTTATATTACCATATCCAAAGTTTAAAATATTAAGATAGAATTAAAAAATGAAAAAAAAGAAAGCATTAGTTCTTGGAGCAACTGGACAAGATGGATCTTATATGATCGATCTCCTTTTGAAAAAAAATTATGAAGTGCATGGTTTATATAGAAAATCTTCTGTTGGAAATACAAGTAATATTGATCACTTAATTTATGAAAATAAAATTTTTAATAAACGTTTTTTTCTTCATAAAGGTGATTTATTAGACACTGTATCTTTAAATAATATTATAAATTCTACTAATCCAAATGAAATTTATAATTTTGCAGATCAAGATCACGTAGGGTGGAGCTATGAAATACCATCATATTCTTTTAGAACAACAGCATTATCTGTAATAGAAATATTTGAAATACTGAGAAAAAATAAAAAAAAAATTAAATACTTTCAACCTATATCATCAAACATATTTGGAGAAACAAACAATTTTAAGCAAAATGAAAAAACAGTACCTGAGCCAAATAGTATATATGCTTTAGCAAAAACCACAGCTTTATATGCGTCTAAAATGTATTCCAAAGTTTACAATTTACATATTTGTGGAGCAATTTTTTATAATCATGAATCTCCAAAAAGACATATTGATTATGTATCTAAAAAAATTGTTCAAAATGTTTGCGAAATATTACATGGAAAAAGAAAGTATATATATCTAGGTAATATAAAATCTAAAATTGACTGGGGATATGCCAAAGAATATGTCGAGTATGCTTGGAAAATTATGCAAAAGAAAAAACCAGATTTTTATGTAATTGGAACTGGCAAAAACAATTCTGTAGAATATTTCGTTAAAAAATGTTTTGAGTATGTTGGATTAAATTATAAAAACCATATTAAAATTGACAAAAATCTTTTCAGACCTTCAAAAACTAGAAATCTTTTAGCTGATACTTCTAAAGCAAAGAAAGATTTGAATTTCAAAATACAAACGAATTTAGATGATCTTATAAAAATTATGATGGATGATGAGTTAAAAAAATACAATGGATAAAAAAATCTCAATTATTTTATCCACATACAATGAAGCAACAATAATTAAAGAATCAATTAATAAAATATTTTCAACTATAAAAAATGTTGAAGTGGTAGTGGTAGATGATAATTCAAATGACGGAACTTTTGAAATTATAAATTCTATTGAGAATAAAAATTTAAAAGTTTTTTCACGTAAATCTAGAGGTTTGGCATCAGCCTTTTTGCTTGGCATGATTAATACAGACGGTGATTATGTTGGATGGACTGACTCGAACATGCCGCAACTCACTCATCATTTTAAAGAAATGATCAATAAATTAGACAGTTATGATATTATATTACTTTCTAGATATATTGATGGAGGAGGTGATAAAAGATCCAAAATGAGAATTTTATCTAGTAAAATTATTAATTTAATTTGTAGACTTTTTCTCGGAAATGAAATCAAAGACTATACTAGTAGTATATTTTTAATGAAGAGAAGCGTTTTAACCTATGGCGTTCCAATCGCTTATGGACATGGAGAATTCTTCATTGAATTTTTATATAAAATTAAAAAAAATGGAATGAAGGTATATGAAATACCATATGTGCAACCTCCCGATGTTGAGGGAAGCAAGACAGCTTCTAGTATTATTCGTTTTTTTACTTTAGGATTAAGTTATTTGATAAGAATATTAATAATAAGATTTAGAAAAAACTAAAATGATTGAAAGAATTTATCACCAAAAAAAATTATACGCATTAATTGTAAGAAGCAAATACAAGAAAAAAAAAGGTATAAGTTTTTTTACTGATAAAAATGCAACTCAACAATTTGGTTATATGAACCATAAAAAAAATCATATAATTTTACCTCACAGACATAACAAACGACATTCAAAAATAGATATTACAACAGAAGTAATAATTATTTTAGATGGAATTTTAAGAGTTGATTTTTATAATAATAAAGAAAAATACCTTTTTAGTAAAAAACTGTATTCCAATGATTTAATTATGTTATCAAATGGTGGTCACGGCTTTAAGGTTTTAAAAGATGTTAAAATGATTGAAGTTAAGCAGGGTCCATATTCTTTGTCAAAAGATAAGGTCAAATTTGAAAAGGCAAATGAAACAAAGATTAAAATTAAATAAAAAACAATTTATACCCGTAAGTAAACCAGAAGTATCAAAAAATGATATTAAATCTATCAATAAAGTTTTAAATAAAAGTTGGATATCGTCTGATGGTCCTGAGGTAAAAATATTTGAAAAAAATTTTTCAAAATTTATAAAACGTAAATATTCTATAGCTGTGTCTAATGGTACTGCAGCACTGGAAATAGCGATAAAAGCATTAGATATTAAAAAAAATGATGAAGTAATAATTCCAGATTTTACAATTATTTCTAATGCATTAGCTGTAATTAAACAACACGCAAAGCCAGTTCTTGTTGATTGTGATCTATTGTCGTGGAACATGAAAATTAGTGAAATTGAAAAAAAAATTACCAAAAAAACAAAAGCTTTACTAATTACTCATATTTACTCATTTTCAAATGACATGGATAAGATTTTAAAAATATGTAGAAAACACAAAATTTTTCTAATTGAAGATGCTGCTGAAGTTATTGGTTTAAAATATAAAAATAAATACTGTGGATCTTTTGGCGACATCAGTACATTTAGTTTTTATGCAAATAAACAAATTACAACGGGTGAAGGTGGCATGATTTCAACAAATAATTTTAAACTTTACAAAAAATGTAGTTCTCTGAGAAATTTGTGCTTTGGTAAAAAACAAAGATTTAACCATAGTGATATAGGATGGAATTATAGAATGACCAATATACAAGCCACCCTAGGTATTAGCCAATTAAAAAGAATAAATTCTACGGTTAAGAGAAAAATGTATATTGGGAATTATTATTTTAAAAAATTATCTAATAACAAGAGTCTCTATATGACTCCCCCACAAATAAACCAATTCAAAAATATTTATTGGGTAGTAGGAATTGTGATTAAAAACAAAAAAGTTTTAGCAAGTCAAATTATAAAAAAATTATCAAAATACGGCATAGGAGCAAGACCTTTTTTTTGGCCAATGCACGAGCAAGATATTTTTAAAAAAATGAAAATTTTTAAAAAACAAAATTATCCAAACTCATCGTATTTGGGTCGCTATGGATTTTATATACCATCATTTTTAAAAATAAAAGACTCTGAAATGAATTATGTAGTTTCAGTAATTAACAAATTATTTTAATTTTTATTAAATGTCTTTAAAAGAGAAAATTGGAAATAATTTTTTATTGGATGCCAATATATTAGTTTCGACTATATTGATATTTTCTATCAAGTGGTTTTTAATTCATATTTATAATCAGGATACTTTATTAAATAAAATTCTATTTGATTATTCAGATTTGTATTACTTCCCATTTATTTTAAATATACTTGAACTTGATATAAGCCCACAATATTTAGACAATTACACTCCCAATAAAAACATTCCAATACCTATTTACTCTATTTTATTACATTCTATATTTTTTAAAATTTTTGGTCTAATCAGTTTTTTTATTTTAGAATTTTTTTTTCTTTTTATCTTTTTAATATTAATTTTTAATATATTAATTAAATGCAATCTAAATTATTATTTTGCTATATTTTCTACTTTAATTATATTTTTATTGCCATTTACTCTTAAAAATATAGATCTTTTTAACATTAATTTAAATATTATTAGTGGATTATTTTCTTTTAGGTTTCCTCGGCCGCTAGTAACAAGTTGTTTCTTTTTTTGGGGTATTTATTTAGCAATTTTATATTATAAAAACGATAGACTTAATTTTAAAAATTCTATTTATATTGGTATTTGTTTTTCTTTGATATTTGCATCATACTATTATAATTTTGTAAATCTTATACTTTTATTTGCCATTATTTTTGTATTTAAAAATATAAATGATATTACTTACTTAAGAAAAAATTATAAGAACATACTAAATTCAATAATATTTTTTTTTAATTTTAAGTATTCCATTTTTATTAATTTATTTTTCATCTGAAAAAGATTTTTTTTTATTAATAGGAGGTATTGAATTAAATTTCGAATTTAAAAAGAAACTTTTAATTCATTTCATAAATAAAATATTTTCTATAAAATTTATTGTCTCATTTGTATTATTAACAATAATAATGTTTACTCTTCTAAAGCATGACGATTTTAAAGAAAAAAAAATAATTAAATTATTTTATTTTATGTTTTTAGCATCAATTATTTCACCTTTTTTTTTCGTATTATTGAGTCCATCAATCAGTGAAATTTATCATTTTTTAAATTGGATTGTAATTACAACTATCTTTGTTTCTATTATTTATCTACTTTTAGTTGTAGATTTTGTATTAAAAAAATTTGATATTTTTTCTATTAAATACATAAAATATTTATTTTTATTTATAAGTTTTATCGTCATCTTATCCTTTAATTTTTTATATTTTGATAATTTAATTGGTAAAAATGATAAACAAATTAGAAAAGAATACCAAAACCTTCAAATATTAGTTGATAATAATAACTTTGAATATCTGTTAACTTTTATTCCTAGAGTTCAAGTTTTATGGATGTTAAAAAATAAAACAAAATTTAATTCTATTGAATCTTCTTACTCATCTCTAAATTTTAATCAGCTTGAACAAAATTTTGTTGAAAATTTAAAGTTTCTAAACATAAATAAAATTGATTTTGCTGATATAATTTCTAATAAAAAAGGTTCATGGAGATATAATAACGAATTTGTTAAATATTTTTCTTGGTACAAATATCAAGCTAACTCACTTATTACATTCAAAAATACAAATGATTTTAAATACGATGAAGCAGAATTTATTAAGAAATCAAGTCCTACTAAAACACAACAAATCATTATTCCACAATTTGAAATAAATAGACTTTTAGACTTATATGATAAGCTCTCTCTCAATCAAGATCTAAAAAAACCCGATTTGATAGTTTTAAAAAATGATTCTTTGGTTGAAAACTATTCTTTTATCGATCCAAATATTTACTGTAGGTTAAATAATTTTAAGTTACTTAAAATTTATTATCAAAAAAAATCTGATTTTTGTGAGTAATAAAAAAAATTTACTTATTACCCTTGTTCAATTATAAATATTAGCATAAATACTCATGAAAATAACTCATGCCCTCGTGGTGAAATTGGTAGACACAAAGGACTTAAAATCCTTGCCCTTTTGGGAGTGCCAGTTCGAGTCTGGCCGAGGGCACCACTAAAATGAAAAATTTAATTATTGTTTCAGACAAAAATAAAAAATCTGAAAAAATTAAGTCCAAAGTTTTAAAAAAAATTAAAAACTCTCAATTTAGGCAAAAGAAATTAATAATTGTTATTGGTGGTGATGGATTTATGCTGCAAACTTTAAAGAAATTTCACAAATATAAAAAACCCTTTTATGGAATAAATTCAGGTGACTATGGTTTTTTAATGAATAAGTTTAATGAAAAAAATCTTCTAAAAAACATATCTAAAACTGACTCTATTAAGATTTCGCCTTTACAAATGATTGTCAAAAATAAATTTAATAAAATTAAAAAATCAATAGCTATAAATGAAATATCAATTTTGCGTCAAAGCAGACAGGCAGTGTCGGTTTCAATTAAAAGTGGCTCTAATTATTTAATTAAAAAATTAAGAGGTGATGGTTTGCTTGTTTGTACTCCAGCTGGAAGTACTGCTTATAATTTATCTGTTCATGGACCAATTCTAAATTTAAACTCTAACAAACTTGCAATCTCTCCAGTTAGCCCTTTTAGACCGCGCAGATGGAAGGGAAAAATAGTTAGTAATAGATCCAAAATTTTGATTAAAAATTTAAACCCAAAGAAAAGACCTATAAGCGCAGTTGCAGATAACGTTGAAGTTCGTAATGCAGTTGAGATCAAAGTAAGTGAAAAAAAAGAAGTTATTTTTAATTTATTGTATAACAAGAATAAATCTATAGAAAAAAAAATTAAAATTGAGCAATTAAGAAAAGAAGTGGGTCGATAATTATGGTGCCCCCACACGGACTCGAACCGCGGACCTACTGATTACAAATCAGTTGCTCTACCAGCTGAGCTATAGGGGCGTTTGGTGTTTTTTAGTATGAAATTAAATAAGATCAAGTTATTTTTTGTTAGAATTTATATGATGAAATACTACAGAAGCACTATTTGAGAGATTTAAACTTTCTATTTTATTGTTAATCTTAATTTTTATAGTAAAGTCTAGATATTTTTCAGTATGTTTTTTCATTCCATATCCCTCTGATCCAAAAACTAAGACATTATTTCCTTCCCATTTTATGTCTGACAATTCTTTGTCACCATCACCGTCAAAACCATATATCCAGAAATTTTTTTCTCTTAAAGTCTTTAATGTTGAATTTATATTTGAAACAACAAATATATTTAAGTGTTCCATGCCTCCACTCGCAGCTTTGTGCATCAGTTTACTTGTTTCGGGAAAATCTCTTTCTCTAACTATCAATCCATTTATATTGAATGCGCTTGCGCTTCTTATAATTGAGCCTATATTTCTTGGATCAGTTGCTCCAGCTAAACATGCTAGATTTATCTTTTCTTTATTTTTAATAAATTCTTTTAGCTCTTGATTTTGTAATCTTTCAACTTCTGCCACAAAACCTTGATGTAAAATGTTTTCATTTTTACAATAATTATCCAATTCTTTTTTTGTTTTATAAAAAATTTTTAAATCTTTAAGAAGGTTATTATTAGGACTCACTCTATGAATAGTTTTTTTACTTTCTTCAGTTAAAAATATTTTCAGCACTTTTCTATTGTTATTTTTAAGAGCCTCAATAACAGGATGTTTTCCGACTATAAAATATGAAGATTTATTCATTTTTTTCCTTATTTTACACGTTTTTTGATAGATTTTATCATAAATTCTAATATTGCAATTATAAGATAAAAATATATAAACCGCCTGTTGTTTACGCTTTATTAAACATGTGGACACTCTTCCATCGTTTTTGGGAGGGGTACCAAAGCGGTCAAATGGGGCGGGCTGTAAACCCGTTGACTTCGGTCTTCGAAGGTTCGAATCCTTCCCCCTCCACCATTTAATTAAGTTTAAACAGGAGTGAACACTTGGGTTTGCGGGTGTAGTTCAGTGGTAGAACACTAGCCTTCCAAGCTGGTTGCGTGGGTTCGATTCCCATCACCCGCTCCAAATGTAAAAAAATAAAATTATAGGTGAGGTAAAAAATATAATGTCTAAAGAAAAGTTTAATAGATCGAAGCCACATTGCAATATTGGAACAATTGGCCACGTCGACCACGGTAAAACAACTCTTACAGCTGCGATAACTAAAGTATTGTCAGAATCTGGTGGAGCGCAATTTACTGCGTATGATCAAATTGATAAAGCACCAGAAGAAAAAGAAAGAGGTATTACTATTTCTACTGCTCACGTTGAGTATGAGACTGAAAAAAGACATTATGCTCACGTAGACTGTCCAGGTCATGCTGACTATGTAAAAAATATGATTACAGGAGCAGCACAAATGGATGGAGCAATATTAGTTGTAAACGCTGCAGATGGCCCCATGCCTCAAACTAAAGAGCATATTCTTTTAGCAAGACAAGTAGGTGTTCCAGCAATTGTAGTTTTTTTAAATAAAGTTGATCAAGTTGATGATAAAGAAATGATTGATTTAGTCGAAGAGGAAATTAAAGAACTTTTAACGTCATATAAATTTCCTGGAGATAAGACTCCCATCATTAAAGGTTCAGCATTAGCTGCTGTAGAAGGTAGAGATGAAGCTGTGGGTAAGAATGCGATCATGGAATTAATGAAAGCCGTTGATGACTTTATCCCACAACCTGATAGACCTAAGGACAAACCTTTCTTGATGCCTGTTGAAGATGTATTTTCTATATCTGGTAGAGGTACAGTTGTAACTGGAAGAGTAGAACAAGGTGTAGTTAAAACAGGTGAGGAAATAGAAATAGTAGGAATAAGAGAAACTAAAAAATCAGTATGTACTGGTGTCGAAATGTTTAGAAAAATTTTGGACACTGGTGAAGCTGGTGACAATATTGGAGCACTACTAAGAGGTGTTGAAAGAGAAGATGTTGAAAGAGGCCAAGTGCTTTGTAAACCAGGATCAGTCACACCACATACTAAATTTGAAGCTCAAGCGTATGTACTAAAAAAAGAAGAGGGTGGAAGACACACTCCATTCTTTACTAAGTACAGACCTCAGTTTTATTTTAGAACTACAGACGTAACTGGCGAAGTTGAATTACCTGCAGGGACAGAAATGGTAATGCCGGGTGATGACGCTAAATTTACTGTTAAACTAATAACTCCAATTGCAATGAGTGAAAAATTAAATTTTGCTATTAGAGAAGGTGGTAGAACAGTAGGAGCTGGAGTAGTAACTAAAATAATAGAGTAAAACTCCATAGGAGTGTAGCTCAATTGGTAGAGCGCTGGTCTCCAAAACCAGAGGTTGGGGGTTCGATTCCCTCCGCTCCTGCCAACTAGGTTATAAAAATTATGAAAAATCCTCTAAAATTTTTTCAAGAAGTAAAAAACGAGGCTTTTAAAGTTTCTTGGCCTACATCAAAAGAAACAGTCCAAGGTTCTTTAATGGTTGCTGCAATGGCAATTATTGCATCATTATTTTTTCTTTTATTGGATCAAATATTAAAATTTTTGTTAGAAATTATTCTTAAAGTGAGCTTTTAATGTCAAATTGGTTTATAGTTCAATCACACTCTAGTTTTGAGAATAAAGTTGCCCAACAAATTAAAGAAGAGGCAGATAAATCAAAGATATCAGATAAAATAGAAGAAATTATAGTTCCTACTCACGATGTTACCGAGGTAAGAAGAGGAAAAAGAGTACAAAGAAAAAAAAAGTATTTTCCTGGTTATGTTTTGATTAAATGCGAAATGACTGACGATATTTATCATATGATTAAAGGATTAAAAAAAGTTAGCGGATTTTTGGGTTCAAAGGGTTCTCCGGTACCTGTTTCAGATAAAGAAATTGAGAAAATACTGGGTGAAATAAAAGATGGTGTAGTTCAACCAAAATCTGGTATAGATTACGCGATTGGTGAAAAAGTTCAGGTAATAGACGGACCATTCGCATCATTTAGTGGTTTAGTCGAGGAGATAGATGAAGACAAATCTAAACTGAAAGTTTCAGTTTCTATTTTTGGTAGACCTACTCCAGTAGAATTGGAATTTAACCAAGTAGAAAAGGCAAGTTAATGGCAAAAAAAGAAATTTCAGGTTATGTAAAATTACAAATTAAGGGTGGTCAAGCTAATCCTGCACCTCCCGTAGGACCTGCGCTTGGTCAAAGAGGAATTAACATAATGGATTTTTGTAAAGCATTTAATGAAAAAACAAAGAATCTAATGGGTAAGCCGGTTCCAGTAATTATAACAGTTTATAAAGATAAAAAATTTGATTTTATAATTAAAACTCCACCAGCAACATATTATATAAAAGAAAAATTAAAACTTAAAAGTGGATCATCAGAACCTGGTAGAAATATAGTTAAATCAATTACAAAAAAACAATTAGAAGAGATAGCTAAAGAAAAAATGGTTGATTTGAATGCACATGATGTAGAACAAGCAGCTAAAATAATTGCTGGTTCAGCTAGATCTATGGGTATAGAGGTAAAAGAATAATGGTCTCAAAACGATTTAATAAATTATTAAAATTAGAAAAAAATTTATCAGCAAGATCTGTTAAAGAACTACTTTCTGAGGTAAAAAAAAATTGCACAACAAAATTTGATGAATCAATAGATTTAAGCCTACAAATAAATAACAAGCAGAAAAAAGGTGAAATAAATTTACGAACTATTGTAAATATGCCGTCAGGTACTGGAAAAAAAATTAAGGTTGCTGTCTTATGTGATGAGTCACAAAAAGCATCTGCTCAAAAAGCTGGTGCTGACTTAGTAGGTTCAGACGATTTAATTGATAAAATCAAAGCAGGTGAGCTTAATTTTGAAAAATTAATTTGTACACCAAAAATGATGATTAGTTTATCAAAGCTTGGAAAAATTTTAGGACCAAAAGGTTTAATGCCAAATCCAAAACTTGGTACAGTTACTGATGACATCGAACAGGCCGTAAGAAATGCTAAAGCTGGACAGGTTGAAATTAAAAATGATAAAGATGGTAATATTGGAGTAAGTTTAGGAAAAAAATCATTTAGTGATGATAAAATTCTTTCAAACTTTAATGCAATTATTGAAACATTAATAAAAGAAAAAGCAAACAACTCTTTTAAAGGAGAGATGATAAAAAATATTTATTTAACCTCTACAATGGGAATTTCTTATAAACTTAAACTAGAAAAACATTTTTAATATGAATAAAGAACAAAAAAAAACTTATATAGACAAAATGACAACTGATATTGATAAGTCCAATGCAGTAATTGTAACGCATTATCAAGGTTTAAATATGCCTCAACTTGACGAGTTAAGAAAACAAATGAGAGAACATGGTATTTTATTTAAAATAACAAAAAATAGAATAACAAAGATAGCATTAGAAAAGACAAGAGCAAAAGAATTAAGTAAGCTTTTTGCTGGACCAACAGCAGTAGCCTTATCAGATGATGCAATAACATCAGCAAAAATTCTAACAAAATTTTCTAAAGAAAATTCTAACCTAAAAATTTTAGGTGGAATAATGGGAGATGAGATTCTTGATGTTGCTGCTGTACAAAATGTAGCAACTTTACCTACATTAGATGAGGCAAGAGCGAAAATCGTTGGTATTTTAAGGTCTCCAGCTCAAAAATTAGCTACGATTTTACTTGCGCCGGCGACAAAAATCGCTATTTTGGCGAGCGAAAAATCAAAAAAATAACCAGGGACACTAAAATATTATGGCCGATCTAAACAAAATCATTGATGAATTATCAAGTTTAACAGTTGTTGAAGCTGCTGAACTATCAAAACAATTAGAAGAAAAGTGGGGAGTGACAGCTACAGCAGCTGTTGCAGCACCTGCAGCAGCAGGTGGTGCTGCACCAGCAGAGGAGAAAGACGAATTTACTGTTGTCTTAGCTTCGGCAGGAGACAAAAAAATTAATGTAATTAAAGAAATTAGAGCAGTTACATCATTAGGTTTAAAAGAAGCTAAAGATTTAGTTGAAGGTGCACCTAAAGATGTAAAGGCAGGTGTAAACAAAAAAGAAGCAGAAGAAATTAAGCAAAAATTAGAAGCTGCTGGCGCAAAAGTAGAACTCAAGTAATTAACTTAAATAATTTTATTAAGTTAATAAGCTAAAATTTTTAATGGATTTATCTTTTACAGGTAAAAAAAATATTAGGAAAAATTTTGGCAAGCTTAAAGAAAGCTTGTCAATTCCTAACCTTATTGAAGTTCAAAAAAATTCTTACAAACAATTAACCGAATTCAATTCAGAAATTGAAGCTCATTTGGTTAAAGGCTTTGATAGAGTGTTTAAGAGCATTTTTCCAATCGAAGATATAAATGATAAAGCAACACTTGAATACGTTTCATACAAATTTGATAAACCAAAATTTGATGTTGATGAATGCATCTCTAGGGGTTTAACTTATTCTGCAGCATTAAAATGTACTCTTAGATTGGTAGTTTACGAAATTGATGCATTAAATAATACAAAAGAGATATTATCTGCCAAAGAACAAGAAGTGTATATGGGCGAAATACCGATGATGACGAATAGCGGGACATTTATCATTAACGGTGTTCAGCGTGTAGTAGTAAATCAAATGCACAGAAGTCCAGGTGTTTTTTTTGATCACGACAAAGGTAAATCACACGCAAGCGGAAAGCTTTTATTTAATTGCCGAGTTATACCAAATAGAGGTTCTTGGTTAGATTTTGAGTTTGATGTTAAAGATCTTCTATATTTTAGAATAGATAGAAAGAAAAAAATTTTAGTAAGCACACTTTTACTTGCTTTAGGATACTCAAAAAACGATATCGTAAATGAATTTTATGAAAAAGAAAATTATATTTATGAAGAAAAAAGTAAAAAATGGAAAACTAAATTTGATCCTGAAAACTATAAATCAAAAAATTTTTCTGAGGAAGTAATTGATGCAAGAAACAATAAGATAGTAATCAAGGCAGGTGAAAAAATTAATTTTTTAAATGCAAAAAAACTTCAAAATGATGGTTTGAAAGATATATATGTATCTAAAGAGTTCTTAATTGGAAAATTTTTACATAAACAAATCCAAATTGATGGAATTGAAGATAAATTTGCTATTGGAACTGAATTAAATGAGACTATCCTAGATAAATTTATTGAAAATAAAATCTTTACAATTGAAGTTTCAAAAACCAATCCAATTAATAAAGGACCATATCTTTTAATATCATTATTAAATGACAAGAATGAAAATAAAAATGATGCAATAAACGACATATATAAAGTCTTAAGACCAGGTGAACCTCCAACTATTGAAATTGCATCTCAAATTTTTAATAATTTATTTTTTAGTTCGGAGAGATATGATTTATCTGATGTTGGAAGAGTTAAACTTAACTCAAGACTTAGTATAAATTGTTCTGATAAAATAACTATACTTAGAAACGAAGATATCATCGCTATTATAAAAAAAATGCTTGAGTTGAGAGACGGAAAAGATGATGTCGATGATATTGATCATTTAGGAAACAGAAGAATAAGATCTGTTGGTGAACTTGTGGAAAATCAAGCCAGAATGGGTGTTTACAGAATGGAAAGAGCTATAAAGGAAAAGATGACTACACTTGATGTTGAGTCAGCAATGCCTCAAGATTTAATTAATGCTAAACCACTAACTGTTTCTTTAAAAGATTTTTTTGCAACTTCTCAGTTATCACAATTCATGGATCAAACAAATCCTTTATCAGAAATAACTCACAAAAGAAGAGTTTCAGCCTTAGGTCCAGGTGGTTTAACTAGAGAAAGAGCTGGATTTGAAGTTAGAGATGTACACCCAACTCACTACGGAAGAATTTGTCCAATAGAAACTCCAGAAGGACCAAATATTGGTTTGATAAATAGTTTATCTACTTATTCAAAAATTAACAAATACGGATTTATTGAAAGTCCATATAAAAAAGTTGAAAATGGTAAAGTAGTTGAAAATATAGAATATTTATCAGCAATGGAGGAAACTAAATTTACAATTGCTCAAGCAAATTCTAAGCTCGATAAAAATGGTAAATTCACTGAAGATCTAGTTTCTTGTAGGCAAAATTTAAATTTCATTTTAGCTAAACCTGAAAATGTTGATTATATTGACGTCTCACCCAAACAACTTGTTTCAGTTGCCGCATCTTTAATTCCTTTTTTAGAAAATGATGATGCAAACAGGGCATTAATGGGATCTAACATGATGAGACAAGCAGTTCCATTAATGAAACCCGAGGCTCCACTTGTTGGAACAGGTATTGAAAGTGACGTAGCTTTAGATTCAGGAGTAACTATTGTTGCAAGAAGAGATGGTATAGTAGATAAAATCGATGGAAAACGAATTGTAATAAAGGCATCGGAAGAAAAAGATTTTTCTAAATCAGGAGTAGATATTTATAATCTTCAGAAATTTAAAAGATCCAATCAGAATACTTGTATAAATCAAAAACCATTAGTACGTGTTGGAGATAAAGTGAAATCAGGTGATATTATTGCTGATGGACCTTCTACTAAAATTGGTGAATTAGCTTTAGGAAAAAATGTGACAGTCGCATTCATGCCTTGGCAAGGATACAATTTTGAGGACTCAATATTAATATCAGAAAGATGTGTAACTGATGATGTGTTTACATCTATACATATTGAAGAATACGAGGTAATGGCAAGAGACACTAAATTAGGAGAAGAGGATATAACTAGAGATATTCCAAATGTTAATGAAGAATCCTTAAAAAATTTGGATGAGTCAGGAGTTGTTTATATTGGCGCAGAGGTAAAACCAGGAGATATCTTGGTAGGAAAAGTTACACCAAAAGGAGACTCTGCTTCAGGGCCTGAAGAAAAACTTCTAAGATCAATATTTGGCGAAAAAGCGATCGATGTAATAGATACATCTTTAAGAATGCCAAGTGGTAGTGGAGGTACAGTAGTTGATGTACGTGTCTTTAACAGACATGGGATAGAAAAAGATGAAAGATCTGTAATAATTGAAAGATCAGAAATTGAAAGTGTTCAACAAGATAAATTAGTGGAGGAAGAAATACTTGAGAGAAGTATTAAACAACGTGCGATATCTATATTGTCAGGATTAAAAAACCAAAAGAAAATAAAAACAATTGAATCTGGAGAGACTATAAATGAAAATAAAATTAGCGACGTTTCGGTAGCCGAATTATTTAAAATTTCAGTTAATGAAAAAAATGCAATGGAAGCGATGGATAAACTTAGGGATCAATACAATACAGCAAATCTTGATATTCAAACAAGATTTGAAGATAAAGTTTTGAAGATTAGACAAGGGGACGACTTATTGCCAAGTGTAATGAAAATGGTGAAAGTTTTCGTTGCAATGAAAAGAAGATTAAGACCAGGTGATAAAATGTCAGGCAGACATGGCAATAAGGGAGTTGTGAGTAAAATTGTACCTGTAGAGGATATGCCCTACATGGAAAGTGGTCAAGCAGTAGATATTGTATTAAATCCACTTGGGGTACCAAGTAGAATGAATGTTGGTCAAATATTAGAAACCCATCTAGGTTGGGCCTGTTCAGAAATTGGAAACAAATTAAAAAACTTAATTAACAAAACTATAAAAAATAATGAAAAAAGTAATGAAATTAAAAAAATTCTAAAATCGGTATATGGAGATCAAGTTTACACTAATACAATTGATAAGTTATCTAATGTTGAATTTTCAGATTATATAGAAAATATGAAAAATGGCATTCCAATTGCTACACCAGTTTTTGATGGTGCTAAAGAGCAAGATGTAACTACTATGCTAGAAACAGCAGAACTTCCTGCATCTGGCCAAACATATTTATGGGATGGAAGAACCGGAGAGAAATTTGATAGACCTGTCACAGTAGGAACAATTTATATGTTAAAACTTCATCACTTGGTAGAAGATAAAATTCATGCTAGATCAACAGGACCTTATAGCTTGGTTACACAACAACCTTTAGGTGGAAAGGCACAGAATGGTGGTCAAAGATTTGGTGAAATGGAAGTTTGGGCATTAGAAGCATATGGTGCGTCTTATACGTTGCAAGAAATTTTAACAGTTAAATCTGATGATGTGGCCGGAAGAGTAAAAGTTTATGAAACTATTGTTAAAGGCGAAGAAAATTTTGAATCAGGAATACCTGAGTCATTTAACGTTTTAGTAAAAGAAATTAAGTCTTTAGCACTTAATGTAGAATTGAATTAATTATGAAAAAAGAATTAACAGACTTATTTAAAGAAAAATCAATTTCTGAAGCTCAAAATTTTAGTAGTATTAAAATTACTTTAGCGAGTCCTGAAAAAATTAAATCATGGACTTACGGTGAAATAAAAAAACCAGAAACAATAAATTATAGAACTTTTAGACCTGAAAAAGATGGACTATTTTGTGCAAGAATTTTTGGACCTATAAAAGATTATGAATGTTTGTGTGGTAAATATAAAAGAATGAAATTTAGAGGTATAATTTGTGAAAAATGTGGTGTTGAGGTAACGAAATCTAACGTTAGAAGAGAAAGAATGGGCCATATTAATTTAGCTACACCAGTAGCTCATATTTGGTTTTTAAAATCCTTACCAAGCAGAATTTCTTTAGTAATAGACATGAAATTGAAAGAGGTAGAAAAAGTTTTATATTTTGAGAATTTTATTGTTATAGAGCCTGGTTTAACAGGACTTAAAAAAAACCAATTATTAAATGAGGAAGAATTAATAAAATATCAAGACCAATACGGAGAAGAGTCTTTTTCTGCTGGAATTGGCGCAGAAGCGATTTTGGAAATTTTAAAATCAATAGATTTGAATGTTGAAAGAGATAAACTATCAAAATCTATAAAAGAAACCAAGTCTAAGGTAACAGAGGAAAGAAATGTAAAAAGACTTAAATTAATAGACTCTTTTATTGAAACAGGTAACAAACCTGAATGGATGATATTAACTACAATTCCTGTAATACCTCCTGAACTTAGACCTCTAGTACCTTTAGATGGCGGAAGATTCGCTACATCAGATTTGAATGATTTATATAGAAGAGTAATTAATAGAAACAATAGATTAAAAAGACTAATTGATCTTAAAGCTCCAGATATAATTATTAGAAATGAAAAAAGAATGTTGCAAGAGTCAGTTGATGCTCTATTTGACAATGGAAGAAGAGGCAGGGTCATCACTGGTACTGGAAAAAGGCCTTTAAAATCTTTAGCTGAAATGCTCAAAGGTAAACAAGGTAGATTTAGACAAAACTTATTAGGAAAAAGAGTAGATTATTCAGGAAGATCAGTAATTGTAGTTGGTCCTGATCTTAAACTCCATGAATGTGGTTTACCAAAAAAAATGGCGCTAGAATTGTTCAAACCTTTTTTATATGCAAGATTAAATAAACTAGGTTTAGCCTCAACTATAAAACAAGCAAAAAAATTAGTAGAAAAAGAAAGAGACGAGGTATGGGATGCTCTTGAAATTATAGTAAGAGAACATCCTGTTCTTTTAAATAGAGCGCCAACACTTCATAGACTCGGTGTTCAAGCATTCGAGCCAAAACTGATTGAAGGTGACGCAATTCAACTTCATCCACTGACATGTGCTGCATTTAATGCTGATTTTGATGGGGATCAGATGGCTGTTCATGTTCCATTAAGCCTTGAAGCACAACTAGAGGCAAGAGTTTTAATGATGTCAACAAATAATATCTTGAGCCCATCTAATGGAAAGCCAATCATTGTTCCAAGTCAAGATATGATTTTAGGTATATATTATCTATCTCAACCACCATATCAAAATGAAAAAGTAGAGGGCTATTTTGTTAATACAGATGAAATTTTGCAAGCTCTTGAAAATAAAAGCATTAAAATTCATTCGAGAATAATATCTAGATTTGAAACTGTTGATGAAAATGGAGAGACAAAATATGAGAAATATACAAGTACAGTTGGTAGGTTTTTATTAGCAGATATTATTCCAAAAAATTTAAATAACAATTTTGCTTTAGTTGATAGATTACTTCCAAAAAGAGTAGTATCTGAAGTAATTGATCACATATTTAGATTTTCAGGCCAAAAGAGTACAGTAATATTTTGTGATAAATTAAAAGATTTAGGTTTTAAATATGCATTTAAGGCTGGAATATCATTTGGAAAAGATGATCTAGTAATACCTGAAAATAAAGAATTATTAATTGATGAAACAAAAAAATTAATTTCTGAATACGAAAATCAATATGCGGAAGGTTTAATTACAAGAGGAGAAAAATATAACAAAGTAGTTGATGCATGGTCAAAATGTACAGATAAAGTAGCCTCAGAAATGATGAAAAGAATTTCTGCAACAGAAGTAACAAAAGATGGTCTTAAAATAAATTCAGTATTTATGATGGCAGATAGTGGTGCTAGAGGATCTGCTGCTCAAATGAAACAATTAGCTGGTATGAGGGGATTAATAGCAAAACCTTCAGGTGAAATCATAGAAAGTCCAATAACATCTAATTTTAAAGAAGGTTTAACAGCTTTAGAATATTTTAATTCAACTCACGGTGCTAGAAAAGGATTAGCTGATACTGCACTTAAAACTGCAAATTCAGGATACTTAACTAGAAGATTGTGTGATGTAGCTCAAGATTTAACTATTACATCAAAAAAATGTGATACCCCTGGTTTCATTCAACTAACAGAGATTATTGAAGGTGGAAATGTTATAGTAAGTATTTCTGAGAGAGCATTAGGAAGAGTTGCTGCTAAAGATATTAAAAATCCTATAACTGGTGAAGTTATAATCAAAAAAGGTCAAATGATAGATGAAGAGGCTTGTGAAAAAATTGATGCAGCAGGTGTAAAAACAATAGATGTTTACTCAGTTATTACATGTAGTTTACCAGAGGGAGTTTGCTCAACATGCTATGGAAGAGATTTATCAAGAGGAATTTTAGTCAATGTTGGTGAAGCGATTGGAATGATATCTGCTCAGTCTATTGGTGAACCAGGTACACAGCTTACTATGAGAACTTTCCATGTCGGAGGAACAGCTTCAATTAAACAAGATAGTCAAATTGTAACAAAATCTAAAGGAACATTGAAAGTAATTAATACTAATTTAATTGAAGACTCGAAGAAAAACCTAATAGTAATGGGAAGAAACACTCAATTATCCTTAGAAGATGAAAAAGGATTACAAATAGCAGTTTATAAAGTTCCTTACGGTTCAAAATTATATTTCCAAAATGGAGATAAGATAAATCAAAATACAAAAATTTGTGAATGGGACCCATATACAACTCCTGTTATTGCTGAAAAAAGTGGTATTGCAAATTTTGTTGATTTAATAGATGGTGTATCTATTGCCGAAACAACGGATGATGCAACAGGAATTTCAACTAAAACTGTTATAGATTGGAAAACTCAATCAAAAAATACAGATTTAAAACCTAGAATTACTTTGAGAGACGAAAAAGGAAATGTTGTCAAAAAAGCAGATGATAATGAAGCAAGATACTATTTAGTTCCAGACTCCATATTATCAGTTTCAGACGGTCAAAAAATTCATGCAGGCGATGTAATAGCTAGATTGCCGAAAGAGACATCAAAAACTAAAGATATTACAGGAGGATTACCAAGAGTTGCTGAATTATTTGAAGCAAGAAAAGCAAAAGATAGCGCAATCATAGCAGAAAATGATGGAAAAGTTATTTTTGGCAAAGAAGTGAGAGGAAAACAACGAATAACAATTGAGTCTGAAAATGGTGATAGTTCATCGTACTTAATACCCAAAGGTAAACATATTAATTTTAACCAAGGTGAAAAAATTAAAAAAGGCGAATATTTACTTGATGGACAGCCGTTGCCACATGATATTTTAAGAATTTTAGGAATTAAAGAGTTAACAGAATATTTTGTAAACCAAGTGCAGGAAGTTTACAGATTACAAGGTGTTATAATTAATGATAAACATATCGAAGTAATTTTAAGACAAATGCTTAAGAAAATAGAAATAAAATCACCTGGCGACTCTAATTTATTACCAGGAGAAATTATTGAAAAAACTAGATTTGATGAGATTAATACTAAATTAAAAAATGAAGGTAAGGCATTAGTAGAAGGTGAAAGAATTTTAATGGGTATTACTAAAGCTTCGCTGCAAACTGAATCTTTCATTTCAGCCGCGTCTTTCCAAGAAACAACAAGAGTTCTTACAGATGCCGCTATAAAAGGAAAAACTGATAAGTTGAGAGGTTTAAAAGAAAATGTAATTGTTGGAAGACTTGTCCCTGCTGGTACTGGATCTGTGAAAGTTACATGGAACAATAAAGCTAAGATAGATGATGATGCATATTTGTCAGAAAAGGACAAACAAGAAACCTTAGAAAATCAGCCTTCTAGCTAAAAAAACCCTATTTTTAAAGCCTTTTAGTTTGACAAATCAATTTTTTTAAGTATTTTGTCGATATTTTTTTGGTTGGAATGTAGTACTTTGTACTAAACGCTGCCAAACTAGCCGCTATTCAGTTTCACTCAAAAAAATATTATTATGCCTACTGTAAACCAGTTACTGAGAAAAAAAAGATCAAGAGTTAAAGCTAGAAATAAAGTCCCTGCTCTTGAACAATCACCTCAAAAGCGAGGCGTATGTCTTAAAGTATATACAACTACACCAAAAAAACCTAATTCTGCGCTAAGAAAAGTTGCTCGAGTAAGATTATCAAATGGTCATGAGGTAATTTCTTATATTCCAGGAGAAGGACATAACCTTCAAGAGCACTCAGTAGTTTTAATAAGAGGTGGGAGAGTGAAAGATCTCCCTGGAGTAAGATATCATATTTTAAGAGGAAATTTAGATACACAAGGTGTATCGGCTAGAAAACAACAAAGATCTAAATATGGAGCTAAAAAAGGTAAATAAAATTTATGTCTCGAAAAAGAAAAGCTCCGAAAAGAATTCCAATTGTAGATCCAAAGTTTAAATCAGCAATAATACCTAAATTAATTAATTCAATAATGTATGATGGCAAAAAAACCACTGCTGAAAAAATTGTATACGATGCACTAGATAAAATTAAATCAAAATCTAAAGATGAACCAATTAATATTTTTAATGAAGCAATAAATAATATAAAACCGACTGTAGAAGTAAGATCAAGAAGAGTAGGTGGTGCTACTTACCAAGTTCCAGTTGAAGTAAGACCAAAAAGATCCCAAGCATTAGCTCTTAGATGGCTTATAGAAGCTTCAAGAAAAAGAAAAGACAAAACTATGTCAGATAAATTATTTAGCGAAATATTTGATGCATATAATAAAAAAGGATCTTCAATAAAAAAGAAAGAAGATACACATAAAATGGCAGAGTCAAACAAAGCATTTGCTCATTACAGGTGGTAATTATTTATGGCAAGAACACACGACATTGATAAATATAGAAATATTGGGATAATGGCACATATCGATGCTGGTAAAACAACTACTACTGAAAGAGTTTTATATTATACTGGAAAAAGTCATAAGATCGGTGAAGTACATGATGGTGCCGCTACAATGGATTGGATGGAGCAGGAACAAGAAAGAGGAATCACAATTACTTCAGCAGCTACAACATGTTTTTGGAGAGAGCACAGAATTAACATTATAGATACACCAGGCCATGTTGATTTCACTATAGAAGTAGAAAGATCATTAAAAGTTTTAGATGGCGCGGTTGCAGTTTTCGATGGAGTTGCTGGAGTTGAACCTCAATCAGAAACAGTTTGGAGACAAGCTGACAAATATAAAGTTCCTAGAATATGTTTTGTAAATAAATTAGATAGAACTGGAGCTGATTTTTTTAGATGTGTAGACATGATAAAAGAGAGGTTAGGTGCTAAACCTTTGGTTTTACAAGTTCCAGTTGGTATAGAATCATCATTAAAAGGTGTAGTAGACTTAGTTAAAATGAAGGCTGTTATCTGGAAAGACGAGACTCTAGGCGCTGAATTTGAGTACCAAGAAATCCCATCAGACTTAAAAGAGATAAGTACTAAATATAGACAGGAATTAGTTGAAACCGCTGTTGAGCAAGATGAAAAATTAATGGAAAGTTATTTAAATGGTGACGAAATAAAGGAAGGCGATTTAATTAAATGTATAAGAAAGGGATGTTTAAATTTTGAATTTGTACCTGTAATAACAGGCTCTGCATTTAAAAACAAAGGTGTTCAACCTCTTTTAGATGCTGTAATTGATTACTTGCCAAGTCCTAAAGATTTAGGCTCTATAAAGGGAACAATTCCAAACTCCGAGGATGAAATAGAGATGAAATTTGAAGATAATGCACCATTTTCAGCTCTCGCTTTCAAGGTAGCAAACGATCCTTTTGTTGGATCTCTAACGTTTATCAGAGTTTATTCAGGCACAATAAAATCAGGCACAGGAATTTATAATACATCTAAAGATAAAGAAGAAAGAGTAGGTAGAATGTTGTTAATGCACGCTAACTCTAGAGAAGATATTAAAGAGGCACATGCTGGAGATATCGTAGCTTTAGCAGGTTTAAAAAATACAATAACTGGTCACACATTAGCTAACGAAAATAATCCAATATTGCTTGAACCGATGGAGTTTCCTGATCCAGTGATCGAAATTGCTGTTGAGCCAAAAACAAAAGGCGATCAAGAGAAAATGGGTGAAGCATTGGGTAGACTTGCCAAAGAGGACCCATCTTTCAGAGTAACTTCTGATGAAGAGTCAGGACAAACAATAATAAAAGGAATGGGAGAACTTCACCTAGATATAATTGTAGATAGAATGAAAAGAGAGTTTAAAGTTGAGGCAAATGTGGGTGCCCCTCAAGTTGCTTATAGAGAAACAATCTTAGGGTCATCAGAAGCTGATTATACACACAAAAAGCAGAGTGGAGGAGCAGGACAATTTGCTCGAGTCAAGTTACAATTAGAACCTTTGGAACCTGGTAAAGGCAGAGAGGTTGAAAATAAAATTAAAGGAGGAGCTATTCCTAAGGAATTTATTCCTGGAGTTGAAAAAGGAATTGAGAGCGTATCAGACAATGGTATTTTAGCAGGTTTTCCAATAATAGATTATAAAGTAACAATCATTGATGGCCTGCATCACGATGTAGACTCGAGTGTGTTGGCATTCGAGTTAGCTTCAAGACAGTGTTTTAAAGATGCATGCCAAAAAGCTACATTAAAACTTTTAGAGCCAATTATGAGGGTGGAAGTTGTTACCCCAGAAGATTATATGGGTGATGTTATTGGTGATTTAAATAGTAGGAGAGGTCAAATAAATACTCAAGAACAAAGAGGCAATGCAACAGTAGTTACTGCGATGGTGCCATTAGCAAATATGTTTGGCTATATAAACGCATTAAGATCAATGTCTCAAGGTAGAGCTCAATACTCAATGTTTTTTGATCATTATGATAAAGTTCCTCAAAATGTTCAAGATGAAGTAACCAAGAAAACAGGTACATAATAATGGAAAAACAAAATATTAGAATCAAACTTAGAGCTTACGATAATAAAATTTTAGATCAATCAACAGAGGAAATTGTTAACACTGTTAAAAGAACTGGAGCAAATATAAAAGGTCCAATACCACTTCCAACAAAGATTGAAAGATATACAGTTTTAAGATCACCACATATAGATAAAAAAAGTAGAGAACAATTTGAAACAAGAACACATAAAAGATTAATTGATATTATTGAACCAACACCACAAACCGTTGAAGCACTAATGAAATTAGATTTAGCTTCTGGTGTAGATGTAGAGATAAAAATATGAGTAGTTTAGAGCTAGTTGGAAAAAAACTTGGCATGACAAGAGAATTTTATGAAACTGGTCAATCTGTTCCAGTTACTGTAATTAAAATGGAAAAAGCAAGAGTAATCGGTCTTATTGAAAAAGAAAAAAGAGGATATACAGCCATTCAGTTAGGTTTTGGAAATATTAAAAGTTCAAAATTATCAAAGCAAATGAAAGGTTTTTTTGCAAAAAAGAATACTGAGCCAAAAAAAATTCTTAAAGAAATAAGAATTGATAATATTTCTGAATATAAAGAAGGGAACGAATTTGGAATTGAAATATTTGAAAATGTTAAGTTTGTTGATGTTACTGCAAAAACTATAGGAAAAGGTTTCGCAGGAGCTATGAAAAGGCATAATTTTAGTGGTTTAAGAGCTTCACATGGTGTTTCGATATCTCATAGATCTCATGGATCAACAGGACAAAGACAAGATCCTGGTAAAGTTTTTAAAAATAAAAAAATGGCTGGCCATATGGGTGATAAATATAGAACAATTCAAAATCTTGAAATTATAAAAAAAGACTTAGATAATCAGCTTCTTTTTTTAAAAGGCTCTATACCTGGATCTAAGAATAGTGAAGTAATGATAAAAAAATCAATTAAAAACATAAACAAATTAACTGTAGCTGAGAAAATTGAAGCAGTAAAAAAAGCAAAAAGCATAGCAGACAAAAAAAAGAAATAAAATATGATACTTAACAAATTATCAATTGACGGCAAAAAAAATTCACTTGAGCTTACAGATAAAATTTTTACGAGTAAAATTAACAGGAAATTAATAAGTGAAATTTTGTATAAAAATATAGCAAATTTCAAAGGAAGAAAAGCAAAGACAAAACAAAAAAATGAAATAGTTGGCTCAACTTCAAAAATATATGCACAAAAAGGAACCGGTAATGCTAGACACGCAAGTAGAAAAGCACCAATATTTGTAGGTGGAGGTGTTGCTCATGGTCCTAAAGGACAAAATTCTTATAAAATAAGAAAACTTAACAAAAAAGAAAAAAAGTTAGGATTAGCTTCAATAATTTCAGATAAAAATAATAACAAAGATTTAATTATTTTTGAAGATTTTTCAAAAGAAATTAAAAAAACCAAAGAAATGTTTGCACTATTAAAAAAAAATAATGCTACAAACTCAACTATCATATTAGATAAAACTTCCAATGAAAAAGTTGGAAGATCTTTGAAGAATATTCCTGATATTAAAGTTTGTGATACTGCAAATATATCTTTATATGATTTAATAAAATATAAAAAAGTAATTTTTACTGAAACATCAATTAAAGAATTGGAAAAAAGATACTAATGAGCTTAAAAACAAATATTTATGATAATATAATCAGTCCTATAGTTACTGAAAAATCAACTAACCAGTCTGAACTAAATAAAATTGTATTTAAGGTAAATAAAAATTTTAATAAAAAAATGATAAAGAAAAATATTGAAAAAATATTTAAAGTAGAAGTAACAAAAATAAATATTGTTAATAAAAGACGTAAAATAAAGTCTACAAGAGGAAGAAAAGTTAAAATATCAGGTTATAAAAAAGCAATAGTTACTCTTAAAAAGGGTCAAAATATAGATTTAACAACAGGAATTTAAAAAAATGGCTTTAAAACAATACAAACCCTACACTAAAACAACTAGATCTACCGTTCTTATTGATAGATCTGGATTATGGAAAGGAAAACCTTATAAATCTCTAACCGCGCCAAATAAATCTGTTAAAGGTAGAAATAATTTAGGAAGAATAACATCTAGAAACCACGGCGGTGGACATAAACAAAAATACAGATTAATCGATTTTTACAGAAAAAAATTCGATGTTGTTGGAAGTATAGAAAGAATTGAATATGATCCAAATAGATCTTGTCACATAATGTTAGTGAAATTTGATGATGGAGAAAAAACATATTATCTAGCACCTCAAAAAATAAAAGTTGGAGATAAAATTCAAAATGGTCCAAACTCAGAAATTAAAATAGGAAATACATTGCCATTAAAAGATATCCCTGTAGGAATTGATATACATAATGTTGAAATTCAACCAGGTGGTGGAGGGAAAATTGCTAGAGCCGCTGGTGCTCATGTAACTATCTCTGGGTCAGATGGTAGTTATTCAATTATTAAAATGACATCTGGAGAAGTAAGAAAAATTGATTCAAGATGTTTAGCAACTATAGGTGTGTTATCCAATCCAGATCAAAAAAATATTAGTATTGGTAAAGCTGGTAGATCAAGATGGTTAGGTAGAAGACCTCACACTAGAGGAGTAGCGATGAATCCAGTTGACCACCCGCACGGTGGTGGTGAAGGAAAAACTGCCGGTGGAAGACATCCTGTATCACCCTCAGGAGTTTCAGCAAAAGGTTTAAAAACAAGAGATAATAAAAGAACTGATAAATTTATAATTAGAAGAAGGGGTAAAAAATAATTATGGCTAGATCTGTATGGAAAGGACCATTTGTCGAAGAAAGCTTAATTAAAAAAGTTGAAAAGCAAAAAAATAATCCAAATAGGAAACCTATTAAAACATGGTCAAGAAAATCAACAATTTTACCAGATTTCGTCGGTATAAGTTTTTTAATTTATAATGGAAAAAAGTTTATACCAATTACAATATCGGAAGATATGGTAGGTCATAAATTTGGTGAATTTGCTCCAACAAGACAATTTTTTGGTCATACACCAGCTGATAAAAAAGCTAAGGAGGCAGCACCTGAAGCTGATAAAAAATAATAATGAAAAAAGATAAAAAAAATATAGCAGACTTAAAAATTGTTAAGGCAATAAATAAAAATGTCAGATCTAGTACAAGAAAGCTTTCTCCAATTTTAAAATCTATTGTTGGAAAAAAGGCCGATGAAGCTATAAGAGATTTATCATTTTCAGATAAGAGAATTTCAAAGGATATTAAAAAAACAATTTCATCGGCAGTTGCAAACGCAGAAAATAATTTTCAGTATAATATTGATAAATTGATAGTTAAAGAAGCATTTTGTGGAAAACAGATTATCATGAAAAGATTTAGAGCAAGAGCTAAGGGTCGTGCTTCACCAATAATGAAACCATATTCAAATGTAACAATAATATTGTATGAAAAATCACAGGAGTTAAAACAAGATGGGTCAAAAAGTTAATCCAATAGGTTTAAGATTAGGAATAAATAAAGGATGGGATTCCGTATGGTATGCTAATAAAAAAAATTTTGGTAATTATTTAATTGAAGACTTTAAAATTAGAGAACATATCAAAAAAACCGTAGTAAATTCTGGAGTTTCAAAAGTGATGATAGAAAGAACTACAAAAAAATGTTTTGTAACAATCTACACTTCGAGACCTGGTTTTGTTATTGGTAAAAAAGGCAGTGATATAGAAAAAATTAAGAAAAAATTATCAGATATAACTTCTAATGAAGTCGTACTAAATATTAAAGAGGTAAAAAAACCTGAAACAAATAGTTATTTAGTGGCTGAAAATATTGCGCAACAGTTAGTAAAAAGAGTTTCATACAGAAAAGCGATGAAAAGATCAATGCAATCAGCCATTAGACTTGGAGCCAAAGGTATAAAAGTTGCACTTAGTGGTAGACTTGGTGGAAATGAAATAGCTAGAACAGAATGGCTAAGAGATGGAGCTATACCTTCACATACGTTAAGAGCGGACATTGATTATGCTGAAGCTGAAGCATTAACTACCTATGGTATAATTGGTGTTAAAGTTTGGATTTATAAAGGTGAGATATTTACAAAGGAATTTAGTCAGGAGACAAATAAAAATTAATTATGTTACAGCCTACAAGATCAAAATATAGGAAAGCTCATAAAGGAAGAATACATGGAGTAGCTTCTAGATGTAACTTCATGAACTACGGGGCATTTGGGTTAAAAGCTATACAGCCTGATAGAGTTATATCTAAACAAATAGAGGCTGCTAGGGTTGCTCTTACAAGACATATGAAAAGACAGGGAAGAGTCTGGACGAGAATTTTTCCAAATATACCGGTTTCAAAAAAACCAACAGAAGTAAGAATGGGCAAAGGAAAAGGGTCACCAGAATTTTGGGCCTGCAGAGTAAAGCCTGGAAGAATACTATTTGAAGTTGATGGTGTAAGTGAAGAAGTTGCAAGGGAAGCATTATATAAAGCTTCAGCTAAATTACCAATTAAATGTAAATTTATTAAAAGAATATAATGAAAAAAAAAGAAATAAAAAAAATGACAGAATCTGAAATGTTAAAAAACTTAGAAAGTTTTAAAAAAGACTTATTTAATTTAAGATTTCAAAAAAACAATGGTCAATTAAAAAATCCAGCAAAATTTAAAGAGACAAGAAAAAATATAGCACGATTAAATACAATTATGAAAGGTAAAAATGCCTAAAAAAATATTAGATGGAATTGTAATAAGCGATAAAAGAGATAAATCAATTACTGTAGCTGTGGAACGAAAATATCAACACCCTGTTCTTCAAAAAGTAATTAAAACTCAAAAAAAATACCATGTACATGATGAAAAAAATAATTACAAAATAGGT
>CACDSN010000005.1 GCA_902555465.1 uncultured Pelagibacteraceae bacterium
AAATATTCTTCCGCTTTTGTTAATGGTATATTTTCTTTGAGTGAAAATAGACATCATGAAATTAAAACCAATATTAATCACTTAATTGAAAATACTAAAAGTTATCAGTTGATTAAAAGTGTTTTAGATAATTCATCAAAAGCTGTTTATCAGGGAAAAATATATGTAGATAAAGATGCTCAAAAAACTGATGGTTATCAATTAAGCAAGGCAATTTTGCTAAATGAAAATTCAGAATTTAATGCAAAACCAGAGTTAGAAATTTATGCAGATGATGTTAAATGTTCTCATGGATCAGCATCTGGTAGTTTGGACGATAATTCAATCTTTTATCTTAGATCTAGGGGCTTAAACTATAAGGAGGCCAAAAATCTTCTTATTAAAGGATTTTTGCTAGATGTGATTGAAAAAATTACAGATGAAGAAATAAAAAATATTATTAAGTCTACAATGGGATTATCAACATGAATATTGAAAATATAAAAAAACAATTTCCGATATTCAATAATAAAGTTCATAATAATGATCTTGTATATTTAGACAGCGCAAACTCCTCTCAGAAACCACAAGTTGTTGTTGATAGAATTTACGATTTTTATACAAAAGAATTTTCAAATGTTGGAAGAAGTGTTCATTATTTAGCGGTTGCAGCTACAAATTTATATGAAGAGACAAGAAGTCTTGTGCAGAAATATATAAATGCAAAAGATCCTAATGAAATTGTTTTTACAAAAGGTGCAACAGAGGCAATCAATTTGGTTGCTAATACTTTTGGAGAAAAATTTTTAAAAGAAGGTGATGAAATTATACTTACAGAACTTGAGCATCACTCGAATTATGTGCCATGGCATTATTTAAGAAGATCTAAGGGAGTTCAAATTAAATTTGCCGAAATTAACTCGGAGGGAGAAATTTCTCTTGAGAGTATAGAAAAATTGATAACGTCTAAAACAAAGATGATAGCTATTACTCATTTATCAAATGTAACTGGTGCAATTTTACCAATAAAAGAAATTACGCAGTTAGCTCACTCAAAAAATATACCCGTTTTAATAGATGGCTGTCAGGGTGCACCGCATCTTAAACTTGATATGCAAGAAATTGGATGTGATTTTTATGCGATTTCATGTCATAAAATGTATGGGCCAACAGGTTTAGGGATTCTTTATGCAAAAAAAAAATGGCTTGAAGCTCTACCACCATACCAGGGTGGAGGAGGCATGATAAGTGAGGTTAAAAAAGACGGCATTACCTTTGGTGATTTACCAAATAAATATGAGGCGGGTACCATGGCAACAGCGCAAGTAATTGCATTTGCTGAGTCAATTAAATTTCTAAATCAGATTGGTATTAAAAATATTGAAAAACATGAGAGTGAACTTACTAAATATGGTGAAGAAGTTTTGAGGAAAAATAATTCTGTTAAATTAGTGGGTAGCCCCAAAAACAAAGGTTCGGTTTTATCATTCACCTTAGATGGAATTCATGCACACGATATTGCAACTATTTTAGATGAGGATGGTGTTGCAATTAGAGCAGGTCATCATTGTTGTCAAATTCTTCATGATAAATTAGGTTTATCTGCAACAGCGAGAGCATCTTTAGGAGTTTATAATACAAAAGATGATATCGATAAGTTAAATGAATCAATAAATAAATGTAAAAAAATATTTGATAGATAATGGAATTAAAAGAATTATATCAAGAGATAATCTTAGATCATGGAAAAAATCCTAGAAATCTAAGAAAGACCGAAAACTTTAATAAAGATGCAAAAGGACATAACCCTTTATGTGGAGATAAAGTTCACATTTATCTTAAATTAGATGAAAATAAAAAAGTTCAAGATATTTCTTTTGAAGGACAAGGATGTGCGATCTCAATGGCATCAGCATCTATCATGACAGATCTTGTTAAAGGTAAAGAGGAATATGAAGTAAAAGAAATAGTAAAAGATTTTTTAGAAATGATTAAAGAAAAAGATCAACTTAATAATAAAATTTTAGAAGAAAATGAAAAAACTAAACTTATGTGCTTATCTGGTGTAAAGAAATACCCAATGAGAGTAAAGTGTGCAACTTTATCTTGGCATACATTGACATCAGCTATAGACAATACTCAAGAAGAAATAAATAGTGAGAAAATAGACTAATGGAAATAAAAGAAAAAGTAATTGCTGAAATTAAGAAAATTTATGATCCTGAAATTCCAGTAAATATTTATGAACTAGGATTAATTTATGATGTCACAGTAGATAAAGAAAATAAAGTTTATGTAAAAATGACCTTAACAACACCTAATTGTCCAGTTGCTGAAAGTTTGCCTAACGAGGTGAAAAATAGTATTAAAGAGATTAAAGATGTAAATGATGTTACACTTGATTTAGTATGGGATCCTCCTTGGGATAAATCTATGATGTCAGAAGCAGCAAAATTAGAATTAAATTTATGACAAATCCAATTATAAAACTTAGCGATAATGCAGCAAATAGAATTAAAGAGATAATGTCTAGCGCCCACAAAGATTCAGTTGGAGTAAGAATAGGCGTGAAAGCAGGTGGTTGTGCAGGAATGTCATATATTATGGAATATGCAAAAACACACAACCCAAATGATGAGGTTATTGAGGATAAAGGAGTTAAAGTATTTATAGATCCGGGCGCAATTATGTATTTATTAGGTACTGAAATGGATTATAAAACTGAGGAATTTTCTTCATCATTTGTATTTAAAAACCCTAACGAAACTGAAAGATGTGGTTGTGGGGAGTCATTTAAAATCTAGTATTAGTTTAGTGCATATCTGCATTGCGTTTAATGCATATCTATGATACGATAAGGAATCATGAGAGATTTAAAACATCTACAATCAAATTCAGCTAAACTTGCTCAAGATTTAAAAGAAAAAGCTCTTTTTAGATCTCAGAGAAAAGCAGTCAATGCAGGTGCTAATGGAACTTTAGAATACACAATTAAAGCAGGTGTAAATAAATCTAAAATTGCAGATGCACAGCTTATAAAAAACAAAAAATAATTTTTACTGATTAGCTGCTGTAATACATTTGAAACTCGATCGGATGTGGTGTGTGTTCCAGATTATATATTTCCTCAAATTTTAATGCAATATAGGCATCAATTTGATCATCGGTGAAGACATTTCCTTGCTTCAAAAAATCTCTGTCAGTATCCAAACTTTCCATTGCCTCTCTCAGTGAGCCACATACTGTTGGTATGTTTTTAATTTCTTCTTCAGGTAAAGTATAAAGATCTTTGTCAAATGATTTACCAGGATGAATTTTATTTTTTACTCCATCCAAACCTGCCATTAACATTGCAGAGAATGTTAAATATGGATTGCCTGCAGCATCTGGGAATCTTATCTCACATCTAGCACCTTTTTTACTTAATGTAATAGGTATCCTGCACGATGCAGATCTATTCCTTGCAGAATAAGCTAATAGAACAGGTGCTTCGAAACCAGGAATTAATCTTTTATAACTATTTGTTGTTGCATTAGAAAAAGCATTAATTGCTTTTGCGTGTTTTAAAATTCCACCAATATAATGTAGAGCAGTTTCAGACAAACCAGCATATTTATCTCCCGAAAAAACTGGAGTTTCACCTTTCCAAATTGATTGGTGAGTGTGCATACCAGAACCGTTATCGCCTTTAACAGGTTTCGGCATGAAAGTTGCTGTTTTACCAAATGAGTGAGCAACCATCTGCACAACATATTTATAAAGTTGCACGTTATCAGCTTGATTAACTAATGTCCCAAACAACATACCTAATTCATGTTGGCTTGGAGCAACTTCGTGGTGGTGTTTCTCAACTGTAATACCAACATCTCTCAACCCTTTTAAAAATTCTCCTCTCATATCCTGAGCACTATCAACTGGTGGAACTGGAAAGTATCCACCTTTTACTCCAGGTCTATGACCCATGTTTCCATTTTCATATTTTTTTCCTGAATTATAAGGACCTTCAATACTATCAATAGCGAATCCAGTTTCATTCATTTCATTTTTAATTCTAACATCATCAAATACGAAAAATTCAGGCTCAGGTCCAAAGTATGCTTTATCTCCAATTCCTGTAGTTTTTAAATATGCCTCTGCTTTTTTGGCTATACCTCTTGGATCTCTTTCATATGGATCTTTTTTGACAGCATCTAATATATCACAAAATAGAACAAGAGTATTATGGGAAGTGAATGGATCAACTACTTTTCTCTCTAGATCAGGTTTTAAAATCATGTCAGACTCGTTAATTGCTTTCCATCCTGCAATTGATGAGCCATCAAAGAAAACACCGTCATTTAACATTCCTTCATCAACAACTGTTGAGTCCATTGTTAAATGTTGTAGTTTACCTCTAGGATCTGTAAATCTTAAATCTACATATTCAATTTCTTTATCTTTCATCAATTTTAAAACATCACTTGCGCTCATTTTTTCTCCTGTGTAAATTCAACCAGTGAATATCAAAAAATACAATAATAAGAACAAGATTATACTGATAACAGCTATGCAATTTGCTCATAACTGTGATAATTAGATATGAAAATTATTAAGAATTCCTTGAGTTTTTGGGTTAAGAATTTCCCTTTCAAAAATAACAAAAGTCATAAATATAACAGAGGTCAATTAATAGTTGTATCTGGGGAAAACGAGATGGTAGGTGCTTCTATGTTAAGCGCTGAGGCAGCTCTTAGAACAGGCGTAGGTTCTGTAAAAATAATTTGTTCCAAAAAAAATTTCAAAATTTTTGCTTTAAAATTTCCTTCAGTGCTAAAAAAAAAAATTAACAGTTTAAATGAGTTTAAAAGCTTTATTAATAAAAATAAAAACTCTGTATATTTAATTGGACCAGGGGCTGGCGTTTCACAAATTACGATGCAAAAAACTTCTTATCTACTGAAAAATATTAAATATGTTATTCTAGATGCAGACGCTCTCACTTCGTTTAAGGGGAAAACAAGTCAACTCTATAAACTTTTAGATGAGAATAAAATTATAACTCCACATATAAAGGAATTTAGAACAATTTTTCCCAATTTAAAAAAAATAAAGGATCATAAAAAATTAATTCTATCTGCTATAAAAAAAACTAAGGCTACAATTGTTTTAAAAGGAAACGATACTTTAATTGCAAATCAAAAAAAAATAATACTAAACAATAAAACCTCAAATGAACTTGCTGTAATTGGTACAGGAGATGTTTTAGCAGGTTTAATATCGAGTTTAGTAGGTGATAAAAAAATGATTCCAATTCATGCTGCGTCAGCTGGTGTTTGGATACATAGCAAAACTGCAATTAAATTAAAAAAAGGACTTATTGCAGAGGATATAACTAAAAATTTAAAGAAAACAATTACCTATATATATGGAAGATATTATAAATAAAGAACCAGTTAAAAGAGTTCAAAAAAAACTTAATGAATTTAGCAATGAATTAAAGGCTATTGTTTTAAATTCTTCTGCTAGAACCGCTCAGCAAGCTGCAGAAAGTTTAAATACTGAGGTCGGATCAATTGTAAAAAGTTTGCTATTTAAAACAGAAGATAGCTTTGTGCTTTGTTTAATTTCTGGAGATAAGAGGTGCTCTTTAAATAAATTAAAAAAAATTAAGAATCAAAAAGATATCTCAATGGCCAATGCAGATGAGGTTAAAAAAGTTACAGGATTTACAATTGGAGGGGTTTCTCCAGTTGCACACTTGCAAGAAATAGAAATTTTTATAGACGAAAAATTGAATAGATTTAATAATATATATGCAGCAGCAGGGCATCCAAATTGTATTTTTAAAATAGATTTTGACAACCTTAAAAAAATCACTAAAGGTTCAGTTAAAAATATTACCGAATGACATCTCCAAAAACTATAGATTATTTTTTATTAACAACATTAGCTTTAATTTGGGCTTCAGCTTTTTTTAACATAAAAATTGCAACTTATTCTTATGGACCAATTACAATTGCATTTTTAAGGATTTTATTTGGAGCAATACCCGTTGTAATTCTTTGTTTTGCAAAAAATATTAAAATTGAAGCCTTTTCAAAAGATTGGATCTGGTATGCATCAATCGGTATTATAAATTTAGTAATTCCTTTTTTTTTAATTGCTTATGGTGTTCAAAAAGTACAGAGTAATCTTGCGGCAATACTTATGTCTTCAACACCTATTAGCGCAACAATATTAGCTCATTTTTTTGTAGATAAAGAAAAAATTAACTTGTTTAAAATTATTGGAATAGTGTCAGGTTTTTTAGGAATCATTTATTTATTTTCAGATAATTTATTAATAACAAATTCTAATTTCTTTTACGCTCTGATGATTTTGTTAGGTTCGACATTTTATGTTATTGGTGGAATTTTAACTTTAAAGATAAGTCATAAAAAAAATGAAAACGTTACTGCCTCAATACTTATTTGGGGTACTTTAATAGTATGTCCGATCTCACTTTTTATTGAGCAACCTTGGAATTTATCACCTAGTTTAGATTCTACATTAGCATTAATTTATTTGGGAATTTTCCCTACTGGTATTGCGTGGCTTTTAAGGTTTGCGATTTTGAAAAAAAATGGTTTAGTGTTTCAAGCCCAGGTAGCTTATCTAATTCCAATTTTTGGTGTAATTCTTGGATATTTTATTTTAAATGAACTCATTACATCAAAAGTAATTATTGCTTTAATTGCTGTCGTAATTGGAATTTACTTCGTTAAAAAATCTACAAATTCAAAAAATTTTTGGGGAAATTAATTATTTTAAAGATGATATTGACTTAATGTGACCAGGATTTATATTGCAACATCCTCCTAAAATATTTGCACCTTTCTCTTGAATGCTTTTTGCAAAATTGTAAAAGATTTCATTTGTTATCTCATCTCTTCTACCTAATGTATCATTTGGATTTTTTCCTACTTCGTTAAATTTTGCAGTATTAAACTTATTAACGGGTAAAGGTTCTTCTACTTTCCAAAGGTTTGCTTTAAATCCAAATGGAATATTTAAATTGGCCATTTCATTTGAAGATTTTTCAATAATTTCTAGGGATACACATGCTCCAATTAAACCTATCCAATTATTTGATCTATATTTTTTAACTATTTCTTTAATGCTTTCTCCAGATGCCACTTTTCCATTTTTTTTTAAATGTAATCCAACTAATACTGGCATATTCATCTTTTCTGTAACTTCACAGACCGCTTCTATTTCTTTAGCACTTGTAATTACATCTAAGTAAAAAAAATCTACGTATGGTTTAATAATTTCTGCCTGTTCTTTAAAATCTTTTTTTATTGTGTTTATGTTCCTTTCATCAATAACGTAAGTACCATTTTGTGGAGGAAGACTCCCGGCAACTAATATATTTTCTTTTGATATTTCTCTTGCTTTATTTGCAAGTTCACAAGCTTTTTTATTTACATACTCAAATTTATCTTCTACCTTATTTTCAATTAATCTAACTTTTCTACTACTAAAGTTATTTGTTACAATTACGTCTGCACCTGCATTAATAAAAGATCTGTGTACATCGATCAATAATTGATGGAATTTATCATCAAGTACTGCACTTGTAGACCATAAAGTTCCTTTAGAAATTAATCCTTTTGCTAGAAGCTCTTGACCCATTCCTCCATCTAAAATTCTGGTTCTTTTGAAATAATTTAAATCCATTTTTAAATAATTTTAAGCCCCATTCTAATAGCTACAAGTATTACTAAACACGATGTAATTAATGCAAGAAATCTTGTAGGTAAAATTTTTAAATTCAAATAATTGCCAATTTGACCACCTATTAATACAAAAAACAATAAATACCAATATTCTAAAATATCATTTAGCACATAAGATTTTGTTAATTGACCAATTATACCTGCAAAAGAATTTATTAATATAAATATTGAGGAGGTTGTTACTATATGTTTTGGCAAACCAGCCTTTAATAAAAATAAAATAGGACTTAAAAAAATTCCTCCACCAATACCAACAATTCCGGATAAGATACCTAAAATAGATCCAATAAATAATGAATATATATATTTTATTTCCTTATACTTATTTTCATTATCATCATAAGATTTAAAATTAAATAATAACAATAAACCCGAAACCAGAAGCACAAAAAACAATAAAATTTCAAATATATTTTTTTCTATTTCTAAAGCACCTCCAATAAAAGCCATAGGCACTGATCCGATTAAATATGGTGTTAATAGTTTGAGGTTTAAGTTTCCTGCTTTTATATAATTAATGGAATTCCCAGAAACTACGATTATATTACATCCTAATGCGATAACAGGCAGGATATAATATGGTATCTCCCATATGAGCAATAAAGCAAGATATGTTGAGCCTCCACCGAAACCAACACTTGAATATAATATTGCAGTTACAAAAAATAAAATTGGTAATATAATCATTTATAAATTATGTCTGTAAATATAGCACTTTTAACTGTTACTGACACTAGAACATTGGAAACTGATAAATCTGGAAATATCTTAGTTGAGAAAATTAACAAAGCTAAACACAATTTAGTAGAACGAAAAATTTGCAAAGATAACAAAGAAGATATTAAGATTATTTTAAAAGAATGGACTCATAAAAAAAATTTAGACGTTATAATTACAACAGGTGGAACTGGTTTAACCGGTAGAGATATTACACCTGAAGCCTTGGATGAAATAGCAGATAAACATATACCAGGATTTGGAGAAATATTTAGATATTATAGTTTAGAAACAGTAGGAACCTCATCAATTCAATCACGGGCATGTGCGATACTTTCAAATGGTAAGTATATATTTGCTTTACCAGGTTCATCAGGCGGTGTTACTGATGCATGGGATAAAATTCTAGTTCATCAGCTAGATATAAATAACAAACCATGCAATTTTGTAGAATTATTCCCTAGATTAAAAGAAAAATAATTTATTTTCTTGTTGCAATAAAAACACCAACTGAAGCAATTACAAAACCACAAATATCTGTAAAATTTAAATTCTCATTTAAAAATAACCAAGCAATAAAAGCTGAGGTAGCAGGTATTAGAAAAAATATAGAAACAGTTTTACTTGCTGAATTATGTTTGATTAGAAACATCAATATTGTAAATGCACCAAAAGAAACTAATAATATTTGATGGGCCATCGCGATCGCAAAAGTAGCATTAAAATTTATATAAGGTTCTATAAAGAATAGAATTATTAAAGTATGAAATAGAAAGCCTCCAATTGCTTGATACATATTATTCACTGGTAGAGAAATATTATGAATTAATTTTTTTTGCCAAATAGTAGATCCTGTAATTGCAAATAAAGCAATAAAAGTTGCCACAACTCCGGAAATTGGAATGGTTTCACCAATATCAAAGCCTAAAACAAGAACAGCGCCAATAAACCCTAATACAATTCCCAACCATTGTTTCCAGCCAATTTGTTCATTTAACAAGGGGCCAGCTAAAATATTAGTTAGGATTGGTTGTAGTGTTACAATTAATGCTGCAATACCAGTGGGCATTCCTTTAGATATGGAAAAAAAAACACCACCTAAGTATAATCCATGAAATAACACTCCAGTTAATAGAGACTCAGCTATATTTTTTTTTGAAATTATAATTTCTTTTTTACTAAAAAACGAAAAAATAAAAAAACCTATTGCTACAATTAAAAATCTAAAAGCTAGCGCTGAGAAAGGCTCGCTATTATCTACTATTGGTTTCGTTGTAATAAATGCAGAAGACCAAAGTAAAATAAATATAAATGGAAATAACCTAATCATTAAAAAGAAAAATATTTATTTTTGATACTTTTCTTTCCATTCAGCATAGGGCATTCCGTAAACATGCTCCCTAGCATCAGGGTCAGTAATTTCTATTCCTTTTTTTTTTGCCTCTTCACGATACCATTTCGATAAACAATTTCTGCAAAATCCTGCCAAATTCATTAAATCAATATTTTGAACATCTTTTCTGTCCCTTAAATGATTTATAAGTCTTTCAAATGCTGCTGATTGTAATTCTTTTTTTGTATGTTCATCCATAAATATTGGTATATGCTTATTCTATGAAATTATCTGGTTCATATCAAATTAATTTAGATAAAGAAAAAGTATGGGATGCTTTAAACGATCCTGATATACTAAAACAATCAATACCCGGGTGTGAGGAATTCATAAAGAATTCAGATACGAATTTTACTGCTAAAGCTACTAACAAAATAGGCCCATTTAATGCCTCTTTTAGTGGAGAAATAGAATTACAAAACTTAAAACCACCGCATAGTTATAAAATAACTGGTTCAGGAAATTCTCTAGTTGGTTTCGCCCAAGGAGAGGCTGATGTGAAACTAGAAGATAGTGATGGCGGAACAAAATTAATTTATTCTGTAGATGCGCAAGTGGGAGGAAAAATTGCACAAGTTGGATCAAGATTGATTGATATGACAGCAAAAAAAATGGCTGATATTTTTTTTGGTAAATTTTCAGAACTGATTTCACGTGAAACTCCAGAAGTTGAAAAAAACGAATCCGAACCAGATGAAAAAAATAAAAAAACCCAAAGTGAAAAAAATTATATTTACGTCATTGCAGGAATAATTGCAGTTTCAGCAGCAATAGTATGGTTTTTCCTTAATTAATTTTTCTACTCTTAGTAGAATTTATTTTCACTTAGTGAGTTGAACAAACAGCTTCTTAATGTTTAAATCTAATATAATTGTAATTAATTATGTAAAGGGGAAGCATGAGAAAAGTTACACTTGAGATAAACGGCAAAAAAGTCGAGAAAGAAGTTCAAGACAATACTTTATTGTCTACATTTTTAAGAGACTATCTAAATTTAACTGGCACCCATATTGGATGTGATACTAGTCAATGTGGAGCATGCGTGGTTCATGTTAATGGTAATTCATTAAAAAGCTGTACTGCATTAGCTGCTGATATTGATGGTTCTAAAGTTACTACAATTGAAGGATTAGCAACAAATGGGAAAATGCATCCTATGCAAGAAGCATTTAAAAAACTACATGGTTTACAATGTGGATTTTGTACTCCAGGTATGGTTATGAGTGCAGTAGATCTTTTACAAAAAAATAAAAAACCTTCTGATACGGAAATTAGAGATTGGTTAGAAGGCAATATTTGTAGATGTACTGGATATCAAAATATTGTTGCAGCAGTAAAAGAAGCAGCAACAAAAATGTAATAATTTAGGAGGTTTTAATAATGGCAAGTTTAGTTGGTTCACGAGTTGAGAGAAAAGAAGATAAAAGATTTTTAACTGGAAAAGGGAGATATACATCAGATATCAACCTTGCAAACCAAACATATGCTATTTTTGTGAGATCACCACACGCAAGAGCTCAAATTAAAAAATTAGATATTTCAAAAGCACAAAAATCTTCTGGTGTTGTAAGTATTTTGACAGGATCTGAAATTGCTGAAGACAAAATCGGAGGTTTAATTGCTGGTTGGGCAATTAGAAGTGAAGACGGAACAGAAATGAAATGTCCTGCTAATCCACCATTAGCAAAAGATATTGTTAACTTTGTAGGTGACCCAGTGGCTGTTGTTATAGCTGAGAGTTTAGAAGAAGCAAAAGTTGCCGCTGAAAAAGTTTCAGTAGATTACAAGGTTCTTAAAGCTGTCACCAGTACTGCAGATGCAATGGATGGAGACACGATTCATGAGGGTATAGATAAAAATTTATGTTTTGATTGGTTACTTGGTGATAGACAAAAAGTTAAAGAAGCCTTTGAAAAAGCAGATAAGGTAATTTCTATAGATATAATTAATAATAGATTAATTCCAAATGCAATGGAGCCTAGAGCTTGTCTTGCTGATTATAATTCAGCGTCAGAGGAAATAACTTTGTATACTACAAGTCAAAATCCACATTTATCTAGGCTAATTATGTCTGCTTTTGGAAATGTTTCACCTGAACATAAATTGAGAGTAGTTGCTCCAGATGTTGGAGGTGGATTTGGATCAAAGATTAACGTTTATAATGAAGATATCGTATGTAGCTGGGCTGCAAAAAAAATTAATAGAGCAATTAAATGGGTAGCTGAAAGATCAGAGTCTTTTTTAACTGATATTCATGGAAGAGATCATGTTACTCATGCTGAGTTAGCTGTCACAAATGATGGTAAATTTTTAGGATTTAAAAATGAGACAATTGCTAATTTAGGGGCATATGCAAGAGTTTTTGGAACTGTAACTCCTACTTATTTGTTTGGACCTTGTGCAACAGGAGTTTACGAAATACCTGCTGCATATAGTAACGTTAAAGCTGTTTTTACAAATACTGCTCCAGTTGATGCCTACAGAGGAGCGGGAAGGCCAGAAGCAACTTATACAATTGAAAGATTAGTTGAAAAAGCTTCTATGGAACTAGGTATAGATAAAACTGAATTAAGAATGAAAAATTTTCCAACAGCTTTTCCATTTAAACAAACATTAGTTCATACCGTTGATTCAGGTGACTATGTAGCTGGAATGGAGAAAGCTAAACAAATGGCAGATTACAATGGTTATGAAGCTAGAAGAAAAGATTCAGAGTCTAGAGGAAAGCTTAGAGGAATAGGAGTTTCATCTTATTTTGAGGCATGCGGTATTGCACCATCAGCAGCAGTAATGTCATTAGGTTGCGGAGTGGGGTTATGGGAATCCGCCGAGGTAAGATTTAATCCAACAGGCCAAGTTACAGTTTATACAGGTTCACATAGTCATGGACAAAGTCACCAAACAACATTTGCTCAAATTGCAGCTGATGAGTTAGGAGTGCCAATTGAAAATATAGATATTGTTCACGGAGACACCGATAAAGGTACTTTCGGTATGGGAACTTATGGTTCTAGATCACTAACTGTTGGAGGTATAGCAATAGTTAATGCTTGTAAGAAAATTGTAGAAAAAGGAAAAAGAGTTACTGCAAAAATGTTAGAAGCAAGTCCAGAAGATGTTGAATTTAAAGATGGAGAATTCATCGTTGCTAAATCAAATAAGAAGAAAACAATAGGTGAAATTGCGTTTGCTTGTTATCTACCAGGTGTAAGAGATGAAATGAAATCTCCTTTACCAGAAGGAGAAGAACCAGGTCTTAAGGAAACTGCATTTTTTGATCCTTCAAACTTTTCTTTTCCAGCAGGAACTCACATTGCTGAAGTTGAAATCGATCCAGAAACTGGCGAGGTAAAACTCGAAAAATATACAGCATGTGATGATTTTGGAAGAATTATTAATCCAATGATTGTTGAGGGTCAGGTTCATGGAGGTTTAGCTCAAGGTATAGGTCAGGCGTTATATGAAAATGCTGAATATGATGAAACTGGACAATTGATGACAGGCTCATACATGGATTATACAATGCCTAGAGCAGACAATTTTCCAGAATTTAATATTGGATATACTTGTACACATGCAACAACAAACCCGTTAGGTGTTAAAGGTTGTGGTGAGGCAGGTGCAATCGCAGCACCACCGACAGTCATGAATGCAGTTATAGATGCATTGGGTGGACAAGAAATAACAATGCCAGCTACAGCTGAGAAAGTTTGGAAGGCTTGTAAAAATTTAAAAAAATCAAATTCTAAAGCGGCTTAGGAGGAATATGAAAGATTTTAATTATCATTCAGCAAAAGACAGCAAGGAAGCTTCAAAATTATCTTCATCAAACTCTGCTTTTTTAGCAGGAGGAATGACAACAATCCCTTCAATGAAATTAGGATTAGCTTCCTATAAAGATTTAATTGATATAAAAAATATAAAAAAACTATCTGGTATTAAGGTTAGTGGAAAATCAGTTACAATTGGAGCAACTACAAAACATGTCGAGGTTGCTAATTCAAAAGAAGTAAAAAAAGCTATACCTTCTCTAGCTAATTTAGCTGAGGGAATAGGCGATCCTCAAGTAAGAAATAGAGGAACAATAGGAGGATCAGTTGCAAACAACGATCCTTCAGCTGACTATCCATCAGCTTGCATTGCTTTAAATGCTACTATCCATACAAACGATAGAAAGATTGAGGCTTCAAAATTTTTCAAAGGTATGTTTGAAACTGCATTAAAAAAAGGCGAACTTATTGAGGCTATAGAATTTCAAATACCAGAAAAGTCTAGCTATCAAAAACATCCAAATCCTGCATCAAGATATGCTGTAGTAGGTGTTTATGTTGCTAAGCACAAAAAAGATATTAATGTTGCAGTAACAGGGGCAAAACCTTGTGTGTATAATGATAGAGATTTATCGAAAGCACTCTCTAACAGCTTCTCTTCATCATCTATTCAAAATATGGAACTAGATAGCTCAGAAATGAACTCAGATATTCATGCTTCAGCAGAATATAGAGCTAGTTTAGTTGTAACTCAGGCTAAAAAAGCCGTTGATGCTTGTTAGATAAGAATTATATTTTATCAGATGAGAAATTCATTTGATGAGAAAATTTTAGATGAGGCATTAGATTGGATCAAAACCAATCAAAAAGTAGTTTTAGCTACTGTAATTCAAACATGGGGATCTTCACCAAGACAAGTTGGAAGTCGAATGATAGTAAACGAAAATGGAGATTTTTCAGGCTCGGTTTCTGGCGGATGTGTAGAGACTGCTGTTGTAAGAGAATGTATAGATCTTATTAAAGAAAATAAACCATGTAAAAAAATCGAATTTAAAGTTTCAAATGAAAGCGCTTGGGAAGTTGGATTAGCCTGTGGTGGCGAAATTGCAGTTTATCTAGAGCAAGTAAACTAATGAAACTTAAAACTCTAGAACAAATTATTAAAAATAAATCATCAAAGGAAGAATTTGCTATAGTTACAAATCTTCAAAATGGAGAGAGTCATGTGTTTGAACCAGGTAAAAAATTAACTGGAGATTTTGAAAAGTTTCAAAAGGAAGTAGAAAATTTTTTTAAATCAAAAAAAAATGGTATAATAGAAAATTCAGATATTTTTGTAGAAACTTATATAAGACCAATTAAAGTAATAATTATCGGTGCAGTTCATATAGCTCAATATCTAGTTGATTTTGCAAAGAGTTTAAATTTCGAAATCTTAGTAATTGATCCAAGGGGTTACTTTGCAACCTCACAAAGATTCCCTGATTTAAAAATCATTAACAGATGGCCAGACGAAGCATTTAAAGAAATTGAGACAAATGAAAATACTGCTCTAATTGCTTTAACACATGATCCTAAAATTGATGATCCTGCATTACAACACGCTTTAAATAAAAAATTTTATTATATTGGTGCCCTTGGTAGTAAAAAAACTCATCAGAATAGATGCCAAAGATTAAAAGAAGCAGGATTTACAGATGAGCAAATTAATTCAATCCATGGACCAATTGGAATTAAACTTGGTGGAAAATCTGCTCCAGAAATTGCACTATCGATTATTGCTCAACTAGTTTCTGAGACATATAATAAATAATGAAAAAAATATTTATCTTTATAATTTTTTTACTAATTTCAAATAATCTGTTAGCCAATACATTAGACTACAAAGGTTTAGAAAAATTATCTAAATATAACACTTTTATGGATAATATGGGCAAACCTTATTCGGTAAGTGAAATATCTGATAAAAAAAATTCTCTGATAATTATTTATAATCATGGAAGCATTCAGGATGTGAAGCAGGACCCTTGTAAAGCTAAACCACAACTTGGATATATTTGGGATGCTGCTGTAGTGCCCGCTATTTTAAAACTTCACAACAAAAAAATAAATGGATTAGAAATTAAAATTTATCGTTTATGTTCAGGTGTGAAAGGCATGTCTGTAAAAGATCAAAAAAAATATAGAAAAGAATTAAAAACAAAAGGTACAATTAATTTAGTAGATGAATTTAAAAATATTAAAAGACAAAATATAATTTTAAATGAAATAAATAATTTAAAAAATCTTGGATTTGATAAAATAATATTATCAGGATGGTCAGCCGGTGGATGGTCATCTCTAATTTTACAATCAAAACATCCAGATAAGATTTTAGGAACAATTGCCTTTAATCCAGCATTTGCAGGGCCAAAAAACGAGTGGCAAAAAAAATTCCCTGAGTGGGGTGCTTTTAGAGAACTTCAGATAAATGAACTTAATAAAGCCAACACTATAAATGCTATTGTTTTTGCACACAAAGATGACGTATTTGAAGATCCTCAAACCTTATCTTTTTTTGCAAATTTTAAAGGAATGGAATTTATTGATTATAGTGAATTAAAACCGACAAAGTGTACTTGGGCTGATGTCGATAAAAAAATGCCATCAAATAAAGGACATAACATTCCACAGTCCAAATGTTTTACAAAATATTTAGAAGAAAAAAATTATCTGATTTCATTTCTTGAAAACATACTTTAATGATTAAAGGAATTTTATTGGCAGCTGGTCAATCTAGAAGATTAAAAAATGAAAATAAATTAATTAAAATATTTAAAGATAAACCTCTAATTCATCATGCTTTGAATTCAGCTAAAAATAGTAAAATAAAAAAAATAATTATAGTATTAGGTTATCAATTTAAAGAAGTTAAAAAAAAAATTAAAAAAAATAAAAAAATAATCTTTGTACATAATAAAAATTATAAAAATGGAATGTCTTCCTCTATAAAATCTGGCTTAAAAAAAATTAGCAAGAAAGATAAAGGCTTCATAATCCTTCAGTCTGATATGCCATTTGTTAAAACGTCTGATATCAATAAAATTTATAATTCTTTAATAAGAAAAAAATATTTAGTTCATGCTTTAAAATACAAAAATAGAATAGGGAACCCAATAGGATTTGATATTTCTATTTTAAATAAATTTAAAAAAATTAAGGGAAATATTGGCGCCAAGTATATGGTTAAAAGATTAAAAAATAGTACAAATTTCATAAAAGTATCATCTGAAAAAGTTTTTAAAGATTTTGATAGAGCTTCAGACTTTAGAGCTTAATTTTTTAAATTTTACTCTAAATAGCAAAAGAATAATTAAAATAACTAAGAATATTAATGGTTTAAAAAATATAGTTTTTGATAACCATATAAAATGTAAAACACCAAATATTCCAATTACATAAATTAATCTATGAATTTTTTTCCAATTTTGTTTTAAAATTTTTACCATTTTATCTGATGAGGTAATCGCTAGGGGTATTAATAATAACCAAGCAGCAAAACCTATAAAAACAAATTTTTTCTTTAAAACATCATTCAAAATAGGTTGAAAATCAAATCTATAATCAAGACCTACATAACTTAATAAATGTATTGATGCGTAAAAAAATACAAATAATCCCAACATTCTTCTAAATTTAATCCAAACTGTAGAATTAGTTATTCTCTTAAGAGGGGACATAGAAAGAGTTAAAAATATAAAAATTAAAGTCCACTCACCAAAATGATTTATTATTTTATCAACTGGTTCTGCACCTAATTTATTATAAAAAATTTGATAAATAATTGAATATAGTGGCCACAGGCATAATAAAAATACAAAAATTTTTGAATATCTAAGCAAGGTTAATAATATTTTCTTAGATCCATATCTTTATAAAGATGTGAAACTTCTTCTTCATAACCATTAAACATAAGCGTAGGTATTCTTGGAGACATTATACCTTCACCAATCACTCTCTCTGTTGCTTGTGACCATCTTGGATGATCAACATTTGGATTTACGTTTGAATAAAAACCATATTCTCTTGGTGACGATTTCATCCATGAAGAAGTAGGCATTTTTTCTACAAAAGAAATTCTAACTATTGCTTTTGCACTTTTAAATCCATACTTCCATGGAACCATTAATCTAATCGGTGAACCATTTTGATTTGGAAGTTCTTTTCCATAAAGACCAGTTACCATAATAGTTAATGGATGCATTGCTTCATCAATTCTTAAACCCTCTTTATAGGGCCAATCTAGGATTGGATATCTTTGACCAATCATTTGCTCTGGATCTAAAATAGATTCAAATTTAACAAATTTAGCTTTACTTGTAGGATTAGCTTTTTTTAATAGTTTATTTAATGGAAAACCCAACCAGGGTATCACCATGGACCAACCTTCAACACATCGAAGACGGTATATTCTTTCTTCGACAGGAAACGTTTTTTTTATGTCGTCCATTGATAGAGTAATTTTTTTCTCCACTTCTCCATCAATTGTAATACTCCACGGATCGGTTATAAAATTTTGAGATCTTTCAACCGGATGATTCTTACCTGTGCCAAACTCATAATAATTATTGTAAGTGGTAATATATTTGTATTCTGTCAATTTACTTGATGCATTAGCAGTACTAAATAATGTAGGTGCTAAATAAAATGCTGATGAGACTAGTCCTAATTGTTTAATAAATTTTCTTCTATTTTTGTAAAATTTTTCTGGGGTAATTTGCGTTCTAGATATTTTCATTAATTAGCCTCGATAGTTGTTCCCTTTAACCATTCGCTATCTTGATTTTCGTAGTGTTCCTTTTTCCATATAGGTGTTCTTTTTTTAATTTCCTCAATTATATATCTTGATAAAACATAGGCTTGATCTCTGTGTTTACATCCAACACCTATCAAAATACTTTTTTCTTCTAAACCTACATATCCTTTAATATGTTCAATAAATACCGCTTTATCTTTTATATTAAGTTTTTCGTCAGCCTCTTTATATATTTCCTCAAAACTTTTTATTACTAAGCTATCTTTAGAGTCGTAGGTTATACCAGTTACTTTTTTATCCTCATTAACATTTCTAACCGTTCCAACAAAATATATTAATGCTCCAAATTTAGATGATTTTAAAAATTCTTCTGCGTTTTTGATTTCAATTTTTTGATTTTTAGAATCAATTACTTTTGCATGTAACATTAACCACCTCCAACAGGTGGTATTATGCCAAATGTTTGTTTTTTATCTATTTTAAAATTGTCTGAGACAATATTGTCGTTCTCTGAACAAAATGCAGATGACATAACAATTTTTTTAAAGTTTTGATTTCCATTAAACTTATCATCTATCATTTTGACTAGTTCATTTTTTAAATCTTTAATTGAGCTTGGTTGTAATAGATTTAACTCTATAAAATCTTTATTACTAAATTCTCTTGCTGCACCAAATAACTCTATTGTTATTTTCATAGTTTAAATTATATTTTCTAAAAAATCTGGCAAACCATCTGGGTTTTTCCAAACACCACTTTTTCCACCCTCTTTAATTAACAATTTAACATTATCTATTTTTAGATTCGGATTTACTATTTTGCTTAGATCATAAATAGTTGTTAAGGCTGCGTTTACACCCATTATTGCTTCCATCTCAACTCCGGTTTTGGCTATCGCAGACACTACACAAAAAACTTCTAGGGAATTATCTTCTTCATTCATAATTATCTTGGTTGCTGTGTGATCTATTGGAAGTGGATGGCATAGCGGAACAAGCTCACTTGTTTTCTTAACTCCTAAAACTGCAGCAACTTCTGCGAGCGCTACGGGATCCCCTTTTGGCATATTTTTATCTTTTATTAATTCAAAAACATCTTTTCCTACATATATTTTGCCAGATGCTAAAGCTCTTCTAAAAGTCTCTTTTTTAGAAGACACATCAACCATTTTAAAAGAATTTTTTTGAAAAATTTCTTTTACCCAATCTTTTAGATCTTCCTGATTTATTAATTTTAATTTACTCAATTATCCTCCAGTAGTTGATAAATTTTTAGTTAATCCTGTTTCACCAAGTTCTAAATAGTGTGACTCTTTTTTAAATTTCATTTGTCCTAGTATTAGGTCTTGTAATTCCTCAGTTTGATCATCTTTTTGCAATAAATGTCTGATGCTTATTCCTGTATTTCCAAACAAACATAATCTTAAATCTCCTCTTGAAGTAATCCTTAAACGATTACATGATCTACAAAAATCTTTTGAGTATGGAGCTATAATTCCAAATTTTCCTTTAAATTCTGGATTGATATAATTTAATGAAGGACCTGCATCTTTACCTAAAGTTTGATAGATCCAATTATTTTTATTTAAGTATTCTTTAAAAATTTTTGAGGAAATATGATATTTATTAAAATAGTCTAAGTTATCCCCAGTTTGCATTAATTCTATATATCTAAAATCTAATTTATTATTTTTAATAAATTCTGCCCAAGACTCAAAATCTTTATTAGATGCATTGATACCATTTAAAAGAACTGCATTTATTTTTATATTATCAAAACTTAAATCTTGTAAAATTTTAATTCCTTTTAAAATTTCTGGAAGTCGATCATGACCTGTAATAGTTTTAAAGGTATCTCTATCAAGACTGTCAATACTAATGTTGATTCCATTTAAACCGCTATCTACTAACATTTTAGCTTTTTGATCTAAATGATAACCGTTTGTTGTAATAACAACTTTTTTAATACCAGCTTCACTTTTTAAAATTTTGATTATTTCAAAAAAATCTTTTCTTACTGTAGGTTCACCACCGGTTAGTCTTATTTTACATACACCCAATTTTGATAGAACTTTTGCAAGACGTCTTATTTCTTCTAAGTGAAGAAATTTTCTATTATCACTTTTATCTGGCATATATCCATTAGGCAGACAATACCCACACTTAAAATTACAGACGTCTGTAATTGAAAGTCTTATATATGGAAAAGTTCTTCCGAAACTATCTCTAAGCATATTATTTTTTTAATCTCTAATCATAATCAAAAAAATAAATAACTTCCAGTCCTAGGACTGGAAGTTAAAAGCTTTATTTACCAACAGGTCTATAAGCAGAAGCAGCTTTAGCAGCTTTTTCTGCAGCCTTATTAAAGTCAACAGCTTCCATAATGCTCATATCTTCAATTGTGCCTGTTGATTGCATTAACATTTTCATACCTGCCATAGTTTCAAAATCAGATCCTTCAACAATAGCAATGAAATCATATGCCCCTCTAAGAGTCATCATGTCCAAAAGTTTTCCACCTGCTGCTTCAGTGATTTTTTTTGCAGCTTCTCCTCTATTATCTGAAGGATTCTTTACGAAACCAGCAAGACCTTGATTTGAATATTTGCCTAATACAACAAATTTCATATTTCCTCCTTTTTTTATAAATAAATTATAACAAACTAAATTTTTGTAAGATATGATTTATAAGTAAATCTGATGTGAAAGTTTGTTAAACTAAGTTCTTGCTACTCTATCCATCTCTTTTAATTCAACTTCAAGTTTATTTAATTCTTCTCCTCCAGCCATCATGCTTAAAAGTTTTTCCCTTGAAATATCCTTTTTTTGAAATGTACCCATACTTCTTCCTCTATTCAAAACAGTAAAACTATTTCCAACAGGATATGCATGGTGTACGTTATGAGTAATCAATATAACAGCTAATCCCTCTGATGCAGCTTTTACAATATATTTTAAAACCATAGAAGCTTGATGAACTCCCAAAGCAGAAGTAGGTTCATCTAAAACTAAAACTTTAGCACCAAAATAAATTGCTCTAGATATAGCCAAACATTGTCTTTCACCTCCAGACATTGTTCCAACTGCTTGAGATGGATCTCTTACATCAATCCCAATTTGTCCCATTCTTTCTGCTGCAATTTTATTTGCTTTTTCTACATCAAAAGTTTTGAAAAATGGAATTCCTTTTTGTGGTTCTCTACCCATGAAAAAATTTCTTGTTACACTCATTAATGAAACCAAAGCTAGATCCTGGTAAACTGTTCCTATTCCTATATCTAAAGCATCTCTTGGAGAGTCAAAAATAATCTTTTTATCTTCAAAAATAATTTCTCCTTCATCAGGTTTATGTACACCGGCAAGTGTTTTAATTAAGGTAGATTTTCCTGCGCCATTATCACCAAGAAGGCACATTATTTCACCTTTTCTTAACCTCATAGTTACATCTTTGAGTGCAATTACTTTCCCAAAAAATTTACTAATATTATTAAATTGAACTAAATATTCAGACACTATTTATTCTCCGTAACTTTTCTTCTGATATAATTATTAAATACAACTGCAATTAACATCATTGCTCCAAGAAATACTTTAAACCAATCTGTATCAACGTCTGTGTAGAATATTCCCATTGAGACTGTTCCAAAAATAATTGCGCCTAAAGCAGCTCCAATTGCAGATCCATATCCACCAGTTAACAAACAACCACCTACAACAGCAGCTGCAATTGCTTCTAATTCTTTCAAAGTTCCTCGCATAGTATCTGCAGAACCAGCGTCCAAAACTTGAATACATGCAAATATTGTAGAGGCTACCGCTGTACCAATAAATAAACTAATTTTTACTCTACCAACAGGGACACCTACATTTGTTGCACCTACCTTGTCACCACCTGATGCAAATATCCAGTTTCCATATCTTGTTTTCATTAATATCCATGTTGCAAATAAAGTTAGGGCAATAAACCATATAACAGATGGTGGTATTCCTGTTGCAAGTGGTGTTCCGTCAGTTCTTAATGCAATTAATTTCATTTTACCCAACCAAGTAAATAACCATTGAAATGTATCAGTGGCAAATATCCATGCAATCGGATCATCCTCAATTAAAACTCTTAATCCTGGAACTTGAGTTCTCCCAGTTATTAATCGAGTAATTGCTAACGTTGCTCCTCTTAAAATAAATAGCATCGCTAGTGTAACAATAAATGAGGGTAATCCAGTTCTGACAACCATTATTCCATTAAAGTATCCAATTAAAACTGCCATAGCGAAAGCAAAAATAATACTCATCCATAAAGGCCATCCCCAGTAGATAGCAGGTATTGCTATACAAATTCCCGCAAAACCAATCATCGATCCAATTGATAAATCAAACTCACCACCGATCATTAACATTGCAGCAGCAATTGCAATTATTCCTAAATTTGCTGAAACATCTAAAAAGTTTAAAGCTCCATATGCGCTAAACATTCCAGTATCTCCTGCGACAATACCAAAAAATATAAAAACTAAAATTGATCCACCTAAAGCTCCAAGCTCAGGTCTATTTAATAACACTCTTAATGGAGAAATTTTTTTTAATCTTTCATCTTGTCCAGTTTGTTTTTTAGATTGAATACTTTGGGATTTTACAGACATAGATGATTTATAATTTATTAATAAATAAAAAAAAGGCCTGACTAAAATTTAGTCAGGCCTAATTTCATTATATTTTATCTATAACCTTGAGCTGCCCACTTAATTACAGCGCTAGCATTGCTAGGAGTTACAAATCCAGGTCCAGTCATTACTACACCAGCTGGCATTGTTCCCCATCTCATATACTGAGCAAAAATTGCAATCGGTAGGTAACCTTGAAGGTATTGTTGTTGGTCGATTAAAAACTCTACTTTTCCTGCAGCAGCAGCTTTTAACATATTAGGTGACATATCAAATGTACCTAATTTTACTTTACCAACTTTTCCAGCAGCTTCTAAAGCTTTTAATGCTGCTTCGCCAGATAAACCAGCTCCTAAAGTTAGAATAGTATCATATCCACCACCTAATTTAGCAGCAACAGCTTTTTGAATTTCTGTTGGGTCATTAGAAGTACCTAAGATATCAACACTTCCACCAAAGCCTTTTTTGAAACCTGCACATCTTCTATCTAGTGCAACGTTTCCAACTTCGTGGTTAACGCATAATGCTTTTTTACCACCAGCAGCTTTCATTTTTTGTCCGCCACCTACACCAGCTTCAAACTCAGTTTGTCCAACGTGAGCGCTAATTCCTAATGAAGCATAGTCATCTGAACCAGAGTTCATTGAAATAACTGGTATACCAGCAGCTATAGCAGCTTTAACAGATTTTCCTAAAGCAGCAGCATCTGGAAGAGTAATCACTATACCTTTTGGTTTTTGTGATACAGCGTTATCAATTAATTTTGCCATTTCAACCATGTCAAAAGTTCCTGGCGCAGTGTACTTACAAGATACTCCCATATCTTTACAAGCAGCATCAACACCATTTTTTGCAACTGACCAGAAAGGGTCATTTGCTTGACCGTGTGAAACAACTATTACATCCGTAGCTAAAGCAGACACAGACATCATAGCCCATGCAGCGATTGCTAGGAAAAAGTTTCTTATTGTTTTCATTATGTTTCCCTCTTTAAATTTAAAGTTAACTTTTAAAAATGAAACTAAATCAAAATATATGTAAAAAGTAAAGGAGACAGGTTGTATTCTAGTAGTAGTTGATTCTATTAAAAATTAAGTTTCTCAATCCTTTTTGATGTAATAGATTTTTTTGCAGCGTTAGCCATTATTAAAGCTCTCCTGCCTTCTTCAAATAATGCAAGTGGTTTAATATTTTTTTTTATAAATTTTGCAAAATCATATAGTTGATTTTTATAAGCATCTTTATAACGTTCGACAAAGAAATGCATCAAAGGAGATTTACTGGACGTAGTGTTATTTGAATAAAAACTTATCTCATCATTTCTTTTATTTTCAGAAATGATCATTCCTTTTGAGCCAAATAACTCAATTCTTTGATCATATCCAAAACTACAATGTCTAGAATTTGTTATTGTACATTGAACACCTTTTTTCGATTTTATTAAACAAGATGCTAATTCGTAATCTTTTATTTTATTAAATCTATTATCGGAAATATTGCTACCAGTAGCAATTAGACTTTTGGGCTCATCATTTCCCAAATAAAATCTTACTAAATCAAAATCGTGGATCATCATATCTTTAAATATTCCTCCAGACTCTTTAAGATATTTAATTGACGGTGGGGCAGGATCACGACTAGTTATTATAACTTTTTCAAGTTTTCCAATTTTTCCTTTAATAAGTTCTTTTTTTAAATTATTGTGACCTGGATCATATCTCCTATTAAAACCCAATTGAATTTTTGGATTAAATCTACTAATTTTTTTTTTACAGCTATTGATTTTATTAATATTTAAATCTAATGGTTTTTCGCAGAAAATCGCTTTTTTATATTTTACTGCTTCGAGTATAAGTTTAATATGTGTTGACGTAGTTGACGCTATGAATACTGCATCTATTTCTCTGTCTTTAAATGCAATTGATGGATTATAAATTGGGTTTGATTTTAATTCTTTTGAAATTTTGAGTGTGAGCTTTTTATTAATATCATATACATATTTCAACTTAAATTCTTTGTTTCTCATTAAGTTTTTACCATGCATAACACCAATTCTGCCAAGACCTAATAAAGCTATGTTAATCATTTTTTTTGTTTGAAATTAAAATTCTTTTTAATATCTTAACTAAAATTATTTATTATGTCAGTAAAATTAGGTGTAGCCCCAATAGCCTGGAGTAACGATGATATGCCTGAGTTAGGAGGCGAAACTACTTTAGAGCAATGTTTGGAGGAAGCTAGTAAAGCTGGATATATTGGCATTGAGTCAGGTGGGAAATTTCCAAAAAAATCTACTGAATTAATACCTAAGTTAGAGAAGTATAATTTAAGTTTATGCTCAGGATGGTATGGAGCAAACCTAAGAAAAAATTCAGTAAATGAGGAAAAACAAAATTTACAACAACAATTAAAACTGTTTCAAGATTGTAAATCTCCATGTATAGTTTTTGCTGAAGTATCCGGCTCTATTCAAGGAGATCCAAATAGAAAACTCTCTACACGACCTCAGATGGATAATGAGGAATGGAAAAGTTTTTGTCAAAAAATTTCAGAAATGGGAAAATATTTAGAAGATCAGGGTATGCCACTTGCCTATCATCATCATATGGGAACAGTAATTGAAACTCAAGAAGATACAGAAAGACTAATGGAAAGTACGCATGACAGTGTAAAATTAACTTTAGATACAGGCCATATGTTATTTGCCAAAGGAGATTCAAAAAAAATATTTGAAAATTTCAGTGGTAGACTTCAACATGTTCATTGTAAAGATATAAGAAAAAATGTTCTTGAGAAATCTTTAAAAGAAGATTTAAGTTTTAGAGGTGCTTTTCTAGAAGGAGCCTTTACAGTTCCTGGTGATGGATGCATAGATTATAAACCTTTATTTGATATTTTAAAAAAAAATAATTATTCGGGCTGGTTAGTAGTTGAAGCTGAGCAAGATCCTAAGAAAGCCAATCCTCTTGAGTATGCAATTAAAGGCTACAAATATTTAACTGAGACTTTAAATAAATCTGATATTAAGATTGATATTAAGTAATTATCTATAAATCGATGTTAACTCGTTGTTGCCAGCCGCAACACATGGAGATTTAAAACAAGTCCCAACTATCCATTCTGAACCTGGTTCGGTTTGAAAATTCGAAGACATTAAAAAAATAACACCCATTTCGACAGTTTGACCTGCTTTACCTTCAGCTTTTATTCTTGGGTCTGGATCGGTTTTAACTTTTGTATCATCAGAAAATGGATTTTCTATTTGAAGATTATTATTTATATAGTTTACAACCTTATCTGCTATCCACTCTCCATTACATGGGTCTCCCCAGACAGTTTTTAAACTTTCATCTGAGTTACCACATTTATTCACTTCATTATTAATGAAATCCACAACTTTTTTATGATTTTCTTTAACAAGATTTGCTTTAGCTTCAACTTCTGGTCTTGTGCTTGCAGTCCAAATCAACATCCCAACAACATAGACTACTGATAATATTACCAATGTTTCTAATAAACCAAAATTTTTAAAATTAATTCTCATTAAAGTTTTATAGTTTTTGATTTGTCTAATTTTTTTTCAAAAAAATCAATAATATTTTGAATAGTTTCTTTACCCATTCTTACCATACATTCCTCAGTAAAGGCAGCTGTATGGGGACTTAAGAACACTTTTTTATTCTTAAGCAAAGGATTGTTTTGATCTGGTGGTTCTTTTTCGAAAACATCTAAGCCAGCTCCAAAAATCAAATTTTCATTCAAAGCTCTATCTAAATCGATCTCGTTTATTACTCCTCCTCTTGCTGCATTTATAATTATACAGTTTTTTTTCATTGTTCCTAATAAATTGTAGTTAATTAAATTTTTTGTTTTATCATTTAGGGGTACATGCAATGAAACAGCATCCATATTTTTTATTGAATCTTCTAAATTTTCAACCTTTTTCCCTCCTAAACTCTCAACAACTTCTTTAGAAACAAAAGGGTCATAAACAAACACATTCATTTCAAATCCCTTACATCTTTTGATCAAACATTGTCCAATTCTTCCAAAACCAGCAATAAGAATATTTTTATTCCAAATTTCTATAGTTTTAGGAAGTTTGTTACGATTTGAAAAATTTCCAGATTTAACGGAATCATCATACATGCTTTTCCTTTTTGCAATATTTAAAAGCATAAATAAAACATGTTCAGCAACAGCAATAGCATTGGCAGTAGCAGTTATTGCTAAAGTGATATTTTTTTCTTTTGAAGCCGCAAGATCAATATTGTCATAACCAACACCATGTCTTGAAATAATTTTTAGATTTTTTGAACAATTAATTAATTCGCCTGATAATTTTGCAGTTCTTATGGAAATAGCATCACAGTTAGAAATTTTTGATTTTATATCTTGAGCTTCCAAATTTTCTAAAATTTCGTATTCATAATTTGAATTATCCGTTAAAAGTTTAATTCCAGCTTCATGAATAGGTTGGATAATTAAAATTTTTTTTTTTGACACTTTTGTTTAGTATGCTTTTGACTGTTCTTTAGATTTTACAGTCTTGAGTTTTGAAACTGCTTCTTTTGCACCTGCGCTCATATATCTTTGATCAGAACCAATAGTTACTAAGTTAAATCCTAAATTTAACATTTTTTTAGCATATTCTGGCGTAGCATTGTGAATACCTGCAAAAATTTTATTTTTTTTTGCGTGCTCTAATATATTTAAAATTTCTTTATATGTAGGTGATCCCTCAGGGTTATCAAATGCAGGTTTCTGACCTATTGCTAAACTTAAATCTGCAGGCCCAATATATATTCCATCAATACCAGGGGTGCTCATTATTTCATCAAGTTTTTCCAATGCCTCTTTAGTTTCAATCATTGCAATTTTTAAAATTTCTTCATTTGCATGATCACCATAATCTCCACCACCATAAATTAATCCTCTGATAGGACCAAAGCTTCTGTATCCTTTTGGTGGGTACATACATGCTTGTACAAACTTTTCAGCTTCAGTTTTATTACTAACCATTGGACAAATTACACCATAACAACCTGCGTCTAAGATTTTCATAATTTGTCCAGGCTCGTTCCAATTTACTCTAGCAAGAGGCGTTACTTCTGTTGTTGATATAGACTGCAACATTTGAAGTGCATTTGGATAATCTATAACACCATGTTGCATATCTATTGTTAAAGAATCCCATCCTTGATGAGACATCACTTCAGCAGAAAAAGAGCTTGGAATTTGAAGCCAACCATTTACTACTGGTTTACCTTCTTGCATCATCTTTTTAACTTTATTTTGTTTCATCTTATGACTTAAGACCTAGATGGGTATATTTAACATTAAGATAATCTTTAATTGCCATTGATCCACCCTCACGACCATAACCTGTTTGTTTAATGCCTCCAAAAGGAGCCTCGGCAACAGCAACCGCAGCTGTGTTTACTGCAACTGTTCCACTTTCCATTAATTCTGAAGCTTTATTAGCTTGTTCCATAGAATTTGTGTAAATATAACTACATAGACCAAGATCATTATCATTTGCTCTTTCAATAATTTCATCAAAAGTTTTAAAAGAAAGCATTGGTACCAATGGTCCAAAAGGTTCTTGTTTCATAATGGTGAAATCATCTTTAACATCATCAAAAATTGTTGGTTCATAAAAATAACCTTTATTAAAACCCGAAGGTCTTTTACCACCTAGTAAAACCTTACCTCCTTCTTTTTTTGTGATTTCAACAAGTTCCTCAATTTCTCCTAATCTTTTAGATGTAGTTAATGGTCCTAACTGCACATCTTTATCTAAACCATTCCCAATTTTTAATTTTTTTGTTCTATCAATAAACGCTTTGATAAATTCATCTTTTTTCTTTTCTTGAATATAAAATCTATTCGGCGAAATACAAACTTGTCCATTATTTCTAAATTTTGCAGTGATAGCCATATCAGCAACTTTATTAATATCTACATCATCAAAAACTATAAATGGTGAATGACCACTGAGCTCCATAGTAACTCTTTGAACTTTATCTGCAGCTTTTTTCAAAATTAATTTTCCGACTCTAGTTGATCCGGTGATTGAAACCTTTTTTACAATATCAGACTCTAATAATTCATTTGATATTTCAGCAGGATCTCCAGATAAAAGATTTACAACACCGGGTGGCACACCTGCTTCTTTACAAATATCCACTAATTCCATAACAGTACCAGGCGTAATTACATCAGGTTTACAAATAACTGAACAACCTGCAGCTAAAGCAGTAGAAATTTTCCTTGCAGCTAAGACTAATGGAAAATTCCAGGGCACTAATGCAGCAACTACTCCTACTGGTTGGTAATAAACATGTACCCTAGTATCAGGAAATCTACTTTCAACAGTTTGCCCATAAATTCTTTTTGTTTCTTCTGCGTTCCATTCAAATATATCCGCAGCTCCACCAGTCTCACCAATTCCTTCTGCTAATGGTTTTCCCACCTCTAGAGTTAACCATTTAGCTAATACATCTTGCTTTTGCCTCATCAAATCCGCAATTTTCCTAATTATGTAAGATCTTTTCCATGGAGCGGTATTTTTCCAAACTCTTAGTCCGTTCTCTGCAGATTTCAATGCTTTCTGAACATCCACAGAAGACGCCTTTGAAGCTTTTCCTATTACTTCTTCAGTAGCAGGATTTATAACATCATAAGTTTCTTTTTTTTCGGCTTGTTGCCACTTACCATCAATGAATTGTCCAAATTTACTATACATAATTTTTATTTTATGGTTTATTAAGTGAAATTTTAAGGGAATATATCTACAAAAATGAAAAAAATAAAGCTTACTTGTGCGCATGCAATTGTAAAACATCTAATTGCACAAAAAATTCTAATTGATGGTAAAAAAGAACCATTATTTGCTGGTGCTTTTGGAATTTTTGGTCATGGAAATGTAGCTTGTTTAGGCCAAGCATTGGAGGAAAACAAAGAAAGCCTTCCAACATTTAGAGGTCATCACGAACAAAACATGGCTTTAACAGGAATTGCATATGCAAGGGCAAAAAGAAGAAAACAGATTTTTGTAGCAACAAGTTCGGTTGGACCCGGTTCGACAAATATGGTTACTGCTGCTGCAGTTGCAATGAGCAACAGATTGCCAATTCTATTTTTACCAGGTGATACTTATGCAAATAGAATACCTGATCCTGTTCTTCAACAAGTCGAGCACTTTAATAATCCAAGTATAACTCAAAATGATGCTTTTAAACCTGTTACAAGATATTTTGATAGAATAACAAGGCCAGAACAAATTTTACAAACTTTACCTCAAGCCATTCAAGTAATGTTAGATCCAGCAGATTGTGGTCCAGCATGCATCTCTTTAAGCCAAGATATTCAAGGTGAAGTTTTTGATTATCCAGAAGAGTTTTTTAAAGAAAGGATACATAACATAAGAAGACCCCGACCTGATGATTTTCAAGTTAAAGAGGCGGTTGAAAAAATAAAAAAATCTAAAAATCCAATTATAATTTCTGGTGGCGGAGTTTTTTATTCTGATGCAATGGAAGATCTATCTAACTTTGCAAAGAAACATAATATACCTGTAACACAAACTGTAATGGGATACTCCACAATGAAAAGAGATCATTCTCATTTTTTAGGACCAATAGGTGGTTTAGGAGGAAAAGCAGCAAATAATTTTGCAAAAAAAACTGATCTTGCGATTGCTGTAGGAACTAAACTTGGAGATTTCACAACAGGTTCATGGGCTAATTTTGAAAATCCCAACTTTTCTCTAGTTTCAGTCAACGTTTCAAGATTTGATGCAAACAAACATATGGCACATTCAGTGATAGGAGATGCTAAAGCAACTTTAAATGAATTATCCCAAGCATTAGGAGATTGGAAAGCACCAGAAGATTGGTATAAAAAATCAAGAGATGAATTAAAATCTTGGAATGAATATGTTGATAAAGAAAGTGGACCAACAAATCAGAAGTTGCCAAGTTACGCTCATGCTGTTGGCGCAGTTTATAGAAATTCAGATTCATCAGATATAGCTGTAACTGCTGCTGGAGGCTTAGTTGGTGAGGTAGTACAAATTTGGAGACCAAGAGAACTTAACACTCATGAAACTGAATGGGGATTTAGTTGTATGGGTTATGAAATTTCAGGAGCACTTGGAGTAAAAATGGCAAATCCAGATAAAGAAGTTATTGCATTTGTTGGAGACGGTTCTTATTTATTATATAACTCAGATATTTATTCCTCAGTAATTACAAATAATAAATTAATAATTATAGTATGTGATAACGGTGGACACGCAGTAATTAACAGACTTCAATTATTTAAAGGTGGGAAAGAATTTAATTGTCTTTTTGAATCTTCAAATATCTCTAATTTGGTAAATGTAAATTTTGCAAAACATGCAGAAAGTATGGGCGCAATATCTGAAGAAGTAAGCACTATAAGTGAGTTAGAAGACGCTTTTAAAAGAGCAAAGCAATCGAAAATCACTTATGTAATTTCAATTAAAACACATTCTTATCAGTGGCTTGAGGGTTCTGCATACTGGGAGAGTCCAACACTCGAAATACCTAAAACCAAAGAAAATGAAGAGGCTTTAAAACTTCATAAAGAAGGTAAATCAAAGCAAAGACAGGGTGTATAATCTTAAATGAATAAAATATTTAAGGTAGGGCTGATTGGTTGTGGACATATAGCTGAAACATATTTTCGAGCACATAAATACTTTAATAATTTCAAAATTATTAAATGTGCAGATATTAATAATAAAGCTGCTAAAAAGTGTGCTAAAAGATATAACATAAAGAATTTACCTGTAAGTAATTTACTTAAGGATAAAAATATTGAAATTATTTTAAATTTAACTCCACCTAAGGCTCATTTTCAAATTGCAAAAAAATCATTACTCAATGGCAAACATGTTTACTCTGAAAAACCTTTATCTATTAATCTTTTCGAGGGAAAAGAATTGCTTAAGATCTCCAAGAAAAAAAAACTTTATTTGGGTAACGCGCCGGATACCTTTTTAGGTGGTGGAAATCAAAAGTCTAAAGAACTTTTAGAAAATAAAATTATTGGTAAAGTAAATTTAGGAAATGCAATTTTTGCTTTTCCAGGGGTTCAATCATACCATCCCAATCCTGAACCATGGTTTGCAAAAAAAGAAGGAGGACCTGTAATTGACATGGGTCCGTATTATTTAACAGCTCTTGTAAATTTACTTGGCCCAGCAAAAGAAGTAAAAGCAGCAAGTTTAATGAAAGGTGCAAGTTTCAGAACTATTGGGATTGGTCCAAAAAAAGGAAAAAAAATAAAAGTTGAATGTCCAACAACATATTTCACCACAATAGTGTTTAAAAATAATAGTATTATAAGATTAACTTTATCATTTGATGTAATAGCTCATCAGAGAAATCATATTGAATTATATGGAACCAAAGGTTCTATGATAGTTCCTGATCCAAATATGTTTGGTGGGTCAGTTTTTGTTTGTAAAAAGTTGGGCAGCCCTTGGAAAGAATTTAAGACGACAAAAATGCCGCTTGGAAGAATAAATATCAGAACACAAAGTTCGAGAGCAAATGAGTCCCCAACAAATGCAAATTATAGAGGAGTTGGTTTAGCTGAGATGGCATATTGTATTGAAAATAAAAAAATACATAGATGTAATGGAGAAGTTTCAGTTCATGTCTTAGACTTAATACAATCTACAATGATTTCTGCAAAAACTAATAAACCAATTAAAATGAGTACTACTTGTAAAATACCTAAACATTTTTCGCAAAAAGAAATTAAAAAAATATTAAAATAATTATGCAAATTGGAATTGATGTAGGGGCAACAAAAATTGAATATATTTTGTTACATGATAATGGAGAGGAAACAGGTAGATCCAGAATAGATTGTCCAAAAGATTATAAGTCAATAATTAAAAGTATAAATGAGATTGTAAAACAAATTGAATTAAATATCGGAAAAGAAGTACCAATTGGAGTATGCCATCCAGGTATACATTCTATTCATACAGGTTTAATCAAAAATTCACCAAATTGTGATTGGATTAACAATAAACCTTTTCAAAAAGACTTACGTGATGCTATCGGTAGAGAAATATTTTGTGAAAATGATGCTAACTGTTTTACTTTATCAGAGGCAATAGACGGATCAGGAAAACATTACAAAATTGTATTTGGAATAATTTTGGGATCAGGTGTTGGTGGAGGTTTGGTAATTGATAAAAAGATTGTATCAGGTCCACATGGTATAACAGGTGAGTGGGGACATAATCAACTTCCATTAGTTGGCAAGGAGTCAAAAGTAAGAAAAACAAATTTAAGAGAAGGAGAAATCGAAAGTTCAATTTCAGGATTAAGTTTATCGAAAAAATTTAAAAAAGAATTCAAAAAAGATCTAAAGGCTCATGAAATTTTTGAGCTTTACAGACAACATGATCTTGATGCTGAAAAAATAATTGATGAATTTAAAGACAATCTATCTATGGCAATAGCTTCAGTGGTAAATATTTTAGATCCAGATGTTTTTATTTTTGGTGGCGGCTTATCTAACGAAATTAATTTTTTTAATGAAATTCAATCAAAAGTTAGAAAATTTGTTGCTGGAAATGAATTTGAGGGCATCTTTTTAAAACCAAAGTTTGGAGATGCTAGTGGAGTAAGGGGTGCGGCAAGATTAGGTAGAAATATTAATTATTAATTTATATAATTAAGCTTTATGAAATTATTAAGATTAGGTAATATTGGATCTGAGAAACCAGCTATAATTGATAGTCAAAATAACTTTAGAGATTTATCCTCAGTAATCGACGATTTAAACCCTGAAACATTAAATTTTGATATTTTCGAAAAAATTAAAAAACTAAATACTAATGATTTACCAAAGTTAGATCCAAACCTACGAATAGGTGCCTGTGTCTCAAAACCTTCCAAATTTATTGGTATAGGATTAAATTTTAAGGATCATGCTGAAGAACAAAACCTTCCAATACCAAAAGAGCCAATTATATTTTCTAAGTTTACAAGTTGCATTGTTGGACCAAATGATCCTATTATTGTTCCTAAAGGTTCACAACATACAGATTGGGAAGTTGAATTAGGTTTTGTGATTGGAAAAAAGGCACTTAATGTTAGTGTTGAAAATGCTTTGGAGCATGTCTTAGGTTTTTTTTTAGTAAATGATGTAAGTGAAAGAAATTTTCAAAAAAACAAAGGTTTGACCTGGGATAAAGGTAAGGGTTTTGATACATTTGGTCCGATTGGTCCCTACATAGTTACAAAAGATGATTTGGCGGACTTTGATAAATTAAATATGTATTTAGATGTTAATGGAGAAAGAATGCAAACTGGAAATACAGAGAAAATGATTTTTGGTGTGAAAGAATTAGTATCATATATGAGTTCTTGTATGAGTTTGCACCCTGGAGATATCTGTTGTACGGGCACTCCACCAGGTGTTGGAGAAAACATGAAACCTCCACGTTTTTTAAAAGGCGGCGAAGAAGTAGTTTTAGGTATTGATAAATTAGGACATCAAAAACATAGTGTTGTTGCCTACAAAGATTAAAAACATTATCAATATTACTTAATGATAAAAAGAGATCTTTATTACGATAGAATACCCACTAAATCATTAAGAGACGATGTAAGATATTTAGGCATTGTTCTAGGCAAAGTTATAAAAGATCAAGAAGGAAAAGATTTTTTTAAGTTAATTGAGAAAATTAGAAAATTATCAAAAACAAACAAATTTAACTTAAAATCAGATAAATCAAAAAAAAATATTTCAAAAATTTTAATAAAACTTGATCCAAAAAAAACTTTAAAAATTACAAGAGCTTTTACACATTTCATGAATCTTTTAAATCTGGCTGAATTAGTTGATGTATCAAGAAATTTAAATGAATATGAAAATAAAAAAAATATAAATAGTAAGAATATTTTCATTGAAGAAATATTTGAAAAACTCTTTAAAAATACAAAAGTATCAAATAACAAAATTTATAATTTTGCAAAAAATTTAAATATTGGAATTGTATTAACAGCACATCCTACAGAAGTAAAACGTAGAACTTTAATCCAAAAATATCATAATATAACAGAAATTCTTGAACAAAAAGATTTGCTTAAAAACTTTCCTTCCAAAACAAAAAATTTGAATAAAAAACTTTACGATGAGTTAACAATAATTTGGAACACTGATGATCTGAAAAGATTCAGGCCTTCACCATTTGACGAGGCTAGATGGGGATTAGCAATCATAGAAGATAGTTTATGGGAAACAATTCCTAAGGTTTATAGGAGATTAAACTCTATTTTTTTAAAAAATATGAACAAAAGTCTTCCAAAAAATTTTAACCCTATTGAATTTGGCTCATGGATGGGTGGAGATAGAGATGGAAATCCTAATGTAACCGCAAAAGTTACAAAGGAAGTAATCTTATTATCAAGATGGGAAGCAGCAAAGTTATATGAGAAGGCGTTAACAAAAATAATTAGATCTTATTCTATGGAAAAATGTTCAAATAAAATAACCAAAGCTGTAGGCAAATCTTTTGAACCTTATAGGGTTTATCTAAGACCTTTAAGAGATAAAATGCGTAAAACCCATAGATTAATTGAACAACATTTAGTAAATGGTCAGCCTTTAGATCAAACTAAGCTTTTAAAAACAAGGGAAGAAATTTTAAAACCTCTCAGAGTAGTTAGAGAGTCTCTAGAGCAAAATCAATGTGAGAATATCGCCAGTGGAGAACTTCTTGATTTAATGAGAAGAGCCAAGTGTTTTGGCATAAATTTAGCAAGATTGGATATACGTCAGGAGTCAGCTAGGCATAGTCAATTATTAGATGAATTTTTTTTAAAAAAATTCAATAAAAGATACTATAAATTAAGTGAGATAGATAAATTAAAATTTTTTAAATCAGCTTTAACTTCAAAAAGAAACTTTATAAATAAATTTAACTTTAAAAATAAAGAAAATAAAGAAGTTTGGTCAACATTTAAAATATTATCTAATGAGCCAAAAGAGTGTTTAGGTGCTTATGTTATATCAATGACTACATCTGCTTCAGATATTTTATCAGTTTCTTTTTTGCAAAAAGAAGCAAAAATTAAAGATAAATTGAGAGTAGTGCCTTTATTTGAAACTTTGGATGACTTAATAAATTCAAAAAAAATAATGGAAACTTTATTTTCTCAAAGTTGGTATCGAAATTTTATAAAAAATAATCAAGAAGTTATGATAGGTTATTCCGACTCAAGTAAAGATGCTGGTAAAATATGTGCAAGCTGGAATCAATATAAAGCACAAGAAGAGATTGTTAAGTTAGCAAAAAAATATAAAATTAATATCACATTCTTTCATGGAAGAGGTGGTTCAGCTGGCAGAGGGGGAGGGCCAATTCAAGCAACTCTTAGGTCTCAACCACCAAATTCTGTTAATGGAAATATAAGGATTACAGACCAAGGTGAAGTCATTCAACAAAAATATGGGTATGAACCATTAGCTAAATATAATTTATGTAGCTACATAGGAGCTGTAACAGAGGCTTCTTTAAATCCACCACCAGTTCCAAAAAAAAAATGGAGAAATTTAATTGAAAAAATGTCAGAAATTTCAAAAAGTTCGTATAGAAAAAATATAAATCAAAGTTCCGAATTTATTAAGTATTTCAAAACTGTTACACCACACATTGCTCTTGGTAAACTATCAATTGGATCTAGACCATCAAAAAGAAAAAAAACTGACAATATAAAAAGTTTGAGAGCAATTCCATGGGTTTTTGCCTGGACACAAATTAGACTAATGTTACCAGCTTGGCTTGGTAGCGCTGAAGCTCTTAGATATTCATATATCAAAAAATTTAGAAAAACTCTATTTGATATGGAAAAGAATTGGCCTTTTTTTAATTCAATGCTTGATATTTTAGATATGGTTATTTCTAAAGTTGATCCAAATATATCTAAAATTTATGAACAGTATTTGGCTGATGAAAACTTAAAAAGGGTTGGTAAAAAATTAAGGTTCCAATTCGAACAGATTAAAAGATTAAATACCAATATTACACCTAAAGAAATTCTAAATAGTAGAAAAAAATATAGGACATCGGTTATTGTACGAAATATATATTCCGAAGTATTAAATGTAATACAACCAATTGTTATAAAAAAATTAAAAGAGAAAAAAAAATCAAAAAATAAAAAATATTTAAATGATGCATTAATGACATCTATAGCTGGAATTTCTGCAGCAATGAAAAATACTGGATGATATGACTGAGTTATTAATAGCTTTTGGTGCAGGATTAATTAGTTTTTTGTCACCATGTGTATTACCACTAATTCCTGGTTATATTTCATATATTTCTGGAACTACATATAATGAACTTTTAGAAACAAAGGTTAAGCTTTCTCCATTAATATTTTTTACACTTGGTTTTTCAATTGTATTTATACTTTTTGGTGCAGCCGCTACATTTATCGGACAGTTATTTTTAAGTTATTCAAACGAATTAAGAATAGTCGCGGGAATAATAATAATAATTTTTTCGTTACATATTTTAGGTTTTTTAAATTTGAAATTTTTTAATTATGAAAAAAGATTTCAAGTATCAAATAATAACGGTTTGTTGGGACCAATTTTATTAGGTATGGCTTTTGGGTTTGGTTGGACACCGTGTATTGGACCAATTTTAGGTTCAATATTAGTTTTAGCAACTACAGAAGAATCTTTAATTAGAGGTATAATTTTATTATGTTTTTATTCATTGGGTTTAGCAATTCCTTTTATTCTTTCAGGGCTATTGATACAAAAATTTATAGGTGTTTCAAATAAACTGAAATCAAAAATGAAATTAATTGTAAATATAAGTGGATATTTGCTTTTAGTAACTGGAATTCTTATTTTAACAAATCAATTACAGACATTAGGTTTTTATTTAATTGAATATTTTCCTATTTTACAAAAACTTGGCTAAGCGTTATAATTAAAAATGTCCTTAAGCTATTTAATTGGTCAGTCAACAAAGTTTGTTTGGTATTCTACACATTATTTAATTTCATTTAAATACGCAACACCAATCAAAATTGATCGCCAAAATCCTCCACCTTTTTTTAAAAAGATGCCATCAGGTAAAAAATTATTCTATGAAATGTTAAAATTATTTAATGAAGAAAGAAAATATATAAATCAAAATAAGTATAAAATTCCAAAAACTAATGTGAATGACTTTGCCGATATAGTTAAAGGGAGTTTTAATTTTTTTATGGATCTTCCTAAAATTGACAAAAGAAGAACTGAAAAAAAATTTAATGATTTAAATGAAAAAAATGAAGATCTACCAAAATACTTTTTAAGGAATTTTCATTACCAAACTGATGGATATCTTAGCGAAAATTCAGCTAATTTGTATGAATTTCAAGTTGAAACATTATTTTCTGGTTCAGCAGCTACGATGAGAAGATTCTCTTTATTACCTATAATTGAATATTTAAATTCTAGAGATCCAGACCTTAGTTTCTTAGATATTGGAACAGGCTCAGGCGAGTTTATAAAAACGATAAAGTATAATTTTCCCAAATTAAATATTACTTGTTCAGATATTTCTAAAGCATATTTAGAGGTTGCAAAAAAAAAATTAAAAAAATTTACAGATATAAATTTCAAAAATTGCAAAGGAGAGGATTTACCATTTGAAAATGAATCTTTCGATATTATAAATTCAGTTTATTTATTTCATGAGGTTCCATCAGCTATAAGATCAAAGATTTTTTTAGAAATATCTAGAGTACTTAAAAAAGATGGAGTTTTCATTTTAACAGACTCACTTCAACTTGGAGATAATTATATTCTTGATCCATTACTGGAATTTTTTCCGTATTCAACACATGAACCTTATTATTCTAAATATATAAGAGAAGACTTGGTGAATAATGCTGAAAAGTTTGGTTTAAAAATGTATTACTCTAAGAACGCTTATCTTTCAAAAACTTTAGCTTTTAAGAAAATATAAATTATATTTAATTTATTCCAAACTTTCTTTTTAGATGTCTTAATTTACCTTCAGTACTATCGAAATCTAGATAACACCCTTGTAAAAACCTTCTTCCTTCATTAGGATTAAATGCTGTTCTTCCATGTAATAATCTATGATTATCCATCATCATTAGATCACCAGGCATCAACTTAAATTCTATTCTGTATTTATTTGAATTATATAAGTCAGATAAATATTTTCTTGCTTCATAATAAAGTTCTAATTCCTTTTTTTCTAAAATTGGAACATAGTCTAAACGTGTACTAAATCTTACACTTTTAAAGTTTTTATTTAGGTCAAGGTGAATTAGTTCTGACCAACTTTCTAAAACAACATCTTTATCAATAAATCTAAATCGTACTTTTACAGATGAAAGAATATCGTAATATTCTGGTTTTACTTTTTTAAGCATTTCAGAAACTGTATATCCGTCAACTAATGTTGAATAACCACCGCTTACTTCGTTTTCAATACAATGAAGAATTTGAATACATGGAGGAAGAGGATTTCTATATGGGTTATCAGTATGAGGCGTTAAATGAAGACCTGTATATGCCAAATCATTTGGATTAGGTTTTGATTTTACATCAAAATGTTCTCCAAAATTTGTTCTTTTTACACTTCCTATAGAATTTCCAAATTGAATTAAAAAATTATTTTTGGTTGGGATATTTTTTATTATTACAAAACCATATTTATAAAATGAAATAAGCATTTCATACATTTCTTTAGTGTCAAAAAATCCATCTTTATATTCGAAATTTTTTATATTCTTGAGATTGCAATCCCATTGAACTTTTTTTATTGAATCTAATTCATTATCAACACCAGCAAATTCAGATGACAATTTTTTAATCTCATATTTAGAGATAATACCGTCGTTAAATTTAACATTTAAATATTCTCCATCTATCTTAGCTTCATCAATATCAATTTTAAAATTCATAGTTGCAGGATCAAATAATCTTTGTTGTGTTCCTGGATCCAAATGTTCACTTTCGCTAACCCTTTCTCTCAACCAAAATGGATGAATTTCTTTTTTTGATCCATCAGTATCTAAGATAACTTTTTTATTATTTTTGAGTTCAATTTTCATTTAAGTCCAAGGATTATTTAAAATTTTGCTTTAATCAAGATAAATTAAATAGTAAGAAGTAAAAATGGACTCTAAAAGTTATCGAACATACTCAAATTTTTTGAAATCTTTATCATTCAAATTAACAAGATTTTACTACAAAAAATTAGATAAAAACTTTGTTGTTTATAACAAGCTTAAAGGAAAAGGATATGACCCAGTAACAACATCTGACAAAGCTTTCGAAAAATTCATTAGAAAAGAAATAAAAAAAAGATTTCCGACTCACCAAATTATTGGTGAAGAGTTTGGCAAAAGTAAAAATAAAAGTAAATTTTCATGGATCATTGATCCAATTGATGGTACGAGATCTTACGTTTCAGGTAACCCAACATGGAGTAATTTGATATCACTAAATTATAATAGAATTCCAGTTATTGGTCTGGCAAATTTTCCTAAATTAAAAAAATTTTATATAAATATAAATAAAACTACTGCCTATGTTTATGAAAATAAAAAAAAAAGAAGACTAAAAGTAAACAAAAAAATTAATTTTAAAAATATAAAACTTGCTGCAGCATTTCATGGATGGCTACCAATACAAAAACAATTAAAAATTAAAAAATTTTTAAATAAAATGCAATTTCCATGCTTTGATGCATTAACATATGCTCAGCTTGCTGAAGGAAGAATTGATGTCGTTGTTCAATGTGCAAATAAAATTTGGGACATTCATCCTTTAATACCAATTATTAATGCAGCAGGGGGAATCGTTTCGACTTGGGATAATAAAAATCCGGTATTAGCTGGGAATATCGTAGTTTCAAATAATAAAGTTAATCATTTAAAAATTTTGAAGCTTCTTAAACCAGCTTTAAAATGAAAAACGTAATAATTTTACAACATATCAAAATAGAAGACCCAGGCTACATAAAAGATTTGATGATTAAAGATAAAGTAAATTTAACTACTATAGAATTAGATGAAGGAGAAAAAATCCCTAAAAATCTTAATAACTTTGATGCAATGTTTTGTATGGGCGGTCCAATGGATACTTGGATGGAAAAAGATTATCCATGGTTAATAGAAGAAAAAAAAAGAATAAGAGAATTTGTCGTAGAATTAAAAAAACCATATTTAGGTTTCTGTTTAGGTTGTCAATTACTTGGGGAAGTTATTGGTGGTCAAGTTACAAGATCTGAACCATCTGAGATAGGAATTTTAGATATAGAATTTATTGAAAATAAAAATAAGGATAATTTATTTTCTTCATTCCCAAATCAAATTAAATCACTTCAGTGGCATTCTTATGAAGTGCAAAATTTAGAAAATAATAAAGATGTTACATTAATAGCATCTTCAGCAGTCACTAAATATCAAATTTTTAAATATCAAAATCATGCTTACGGAATCCAATTTCATATAGAAATAAAAGATACAACTGTCAATGAATGGGGTTGCGTGCCAGAGTACAAGTCTGCATTGGAAAAACAACTTGGATCTGGAGCTCTAGATAAATTTGATAAGGCTGCTAAAGAAAATATAGCAGATATGAATAAATATTCTGAGGTTTTATACAAAAATTTCAAACAATTAGCTTAATAAATCATCTTTCCTTTTCAAAAATTTATAACTACACTTAAAAAAAAAAATATTGGAGGGGAAAATGAATTTTAGATCTTTATCAAAAATTCTTTTGGCTGTTTTATTAATTTTTGCAACAAATACTTCATTTGCAAAAACAATTAAATGGTCAATGCAAGGAGATAGTTTAACACTAGATCCACATGCACAAAACGAAGGTCCAACAACTCAAGTATCAAGACAAGTTTATGAAGCGCTAGTTACTAGAGGTTTAGATATGTCAATTGGACCACAATTAGCAACTAAATGGAAAGCTGTTGATCCAAATACATGGTACTTTTTCTTGAGAGAAGATGTTAAGTTTTCTAATGGTCAACAAATGACTTCTGAAGATGTTGTATTTAGTATTTTAAGAGCAAAGCAACCAACATCTGATTTTAAAGAATATATTAGTACTATTTCATCAGTTAAAGCTATCGATGATTATACAGTTCAAATTAAAACAAGTAAACCAAATCCTATTCTTTTGAACCAACTTTCAAATATATTTGTAATGTCCAAACAATGGTCAAATGAAAATTTTGCTACAGCTCCACAAAACTGGGATGCTGGACAAGAAACATTTTCTGCAGTCAATGCTATGGGTACTGGTCCATTTAAAATTACTTTAAGAGAACCAAATACAAAAACTGTTTTCAAAAAGAATAAAAAATGGTGGGGTGATGTAGAACATAACATAACTGAAATACAATTGCTTCCAATAAAAAATGCCGCGACAAGAGTTGCTGCTTTATTATCAGGAGAAATTGATATTGTTACTGACGCTCCAGTACAAGACTTGAATAGAATATCTTCATCTGCTGGTCACAAGGTTGAGAGTACTCCACAAATGAGAACAATATTCCTTGGAATGGACCAAGCTGCTGATCAATTAAGATCTGGTAATACCGGCGATAATCCATTTAAGAAAAAACAGGTGAGACAAGCTCTTTACCAAGCAATTGATATTGAGGCTATCAAGAAAAAAGTTATGAGAGGTTTAAGTGAACCTGCGGGAATAATAACTTTCCCAGGAGTTACAGGTTATACAAAAGCACTTGATAAAAGACTTCCATATGACATTGATGCTGCAAAACAATTGTTAGCAGACGCAGGTTATCCTGATGGTTTTGAAGTTGAATTAAGATGTCCAAATGACAGATATGTAAATGACGAAGCTATTTGTACAGCTGTTGTTGGTATGCTTGGAAAAATAGGTGTTAAAGTAAATCTATTTGCTCAAACAAAAAGTAAACACTTTAAAGAACTTAAAGACGACCAAGGTGATTTTTATATGCTAGGTTGGGGTGTTCCTACTTTAGACAGTCACTATGTTTTCCATTACTTATACGAATCTGGAGCTAGCTGGAATAAAGTTAACTTTAGTAATGCAGATGTTGATGCTGCTATTAGAGTTATGGAAGGTGAAGTCGATCTAGAGAAGAGAAATGCTGCAATTGCAAAAGCTTGGGAAATTGTTAAAGATGATATTTCATATCTTCCTTTACACCACCAAGTAATTTCTTGGGCATCTAAATCAAATGTTGATGTTCCTATAAGACCTAATAATGAACCATTATTTAGGTTTTCTAGAGTAAATTAAATATAAAATTTACAAGCCCTTTTTAAAAGGGCTTGTAACTTAAGTTTTCATAAATTGATTAAATATTTTTTCAAACGTCTGTTCCAGTCAGCAGTAGTTATGTTGATCGTTGCATTTGTTTCATTTTCATTATTTAATTTTGTTGGAGATCCTATTAATAATATGGTTGGAGAAGAAACCTCTGATGAAGAGAGATCTCAATTAAGAGAGTCATTAGGTTTAAATGATCCAGTTCATATACAATTTTCAAGATTTATAGTAAATGCCTCACAAGGAGAATTTGGAATATCTTATCAACTTAGAAGACCCGTTTCAGAATTAATTACTGAAAGATTACCAGCAACAATAGAACTAGTTTTAATTTCTGCTTTAATTGCCCTTGTTTCAGGAACTTTACTCGGAGTTTATACGGGTATAAATCGAAAAGGATTTCTAAGTGATGCTATATTAGCAATCTCTTTATTAGGAGTTTCACTTCCTACTTTTGTAATCGGAATATTATTTATATATCTTTTTGCTGTTATACTTGGAGTTTTACCATCTTTTGGAAGAGGCGAGGTTGTAGATCTTGGTTTTTGGTCCACAGGCTTCCTAACTATAACAGGACTGAAAGCAATTATTTTGCCATCAGTCACTCTAAGCCTTTTTCAAATGACATACATTATAAGACTAGTCCGTGCAGAAATGATGGAAATACTACAAACCGATTATATTAAATTTGCTAAAGCTAGAGGATTAAGTGAAAAAAGTATTTATTATAAACATGCTTTAAAAAATGGATTAATTCCAGTAATTACAATTGCAGGGATTAATATTGGTACATTAATCGCATTTTCTATAATTACCGAAACTGTTTTTCAATGGCCAGGTATGGGATTTTTATTTATTCAAGCTGTCCAGTTTGTTGATATTCCAATAATGTCGGCTTACCTTTTTTTTATTGCTTTTGTGTTCGTAATGATAAATTTTATTGTTGATATCCTGTATTATTTCATTGATCCTCGTATCAGAGTAAAAGCGGAGGCAGCTAGTGGATAACAATAAATCAAATTTATTAAACAGAATTAGAAATAGCGATGTATATTTTAGTTTTAAAAAGTCACCAACAGCTATAATTTCTTCGATTATACTCGCTATAATATTCTTTTGCTCATTTTTTGTAGAGCTCGTAGTTCCTTATAATCCTTTTGACCCATCTTCATTATCTTTAATGGAGGCATTTACTCCTCCATCATGGACAGAGGATGGTCTTCCAAAATTTATACTTGGAACAGATGGGCAAGGTAGAGATATGCTATCAACAATTCTTTATGGATCGAGAATTTCGTTAATTGTAGGTTTTTCAGCAATCATATTTAGTCTAATTTTAGGAGTAGGTCTGGGTTTAACAGCTGGATATTTTGGTGGTAAATATGAAATGTTTGTTATGAGACTAACAGATGTTCAGTTAACAGTTCCAAGTATTTTAATGGCTTTACTTGTTGATGGGATTGCAAGAGGAATAATTTCAAGAGAAATGCATGATGAGATGGCAATTTATGTTTTGATTTTTGCAATTGGAATTTCAGAATGGCCTCAGTTTGCAAGAGTTTCAAGAGCAGCAACCCTTGTTGAAAAAAATAAAGATTATGTTTCTGCATCAACTATTATTGGAGTTTCAAATTTAGTTGTTATGTTCAAGCATATTTTACCAAATATAATGAGACCGATTTTAGTAATCGGAACAATTGGGCTTGCATTAGCAATTTTAGCTGAGGCAACTCTTAGTTTTCTTGGGGTAGGTGTACCTCCAACTACACCATCACTTGGAACATTGATAAGATTAGGTAACGATTTTTTATTTTCAGGCGAATGGTGGATAACTTTTTTTCCAGCAATATTTTTAGTATTGTTAGCCTTTTCAATTAATCTTTTAGGAGATTGGATGAGAGATACTCTAAATCCAAAATTAAACTAATGAGTTTTTTAAAAATAAATAACCTTAGCGTTGATTATAAAATGAGAAGAGAAACGGTTCATGCTGCTAAAAATATAAATATTGAAGTTAGCAAAGGTGAAATTTTAGGTTTAGTAGGTGAATCTGGATCAGGAAAAAGCACAGTTGGAAACGCAATCATTAATTTAATCGACGAACCAGGTAAAGTTTCTAATGGAACAATTCAATTAGGAGATATAAATATTCAAGAAGACCCTGAAAATATTATTAAATATAGAGGTAAAAAAATTGGTTTAATTTTTCAAGATCCTCAAACCTCTTTAAACCCAATTTTTACAATTGGAGAACAGCTAATTGAAACAATTCAAACACATTTAAAATTAGATGCGGATCAAGCCAAATCTAAAGCGATAAATTTACTCAAAGAAGTAGGAATAAAGGATGCAGAAAAAAGATTTAATAATTATCCTCATCAATTCTCAGGAGGGATGAGACAGAGAGTTGTTATTTCTTTGGCTTTATGCTGCGAACCTGAGTTACTAATTGCTGATGAGCCAACAACAGCTCTAGATGTTTCCATCCAATCTCAAATACTTGAGCTAATTAAAAAACTTACTCAAGAAAGAAATTTGGCAGTTATTTTAATCACACACGATATGGGTGTAATAGCAGAAACTACAGATAGGGTAGCTGTTATGAAAAATGGCAAACTTGTAGAAATAGGTTTAACAAAAGATATTTTAACACAACCTAAAGAAACTTATACTAAAAGTCTAGTCAGTTCAGTACCACCAACAAATAAAAAAATATCTAGATTTATAATTGTAGAAAAAGAAAATCAGCTAATTAAAAACACCAATATTAAAATTTTGAATAGATGGACAAAGAAAGAAATTATTAAACAAGATTTAGTTGAAGTAAAAAATTTGTATAAATCATTTGACGATAATTTTTTTTCTGATGATTCAAAAAATATAGTTATGGCTGTAAATGATGTTTCATTTAATATTATGGAAGGCGAGTCATTTGGTTTAGTAGGTGAAAGTGGAAGTGGCAAGTCAACAATTGCAAAAATGATTGTAAATTTATTCAAACCAAGTGAAGGAGATATATACTTTGATAAATCTTGCATTACAAAAATTAATGACAATAGAGAAATGATGAAGTTCAGAAAACAAATTCAAATGATATTTCAAGATCCATATTCATCTTTAAATGGAAGGTTGAAAGTTGAAGATATAATTGCAGAACCAATTAAACTACATAATCCGTCAATCAAAAATATTGATTTAAAAAATTATATTTTTGATTTATTAGAGTCCGTAGAATTATCTACAAATTCTGCAACCAGATACCCTCACGAATTTTCTGGTGGTCAAAGGCAAAGAATTTCAATAGCAAGAGCACTAGCTACACAGCCTAGGCTTTTAGTATGTGACGAGCCAACATCTGCTTTGGATGTAAGTATTCAAGCACAAATACTAAATTTATTAAAGGACCTGCAGGAACAATTAAATCTTACAATATTATTCATTAGCCATGATTTACCAGTAGTTCGACAAATGTGTGATAGAATTGGAGTTCTTAAAAATGGTAAATTATGTGAAATTTCTAATTCTGAAGAATTATTTGAAAATCCTAAACATGAATATACAAAAGAGTTATTGAGACTTATGCCAAAAATAGAAACAATTTATAATTAAAGGGGGGAATAATGGCAATTTTTAAAATGGTAGAGGAAAGTTCAGCAACAGGGAAAGTAAAAGAAGTTTTTGAAGATATTAAAAGTTCAAGAGGAATAACAGAAATTCCAAATTTCTGGAAAATGTTAGCAAACGATCCTGCCGAACTTGAAAGATCTTGGAATTCATTAAAACAAGTTATGAGAAAAGGTGCGCTCGATCCGATTACAAAAGAATTAATTTACGTTGCAGTTTCCATAACCAATAGTTGTGAGTATTGTACAAAATCTCACTCCTATGCTGCAAAAAAGAAAGGTGCTACAGATGAAATGCTAAAAGAAATGATAGCAGTTGTAGGACTAGCAAATAAAAATAATAAATTGGTAGATAGTTATCAAGTAGAAGTTGATGATAATTATAAGTAATTTTAATTACTTTGTTATTTTATCCACAAATTTTTCAACAATTGGGGCAACTAAAGTTGTTGCGATCATTGCAACTGGTAAACTTACCGACCAAGCTTTCAAAAATCTTGATACATATAATTCATCGTAACCAGTGTTAATATAAGTAATTATTAAGGTCATTAATAAACTCATTCCCAAACCCATAAAAAAAATAAATAATATTTTTGAGTATTTCTTAGGTACCATTAATTAACTTTTCCAAGATAATTAACCATTACAACACCTATGACTATAAGTGTTATACCAATAATGCCATAAATATTTGGTATTTGATTATATTTAAATATTCCAAAAAGTGTTACTGCAGTAATAGTTAATCCACCATATGTAGCATAGGCAAAACCCACGGGTAAATTCATCATAGCTCTTGCTATGCAAAATATACAAAGAACTATTAGTACTGAGCATAAAAAAGCAGGACCAATTTTCGTAAATCCTTCGGTTGCTTTTAAATATCCGTTAGCAGTTATCCCTAGAATAATTGCTAAAAAAAGATAAATGTATCCTGAAAAAGAGTTCATTCTAATTATTTTTTCCTAATATATTAACAATCAGGACTCCTGTGATAATTAATACTAAACCTATTATTGTAAAAATATTAGGTATTTGATTAAATTTTAAAACACCTACAAGTGATGTGGCCAAAATACATAATCCTGCAAACGAAGCGTAGGTTATACCAACAGGTATTGTTTTCATAACAATTGATAAAGAATACATACATCCAACAATAGTAATCGCAGTTATTACACTAGGAATTAATAAAGAAAAACCCTCAGCACTTTTTGCAAAACTATTTGAAGCTGTTCCCAAAATTACTGCAATTATTAAGATTATATAAGCTGTTATATTACCCATTTTTTTTCGACCATATTATAGCATCTTCCATTCTATCATCTCCCCAGAAGATTTCACTATTAACTATGAACGAAGGGCTTCCAAAAACTTTACTTCTACGAGCACGGTCTGTATTTGCTAAAAATTCTTTATTAATTTCGTCGGAATTTGCGATGTTAATAATTTTATCTTTTTCTAAGCTTAATTCAGAACATATTTCAGAGATATTTGGTTCAGTGGCAGGTTCTTTACCGTCTAGAAACCATCTTTTATAAGTAAGTTTTATATAATCAATTCCCCAGCCCTCTTTTAATCCAATAATTGCAAGTTTGTTTGCTAGATCAAATTGAGTTAAAGGGTAAGGCACAGGTGTTTTTGCTGAAAAACCATATCCCTCAGCCCTTCTTTCAATGTCTCTCCACATGTAATCAACTTTATTTTTTTTATCATCTGGAAAAGGGTGATTATTCATCTCATTCATTATTATTCTAACACTAAATGGAATCCATTTAAATTTTACCTGATGTTTTTTTTCAACATCAAGAATTCTTGTAACAGTAAGATAAGTATAAGTACTACCTATAGAAAAATAAAAATCAATACTATTCACTTATTTCGGCATTGGTGTGGCGCCAGTTTCTAAACTAACAATTTTTCCATTATTATATTTATAAACTGCCATTACTGCCTCAACGTTTCCATCATCGAAAGTAACGAATGCATGGTGTATTCCAACTTCATCATTTTCGTAAACAATTCTAACTTTATCTTGTTTAATATCACCACTCATAGCCCATTTAATAACATCACCTTTAGTTAAGACATTACCAGACTTATGCATTGTGAATTTAAAATCATTATGCAAAAGTTCATTCATCGCTGCCTCATCTTTATTTTTCATTGCAGCACTGTATTTTTCTAATATAGACATATTATTCCTTTCAATTAAATAATTACTTAATTTTAGTTAAATTGTATATTGAGTAACTATCTAATACCTCATCCATTACTGGTTTTGATACTTCTGTACCCTCGATAAATTTATGAAGTGCAGCTTCGTCTATACAAAAAATTTTAAACATTACTGTACTTTTGTCAGGTGTCACAGTTCCTATTGTTTTTTCCACGACTGCTACCTTTGCTCTTTCTGCCAGTCCCTCAGGAGATTGCATAAATCCCATAAATTTCTCAAAAGTACCTTCTTTTAATTTTGCTACTACCAACATTTCTTTTTCCATTTTTTCCTCCTTACTTAATAAAGTGTTTGTATTACTTTTTTAACTTTCTCTTCACCATTTGGCACAAGCTTGTTTACAAAAGAATGACAAGCATTTGTTTTTACTTCATCATATTTAGAACCATAGTGTTTATCTACTCCTTTATTAACGCCGTCATCCCACTCTTTTTCATTTATACCAATTTCTAATGCATAAGTTTTTAATACTTTTACAGATGCCATTGATTTTTCTTTCATGCTATACTCAAACGTTTCACCACTTGGCAGAAAATAGTTTGCCATGTAAATTCCACTACAATCGTATGCTTTATCTTTGTCAGCACTGCTCATACCTGCTTTAGCTATAGTAGAGATCATTAATATCGATAAAATATAAACAATTTTTTTCATAATTTTTTCCTCTTTATTGAATAATATTTAATAATTTTAAGTTAATTGATAATGCTTTTAGAACAAATCAGCTATGCGTGATTATAACCAATTTGGAAAAGGAAGACCTTTTTCTTGAAGAAATCTTTTATTGAACATCTTAGAGTTGTACTTATCAGATTTATCACAAAGTATAGTAACAATAGTTTTTCCTGGGCCTATTTCTCTAGCCAGTCTGATAGCGCCAGCAATATTTACACCACAACTAGTTCCTAAACTTAACCCCTCATTTTTGATTAAATCATAAAGGATTGGCAAAGACTCATGATCATCTATAGAAAATGCTCCATCAATTTTTGCTTCAGCAAAATTAGCAGTTATTCTACTGGAACCTATTCCCTCTGTAATTGAACCACCCTCAGATTTTAATTCTCCATTTGTGATGTAATTATAAAGTGCAGATCCAGAGGGATCAGATAAATAAATCTTAACATTTTTATTTTTTTCTTTTAGATAACTACTAACTCCTCCAATCGTTCCACCTGTTCCAGAGGCACAAACAAAACCATCAATTTGTCCATCTGTTTGTTCCCAAATTTCCGGACCTGTAGTTTCATAATGACCTTTTGCATTTGCAGTGTTATCAAATTGATTTGCCCAAACTACACCATAGTTATTTGTACTTTTTAATTCTTCAGCTAGTCTACCAGCAACTTTTACATAATTGCCATCATCCTTGTAAGGCTTTGGTGTCACTAGTTTTAGATCAGCACCAATATTTTTTAAAGTATCTTTTTTTTCCTGAGTTTGATTATCATTCATTACAATAATAGTTTTGTAACCCAATGAATTTCCCAATAAACATAAACCTATACCAGTATTACCAGCTGTGCCTTCTACGACAATTCCACCTTTAGAAATTAATTTTTTTTCTTGTGCGTCTTTAATTAATGCAAGAGCTGCTCGATCTTTTACTGATCCACCTGGATTTAAATATTCAGCTTTTCCGTAAATATGACATCCTGTAATTTCTGATGCAGCTTTAAGTTTTATTAATGGTGTATTTCCAATACTTTCAATGAAATTATTTTTAAATTTTTTCATTATCTCTTTTCTTTTTTTGTTTCCTCTGTAACAGCATAAGGTTTGAATTCTTCAGTTGAAACCCCAATGTTTCTTGCAGGTATACCAACCATTACTGCATTTTCTGGAACATCATTTGTTACAACTGCATTTGCACCTATCTTTGAATTTTTACCAACAGTAACTGGTCCAAGTATTTGCGCCCCTGATCCAATAACAGCATTATCCAGGACCGTTGGATGACGTTTGGTGTTTCTTTGTTGATCAGCATTAATGCTTGGAGATATTCCTCCTAGAGTAACGTTATGGTAAATGGTTACGTTATTTCCAATCTCAGATGTTTCTCCAATAACAACCCCCATTCCATGATCTATAAATAAATTTTTTCCAATTTTTGCCCCAGGATGAATTTCAATACCTGTTAAGAATCTAGAAAATTGAGAAATAATTTTTGCTATTAAGTGAAATTTTGCTATAGAGAAAAAATTAGCAATTTTGTAAAAGAACAAAGCTTTCACACCTGGATAAGTTAAAATGATACTCAATTTAGATCGCGCTGCGGGATCTCTATCAATTATTGATTGTAAATAGTCATTCATTTTGTTCAATACTCAGTTGTTTAAATAGTCAGTCGTTATATAATAATTTTTAAATAAATATAAAGGGAACATAATGACATTAAAAATTAACAGTTTAGCTCCAGATTTCAAAGCAAATACAACAATAGGAGAGATTTCCTTCCATGAATGGCTAGGAGATAGTTGGGGAGTTTTATTCTCACATCCAAAAGATTTTACTCCAGTTTGTACTACAGAATTAGGTTCATTAGCTAAAATGAAACCAGAGTTTGATAAACGAAATGTAAAAGTAATTGGATTAAGCGTTGATCCAGTTGATGATCATAATAAATGGCTAAATGATATAAAAGATGTTGCTGGAATGAAACCAGAATACCCAATAATTGCGGATGAGAAATTAGAAGTTGCTAAATTATATAATATGCTAGAGGGTGATGCGGGAGTTACTTCCATGGGAAGAACTGCTGTTGATAATCAAACAGTGAGAACAGTTTTTATTATAAGACCAGATAAAAGAATAGGCTTGTTTCTTACTTATCCTATGGCCACAGGAAGAAATTTCTTAGAAATTTTAAGAGCAATAGACTCTATGCAATTAACCGCCAATCATAAGGTTGCAACACCTGCAGATTGGAAAAAAGGTGAAAATGTTATAATTCTGCCAGCTGTAAAAGATGATGAAGCTAAAAAATTATTTCCAGATGGATGGGATGCTGTAAAACCTTACTTAAGAAAGGTACCAGATCCAACTAAATAGATTTGTATTTAGCTTTACAAACTTCAGCTAAAATTAAATTAGGGTCTATAAATATTTTTGACTCTTTAGCAAATTTGTATGACTTAAAGGCAAATACAGCTACTGGCAACTCTGTACATCCTAATATTATTTTATTGCACTTAATTCTTTTAAAATAACTAATAGCTGGCTGAATTGCTTTTGATGCTTCTTTAACCTTGCCTTGTTTAACAAGTTTAATGGCGAGATTTACATATTTTTTTTGAATACCTTTTGTAGGATTAACCAAATAAAAATTATTGTTGAAATATTTGTTATAAACTTTTGTTTTAATAGTTGCTTCAGTAGATAATAAACCAATTTTCGAATCTTGTTTACAATTTTTTTTAGTAAATAAATAAGCTTGTTCTGGCATACTTAATATAGGAATTCTTACTTTTTTTTTTAAATCATCATACCAGTAATGCGCAGTATTACAGGGTATTACAATAAATTTACAATTATTTCTTTGTAATAGTTTACAACCTTTTACTAATTCATTTAAAACATTAAAGTATTTTTTTAAATTTTTAGGACGTTCAGGGGTATCGGTCTTATTATATAAAATAAATTTTGGATATTCTTGATCTGATTTTCCCCTATAAAGCATAGATAGCTTGTTACAAAGATCCAATCCTGCTTGAGTTCCCATGCCACCTAGTATTCCAATCATAAAAAAAGATTATTGATATATCCCAATATCAATTATTTTTATTTTTCCTGATAATTTTGATCCTGGATACATCTTGTGACCAAGTTTTTTTGCATGCAATGCTAATGTTACATCTGCTCTTACTGCATCGCCCATAATTTTACCATTATCTCCATAAATTCCAGATGGTATGTCCACGGCAATTACTTTTAATTTTGAATTATTTATTTTATCAATACAGTCTTTAAATAAACCTTCAATTTTTTTATTTAAACCAATTCCAAACAAAGCATCTACAATCACTGCATCTTGACGGACATTTAATTCTTCAAGAGGTTTTTTTTTTAATTTATTTTTTTTATATGCTTTTAAACTGTCACCTCTATAAGAGTTTTTTCCTAAACAATATAATTCTACATCTTTACCGTGTTCACTCAAACAACTAGATAATATTAACCCATCTCCACCATTATTCCCTGGTCCGCAAACTACTATAAAACGATTTTTCTTGTAAATTTTTATTATTTGCTTTGCACATGCCTCACCAGCTTGCTCCATTAATTTGAATGAGTCGCCTAGTCTTAAAAATTCTCTTTTTTCTATATCTTTGATTTCAGAGATTGAAAGAGCAATTTTTCTCATAATTTAAGCTTAATTTGATCTTAAAAAAATATCAATAAGACAACTTATTACATTATTATTTTAGGGGTTGATTTTATAACGAAAAAGACTATTTAGACCCTGAAAAATTATACGAATTCATAGTTTATATAATTTTCTCATTTTCCCTTTAGAGTAAGCAAACAACTTTAGTTTGCTTACTCATTTAAACTAAAATGTTTCATTGAAAAATATTAAATTGGGACTATTTTATAAACATGGAAGCAGTATATGATTTTCACTGGAAATGTAGACATACCTGGAGACGTAGCGCAAAAAATACTGCATGGTGTTTATTAGGCTGTGCTATAGGGGACTTTGGAACTATTTTATTTTTTCAATTAACAGGAATTCCATGGCCAGTTTTAGCTATTATGATACTAGCAATTATCAATGGTTTAATTACAAGTATTATTTTAGAGACAATAATTTTATTAAAGCAAGACTTTAATTTTTCTCAAGCATTGAAAACTGCACTAGGAATGAGTTTTATTTCTATGGTTAGTATGGAAGTTGCAATGAATTTAACCGATTATCTTTTAACTGGTGGTGCGATTTTAAATTGGTGGGTTGTTCCAATAATGCTTGCAGTTGGTTTCGTAACCCCTTGGCCTTATAATTACTGGAGATTAAAGAAATTTAATATTGCTTGTCACTAAATCTGTAGTTTTTATAATTTAAAAACCCAAATAAAATTAAAGCGATAAAGGCAAATATATAAATAAAATCTTTATTGGGTCTATCAAAATTCTCGATTTTAATTTCACTTATTATATCATCCATTTCTAAACCACTTTTCTTTGCATTTCCTTTCCAGTCCATTGTATCAATAATTATATTATCATTAGATTTAACAAGGTTTATTCCATAGTTTTCCAGATTGAAGTTTTCCTCATAAGTATTTTTATTTATTACAAATAATTTATATTTGTCTCCATATTCAGTTTGTCTCGTAATTTTTATGTGAACATCCTTATTAGGCTCAAAGATATGATTTTGGGCCTGTTCAAGCTTCAAATAATTAAACTTTGGATAAAATTTATTCAAAACATACTCAGGTGATAAAAATGATAAAGAAATAATCAAGAAAATTATTATTTCAAACCATCTTAATTTATTTATAAACCATGCTTGTGTAGCTGCAGAAAATACTAGAATTCCAATTAAAGACGTTACAATTACTAATATAGCATGCCAAAAATTTTCAACTCCAATTAAGAGTAATTCATGATTGAACAAAAATACGATTGGCAAAACACCAGTTCTTAAACTGTACCATATAGCTTGCATACCTGTTTTCAACGGATCTCCCCCAGAAATTCCTGCTGCAGCATATGATGCTAGACCAACTGGTGGCGTTACATCAGCCATCAAACCAAAATAAAATACAAATAAGTGAACAGCAATTATAGGAAATATATAACCTGATGCATTACCAACATCTACTAGCACCATTGACATTAATGATGCAACTACAACATAGTTTGCAGTAGTGGGCAAACCCATACCAAGTAGTAGACATAATAATATTGTTAATGCGATTAAAATTATTACGTTATCACCAGCAATTGACTCAATAACTAAAATTAAATTTGTACTTAATCCTGTAGATCCTACGGCACCAACGATTATTCCTGCTGTTGCAATTGCAACACCAACAGCAATCATATTAATTGCACCTTTCTCTAATCCAATTACTGTTTCCTTAGCCCAATCTTTTAAATTAGAGATAAATGAAGTTTCTTTTGGTGCTTTTACTAGCTTGTTTATAAAGTTAACTAGAACTAATGCAATTGTAGCATAAAATATTGAGTAGGAAGCAGTTAGTCTCATATAAACCAATAAATAAATTAAAATAAAAATTGGGATTAGAAAGTGTAATCCAGAAATAAAAGTTTCTTTTAATTTTGGTAAATCTTTTTCTTCAAGTCCCTTAAGTCCTAATTTTAAAGCCTCTAAATGAGATATATAAAAGAGTGCAATATATGAAATTATAGCAGGTAAAAAAGCATGTTTTACAATTTCAAAATAAGTTACTCCGATAAAGCTTGCCATAACAAAAGCTGCCGCTCCCATAACTGGCGGCATTATTTGTCCATTAACAGAAGATGAAACTTCTATTGCTCCTGCTTTCTCTTTTGAAAAACCAGTTTGTTTCATTATTGGAATTGTAAAAGTTCCAGTTGTTACAGTATTAGCTACAGAAGAACCTGATATCATTCCAGTCATACCTGAGCCTAAGATTGCTGCCTTTGCAGGGCCACCCCTAGATTTTCCAACTAAAGCAAACGCTAAATCTAAGAAATATCTTCCGCCACCAGCTGTTTCTAGAAACGCCCCAAATAATACAAATAAAAATATGAAATCAACCGAAACACCAATTGGAATACCAAATATAGCCTCCTGATCAAACCACTGAAAACCAACTAATCTTTTTAAAGATAGCCCTCCATGAGATATGATTTCTGGAGCATATTTTCCAAAATAAGAAAATAATAAAAAACAAACAGCAATAATAACTAGCGGTTTGCCAATTACTCGTCTCGTAGCTTCTAATAAAAGAAAGATTCCTATTAAACCAATAATTAATTCCAAAGGTAATTCAAAATTCCCTAATTGAATAGTTAATAGAACTCCACCTCTGTCAACTAATTGGTCATAGAAAAAATATATATAAAGACAACAAGATAGAGCTACAATGGAAATAAAAATATCAATTATAGATATATTTTTATTTTTCTTAATTGGAAAAATTAAAAAAGCTAACAGAAGGGCAAATCCTAAATGAATTGCTCTTGCAGGCAACCCTTTAAACATTCCAAAATCCAACATAAATGGAAATGGTGATGCATACCATAATTGAAATAGTGACCAGATAATTGCTATGTATCCAACTACTTTTAAATGAAAACCAGACAACCTTTTTGTAGGAGAAATGTCTTCTTGAATTTTAGTTTTGATATTATCTAATGATTCACTCATTTAAGAATTTTATACCATCCTAAAAAAAAGGCCCAATAAAAATCGGGCCTTTTAATTTAATATGGATAATAATTACATTAATCCAGCTTCTTTATAGTATTTAAGAGCACCAGGATGTAATGGAGCTGATAATCCGTCAGCTATCATATTTTCCTTTTTTAAAGGTGCAAATGCTGGATGTTGTTTTCTGAAATCATCAAAGTTTTCAAAAACAGCTTTTGTAACTAGGTATACAAGTTCTTCAGAAACATCAGCACTTGTAACTACAGTAGCTTTAACACCAAAAGTAGTAACGTCTTTTTTCTGACCTGTGTAAGTTCCTTTTGGAATAATTGCTTGAGCATAATAGTCAGCTCCACTAATTAATCCTTGAACTTCTGAACCTGTTAAATTGATTGGTAATGCTTTAGCTCCACATGTTGCAGCTTGTTCCATTGCTCCGTTTGGAAAACCAACAGAATAACCAAAGGCATCAATTTTACCATCGCAAAGTGCTTTAACTTGCTCTGATGAAGTTAATTCAGTTACCGATTTAAAGAAACTATTGCTAACACCTTTAGCCTTCATTAACTCCTCCATAGTTCCTCTTTGACCAGAACCAGGGTTACCAATGTTAACTACTTTTCCTTCTAAGCCAGCAAAATCTTTAACTTTAGCTTTTTTTCTAGCCCAAATTTGAAATGGCTCGTTGTGAACTGAAAACACAGCTCTTAGATTGCTGTATTGTTTTCCTTCCCATTTGCTTGAACCATTGTATGCATGATACTGCCAGTCAGATTGAGCAACACCAAATTGAAATTCACCTTCTTTAATTTGTCCAATATTATAATTAGATCCTCCTGTTGAAGGCGCAGTACATCTGTATGCTTTATCCGAATTAGCTTTGCTTCTTCCATGCTCTGAACTTGTTGCATATTTGTGAAGCATTTTACATATCGCGTTTCCAGTCTGGAAATAAACTCCAGTAGGTCCACCTGTACCAATTGTAAAAAACTCTGCTGATTTAGCAATAGTTGTAAATGACAGAGTTGATACAACTAATAAAAAGATGGCAGATATTCTTGAGATTATTTTTCTCATAACTTCCCCCCTTATTATTTATAAAAAAATTTTATCATCTTTATTTAGATATTGTCGAGCTAAGAATTAATTTATTTAGACCAATTTTTTAATCTATTTACACCCTCTACAACCTTAGGTGCAAAATTTTTAATAGTTTGATTATCTATTTTTTCATTATGGGTTTTTTCAAAAAACACTTGACCATCAAAATCTGTGAAGCTTAATCTTGCTAACATTTTATTTTCTTTAAAACCAAAATCTGATCCAGGAAGTAACGCAACTCCTGTTTTTTCTAAAATATCTTTACACATTTCACTTGAGGAATTAAATTTTTTTCCAACGAACTCTGGCATTAAATAAAATCCACCTTGTGGTTTGTTTATTAAAACATCATTTGATTTTAAATTTTCATAAACATAATTTCCAACAGATTTAAGAATATTTTTAGATTTTTGAATATAATCATCATGATTATTTTTATGAGCTGTAATTGCAGCGTACTGGATTGGTGCGCTTACAGATGAAAAAGTCTCACTTGCTAAAACTTTAAGTTGGTTTGTAATATTTGATAAATTTTCTGGAATAATAAAATATCCAAGTCTCCATCCGCCAGCGCCACACCATTTGCTAAGACCTGTGCTTATTATTGTTTTATCAGGAGCATATGTTGCAATTGACTTATAGTTATCTTCAAAAGACAATTCAGAATAAATTTCATCTGACAAGAAGTATAAATTGTATTTTTTTGATAATGCAGCAAGCTCTTCTAAATTTCCACAAATTTGCCCAGATGGATTATTCGGTGAATTTAAAAAAAGTAAATATTTTTGATCTTTATTTTCTTTTAATAATTTTTCTAATTCCTCAGCTGTTGGAAACCAATTATTTTCTCTAGAGCATTCTAACCATTTAATCTTATTTCTACCTATTATTGCTTGTGGAGCGTATGATACCCAGCTTGGTGCTGGTAAAATAATTTCCCCGTCAAAAAGTATGTGAAGTAAGAACATAAGTTCTTTTGAACCAGGACCTACAATTACATTTTCTGGTTTATATTCTAATTTTTTTTTTGAAGAAATATATTTAGCAATTGCCTCTCTTAATTCTTTTAATCCTTGCATTGGAAGATAGCTATTTTGATGAGCATTATTTTTTAACTCAGCTACTACGTCCTCAGGAACTTTAAAAGGGGATTGACCAAAACCAAATTTATAAACTTTCTTTCCCTCTTTCTCCATTTTATTTGATACTTCATTAATAAGTAGAGTAGAGGACGGTTTTAAGTTTTTTATAATATCTTTAATCATTAGTGTTTTAATTCTTTTATATCTTTAAATTCATCAAGAATTTTAGGGTTTGCCAAGGCTTCTTTATTTTTAATCTGATTACCTTCTATTATGTTTTTTACAGCTAACTCTACTATTTTATTGTTTTTAGTTCTAGGAATATCGCTTACTTGAATTATTTTAGATGGAACATGCCTAGGTGAAGCGTTAAACCTAATTTGTTTTTTCATTTTGAGTTTTAATTCTTCATTTAATTCATATCTATTGTTTAATATTACAAATAAAATTATTCTAATATCATTATCCCAAGACTGCCCAACAACTATAGACTCTTTAATTTCTTTAAACTTTTCAACCTCAGAATAAATTTCAGCAGTACCTAATCTTACACCACCAGGGTTTAATGTTGCATCAGATCTTCCATAAATAATATAACCACCTCTTTTGGTTTTAAGAGCATAGTCACCGTGGTGCCATGTGTTTTTAAATCTTTTAAAATAAGCTTTTTCGAACTTTTTATTATTATTATCCTTCCAGAATTTTATTGGCACACAAGGGAATGGAGAACAGCAAACTAATTCACCTTTTTGATTAATTTTAGATTTACCTTTCTCGCTATAGACTTTTACATCTAAACCAAGGCCATTTGCCTGTATTTCTCCAGAATAAACAGGTTGATAAATATTTCCTAACACAAAACAGGAAACAATATCGGTTCCACCAGATATAGATGAAAGGTGAACATTTTTTTTGACATTTTTATAAATATATTCAAAACCTTCGTTTGATAAAGGTGAACCAGTAGAGCAAATCACTTTAAGATTTTTAAGTTTAAATTTACTTTTTATTTTAAGATTTAATTTTTTAAGGCTATCAATATATTTTGCACTAACTCCAAGCAAACTTACTTTTTCTTGATTTACTATTTTAAATAATAAATCATTTTTTTTATACATTGGAAAACCATCAAAAAGTAAAATCGATGCTTTAGATGCAAGAGAGCTTACTAGCCAATTCCACATCATCCAACCACATGTAGTAAAATAAAAAATATTATCTCCTGGTTTAATTTCACAATGTAATTGATGTTCCTTTAAATGTTGCAGTAGCACACCACCAGTCCTATGACAAATACACTTGGGCTTTCCTGTAGTTCCACTTGAGTAAAGGATAGCTAAAGGATGATTAAAATTAAATTTTTTAAATATATGATTTGTTTCTTTTACGTTTTTTATATCTTTAGAATAAAAATACTTAATTCCTTTAGTCTTCTTAAATTTAGTAAGCTTTTTTCCAGGATAATTTAAAACAACTACTTTTTTAATTGATTTAATTTTTTTTATTATTTCTGGAAGTCTTTCAATTACATTAATCTCTTTCCCATTATAAAAATATCTATCGGCAATAACTAATATTTTAGGGTTAATCTGAGCAAATCGTTCAATAACACCTTTAACCCCAAAATCTGGAGAGCATGATGACCAAATTGCTCCAATAGCACTTGTTCCAATAAAATATTCAACTGTTTCAATTATATTTGGAAGATAAGCTGCAACTCTGTCACCGCTTTTAATATTATTTGATTTGAGAAAACTAATTATTTTATTTGAATTTAGGTTTAATTGTTTCCAAGTTCTTTTTTCTTTATATCCATTTTCACTGATAAAAGTTATTGCTTTAGAATTGTCGTTTTTTGACAATAAATTTTCTGCAAAATTTAATTTGTAATCTGATAGAAAGTAATTTTTATAAAATGTTTTGGATTTCTTTAAATTTATTGATCCCTTATTACCTTTAACTTTACTATAATCCCAGATCGACTCCCAAAATTTAGCTGAATTTTTTATACTCCAAGTTAAAATATTTTTATAATTTCCTTTGAACTTTTGGTTGTATTTTTGTGAGATATAACCTTCATAATTTGCAAGATTTGAATTTTTAATTTCTGATTTGCTAGCAGACCAAAGTTTTCTCATAAATTATGATGCTAATTATTTATTTTAATAAAACCTTAACATTATATTAATATACCAGATAGGGAGGAGACAATATGTTTATAAAAAAATATCTTAAATGGATAAGTACATTTTTGGTTTTAACTGGAATATTTTTAACAAACTTGAATATATACCCATTAAATATTTATTTTCATGGATTAGGTGTAGTAGGGTGGACAATAGCTGGTTTTATGAGCAAAGATAAAGCTATTCTTACAAACTTTGGCTTACAAGTGCCTTTATTTTTAATTGGAATTTATAAAGTTATTATTTGATGAAAAACATTCTTTTTGTTTGCACAGGAAACTCCGCAAGAAGTATTATTGCTGAGAGTATAATAAATAATGAGTATAATAATATGTATAAAGGTTTTAGTGCTGGGAGCAATCCAACAGGACAAGTAAATGAAGATGTGAAGAATTATTTATTATCAAAACATTATGATCTTTCAAATTATAGATCTAAAAATTTTAATGAATTTATTAATAGTCAAGTTAAAATGGATTATGTTGTTACAGTTTGTAATAATGCCAATAATGAAGTCTGTCCTATTTGGCCTAATAAAGATCAATTAATTCATTGGGACATAGAAGATCCTGTTAAATTACTCAATGAAACAAATGACTTAAATAAAAAAGATGAAATTATTGAAAAAGTTTACAATAATATTCACAAAAGAATAAAGGAACTAATAAATGAAAAATAAAAGTCGTTATTTTCTTGCTGAATTAATAGGAAGTTGTTTTTTAGTAATGATTATTGTTGGCTCAGGTTTAATGGCTGAAAACCTAACTAATGATGTTGCTGTGATGTTAATAGCTAATACTATAGCAACAGGGGCAGGTTTATTTGTGCTTATTACAGTATTTACCGATGTATCAGGAGCTCACTTTAACCCATTTGTAAGTATTGCTATGACAATGACAGGTAAATTAAAAAAGAAATTGCTACCATATTATATAATTGCTCAATTGGTTGGTTGCTTGATTGGTGTTGGATTAGCTAATTTCTTTTTTGAAAACGAAATTTATGAATTATCTACAAAATCAAGAGATGGGATTTACATATTCACATCTGAAGCAGTAGCAACATTAGGGCTTATAATAATAATTTTTGGCTCTATTAATTCAGGTAAAATTGCTGTTGCTGCTAGTGTTGGTCTTTATATTACTGCTGGTTATTGGTTTACTTCTTCAACTTCTTTTGCAAATCCAGCTGTTGCAATTGCCAGAACATTTACAGAGTCTTTTACAGGTATTAGTTATTTAAACACTCCTTATTATATTTTGGCTGAGCTTATTGGAATGTTAATTGCTGTATTTATTGTTAAAAAGTTATTTTTAGAAAAAAATTGAAAAATATAAAACTTACCAATCGAATAAGTTTAATTAACAAAAAATTTAAAAAAAAAGAGTTTTATCATTATCTTAAAACTTCTAATCTTTCATTAGTAATACCTAAGATTAAAGACAAATATATAGTAGTTTCCCAAAAAAGAGTTCCAATTAACAAAATTAATTACGAGTTTCCTTCTGGCATAGTGGAAAAAAAGGAAACAACTTTGCAATCAGCACACAAAGAATTAAGAGAAGAAACAGGATATAGATCAAGATCTAAATTGAGTAAAATAATAACTTTTTATACTGAACCTGGAAGACTAACCACTAAAATTACTGGTTATTACACAAAAAACTTAATTAAAATTTCGAAGCCAGAAAAAGGTATTAAAATTCATCTATTTAATCAAAGAGACATATTTAAATTAATATTAAACCAAAAATTCAATAATAGTTCTCATATAGCAATGTTTTTATATTTAATAAAAAATATTAAAAATCTATAAACTATAAGTTGTATCAAATTTACTTTTAGATTTATGAATTATGTGATTAAATTAGTCATATAATAATAATTTGGAGGTATAAATGGGAAGAAAATTAAAAAAAAATGAAAAGAAAAAAACAAAAATTTTAAAAGTAATTGATAGATTGAAAAATAAAATTACGACAAAAGAAAAAAAATTGTCAAAAGTTAATATTAAAATTGCTGCTCTAGAAAAAAAGGTTGCTGAAAAAAAAGCAAAAAAGCTTGCTAAGAAGAATGCTAAACAATCTCCTACATCTATAAATAATTAATATCAAATAAATCGTCTTTCTCCCTTCTTAATTTAAGAGAAGGGAGAAAGTAGTTAATCGACAAAATTTAAACAGGGGATAATAATTTTATTTTAAACTTTGTTAAGTTCTTATAGATAAACTATGTTACAAAATAATTTATTAATTGTTAAGGTTAAATGAATTTATATATTAGTTCTTATATATATATGATTTAAATAAAATACGCTCAATAAATTTTACTGAGCGTATTTCTTAAGGGAGAGCTTTTAATTTAATTAACCAATTTCAGAAAGATATGACAGAAAATTTAACTAATTATTTAATTTAAATTAAAATAATTTTACAAAAAAAATATCACTCAATTAAAAGTAGTATTAAATTTAATTTATCGTGAATTATTTGAATAAATTACTCTTGGCTCTAAAAATAATTCTCTAGCAAGAGCTTTAAATCTTTTGGTAACTTGTTTTGAGATTATTTCTTGATGTTGTGATGGAATTTTTAAAAATACAGCATTACCTCTTTTATATAATTTAAACTCCTCCAAGAATATCGTAGATATCGAGGTCAATGATTGCGAAAATCTCAATGCTGCTCCCACTTGTTTGCTTGAAAAAATTTCATTATTATTTAAAAAAGTTAGATACTCCATTTTTGGATTATATTTGATACTGCAGTAGCGCCAATAACATGACAAAGCTAATTGTATTCTTTCTTTGTGTGTCAGCCTAAGTAACGGAGTGTTTATCGTTTCTTGAAATACCAATTCGGCTTTTTGAAATGCTCCTAATCCCCAATCCATATGGCTTAATACACATGCCAAATATAATAATTTATTATTAAAATGTTCATTGCCTTCAAAAACTGGCTGAATAAAATCATAATATTTTTTATAGTTCGATCCTAGATCACCTCTTTTTTTTGCAATATTCTCAAGTGCTTTATGAAAAATTTCTGATTCTTTTACATCTTTAAAATAGTCAATTGATAAAGAACCTTCACGCAAACCGCTTATAGAACAAATTATATTTCTTGGATTTGTAACTCTCATAATTTCATCAAGTATAATGCAACTATAAGGTAAATACGGTGTTCTAGATTTTGAAATATACTCAACTGTTTTAAGTTTAGATTTATTAAAAGATGAAATTTTTTCAACAAACTTAGATAAAACATTGTTATCGATACTATATTGATGAATTATATGTACCGGATGATTATTTTGAATAAGATGTAATTTAAATAATGCTCGCCAGGTACCTCCAACTAAATATAGATTATTAAATTTCTTTTTTGAAAGCCATTTTTCTTCTTTTAATAATTTTTTGATATATTTTGCTAAATTTCTTTTTTTAACTATAGGATTATTTAATAATCTTAAAACTCCAATAGGTAATGAGGTTTTATTAGTAACTATATTATTTTCAACTCGAGCTAATTCTAAACTACCACCTCCAAGATCAGCAACTAATCCATTGACATTTTCAAAGCCTATTTTTACTCCCTCAGCTGAGCATTCAGCTTCTTTTTCACCTGATAATATATTAATTTTAGTTTTAAAAAGTTTTTCAACTTCGTTAATAAATGGTTTTGTATCAGTTGCTTCTCTTAAAACTGCTGTTGCAATGATTTTAAGATTTGTGATTTTTGAAACATTTAAAATTTCAGAGAATCTTTTTAAAACTTTTAAAGCATATTCGGTACCAGATCTGTGAAGTTTTTTGGATTTATCTAAATTTTTTCCAAGTTCACAAACTGCTTTTTCATTAAAAAAAGGCACACGAGAAGAACTGAAATCTTCATAAATTAGCATTCTTATAGAGTTTGATCCAATGTCTATTATAGCTAATTTTGCCTGATTTAATTTTAAACTATTTTTACTTTTAATTACTTCCACTTTTAATCAATCTTAAGTGCAGTTGTTTAGGCTGCATTTTTAATTTAGCTTTACCCCTTCCAGATAAGCTCGGATTATTCATAAAATATTCATGAGCTGAAAAGGAATCGCTCTTACTATATTTAATTTTTTTATAATTACCATCAGCTTCAAGTTCCCAGCTCTGATTAGTATCAAGATAATTTGCCAACATTATTTGATCTAAGATCTGTTCATGAACAGTCTCATTTTCAATTGGGACTAGAAGTTCTACCCTTCGATTTAAATTTCTCGGCATTAAATCAGCTGACGAAATATATACTTTTGCATTTCTATTAGGCATTTTTTTTGTACCATTACTAAAGCAGTAAATTCTAGAATGCTCTAAAAATCTTCCTATGATACTTTTTACAAATATGTTTTCTGATCTATCTTTTACTCCTGGTCTTAAACAACAAACACCCCTTACAAATAAATGAATTTTTACACCAGCATTCGAAGCTTCATAAAATTTATCAATAATTTCTGGATCTACTAAAGAGTTCATTTTTGCCCAAATAGCTGCAAATTTTCCATTTTTGGAATTTTTAATTTCAGCATCAATATTTTCATTTAAGGTTTGCCTCATATTTACTGGCGAAATAGAAATTTTATTTAAATTTCTTGGTTTTGCGTATCCTGTTACATAATTGAAAAACTTTTCAACATCTGATGCCATTTTCTTATCACAACTAAATAAAGACAAATCAGTGTAAATTTTAGCATTTACTGGATGATAATTGCCAGTTCCTAAATGAAAATAAGTTTGTATTTTACCCTGTTCTCTTCTTAAAACTAATGATGATTTTGCATGAGTTTTATATTTAGCAAAACCATAAACAATTTGAACACCTACTTTTTCTAAACTTCTTGATAGTTGAATATTAGCTTCCTCATCAAATCTAGCTTTAATTTCAATTAAAGCGGTAACTGTTTTTCCATTCTCTGCAGCTGTTATTAAAGCTTTAACAATTGGTGAGTCTAGAGTTGTTCTATATAAAGTTTGTTTAATAGCTATAACTTTTTTATCATTTGCTGCTTGATTTAAAAATTCAATTACTGAGTCAAATGTTTCAAAAGGATGATGAACAACTAAATCTTTCTTTTTAATAGTTTCAAAAAAATTATCATTATATTCTTTTAATCTTTCAACTTCTCTAGGCGTAAAATGCTTAAATCTTAGTTTTGGATTTTTTACTTTACATATTTGATCTATATCTTGAATTCCAACAAGGCCAGATACATCATAAATATAGTCAGGATTTATATCTAATTTATTAGTTATAAATCTTACCAATTCGTTATCGCTATTTTCAAGAACCTCTAAACGAACAATGTCACCCGTTCTACGTCTTTTTAAAGCCAATTCAAAAGATCTAACTAAATCTTCTGCTTCCTCTTGAATCTCTACATCGCTGTCTCTTATTACTCTAAAAATCATTTTCTTTTCTAAATCATGATCTGGAAAAATTTCATTAGCAAAAAAACTTATTACGTCATCTAGAATAACAAACTTCTTATGATTTTTTGAAGACTCTATTTCAATAAATCTAGATAATGCTTTTGGTATTACAATTATTGAGTTTAAAATCCTTTTTTTATTTTTTTTTCTTAACTTCATTACGATTGCTCTTCCTTGATTGATTATAAATGGAAATGGGTGCGCAGGATCAATTGCTGATGGTGTTAATAAAGGGTAAATCTCTTCTTTAAATATTTCTAAAAGTTTTTTTTTATCCTTAGTATTTAAATTAACTGGTTTAACTAAATTGATATTATTTTTTTTTAATTCCATAATCAGTTGAATAAAAATTTTGTTCTGTTTTTTTAATAGATTCTTAGTTTCAAGCACTACCTCATCCATTTGCTCTTCAGGTGACAAACCATCAGAGCTTAGTGAGTCAACTTCTTGTTTTATTTGACTATATAACCCAGCTACACGGACCATAAAAAATTCATCTAGATTAGACCCAGCAATTGATAAAAACTTTACTCTTTCATAAAGAGGATTTTCGATATTTTGCGCCTCTAAAAGTACTCTATCGTTGAATTTTAACCAAGAAAGCTCTCTATTTATATATTTAGATTTCAACTCTTCTTTGTGTTGTTTTTTTAAAGCAGTCATATATTTAGATTTTATGTATCAATTATACGTCATGAGACACGCAAAATCTAGTTGGGATGATTTAAGTATTAATGATTTTGATAGACCACTTAGTAAAAGAGGCAAGAAAAATGCAAAAATGATTTGTGAATTTTTTGTTAAAAAAAAATTTGAATTTGATTATGCATTAATTTCATCATCAAAAAGAACAAAAAAAACTTTTCAAATTTTATCCAAGAAAATTAATAAGCCAAAAAAAGTTAATTTTTCAAAAGATTTATATTTAGTTGATGAGAATGCAATTGTAAAAAAAATTAAAGAAATATCCAGTGAATATAAATCAATTTTGATTATAAACCATGAACCATCAGTGAAAAATTTAGTACGAAATCTTACAAAAAATCATAAAACGAATAATTTTAAACTAATGAATTATAAATTCCCAACAGCAGCATTTGCAAAAATTGAGTTTGATATTAAATCCTGGAATGAAGTTGAGAAAAAAGGAGTATTAAAAGAATTTATAAGGCCCAAAGATCTTCAAGTTTCTAAAGAATAACCAGCTGACCTAACTGTTCTAATCAAAGGTTTTGTATTTTGTATGTTAATTGCTTGTCTTAATCTTCTTATGTGTACATCAACCGTTCGTGACTCAACGTATATGTTTTCTCCCCAAACATTATTTAAGAGTTGTTCTCTTGAATAAACTCTTTTTGGATTTTTGATAAAAAAATCTAAGAGTTTAAATTCAGTTGGACCCAAAGTAATTTCTTTATCTTTTCTATAAACTCTTTTTGTAATCCGATCTATTTTTAAATCAGTAAATTCTACAATGTCTGATGATGATTGAGGTTTAGATCTTCTCAATAAAGATTTAATTCTAGCATTCAATTCTTTTTGACTAAAAGGTTTAGTTACATAATCATCTGCACCTGTATCAAATGCTTTTAATTTGTCTTCTTCCTCTCCTTTTGCAGTTAACATAATGACAGGAATATCATTAAACTTATTATCTTTTTTTAAGTTTTTACAAATTTCAACACCAGATAATTCTGGTAACATCCAATCCATTAATATTAAATCTGGCTGTTTTGATTTTATTTGTTTAAGAGCATCTTCTCCATTTTCTGAATGACTAACTTTATAACCTTCTTTTTCAAGATTGTACTTTAACAAACTAACAATTGATGCTTCATCTTCAGCTATGAAAACATGAGCTGTCATAAATCATTTTTCTCCGGTTACAATTGGCTCTGTTCCCTTGGGTCTATCACCTTCTAAATATTCGCCTTTAACTAAATAATAAACTTGTTCTGCAACATTTGTAGTATGATCACCAATACGCTCTATGTTTTTAGTTACAAACAATAAATGGGTTCCATCTTCTAAATTTTTTTTATTTTCTTTAAGATATTTTATAACTTCTTGCATACAAAGATTTGTTAGATCATCTATTTGCTCATCACTTTCCCAAACATTTACTGCCATTGGCGCAGATCTTTCTAGATAAGCATCTAATGTTGATTTTAATTGTTTTTGAACATTGGTAGCTACTCTATTCAATGCGTCTACCAAATTCTTTGGAAGATTTTCATTAAGCAAAAGTGTTCTCTTGGATATATTTTTTGCCAAATCACCTATTCTTTCTAAATCTGAAGACATTTTCAAAGCCGTTACTGTCTCTCTTAAATCAATTGCCATAGGTTGTCTTAAAGCAATTAAATTCACAACTTGCTGTTCAATTAAAGTCTCATATTTATCTATTTTTTCATCTTCTTGAATAACAGCTTCTGCAATATTGTTATCTCTTGTTGTAATGGCTTGAATTGCTTTACCTAAAGAATCTTCACATGCACTTCCCATTTTAATTATATTAGCATTAAGATTTTTTAGTTCTTCTTCGTAAGATTTAACTGTATGTGGTGCTTCAGACATTATCCAAACCTCCCTGTTATATAATCTTGCGTTTTTTTTATTATCAGGATTCTTAAATATTTTATCAGTAGATCCATGTTCAATCAATTGTCCTAAATGAAAAAAACCTGTATTTTGAGAAACACGTGCTGCTTGAGCCATAGAATGAGTTACAATTATTATTGTGTGCTCTTTTTTTAACTCATCAATCAATTCTTCAATTTGTGCTGTTGCTATTGGATCTAATGCTGAACAAGGCTCATCCATTAATATAACTTCAGGTCTTACAGAAATCGCTCTAGCAATACAAAGTCTTTGCTGTTGTCCTCCAGATAATCCAGTTCCAGGTTCATGCAACCTATCTTTTACCTCTTCCCATAGTGCAGCCTTTTTCAAACTATTTTCAACAATTTCATCCATTTCTTGTTTTGATTGAGCCATACCATGAATTGTTGGACCGTAAGATACATTTTCATATAAAGTTTTTGGGAAAGGATTGGGTTTTTGAAAAACCATACCAATTTTTTCTCTTAGTCTTACGACATCACAACTTTTATCATTGATATTAAAATCATTAATTAAAATTTCTCCTTTAACACTACAGATATCAATTACATCATTCATTCTATTAAGACATCTTAGGAAAGTTGATTTACCACAACCAGATGGACCAATTAATGCCGTTACTTGATTTTCCTCAATATCTAAACTTATATTAAAGAGTGCTTGTTTTTTTCCATAAAAAACATCAACATCTTTTGCTTTAATCTTTATCATTTTAACTCCATTTTTTCTCAAACTTATGTCTTATTATTTGGGCAAATAAATTCATTATTATTAAAAAGCCAAGTAAGACCATTATACATGCCGAAACTTTTTCTACAAATCCCCTTTCAGCACTTTCAGCCCAAATATAAATTTGAACTGGTAAGCTTGCAGCAGGATCCATGGGTGATCCAGGTATCGTGTTAACAAAAGCAACCATTCCAATTAAAATTAGGGGTGCAGTTTCTCCTAAAGCTTGAGCTAAACCAATTATTGTTCCTGATAACGTGCCAGGCATAGAAAGAGGAACTGTATGATGCATTGTGGTTTGCATTCGACTTGCTCCCATAGCAAGTGCTGCCTCTCTTATACTTGGTGGAACCGCTTTTAAAGATGCTCTAGCAGCTATAATTATTGTTGGTAAGGTCATTAAGGACAAAGTGATACCTCCAACTAATGGGGTAGACCTTGGTAATTGAAATATAGCCAATAAAACTCCTAACCCTAATAGACCAAAAACTATAGATGGAACCGCTGCTAAGTTGTTTATATTTACTTCAATAAAATCAGTAAATCTATTTTTAGGGGCAAATTCTTCAAGATAGATTGCAGCTAGAACCGCAACAGGAAAAGCTATCATTAAACAAACAAGTATAGAAAAAATTGAGCCCATAAATGAACTTGCTATTCCAGCTAGCTCAGCTTCTCTTGAGTCAGCATTTGTAAAAAAACTTATATTAAATTTACTTTCAACCTTACCATTTGCAACAAGTTGATCAAAAATTTTTAATTGATAATCGCTTACTCTTCTTTGGTCTTCAGGTAAATCTCTTGGATAATTTCCTTTAAAGACTTGGTCTAAATCATCTGAAGCAGTTAGATAAACTTCCTTTGTTTTTCCTATTAAATTAGGGTCATTTAAAAGTTCATTTTTAATTTCTTTTTCAAAAAAATAAGACACCATTCTCTTCAATTCATTTTCTTGATCTTCATTGGCGTTTGGATCTAAATCAGCCATTGATTTTAATGCTATATCGTAATAATCAGCGTCCTGTAAATCTTCTTTAGAAGGATTTTGGTCTAACATCATTAATTCAGCATCGAAAGTTACTGGAACAATAAGCCATGTTTTTTGAAAAGCTGAATAGCCAGTTGAAAAAATTTTAAAAATAAAGATTGTTAAAAATAAAAGTGCCATAAAAATTGCACTCAGACCGTATAAGCGAAATCGCTGTTCAGCTTTATATCTTTTATTTAATAATTGTTCTTTATTTTTATTCATATTTTTCTCTATATTTTTTAACTACTCTCAAGGCCACAATATTTAAACAAAGTGTTACTAAAAATAATGACATACCTAAAGCAAAAGCAGCTTGCGTTTTTGGGTCGCCAAAAGCTTGGTCACCAATTAGAATAACTACAATTTGAGCTGTAATCGTTGAAGTAGACTCTAAAGGATTTAAAGTTAAATTAGCAGCTAAACCAGAGGCCATAACAACTATCATTGTTTCTCCAATAGCTCTTGAAACACCAAGTAAAATAGATCCAACTATCCCCGGCAATGCCGCGGGAAAAATAACTCTCTTAATTGTTTCTGATTTAGTTGCTCCCATAGCGTAACTTCCATCTCTTAAACTTTGAGGCACACTTGTAATTACATCGTCACTTAAACTTGAAATAAATGGTATAATCATAATACCCATTACCCCTCCTGCTGCTAAAGCACTTTCAGCTGAAACTTCAAGACCCATTGAAGTTCCTAATTCTTTCAAAAATGGTCCAACAGTTAGGGCAGCAAAAAAACCATAAACAACTGTTGGTATACCAGCTAAAATTTCAATTAATGGTTTTGCATATTGTCTAACTTTAGTTGATGCATATTCAGCTAAATAAATTCCACTCATTAATCCAATTGGGATAGCAACGCACATAGCAATAAATGCAATAAAAAAAGTACCTGCAAAAATAGGGACTGCTCCAAAAGTATCTGAATACATTGTCGGATCTAAAGCCTCAGAAGAATCTCTAACAAAAGCTTTTGCTGGATACCAGTGAGTTCCAAAGACAAAATCAAATAATGGAATTACTTTAAAAAAATCTATAGTTTGAAATATAAGTGAGAAAACTATTCCAACAGTAGTTAATATTGCAGCTAAAGAAGCTGTAAATAAAACTGCGTTCAAAAATTTTTCAACTGGTTCTCTTGTTCTAGAATTAGATGAAATTCTTTTATACGCATAAGCAACAGAGGCAATAATTGCAGATAATACTATAACAACTTTTGAACTTTGAGCTATTGATCGAAGACTTAAATATTTTTCAGCTGAAGCTTCAATAAAAGGTGTAATTTCTCCAGTGAATTGCCCTCGAGACAATGCTTTTGATTTTTCGTATAATAAATTTAATTCATCATCAAGATAACCTTGATTTGAATAATCACTTAAGATTAATAGTTTTACAATTGTGGGCTCAAAAATTGCCCATAATGAAAAAATTATAAAGGCTGGTATTGCACACCAGATTGCAAGATAATAACCATAAAATTGTGGTAATGCGGTTAATCTTTTTTTTGTAGATTGAATTGTATATGCTTTTTTGCGTCCAAAATAATAGCTTGTGAAACCTAGAAGAACAATAAATGTAAATAATATTAAGTTCACAGAATCTCCTTAAGTGAGGACTTTACTCTTTTTTTAAAAAAAAGGGGTCTAAAAAGACCCCCTTTTTAATCATTTGTTAACTGAGGAATAATTAATTACCCATAGCAACTAGCTTCGTAGCATTAGTTCTAGTTGTTTTATACAACTTAGAGTCTAATGGCACTAAACCAATGTCTGCTAAGTAACCACCTTTTCCAATAGCTTTCTTAGTTGTGAATTCTTTCACAAACTCATGTAAGCCTGGAATTACTCCAACGTGTGCTTTTTTCACGTAGAAGAATAAAGGTCTAGCAACAGCATAACTGTAGTCTTGAATAGACTTTAATGACGGTTGTCCACCATCAATACTTGCTGCTTGCAATTTATCTTTTGCAGCTAAGAAATAACTGAAACCAAAGAAACCAAACATTTCTTTATCTTGAGTTAACTTTTGGATGATTAAACTATCGTTTTCTCCAACTTCAATAGCAGCACCATCTTCTCTGTAAAGTTTTTGAGGTTTTTTGTATTTTTTATTTCCAGCTTCAAAACCAGCTTTATAAAGAGCTTTAGCTTCTTTAGTCATACCTTTTTTCATTACTAAAGAATTCCAAGCATCTCTAGTTCCTGATGTTCCTGGTGGGATCATCACTGAAATTTTTTGTTTTGGTAAGCTAGGGTCAATTTGGTCCCAAGTTTTATAAATATTTGGAACTAATTTACCATCAACAACTGTATGAGCAGCAAGTGCTAAATATAATTGTTCTTTAGTAAAGTTTACTGGTTTTGCATCTTTGCTGTAAGCTAATGTAATACCATCGTTACCAATTACGATCTCAACGATATCATTAACACCATTTTTCTTACATAGAGCTTTTTCTTTATCTTTCATAGCTCTTGATGCGTTTGTAATATCTGGATGTTGTTCACCTACACCAGCACAGAATAGTTTAGCTCCACCACCAGTACCAGTAGACTCGATTACAGGAGTTTTAAATCCTGAACCACCAAATCTTTCAGCAACAACAGTTGCGTAAGGGAATACCGTAGAAGAACCAACTATCTTAATTTGATCTCTTGCTTGAGCAACAGTTGCAATTGAAAGTGCAACTAAAGAAGCAATTACTATAGTTAGTTTTTTCATTATCTTTAATCCTTTCGTTATTTATTAATTAAAAGATGACCTACTCGTATAAATTTATTGAATCTTTAATATTACAGAATTGTTACGCTTTTGTTAAAAAGGTAACTTTTTAGTTGTATTTTTTTGATATAATTATCTGATCAATATCAGTTTCTAGGCCACCGATACATGAAACAGGGTTTACTCGTTCTTTAAGTGCGAGTTCATTGCTTGGACGTAAAGTTATTTCTAATTTTACTAAGTTTACTAATTCCTCTCTAATTTCTTCATCATATCTCCAGCTAGGCCATGAGCTTGGTGTTGAAAATATAGAGGTTAAATAACTTGTAGCCATAGTATATCTATAATTACTTAAATTTTCATTTCTCAGTAAAAAATCTCTTACAGAATTAAAAATTTTCCTACATCTAAAAGAATCTGAAAGATAATTTTCCCTCTTGAGATTTTTATTCATAGGAACAGAAACGATTAAATCAATTGAATTTCTAGAATACGAGGTAACTACGTCTGTATAAAATTCAGCTTCAGTAATTTCTAAATGATCCTTTATAGAAGGATATGAAGTTTTTAAATCTGCTTCTAATCTAAAAATTCCAATATCAAAAACTGTAAGTTGCTGATTTCTTAATAATGTTGTGATATCTTTAGAAAAAACACTTGTTGTTATAGAGCTTAACAAAAAAGCAAAAATCAAAATATTTTTGAATATTTTAACCATATAAGAAAATTAATTAAAAGATTAACATTAATCAAGTAAAGAAATGTTAAAAAAACCTTCTAAAATTATTATTTTATAATAATTTTAAAACTAAGTTTTCGCTGGTAAATAAATTTGAATTTCAGTTCCTTTATTTTCCTCACTTAGAATCTCATAGTGTCCACGATGTTGAGTAACTATATGTTTAACAATAGCTAATCCTAAACCGGTTCCACCAACCTTGTTACTTTGTTCAAGATCTACCCTAAAAAATCTTTCTGTAATTCTAGAAATATATCTTTGAGGAATGCCAACACCTTCGTCTTTGAATACTTAATTGCATTATCTAAAAGATTAGAAAAAACAGTTTGTAATTTTTTTTCATCTCCAATAACAATTGTTGGATTGGCGAGAGATAAATTAATATTTAATTTCTTTCTTTTTAAAATAATCTCAAAATTACTGATGATTGTTTTGAAAAGATCATTTATATCAACTAAA
>CACDSN010000006.1 GCA_902555465.1 uncultured Pelagibacteraceae bacterium
GATAAAATAAATCTTTTAAAGTCGATCTTTTCTAAAGAACCAGATCTAGAGTATTTTACAAAAGATAATTTATTAAAAATTTTATTACAAAAAGGGAAAGAAAACCTGATAGATATTTTAGATTTTAAAATATTAATATCAAAAAAAAATAAAGATCAGCTTTTAGATATTAAAAATTTTTTCAATAATTGTGAAATTCCAGAAATGCCAGTCAAAGCTAAAGATTTAATTGTGAAATTTCAGCTAAAAGAAGGAAAACTATTAGGTTCGATTTTAAGAGAAATTGAAGAGCAATGGTTAAATAATAATTTCAAAATTTCAGATACACAAATCGAAAATATAGTAAAATCTAAACATATTTAACTTCAAAAATTTCAAAATTCTTCAACCCATTTGGCGTAGTTATTTCAACAAGGTCACCTTGGTTTTTTCCGATTAACCCCTTGCCAATTGGTGATTTAAAATAAATTAGTTTTTTTTTGAGATCTGCTTCATCTTTACCAACAATTTTATATTCAATTTTTTCATTAGTATCTAAATTTTGTAAATAAACTGTTGAACCAAATATAACCTTTCCATTATTGTTTAATTTTGTAACATCAATTACATTTGCAGTTGCAATACTATTTTCAATTTCTTGTATTCTCCCTTCGTTATGAGACTGTTGTTCTTTTGCAGCATGGTATTCCGCATTTTCTTTTAAATCTCCATGAGACCTTGCTTCCGCAATTGCACTTACTATCTCTGGTCTTTTTTTTTCTTTTAAAAATTTTAATTCTTCTTTTAATTTTTCAAGACCTTGTAATGTAATCGGTTCTTTTTCCATCTATTTCCATTTTGCTAAAGGAGGTAGAGACATTAAAATTGCCTCAATGTTACCTCCAGTTTGTAAACCAAACTTTGTTCCTCTGTCATATAAAAGATTAAATTCAACATATCTACCTCTTTTAATATATTGATTTTCTTTGTCAGTTTTTGTCCATCTAACTTTATTTTTTTTTAAGATAATTTCATTGAATATTTTTATAAATTCAAGCCCTACATCCTTAACAAAACTAAAATCTTTTTCCCAATTATCTTTTTTATAGTCAAAAAAAATTCCACCAATACCTCTTGTTTCTTGTCGATGTTGTAGATAAAAATATTTATCACACCATTTACTATAATTTTTATAATATTTTTTGTTGTGTCTATCGCACATAATTTTAAGGTTTTTATGAAGCCATTTTTTTAATTTATTGTCTTTAATACAAGGGGTCACATCCATTCCTCCCCCAAACCATCCTTGAGAAGTAACTATGTACCGAGTATTAAAATGCATAGCAGGTACATGGGGGTTTTTCATATGCATTACAATTGATATACCTGATGCCCAAAAATCAGTACTTTTTTTTATGCCTGGAATTTTACTTTTTAATTCTTTTGGAAACTTTCCATATACTTCAGAAAAGTTTACACCAACTTTATCAAATACCTTTCCATTTTCTAATAATCTAGATTCTCCTCCACCTTCATCTTTTTTTTTATTCCTAGACCAATTTTTAATTTTAAAAAATATCTTATTCTTTTCTATTTCTTCAATGTTTTTACAAATAATTTCTTGAAGATTTTTGAACCATTGTTTTGTTAATTCTTTTTTTAAATCTAGTTTCATTTTATTGATACAGTGTTTGTCTTAAACTCTCAGAAATAATTATAGCGGCAGATGTTGCAAGATTCAAAGATCTTTTACTTTCTATCATTGGTATTTTTATTTTATATTTTATATTTTTATGTAAACTTTCAGGTACACCTGAGCTTTCTCTTCCAAATAATAAAGTGTCATCTTTATCGTATTTAAAGTCAGTATAGATTTGCTTTGCCTTTGTTGTTGCCAAGATAATTCTATCCTTTTTTTTTGCTTCTTCAAAATCTCTATAACTTTTATAATACTTGATAGATGATATATCCATATAATCCATTACTACTCTTTTAAATCTTGAGTCTGTTAAGAAAAAACCACATGGCTCAATTATTTCAAGTTTAACGCCTAGACATGAGCAAGTTCTAATTATTGCTGCAGTATTTTGAGGGATATCTGGTTGATAAAGGGCTATTTTGGGGCCTGTAAATGATGTTTTCTGTGTCATTTGTGCAATAGAAAAATATATATTTATTATTATATGAAATCATGTAATAGCAAAAAATAAAACATATAAATGTCAGATAAAAAACCAAAAAATAGGAGAGATTTTATATTTACCGCTACAGCAGCAGCAGGTGCCGTTGGGGTAGGAGCGGCAGTGTGGCCTTTAGTAGATCAAATGAATCCAGACGCATCTGTTAAAGCATTAGCAAGTACTGAAGTTGACATTAGTTCTGTTAAACCTGGACAATCGATCACTGTTGTTTGGAGAGGTAAGCCAGTTTTTATAAAAAGAAGAACTCAAGAGGAAATAGATAAGGCAAGATCCGTATCCTTAGATGAATTAAAACATCCTGAGAAAGATGAGGATAGAGTAAAAAATCCTGAATGGCTAGTTATGCTAGGTATTTGCACTCATTTAGGTTGTGTTCCACTGTCAGATAAAGGTGAGTTCGATGGATGGTTTTGTCCATGTCATGGTTCACACTACGATACATCAGGCAGAATTAGAAAAGGACCAGCTCCAGTAAATATGGAAATACCAAAATACGTCTTTTTAAATGATAATACAATTAAAATTGGATAAGAAAAATTTTTATGAGCGATAGTCACTACACACCAACATCAAAATTTGGAAAATGGTTTAATGATAGATTACCTTTATTGACACTGGCAAATCATTTAACTGATTATCCAACGCCGAAAAATTTAAACTACTGGTGGACATTTGGTGGAATTCTAACTTTTTGTTTAATCACACAAATTGTAACTGGTCTTGTTCTAGCCATGCATTATGTTGCTGATACTAAACTAGCTTTTGCAAGTGTTGAACACATAATGAGAGATGTGAATTATGGCTGGTTAATAAGATATGTTCATGCAAATGGAGCATCAATGTTTTTTTTAGCAGTATATATTCATATTTTTAGATCATTATTTTATGGTTCATATAAATCACCAAGAGAGATTATTTGGATACTTGGAATAATTATTTATCTTTTAATGATGGCAGCAGCATTTATGGGATACGTACTTCCTTGGGGTCAAATGAGTTATTGGGGAGCAACAGTAATTACAAATTTATTTAGTGCAATACCTCTTGTAGGAGAGGGAATAACTACTTGGTTATGGGGAGGATTCTCAGTTGATAATCCAACATTAACAAGATTTTATGCATTACATTATTTAATTCCATTTTTAATACTTGGTTTAGTAGTATTACACATCTGGGCGCTGCACGTTCCTGGAAACAATAACCCAGTAGGAATTGAAATTAAAAAACCATCCAATGATACTGTTCCTTTTCATCCATACATAGTAATTAAAGATGCATTTGCTTTGTTGCTATTTTTACTAGTTTTTGCATTTTTTGTATTTTACACTCCAAATATTTTAGGACATGCAGATAATTATATTGAAGCAAACCCGCTTGTAACTCCAGCACACATAGTACCAGAATGGTACTTGTTACCTTTTTATGCAATATTAAGATCAGTACCTGATAAATTAATGGGAGTAATTGCAATGTTCTCTGCAATATTGATTTTGGCTGCCTTGCCTTGGTTAGATACTTCAAAAGTTAGATCTGCAGTATTCAGACCGTTATATAAACAATTTTATTGGATTCTCGTTATTGATGTTTTAGTTCTTGGTTATGTTGGAGCAATGCCAGCAGAAGGATTGTATTTACTTGTAGCAAGGGTAGCAACAGCTTACTATTTCATTCATTTTTTAATTGTGCTTCCCTTTTTAGGATTTACAGAAAAAACAAATCCAATTCCATTGAGCATTTCTGAACCAGTTTTAGCTGGATCAGCCATAGCTACAAGAAGCTCGAAAGAAGACAAAATAGAAAATAATTTAAAGAGCTTAGGGTGAAAAAAGTAAAAAGTATATTTATATTAGTCTTATCAATATTTTTTTTTCAAAATTATTCAATTTCAGCAGAAAAAGCAAAATTCTTAGAAACTGATTGGACTTTCAAAGGTTTGTTTGGGAAATATGATAGGGCCTCATTGCAAAGAGGATACCAAGTTTACACAGAAGTTTGTGCTGCTTGTCACTCAATGCAATATTTAAGTTATAGAAATCTTGCTGAGCCAGGTGGTCCAGAGTTTTCAGAGGAAGAGGCAAAAGTAATAGCAGCGAGCTTTGAGGTTTTAGATGGTCCAAATAATGATGGCGAAATGTTCACAAGGCCTGCAAAATTGTCAGATAAATTTGTTATGCCATATGCAAATGTTGAAGCATCAAAGGCAGCAAATGGAGGAGCCTACCCTCCAGATATGTCAGTATTAGCTAAAGCAAGAAAGGGTGGCGCAGATTATATTTATTCACTTCTTCTAGGATACGATGATCCTCCTTCTGACATAAAATTAGATGATGGAGTGTATTATAATAAATATATGTATGGAAATAAAATCAAAATGTCTGCTCCTTTATCAGATGGTTTGGTTGAATATAGTGATGGGACTGAAGCAACAAAAGAACAGATGGCGAAGGATATCACAACATTTTTAATGTGGTCTGCAGAACCTCATCTAGAAACTAGGCATAAAACAGGTTTCAGAGTTATTGTTTATTTAATTATTCTTACGATACTTGTTTATTTGACTATGAAAAAGATATGGTCACGTGTTGAAACGAAAGTTTAAAACATCTCCATCTTTAACAGTATATTCTTTACCTTCCAATCTCATTTTCCCATTATTTTTTGAGTTTACCCATCCCTTATTAGCAACAAAGTCTTTATAAGAAATTGTTTCAACTTTTATAAATCCTTTTTCAAAATCAGTATGTATTTTTCCTGCAGCTTTAGGAGCTAAGCAATTTTTATTTATTGTCCATGCTCGCGATTCTTCTGGTCCTGAGGTAAAAAAAGTTTCAAGATTTAACAAATTATAACCTTTTTTTGTAAGCGTTTTAATGCCTGCTTCTTTAACACTAAGCATCTCCATATAATTTATTTTTTCTTTATCACTTAAGGAGTTTAATTGATTTTCAATTTCGGCAGATATAATAATTGTATTTATTTCCCCATATTTTTCTATAAATTTTCTTGTATACTTGTTTCCTCTAGCAATACTTTCCTCATCAACATTACAAACATATAAATTTGGTTTAAGAGATAATAATCCACATATTTCAATTTCTTTTTTTTCATATATTTTATGTATTTCATCAATATTTTTGTCGTTATTAATATATTCTAAAGCTGTTTCTAATATTTGAATTTGTTCGTTTGAAACTTTTTTTCTATTTTTTTTATCTAACCTTTTTTGAATTGATTCAATATCAGCTAATTTTATTTCTGTTTGTATTATTTCAAGATCTCTAACTGGATCTACATTATCATTTACATTTTGAATATCATCAGAGTCAAAACATCTTATCATATGAATAATTGCATCTACTTCCCTGACGTGAGATAAAAATTTGTTTCCTAATCCTTCACCTTTTGAAGCTCCTTTAACAAGACCTGCTATGTCAACAAAGGTTATTGAGGTATATATTTTTTTTTTTGAATTTGATATATTGGATAAATTATCTAGTCTTTCATCAACTACAGGAACTATACCTAAGTTAGGATCAATTGTACAAAAGGGAAAATTTTCAGCCTGGGCTTTACTAGAATTTGTGAGAGCATTAAATAAAGTAGATTTACCAACATTCGGAAGTCCAACGATCCCACATTTAAAGCCCATAATTAATTATTAATTTTACTTGAAAATAAATCGAGCTTTTTATCAATTAATAAATTTAATGATTGAATTATTTTTTTTGAGATTGCTTCAAGTTGTATTTTTTCATCTTCATTGAAATCTCCAAGCACAAAATCATTTACTCTAATTTTATCAGGTTTACCAATTCCAATTCTTACCCTTGAATAATCTTTGCCAATAAATTTATCTAACGATTTAATTCCATTATGACCTGCATCTGCCCCTCCAAACTTAGCTTTAATTTTGCCAAATTCGATATCGAGATCATCATGAAAAACAATAATATCTGAAGCCTCTATTTTAAAATATTCTATGAGCTCTCTAATGCACGTTCCAGAATTATTCATAAATGTTAAAGGTTTAATTGCATATACTTTTTTATCTCCAATATTTCCCATTGTTAATAATCCTTTAAATTTAGGTTTTTGTTTAGATAAACTAAAATTTTGATTAATTGCATCAATAATTTTGAAGCCAATATTATGTCTATTATTTTGACTATCAGGAGTTGGATTTCCTAGACCTACAAATAAGATCATTTCAAAGATTATTTTTTAAATTAATAAACAAATTATTTTTTTTCTGGAGCAGTTTCTTTTTTGTCTTTTTCAGCCTCAGGTTTTTTAGTGTCATCTGCTGCAGTTGGCTGTTCTCCTTCTTTTGGCGCTTCTCCTTCAGCGCTAGCTTCCGCACCCTCTGCCGCTTCCTCCGTCGGTTTTTCTGGCTCTTTTACAATAGTAGGTGCAGCTACTGTAGCTATTACGAAATCCCTACCTGTAATTGTTGGACTAACATTTTCTGGAAGCTTAATTGCCGAAATCTTAATACTTGCCCCTATGTCTAGTCCTTCTAGATCAACCACTAACTCGTTAGGAATACTTTCCGTTGGGCATTTTAATTCAACTTTTCTTCTTACTATGTTTAAAACACCTCCTCTTTTTAATCCTGGCGACATATCATTATTTTTAAATCTAACTGGAATTTCCAATATAATCTTCCTACCAGAAACCATTCTTAAAAAATCGACATGTATTGGTTCGTCTGTTACAACGTCAAAAGAAACTTCTCTCGGAAGTACATTTATTTCTTTGTCATTAATTTTAATTTTTAATACATTTGACAAAAAATTTTCTTGATCCATTAAAGTTTTTAAATGTTTTTTTGAAATACTTATGAGTTCATTTTTTTCTTCACCACCGTATAACACCGCAGGAACCATACCTTGCTTACGAAGAATATTATTACTTCCCTTTGTAGTTTTTGATCTTTGATTTGCTTCTAAATTACTCATAAAAATTGTAGCTTTTAGCTCAGGAGCTACATATTATCAAGAAGAAAATTATCTAAATAAGTCTGATACAGAAGTAGAATTAGATATTCTTTTTATTGCTTCTCCAACTAATTGAGAAATTGTTAATATTTCAATATTTTTTGCAGCTTTTACTCTTTCTGAGTTATCAATTGTGTCAGTTATCACTAATCTTTTAATCTTTGAACTTTTTATTTTTTGCACTGCTTTTCCACTTAATACTCCATGAGTTACGTATACATGAACTTCTTTTGCACCTCTTTCTATAAGTGCATTTGCGGCATTTACTATTGTTCCACCAGAGTCAATTATATCATCAACTATAATACATGTTTTACCTTTAACATGACCTATAACATTCATCACTTCTGATTTTCCTGGCGCCGGTCTTCTTTTGTCAATTATGGCTAAACCAGCATGTAAAAATTTTCCTAAAGCTCTAGCCCTCTCAGTTCCACCAACATCTGGCGCGACACAAATTAAATTTTTATTTTTAATTTTTTTTCTTACATGACGTGCAAAAATTGGTGTTGCAAACAGGTTGTCTACTGGAATATCAAAAAAACCTTGAATTTGCCCAGCATGAAGATCAATTGTAACAACTCTATCTGCTCCTGCTTTTGTAATTAAATTTGAAACTAATTTAGCTGATATTGAAGTTCTAGGAACTACCTTTCGATCTTGTCTTGCGTATCCAAAATATGGAATTACTGCTGTTATATTTTTAGCAGAGGACCTTTTCAATGCATCTATACAAAGCAATAACTCCATTAAGTTATCATTTGCAGGTGACGATACAGATTGAATTACAAAAATACTGTTACCTCTTATATTTTCATTTATTTCAACATAGATTTCACCGTCTGAGAATTTTCTTATACTTGATCGAACAAGTCTATTTTTAAGATATTTAGATATTCTCAAACTAAGGTTTTTGTTTGAATTACCTGTGATTATTTTCATTAATATCCTATCTAAGCATAATTACAGAAATATTTCTACCATAATCGGGCTCATTATTTTTTAAAGATCTTCTAGCACTAAAAAAATTATTTTTTTTATCAAAGGTATCTTTTCTTATAACATCAATTTTTAAAATTCCAAAACTAATTAATTGATATTGAATGTATTTTACTAAGTTAAAGTAAATTCTCATTTGTTTTTTTTTAAAGAAAATTGAATTCTTCTTATTTTTTCGTAGAAATTTATCTTTGAATTTCTTGCTTACTTCATAATTTTTTTGTCCAATACATGGTCCAATAACTACAATAAGGTCTTTTTTATTGGACCCTAATCTCACAAGTTTTCTTAAAACTTTTAGAACTATATTTTTATATGCTCCCTTCCAACCAGCATGAACAGCTGAAATAATTTTTCTTTTACAATCTAAAATTAGTATAGGAGCACAATCTGCAGAAAGTATACCAATTGGTAATTTTTTTATATTCGTTATCAAAGCATCTCCAATTATTTTTCTATTTTGCAATTTTTTGACAAAAAAATATTTTGAACTATGAATCTGATGTAAAAGTATAATTTTATTACTTGATCCTATTTTTTTTTTAACGTAATTTAGATTTTTTCTTATGTTATTTTCATTATCACTTGATCCTTTTCCACAATTTAAACTTTTATAAATTCCTTTTGAAAAACCATTTTTTTTATTAAAAAAACCATGATTAACTATATTGTTTTTATTTAGCAATTTTGACTTAATCATTTAAATCCTTTATCGAACTTATTTTTTTTTTTATAAAAAAAAATTACTTTAAATAGCTCTCCCATTTGTTTTTTGTCAATTAGACGATTAATTCTATAATATATGTTAGCTTTTTCTAAAAATTTTTTATTTGCAGCTAATATTTCAGCTCTTTGCAAAATACCTAAGTTTAACAAAAAATCTCTTTGAGTTACAAAATCTAACATTAGATCGTTTTTAATAGCTATTTTTTTTAAAAAAGGGATATTTATCACATGACTTATATCAGCATTCCCAACATCATTTAAAAGATTTACTTTTTTATGTTTTTTAACTGCTTGAAGCGTATCAATCATTTTATGGTTTAAATAAGCATAATCAATAAAAAGAATACATCCTCCTTTTTTACTAATTATATTATTTAATTCTTTTATTAATTTAAATTCATTTAATGAAATCTCTAAAAAATTTTGTTTTTTTGAAAATTTCAAATCTAATTTTTTTTCAATTTTTTTAATATCACATTCTATTTCGGTAAAACTATAATTTCCTCCTTTTTTTTGTACATATCTTTCATACCATTTATTATTTTTATTAAGATATTGTTTGACAGGCAAAGCATCTAAAAATTCATTTCCAAAAAATATTGTAGGATTTTCTAATTTCCCAAAATCTTGAAACCATTTGACATTATATTTTTTTAATTTTTGTTTTTGAATTTCAATCATTTTTTTACTTTTTTCGTAAATAAAAAAATTACATTTATCGTAAAAATTATTAAATTTTTTTGAAGAGATAATTATTTGACTCATCATTTCTCCATTTCCAGCACCAAGCTCTACAATATTAATTTCTTTATTTTTATAAAATTTTTCCCAATAAGAAATTATCCATAAAAAAATCATCTCAGAAAAAATCCTTGATATATTTGGAGCAGTTATAAAGTCACCATCTTTTCCAAATGGTACATTTTTAACATAATACCCTTTTTTTTTATGATAAAGAGCGTTATTTATAAATTGGTCTAATGGAATCTTAAAATTTTTTTTATCAAACATTTTTTTTTGTTTTCCACAAAAGTATTCCAATAAAAAACACAAAAATACTTATTAGCTGACCTATCGATAAGTTAAAAAGCAATAATCCAATATGTGCATCTGGCTCTCTAGTAAATTCAATAATAAATCTAAAAAATGAGTAAAATATTAAAAAAAGTGAAGATATATAACCTTCTTTTTTATCAACCCTTGAGACTAAATAATTTAATATAATAAATAATATTATACCTTCAAAAATTGCTTCATAAATTTGTGAAGGGTGACGTTTTAAATTATCAATTAACACAAATTTTACTGACCACAATACATCTGTTTCTCTCCCATAAAGTTCTGAATTTATATAATTAGATATCCTTCCAAAGAAAATTCCTATAGGTGCAGATAAACATACAAGATCTAAAAAATAAAAAATATTAACTTTTTTATTTAATGAAAAAAAGTAAGTTGCTATAATTATTCCAATTACAGCGCCATGAAATGACATTCCGCCTTGCCAAATCATTAATATTTCAAAAGGATTATTTAAATAATAGATTAAATTATATATTATAACATAGCCGAGTCTTCCACCTATAATAACACCAATTATTAGATAAAATATGTAATCATCAAACATATTTTGGTAACGTTCATTTTCTATTAATTTTTTTTTACAGTAGAACCAACCAAAAATAACGCCAAAAATATAAGATAGTGAATACCACCTTATCTCTAAGCTAAAAATATTAAAAGCTACAGGATCAAAATCATTGATAAACATCAGTAAAAAATACTATAAATCAAATTATAAAACAAAAATAATTATGTCAAAATCTAAATTATTATTTAACCAATTATCCAAATTAATTGAGCAGGGGTTGTATAATTATAAAGATTTATCTAACGAATTTATTTCAATTTTAAAATCAAAAAGAAACGAATTAGTTTATAAATTAAAAATTACAAGCTCTGAAGAGACAGAGGTATTAGTAAAGAGAATTGAAAAACTAGAGAAAAAAATAGATAAATTAGAAAATATTTTAAAAAAAAAATTAAAAAGGTAAAGAAATAACTACTTTTAAACCACCAAGTTTTGAGTCACCTAATTCAATTCTTCCACCATGAGATCTAATTATGTCAGATGATATTGACAGTCCCAATCCAACGCTAGAACTTTTTTCAGATCTACTTTTATCTATTTTATAAAAGGGCTTAAATACATTTTCTCTCTCTTGTAATGGAATTCCTGGGCCATCATCTTCAATATTTATTAAAATATTACTTTTTAATTTATTAAAGTTTATCTCTATTTTATTTGCAAATTTTGCTGAATTTTCAATTAAGTTATTTAAACATCTTTGTATTGATAGTTTTCTTCCAATGAAATAAAATTTATCATCCCCATTAAATTTTATTATATCATTGTTAAATTTTGTTATAGTGCTTTGTATCAATTCATTAAACTCAAATTTTTCGTTTTGTTCTTTATTGCTTTCACTAGAAAATTGCAGATATTCATTCAACATTTTTTCCATTTCATCAATATCACTTGAGAATCTATCAATTAGATTTTTGTCTTTAATAAGAGCCAATTGAAGCTTCATTCTAGTCAATGGTGTTCTTAAATCATGACTTATACCAGAAAGCATTTCTGATCTTTGATTTAAATGTCTGAGGATTCTTTTTCTCATCTTTTCAAATTCATATCCTGCCTGTCTTATTTCTGATGCTCCAGATGGGATGAATTCCTCAATTTTTTCCCCCCTACCAAATTTTTTTGAGGCTTCTGCAAGTTTTTTAATTGGCCTAGTCTGATTTTTGAGAAAAATAATTGCTATGGCTACAATTAAGATTGCCGGCAATGTAATCCAAAGTGCAAAAATCCTTACCGATGTACTAGTCAGCCTTTCTCTTGGAATAAAAAATTCAAAATAATCATTTTCATTTTGTATTTTTAAATTAACAGTATTTTTAAACTTAGATGTATCAAACCAATAATTTAGATTTTTCGATTTTAATTCACGTCTAAGAGAACGATCAATTGGACTATACCATTTCTCGTTCATTAAATCTGAAAAATTTTTATTTTGAAAATAAATTACATCAATATTAAGATGTTCCTCAAAAGTATTTTCAAGAAAATTTCTGTCAGCATCCTCTTTATTATAAGAGTCTATAAAAGTTTTAATTTCCCCAACTAAAGCTCTAGTCATACCTACATTGGTTTTAATCCATAAGCTATCTAAAAAAACTACTGATATAGTTATTTGTAAAATAATTATAGGCAAGGCCACGATCAATAGACTTCTGTAGAATAATTGCTTTGGGAGTATTTGTTTTAAAAACTTACTCAATCCATAAAACATAACCTTCACCTCTGATAGTTTGTAAATATTTTGGATTTTTTGGCGTATCCTCTATTTTTTTTCTTAATCTAGTTATTACTACATCAACAGATCTCTCTTTTTCGATTTTTATCAATTTACCTATACTTTCTCTTGAAAAAACTTTTCCTGGAAAATTAATCATTTTTTCAAAAATTTTTTTTTCAGTACTATTTATTTTAATATGTTTATTATTTTTAATAACTATCATTTTATTTAAATTAATTTTTACATTTCCAAATTCAATTTCTTTTTTATCTTTTGTAAAATTTGTTTTATTTAATATATTTTTTATTCTTAAAACTAGCTCCTTTGGTTCGAAAGGCTTAGGCAAATAATCATCTGCTCCAGTTTCTAGTCCCTCTATTCTATCTATTGCTTCTCCTTTAGCCGTTAATAAAATAATTGGCGTATCTAAAGAGTTTTTATTTTCTTTTAAAAATTCTAGTCCTGATTTACCAGGCATCATTATATCTAAAATAATTAAATCAAATTTAATCAATTTTATCTTTTCAGTTGCATCTATTGCATCTTTTGCCGTAGATGTAATATAATTATTTTGTTCAAGATACTCCTTTACTAGTTCTCTTATACCATTATCATCATCAACAACTAAGATGTGTGCTTCAAATTCTTTCATCGGTATTAATTAATTTTTTTAAAACTTTATTAAAATCTACTACCTCTTTAGCTGAAGAACTTAAGAGTGCCTTATATATTCTTTTTTTTTGTTTAGAAAAAATCTCACTAAAAATCTTTTCACCTTTTCCATTTAGATAAACATGTTTAACTCGAGTATCCTTTAAGTTTTTCCTAAATGTAATTACCTCAATTTTTATTAAATCTCTTAGTATTCTATTTAAACTTTGTTTAGTTATCTTTAATTTACTTAATAACTCCCCAATAGTTATACCTTTATGAGTTGATAAGATATGAAGTACTTTATTATGGGCTATACCTAAAGAATATTTGTCTAAGACTGTTTTCGAGTCAGAAAATGTGTCTCTATAGCTCAAAAATAGCTTTTCAATGAATTCTTTTATTTGATCGTCTTTAAGATAAAGGAGTTCTTTCATAATTATTTATATTGGTAAGTTATATTGACATAATATATATAGAAAGATATTTTTTTAATTTTTAATGATACCTTACGATAAAAGAGACGGTAAAATATGGTACAACAACGAATTGGTTGATTGGGGTAATGTTAAGCTACATGTTCTAAACCATGGACTGCATTATGCTAGTTGTGTTTTTGAGGGTCTCAGAGTTTATGATGGAGACATCTTCAAACTAGAGGAGCATACAAATAGATTTTTTTACTCTGCAGAAAGAATGGGTTTTAAAATTCCATATAGTGAAAATGAGATAAACAAAGCTTCAAGAGAAATTGTAAAAATCCAAAAAGTTCAAAATGGATATGTAAGGCCAGTTGCTTGGAGAGGAAGCGAAATGATGGCAATTTCAGCACAACAAACAAAAATTCATGTGGCTATAGCAACTTGGGAATGGGGATCATATTTTGATCCAAATCTTAAAACAAAAGGAATAAAACTAAATATTTCCAAGTGGAGAAGGCCTGCCCCTAATACTATACCTTGGGATACTAAAGCATCGGGTTTATATATGATTTGTACATTATCAAAGCATGAGGCTGAAAGCGAAGGATATACTGACTCTTTAATGTTAGATCATCAAGATAATATTGCTGAAGCAACAGGTGCAAACGTTTTTTTTAAGGATAAAGATGGAAATCTTCATACTCCAGTACCAGATAGTTTTTTAGATGGAATAACAAGAAGAACTTTAATTGAAATTGCTAAATCAAAAAACATCAAAGTATTTGAAAGAAAAATATCACCAGATGAGTTAAATAAATTTGAAGGTTGCTTTCTGACAGGAACTGCTGCTGAAGTTACACCAGTATCTCAAATAGAGGATTTTAAATTCAAAGTTTGTAATACCATAATCGATTTATCTGAAAGTTATCAATCATTAGTTAGAAAAAAAGCTGCTGCTTAGTTTAAGATTTATTGTCTTCTGAAATAGCATGATCTATTCCTTTTCTTAGATAATCATAGCCTGTATATAAAGTAATAAAGGCTGATAGCCATAACAATATAATCCCTATAGTTTGTGCATTATAATCTTGAAAGTTAATAATCTTATTTCCAGTTTCACCCGTAAGAAGAATAGATATAGCAGTCATCTGCAAAACAGTTTTTAATTTTGCTAAGCTTGAAACTGGAAGTTTTATTCTACCTTTAGCTAAAAATTCTCTTAAACCAGAAATTAGTATTTCTCTTGTTAAAATTATAATAGCTGCAATAACCTCGTAATTTTTTATTGTATTATCCATGACTAATAAAATCAACGCAGTAGCAACAATTATTTTATCTGCTATAGGGTCTAAAAGCTCTCCAAGTTTTGACTCTTCCTTGAACATTCTTGCAAGTAATCCATCTAAGAAATCAGTAAAAGAAGCAATTAGAAAAAGAAGAAAAGGTAATAAGTCACCATAGAATCCTGGAAGATAATAGGCAAATACAAAAATAGGGACAATTATGATTCGTCCAATAGTGAGATAATTTGGTATCTTTATTTTCATTCGTGGAAAAAATTATATATTTTTTTTGCAACTTTTTCTTCTACTCCTTCAACTGTTTTAATTTCGTCTAAACTTGCTGATTCTATTGCACGTGCTGATCCAAAATGGTTCAAAAGAGCTCTTTTTCTTACAGAACCAATTCCATCTATTTGATCTAGTAGAGATTTGTTTATACCCCTTTTTCTTTTTGCTCTATGAGCACTTATAGCAAATCTATGAGCTTCGTCTCTAATTCTTTGAAGAAAAAAAAGAGTTGGGTCATTTTTTTCAAACTTGACTTCTTTACCATTATGAAAAAAAGTTTCATTCCCACTGTTTCTAAGTTTGCCTTTGGCAATTGCAATTATTGGAATGTCGTGAAGTCCTAGCTCGTTTAATGTTTCTCTTGCAACAGAATATTGACCTTTTCCTCCATCGATCAAGACTAAGTCTGGCATAGTTAAATAATTATCTTTTTCTTGAACTGCTTTTTTAAATCTTCTATTTAGGACTTCTCTCATCATTCCATAGTCATCCTGCTCATTTTTTTTAATTTTTATATTAAATTTTCTATATCTTTTCTTATTAAATCCCTCTTCTTCATATGTTATTAATGCTCCAACACTATTTGATCCTTGATTATGGCTGTTATCATAAACTTCTATTAAATTTATATTATTCTCTAAATCAAACTTTTTAGAAACTTCTTCAAATAACTCTTTATTATTTTGGCTTTCATATAATTTTCTATTAAGACTATCTTTTGCATTTTTAATAGCTTGATTTATAACATTTAATTTAGATCCTTTTTTTGCAACAGAAATATTAATTTGTTTACCCTCTTTTCTTGTTAAAGCTTTTTCAATTAATATTTGTTCTTTTATATTTTCACTAAGTATTATTGAACTTGGAACACTTTTATTTTCGTAAAATTGAGACACAAAAGAATTTAATATATTATTTAAACTTTCATCTGGATCGTGTTTTGGAAAAAATGCTTGATTGCCCCAATTTTGTTTAGATCTATAAAAAAAAACCTGTATACAAGTTTTGCCAGACTCTTTGTATCCCGCAATTACATCAGCCTCAACAAGGTTTGCTTCGTTGATTCTTTGTGATGATTGAATAATATTAAGAGATTTAATTCTGTCTCTTAGAATTGCGGCTTTTTCAAAATCTAAATTCTCACTGGATTTTTCCATTTGCGTAGAAAGATTTTTTTGTATCTTTCTAGATTTGCCCGAAACAAACTCTATAGCATCTTCAACTGACTTTTTATAATCATCTTCTTTGACGTACCCAACACATGGACCAGAACACCTTTTGATTTGATATAATATGCAAGGTCTTTCTCTATTTTTAAAGACGGAGTCGTCACAAACTCTTAATTGAAATATTTTTTGTATCATTTTAATTGTCCAATTAGCTGATCCAGCTGAAGCAAAAGGACCAAAGAAAAAACCTTCTCTATTTTTTTTGCCTCTGTGTCTTTTAATTTGAGGCCACTTATCTTTGTTTCCAATAAAAATAAAAGGAAAAGATTTGTCATCTCTAAGCAAAATATTAAATTTAGGTTTATATTTTTTTATTAGGTTGGCTTCCAAAAGCAAAGCCTCACTTTCATTTGAAGTAGTTGTTATCTCAAGCTTTGAAGTCTGGGATAACATTCTTTCAGTTCTAATTATGTGATTTTTTTCAGTAACATAACTCTTAAGTCTATTTGGTAGATTTTTAGCTTTACCTACATATAAAACTTCATTTTTGGAATTTAACATTCGATATACACCTGGAAGTTTTGGAACCAGTGGTATTTCTTTTTTTATTACTTCTTTTCCAATATCAGAGCTGACCATAACTTCTTTTTTTAGAAATCTGGATACCCACAGATGAACAATTTTTCATGATTTCTAATTTTTCAATTCGAAGACTAATTTTATCAATTCTTTTGTCTTTGAAAAGTTCATCAAATACATCTTCAGCCAATGTTTCTAAAAAGTTATAATGTTTATTTTTGACTAATTTTTTTATCAACTTTACAATTCTCGAATAATTAACAATTGATTTTAAATCTTTATCGTTCGAAGGCTTTTTATCCTCATAATCAATCTCCAATGAAAATTTTACTTTTTGTGATCTTTCTTTTTCAAAATCATAGTATCCAAGTTTAAGATCTAAAATAAGCTCTTTGATTAGAACTTTCTTTTCATAATTAAATAAACTTTTATTCTTTTCAATTTTTATAATTTTTAAGTTATTTTTTTTCATTCCTTAATGCTCATTATATCTGGTGTTTGCCAGTTTAAACTTTGACCACTATCTATTGCTAATACCTGACCAGTAATAGAGCTGTTTTTAATAAAGAAGTCAACAGCATTACAAATTTCTCTGACATCTACCTGTTTTTTCAAAGGTGTTGCTAAATATTGTTTTTTAAAGTGTTTTTCAGACTGTCTTTTATTTTTAAGCGTTGGACCAGGGGCAATTCCATTTACTCTTATATTTGGTGATAAGCTCATAGCACTAGTTTTAGTCAATGTATAAAGGCCTGTTTTACTTAATGTATATGAAAAGAAAAAAGGAGTTAATTTAAAAACTCTTTGATCAATAATATTTACAATATTATTATCTTTTCCTTTGACATTTTTTGAGAAAGCTTTTGTTAATAAGGCGGGAGCTCTAAGATTTGTATTTAAGTGATTACCCCAGCTTTTACCATTAAAATTTTCTAGTTTATCATTTTCGAATAGAGAGGCATTGTTTATTAGGCAATCAAAATATTTAAGCTTAGATTTAGAAAATTTAATAATTTTATTTATATCTGACTCTTTGCTTAGATCTCCTTGTATTAAATAAACTTTTGTACCATTTTTCCCTAATTCTTTTTTTAAAATTTCTGCTTTAGATCTTGATTTATTATAGTGAATTATTATTTCTTTGTTTGAACCAGATAACTTTCTAGCAATAGCAGCCCCAACTCTAGTCGCGCCTCCAGTAATTATTATCTTCCGTGCTTCCACTTTTTATCTCTCTTTTTTGTTACTTTAGTTCCAGGCATACCCATTGTTGATCTTCCTTTGGGATAAAGTTTATTTTTTAAATCATACTGTCTTACCTTAGGATTTAAAGTTATTTCTAGCTCTGTACTTTCTAGTTTTCTTATTTCATCTCTAATTTTTGCAGCTTGCTCGAATTCTAGGTTTGATGCAGCTTCCTTCATCCTTTTGTTTAATCCTTTCAAGTGTTTTTTTAAATTTCCACCAATGTTTGATCCTTCGTTAATTTGCACATAATCTTTTTCATATACACTTTCTAAAATGTCAGATATTTCCTTTTTTACTGATTTAGCATCTATATTATTTTTTTTGTTATATGCTAATTGAATTTCTCTTCTTCTATTAGTTTCACTTACAGCTTTTTTTATACTTTTAGTTTCTTTATCAGCGTAAAGAATTACTTTACCATCAACATTTCTTGCTGCTCTTCCGATTGTTTGAATTAAAGATGTTTCAGATCTTAAAAAACCTTCTTTATCTGCATCTAAAATGCCTACCAGTGCACATTCGGGAATATCTAATCCCTCTCTTAGTAAATTTATTCCAACTAAAACATCGAAGACACCCATCCTTAAATCTCTCATAATTTCTATTCTTTCTAAAGTGTCGATGTCTGAATGAAGATATCTAACTTTAATTCCATTTTCATGAAGATACTCAGTTAAATCTTCTGCCATTTTTTTTGTTAAAGTTGTAACTAATACTCTATTATTGCCTTTAACTACTTCCTTACATTCATGCATTAAATCATCAACCTGATTTTTTGCTGGTCTAATTTCAACAACTGGATCAATCAAGCCAGTTGGTCTAATAACTTGATCAATATGTTTTCCTTTAGTTTGATCCAGTTCCCATGGTCCTGGAGTTGCAGATACAAATATAGTTTGAGTTCTCATAGCATCCCATTCTTCAAATTTAAGTGGACGATTATCCATACATGATGGAAGTCTAAATCCATACTCTGCTAATGTACTCTTTCTTGATCTATCTCCTTTAAACATACCATTTAATTGTGGAACTGTTACGTGACTTTCATCAACAAATACTAATGTGTTATCTGGAAAGTATTCAAATAGAGTGGGTGGGGGCTCTCCAGGTTTTCTTCCGGATAAAAATCTTGAATAATTTTCGATACCAGCACAAGATCCTGTTGCTTCTATCATCTCTAAGTCAAATTTAGTTCTTTCTTCTAATCTTTGGGCCTCTAATAATTTATTATCCTCTTTGAATTTTTTTAAAGTAATTTCTAATTCTTTTCTTATTTTTAATATTGCTTGTTCGATAGTTGGTTTTGGAGTTATGTAATGACTATTTGCATAAATCTTCACCAGATTTAAAGGTTTAACTGTATCACCAGTTAAAGGATCGAACTCTTCTATATTTTCTAATTTCTCTCCAAACAATGAAAGTCTCCAGGCTCTATCTTCTAAATGGCTTGGAAAAATTTCTAAATATTCACCTCTTGCTCTAAATGTTCCTCTGTAAAAATTTTGATCATTTCTTTTATATTGTAATGCCACCAATGATCTAATTATTTGTTCTCTATCATATTCATAATTCTTTTTTAAAGTTAAAGTCATTTTGCTATATGCTTCAACTGAACCTAAACCATAAATACAAGATACACTTGCAACTATAACAACATCATCTCTTTCTAACAGAGATCTTGTTGCGGAGTGCCTCATTCTATCTATTTGTTCATTGATGGATGCCTCTTTCTCTATGTAAGTGTCTGATCTAGGTACATAAGCTTCAGGAGTATAATAATCATAGTAAGATACAAAATATTCTACTGCATTTTCAGGAAAAAAAGTTTTCATCTCTCCATAAAGTTGAGCAGCTAAAGTTTTGTTGGGTGCAAGAATTAATGCCGGTCTATTCGTTTCTTCTATAACTTTAGCCATTGTGAACGTTTTACCTGAGCCAGTTACTCCGAGTAGAACTTGATTAAATTCACCTTTTTTTGCTGAACCCACTAATTTTTTTATGGCATCTGGCTGATCCCCTGCAGGCTTAAAGTCTGTAATAAGTTTAAATTTCTTACCACCTTCAAGTTTACCAGCAACTTGTGGATTTCTGCTCTGAATTTCTGTAATTAAGTCTTGATAAGTATTTTCCATAAAGTAAAGAAGGTATTAAATTAAATATTAATTTCAATGAGCATAATATCAGATAGTTTAAAGAGAATTAAACCATCTCCAACCATTGCTGTTACACAAAAAGCAAGAGAATTACGAGCTGCAGGAAGAGATGTAATTGGTTTGGGTGCAGGAGAGCCAGATTTTGATACTCCAGACAATATTAAAGAAGCAGCAATTAAAGCAATTAAAGATGGAGATACTAAATACACTGCAGTGGATGGAACTCCAACTTTAAAACAAGCAATTGTAGATAAATTTAAAAGAGAAAATAATTTAAACTACACAACTGACCAAATCACAGTTGGAGCTGGTGGAAAGCACGTAATTTATAATTTGATGATGGCTACACTTAACAAAGGAGATGAAGTTATTATTCCAGCTCCTTATTGGGTTTCATATCCAGATATAGTTTTACTGACAGGAGCCACACCAGTAGTTATCGAGTGTTCTGAAGAACAAGGTTTTAAACTGACAGCAAAAGATCTAGAGGCGACTATAACAAATAATACTAAGTGGGTAATTTTAAACTCGCCTTCTAATCCAACAGGCGCTTGTTATACAGAGCAAGAAATTAAAAATTTAGCTCATGTTTTAAAGAGAAAACCACATGTACATATATTAAGTGATGATATTTATGAGCATATTACTTACGAAGGTTTCAAATTTTTTACTATTGCACAAGTTCCTGAATTAAAAAACAAAGTTGTTACCATGAATGGAGTGAGCAAATCTTATGCCATGACTGGGTGGAGAATAGGTTATGCCGCAGGTGACAAAGATGTAATTAAAGCTATTGCAAAAATTCAATCTCAATCAACAACAAACCCATCATCAATAAGTCAATCTGCTGCAGTTGAAGCTTTAAATGGAACACAAGAATTTATTCCTATTAGATCACTAGCGTTTCAAGAAAGAAGAGATTTTGTTGTTAATTCTTTAAATGCAATTGATGGCATTAATTGTCTTAAACCAGATGGTGCGTTTTATGTTTTTCCAAGTTGTAAAGGATTAATAGGAAAAAAAGATAAGAATGGAAAAAAATTAGAAAATGATACAGATTTTGTACAATCACTTTTAGAAAATAATAATGTTGCAGTTGTTCAAGGTTCTGCTTTTGGATTAGAGGGCTACTTTAGAATTTCATACGCAACATCTATGGAAAATCTAGAAAAAGCTATGAACAGAATAAAAGAGTTTTGTGAAAGCTTAAATTAAAAAGTGAAAACTGCTTTAATTTTCGGATCATCAGGACTAGTTGGTAAAAACTTATTAAATCAAATTATAAATAATTCGAATTACTCAAAAATTAAAATTTTTGTCAGATCTTCTCTTGAAATTTCTGATCAAAAAGTTGAGATTATTAGTACAGATTTTAAGGATTTGCAAAAAATTAAAAATTTAATAATTGGAGATGATTGTTTTTTTTGTATTGGAACAACTAAAAAGAATTCTCCAGATAAAAACGAATATAGAAGAGTAGAGCTTGATCTTCCAAAAAAAATTGCTCAAATTAGCAAATCTAATAATGTTAAATCTTTCATATTTGTTTCATCTGGATTTGCCAATCCAAAAAATTCTGGAAATTATCTAAAATTCAAAGGATTAGTTGAGGAAGAAATTAAAAGTCTAAATTTTGAGAAAATTGGAATTTTGAGGCCATCATTTTTATTGGGAAATAGAAAAGAAAAGAGAGTTGGTGAAAAAATTGGAATTTTTATATTTAAACTATTATCACCTATATTTGTTGGTCCAATTAAGAAAATGAAGCCAATTCACTCAGAAAAAGTTGCTAAAGCAATGATAAAAATTGCAAATGAAGACATTCAAAAAACAATTTTCGAGTCTAATGAAATTTCAGATTTAGTTAGATAGAAATTTTTCAGCTTCTAGTGCTGCCATACAGCCCATTCCTGCAGCAGTAACTGCTTGTCTAAATATTTTATCTTTAACATCCCCAGCCGCAAAAACCCCTGGCACATTAGTTTCTGTAGAGTCTGCTTTAGTCACAAGGTATCCTTCTTTATCCATTTCAAGCTGATTTTTAAATAATTCAGTAGCAGGATCATGCCCAATAGCAATAAAAAGACCATCTATTTTTAATTCTTTACTTTCATTAGTTTTAACATTTTTTATTTTTAAACCTGTTACATTTTTAGGGTCTTTATCGCCAATTACATTTTCAACTACATTATCCCATATGATTTCAATTTTTTTATTATCCATTAATTTTTTTTGAAGCATTTTCTCAGCTCTCAACGAGTCTCTTCTATGTATTAATAGTACTTTTGATGCAAATTTTGTTAAAAACATAGCTTCCTCAACAGCTGCGTTTCCTCCACCAACAACAGCAACTGTTTTGTCTTTAAAGAAAAATCCATCGCACGTTGCACATGCAGAAACTCCAAATCCTCTGAAATTTTGTTCAGAGTCTAGTTGTAACCATCTGGCTTGAGCACCTGTAGATATAATTATAGAATCTGCTGTATATACTTGTCCGCTATCTCCAACTGCTTCAAATGGAGTTTTTTTTAAATCCACTGATTTAATATGATCTTGTATCATTTCGGTCCCAACAGCTTCAGCTTGACCTTTCATCTGATCCATCAACCAAGGTCCTTGAATTACCTCAGAAAATCCTGGGTAATTTTCTACATCTGTTGTTGTTGTTAATTGTCCACCAGGCTGAATGCCATGAACTAAAATAGGTTTTAACATAGCTCTAGCAGCATAAACAGCCGCAGTATAGCCGGCTGGTCCCGATCCAATTATTAACACTTTTGTATGTTTAGTTGGATTTTGTGTCATACGATGTCTATATAGTAATTAATGAATAAATTAAAAGGGTTATTATTAACAGAGGGATTACATGGAATGATAAGTCAGGTTGAGGGACTAGCAAAAGCACTTGATTTAGATTATTTTCACGAGAAAATTGAATTGAATAATCCTTGGAACTTAGTGCCTCCTATATTTACACCAAAAAAAAAATTTATCTTCAGGAATCAAGTTAACCAAGAATATGATGTTATAATTTCTTGTGGAAGAAAAAGTGTAATTCCGTCTATCGTACTTAAAAAAAATTCAAACAAAAAAGTTATTAATATTCATATTCAAAATCCAAAAGTATCGCTTGAAAATTTTGATATTGTTGTGGCCCCAGACCACGACAGTATAGATGGGCCAAATGTTTTAATTTCTAAAGGCGCTATTCATTATCTTACATTAGATGAAATTAACAAAGCAAAAGATTATCTGAAAGAAAAAATAGAAAATAAAAAAGATGTTATTACTCTTATTTTAGGAGGACCTACAAAATATTATAATTACGATAATGAAAACTTAATTAATATCTTTTCAAAAATCAATAAACATATTCTTGAAAAGAATTTACAATTGATATTAATTCCCTCAAATCGAACACCAGAGAAAGCCATACAATTTGCAAAAGAGTATTTTAATAAAAATCGTTTAATAGTAGATAAGGTAGATAAGCAAGCTTATCTATCAAGTTTAGCTTTAGCCAAGTATATAATTGTTACATGCGATTCAAGCTCTATGATTTCCGAAGCTGCTCTTACTGGAAAACCTGTTTATGTCGCAATGTTTCCTGCAATAAGAAGTGATAAAAGATTTCAGAAATTTAGAAATTTATTAGAAAGTATGAAAATAATTAGAAAATTAGAAGAAGATTTAGATACTTGGAGCTATGAAAAATTAGATGAAACAAATAGAATAGCAAAAAAAATAAAGTCAAAATTATTTTAATGTCGTTCCTTAATTCAATAAATAATAATTCAAAAAAATTTACTAACCCTTTTGATCATTGGGAGTTAAATAAACCTTTAACAGAAGAGCAAATAAATGAAATTATCAACGCAGATATTGCAAATCCTTCTGATCATAATTTGAATTATGACGGAACAAGAGCAATTGACGGAGGAGAGGGAAATTTTAGACAAGGAATAGCCGGTGGCGGTAAAGCTTTAAAGTTTAGGTGTTTTGTTACAAAAGAAAATACAAATAACTTTCCATACTTAACAAAATTTATTCAAGAACTTCAAAGTAAAGAAACCACTAATAGAGTTTCCGAATTAACAAGAAAAAACTTATCAAATTCTTATGTAAGAGTAGAGGTTATTTGTGATCGACAAGGTTTTTGGTTAAAGCCCCACTGTGATATTAAAGAAAAATTAATGTCATGTTTGTTATTTGTAAATAAGCATAACGAAAGTGAGGATTTAGGAACTGATTTTTATGATAATAATCTAAAAAAAGTAAAAACACTTCCATATAAAGATAATTACGGTTATTTTTTTACAAGTGGACCCAATACATGGCATGGCATGGAAAAGAAAGAAATAAAAAAAGAGCGAAGATGCCTTCAAGTGAATTATGTATCTTTTAAAACAGATTGGAAAGTTGATTAATTAGCTGAATTTAAAAGTCTAAATAATGATGCGATAATCCCATGACCAGATAATTCAATTGCTATGATAATTACTATAAATAAAAGTATTTTTTTGTTCATTTAATTAAAATAAATAATATTAACACCACCCAAAAGAAACCATAATAATAGTAAATATATTTTTTAGCAAACATTCTTGGTACGCTTTGAGTTTCTTTCGTTCTTTTCTTTTTTTGTTTCATGATAAATCTTATGTTGAGATGGTTATTTTGTCTCCAATATTTATTGTCCCAGAGGAAAGAATTTCACATCTTAAACCACCTCTTCTTAAAAACTCCTTAATAATATTATCTTTTCCAAGTCTATTTTGTAAATTATTACAAGGTCTACATAAATCATTAACTTTTAATTTAATTTCTCCAATAGTAATTGTTTTACCAACCAAATCATTCAATTGAATATTTTTTGTGACTATATTTCTTCTAAATTCCAAATAAGTAAATTTCGTATTAAAAGTATTATTGTAATAATCTATATTTTCACTCTCTATAAGAGTAATTTGTTCTCTATCTCCGTTGAAATCATGAAAATATCTATCACCAACAATACCTTTAGAGGCAACTACTTCGATGCTTTCTTTTTTTTCTATTTCTTGATTATTCTTTTTGGTAATTCCAATCTCGTAGACGACAGACATTAATTATCCTGTAGTGATTTTACTGTTAGCTTTTTTGTTTTAAGAGATTTAATTGCGTCTAAAAAAGCATAGGCAGTTGACATATTTGTACAATATGGAACTTTATTAATAAGTGTTGCTCTTCTAATAGCTCTTGCATCACTAACCCTATATTTTTTGTCTCCACCACCAGTATTAATTACTAAAGAGATTTTATTCGAATTTAATACATCAACTATATTTGAACCACCTGAGCTTAATTTATTTATTGTTTTACATTTCATTCCATTTTCTTTAATTGTATCAGAAGTACCTTTAGTACCTGATAAAGAAAATCCAAGTTTAGATAATCTTTGTGCTATTCCAATAATTTCTTGTTTGTGAGTATCTTTAACCGACAAAAAAGCTAATCCACTTGTTGGTAAAGAGTTGGAGGCTGCAATTTGGCTTTTTGCAATAGCCATTCCAAAGTCATCATCAAAACCCATTACTTCACCAGTTGATTTCATTTCAGGACCAAGCAAAACATCGCTGTCTGGAAATTTATTAAATGGAAATACTGCCTCTTTAACAGCATATCTTTTATTAGTTTTATATTTTAAATTATATTTTGATAAATTTTCACCAGCCATAATTCTTGATGCAATTTTTGCTAAAGAAATTCCATTTGCTTTTGATACAAATGGCACTGTTCTACTTGCTCTTGGGTTTACTTCTATAACAAAAACTTCATCTTTTTTTATAGCAAATTGAATGTTTAAAAATCCCTTAACTTTTAAAGCTAATGCAAGTTTTTTAGTTTGTATTTTTAACTCTTTTAATATTCCTTTTTTAATAGAAACAGGAGGAAGGCAGCAAGCAGAGTCTCCTGAATGAATTCCTGCCTCTTCTATATGTTGCATAATTCCTGCAATATAAACATCTTTGCCATCAGATATTGCATCAACATCTACTTCCATTGCGTTATTTATAAATTTATCAATCAGTATTGGATTATCTTCAGAGGCTTTAAATGCTTCATTTATAAATTCTTTAAGTTGACTTTTGTCATGAACTATTTCCATAGCTCTTCCACCCAGCACATACGAAGGTCTTACTACTACCGGAAGACCAATATTTTCTGCTATTTTAATTGCCTGATCAAATTTGTAAGCAATTCCACTTTCAGCTTGTTTTAAATTTAATTTTATCAATAAATCTCTAAATTGATCTCTATCTTCAGCTAAATCAATAGAAGCATATTGCGTTCCTAAGATTGGTAATTTATTTTCATGTAAAAATTTAGATAGTTTGATAGGTGTTTGTCCTCCAAATTGAGCTATTATTCCAATGAGATTACCTTTTGATTTTTCTTTTAAAATTATATTGTGAACATATTCCTCAATTAATGGTTCAAAATACAATCTATCACTCGTATCATAATCTGTTGAAACAGTTTCAGGATTACAATTCACCATTATTGTCTCAAAACCTGCTTCCTTAAGTGAAAAACTTGCTTGGCAACAACAGTAATCAAACTCAATACCTTGACCAATTCTATTAGGTCCACCACCAAGGATTATAACCTTTTTCTTATTGCTAGGACCTGCCTCACATTCTGTCTTTAAGGTGAGATTTCTCTGATAAGTCGAATACATATATGGTGTGAAAGATTTGAACTCAGCAGCGCAAGTATCAACTTTTTTAAATACCGGAAAGACTTTAAGCGCAATTCTTTTTGATCTGATAACTTTTTCTTTTAATCCAGTAATTTTAGATAATTTTTTATCAGAAAACCCTATAGATTTAATTCTATTAAATTCCTCAAAAGTTTTAGGAAGACCTTTTTTACTTATATTTATTTCCTCATCAACAAGCTCTTTGATTTGATTTAAAAACCAAGGATCAACTTTTGATAATTTATATATTTTATCTAAACTTATTTTTTTTCTAAATGCCTCTGCAATCAAAAGTAGTTTGTTTGGTACATTAATCTTTAATTGTTTTAAAATGTGATTTTTAGAAAAGTTAAAAATATTATCTAATCCAGATAATCCAGTTTCAAGAGATACCAGAGCTTTTTGAAATGATTCTTTGAAATTTCTTCCAATTGCCATTGCTTCACCAACCGATCTCATAGAGGTGCCTAAAATAGCTTTTGTGTCTGAGAATTTCTCAAAAGTAAATCTAGGTATTTTTGTTACAACATAATCAATTGTTGGCTCAAACGAGGCTGGTGTTGTTTTTGTAATTTCATTTTTCAATTCATCCAAAGTATACCCAACAGCCAATTTTGCAGCAACTTTAGCAATTGGAAAACCAGTTGCCTTAGATGCTAATGCTGAAGATCTTGAAACTCTTGGGTTCATTTCAATTATGACCATTCTTCCATTTTTTGGATTAATGGCGAACTGAACATTTGAACCGCCAGTCTCTACACCAATTTTTCTTAAACATGCAATAGATGCGTTTCTCATTACTTGATATTCTTTATCTGTTAAAGTCAGAGCTGGAGCTATTGTAACCGAGTCCCCTGTATGAGTTCCCATTGGATCTATGTTTTCAATTGAACAAATTATTATACAATTATCATTTTTATCTCTAATTACTTCCATTTCAAATTCTTTCCATCCATCAAGACACTCTTCCACAAGAACTTGGTTTTGTGGTGACTCGTACATTCCTTCTTTAACAATTTTAAAAAAATCTTTTTTAGTTCTAGCTATCCCACCACCTAGACCTCCTAGAGTGAAGGATGGTCGTATTATTGCCGGCAATCCAATTTTTCTTAATGTTTGTTTTGCTTTTTTAAAGTTATTTAAAATTTCTGATTTAGGAAGATCAATTCCAATATCAGACATATTCTTTCTAAATTTTTTTCTATCCTCTGCGTTTTCTATTGCATTAGAATTTGCACCAATTAGTTCAATTTTAAATTTTTTTAGAAGTCCAATTTTTTCAGCTTTAATTGCTAAATTTAAAGCAGTTTGCCCTCCCATAGTTGGGAGAATTGCTTCTGGTTTTTCTTTTTTTATTATTTCTTCTAGAATCTCAATTGATATTGGCTCAATATAAGTTTTATCAGCAACACCTGGATCAGTCATGATAGTTGCTGGGTTTGAATTAACTAATATAACTTTATAACCTTCATCTTTTAGTGCTTTGCACGCTTGTGTTCCGGAATAATCAAATTCACAAGCTTGTCCAATAATTATTGGACCTGCACCAATAACTAATATTTTTTTAATGTCTTTTCTTTTTGGCATATTTTTTTATCTCATTAATAAAAATATTAAATAAGTAGTGACTATCCTGTGGACCTGGATTTGACTCTGGGTGATACTGAACAGAAAAGACCGGTTTATTTTTTAACTTTATTCCCTCTATACAGTTATCAAAGAGAGATCTGTGAGTTATTTTAACATTTTTTGGCAAACTTTCTTTAATAACTTCAAATCCATGATTTTGACTTGTTATCTCGACCTTCTTTGAAATTAAGTTTTTTACAGGATGATTAGCACCCCTATGTCCTAATTTCATTTTTTTTGTTTTTGCATTTAATGCTAATGCTAAAATTTGATGACCTAAACAAATTCCAAAAACTGGAAGATTTGATTTTATTAATTTTTGAACAGTTGAAATTGCATATTTACCTGTAGCAGCTGGATCACCTGGACCATTAGATAAAAATATTCCATGTGGTTTTAGTTTTAACAAATTTTCAGCACTTTCTTTACAAGATACAACCTTTACTTCACAATTAAAGTTAGAAAAGTATCTTAAAATATTTTTCTTTATTCCATAATCTATTGCAATAACTCTAAATTTTTTTTTGTTATTTTTTTTATAACCTTCTTCTTTGCTCCATGTCTTAAGGCCTTTCCAAGTATAATTTTTTCTAGTTGATACTTCCTGTGCAAGATCCATTCCTTTTAAACCAGGCCAAATAGTTGTTTTTTTAATGAGTTTTTTTATATTAAATTTACCAGATTTATTATTTGAAATAGTGCCTTTGGGAGCGCCTTTATCTCTGATAAAGTTGGTCAAACTTCTAGTATCAAGCCCTGTAATGCCCACAATTTTATTTTTTTTAAGCCAATCATCTAAATGTTTTAATGATCTATAATTTGAAGGATTTGTTATTTCTGAATTAAATATCACCCCTCTAGTCCAAATTATATCTGATTCTATATCTTCATTATTTGTTCCAACATTTCCAATATGAGGAAAAGTAAAATTAATTATTTGTCCTGCATAAGATGGGTCTGATATAATTTCCTGATAACCAGTTAAAGATGTATTAAAACAAATTTCCCCGGTTGCCTCACCATTATAACCAAGTCCTATCCCTTTTAATACTGTTTTATTTTCTAAAACTAAAATAGCTGTTGGATATTTTGATTTAATTGCAATTTTATTTTTATGTTTTTCTTTCAATTACAACTCATGAGTTAAAGGTTAATACAATAAAACCTTTATTTGCACAACACCTGTATAACAATTTTTTTAAAAAACAATTTTTTCTTTTGAGGAAAGTTGACTATAAAGTAAGTTAAAAAATATGAACCTTAGAGAAAAAATTGAAACCGATTATAAAAATGCATTAAAATCTAAAGACAAAAACAAAATATCAACTTACAGGTTAATTTTAGCAGGGGTTAAAGATTTGGATATTAATAATAGATCAGGTCCTCAAAAAAAGGAAACAAATGAAGAAGATATTAAGAAACTCCTAAAAAAAATGATTAAGCAAAGATCCGAATCGATAGAGGTTTATAAAAAAAATAACAGAAATGATTTGTTAGAAATAGAACAGGGTGAGGTATCAATTCTGAGCGAATATCTGCCCAAACAATTAAATGAAGAGGATACAAAAAAAATTTGTTTAGATATCATTTCTTCTTCAGGCGCATCTTCTATTAAAGATATGGGAAAAGTTATGGGGGAACTGAAAAAAAATCATTCAGATACAATTGATTTTGCTAAAGCTGGAGCAATATTAAAACAGTTATTAAATAAATAATGAAATATCCAAAGGATTATCTTGATGAAATTAAAGCAAGATTAAAAGTTTCAAATGTAGTTTCTAGAACTGTGAGACTTAAAAAAAGAGGGAAAGAGTTTGTAGGTCTTTCTCCATTTAAAAATGAGAGAACCCCATCTTTTACAGTAAACGATGAAAAGGAATTTTATCATTGTTTTGCCACTGGAGAGCACGGCAATATTTTTGATTTTATTATGAAAACACAAAATCTAAAATTTGGAGAAGCTGTTAAATTTCTTTCAAGTCTAGCCGGAATGAAGCCATATACATTTACAAAACACGATCAGGAAAGAGAAAAGGATTGGAATACTTATAAGGAAATTTATAAAATTTTTGTTGAGTATTTTCAAAATGAGTTATTACTAAATAATAATTCATCAGTTGCAAAATCTTATATTAAAAATAGAGGACTAAAACTTGAGGATGTAAAAAATTTCCAATTAGGTTTTGTTACAAATGAATTAGATTTTTATGACTATTTATTAAAAACATTTAATAAGCAAGATATTATTAATTCAGGAATTTTTTATTTGGATGAAAAAAAACAAAAATATATTAATAGATTTAGAGAGAGAATTATTTTTCCAATCAAAAATATATCTGGCGATATAATTGCGATAGGTGGTAGAGCAATTAAAGAAAATAATTTCATTGCAAAATATATTAATTCTCCAGAAACAAAATTTTTTAAAAAAGGATCAAACTTATACAACTTAGATAAATCTAGAATATTGTCAAATAAGGTAGATTATGTTTATTTGGTAGAAGGATATATGGATGTAATTGGTTTAAGTAGAAATAAAATTCAAAATGCAGTTGCAAACTTAGGTACTGCGCTCACATCACGTCAAATTTCTATGCTATGTCAATTTTTTGACAAAATTATAATTTGTTTTGATGGAGATGATAGTGGTTATAAGGCTGCATTAAGAGCTGCAGAAAATTCAATTATAGAAATTAAACCAGAAAAAAAAATATCATTTCTTTTTTTGCCAGACAAACATGATCCAGATACTTATGTAAATAAATTTGGTAAAGATAAATTTTTAGAATTTTCAAATCAAAATGCAATTGAGATACATAAATTTATTTTTAATCATTATTTTAATGAAGTAGATGACAATCCATCTTCTAAAGCAATATTTGAAAAAAAATTAAAATCTATTGCTTCTACAATTAAAGATGAATTTATAAAAAAATACGTACTTGATTACTATTTGGAAGAAATATCAAAACTTTCACCAAATATTTATAGAGGAAATCAATTTAAGCAAAAAATAAATGCCAGGTCATTAAAAAGCACTCAAAAATATTACAATGAAACAAAATCATTAACCTCTATTGAAATTAAAGAATTTTCTTTTCTTTATATTCTTATTAAAAAACCTGAGTTTATAAGAGAAAATATTCATTTGATTGAGAATGTAAAACTATTTACTAATGAAAATAAAATACTTTTCGAGGCATTAATTGAACAAAGCAATAGATTTCAAGAATTTGATATAAACAAATTGAATATAGATAAAAATTTAATTGATAGAGTTTTTAAATATGCTTCAATTAAAAATATTTGGGATAAAAGTTTAAATAATGATGAAAAATTAGAAAATATTATAAGCGAGATTATAAGAGATCTAAAAAATTATGAATTAGAAATTAGGATTCAAGATTTGGAAGAGAAATTCTCAAAAGATTTAAGTGAGGATACATTTAATCAGCTAAAAGAGCTCAAAAAATTGCAAAATTTGAATTAATTGGCAATAAATTACCCATAGATTTTTTATAATTAATCAATATATATCAATGGGTTTATTGTGGAAAAAATCATAACAAAATCATTTGCGAGATTAATGGGCAGAGGTGTCCATAGAGGCTTTATAACTTACGAAGAATTATTCAAGTCTTTAGGCAAAAGAAACCTATCACAAGAAAATTTATCACAAGCTTTTATTCATATATTGGATGAGAAAATATTTCTTGTTCAACAAAAATCTGATTTTAAAGCATTAAAGAAAAAAGATAGACCATCAAAAGACGAAGGTAAATCTAATGAGAAAAGCGATGATCCAATAAGAATGTATTTAAGAGAAATGGGTGGCGTTGAACTCCTTTCTAGAGAAGGAGAGATAGCAATAGCAAAAAGAATAGAAGCTGGAAAAAATGTCATGCTTGAAGCACTATCTCAAAGTCCAATTACAGCAAATCAAATTAAAGATTGGAATGAAAAATTAAATAAAGATGAAATTATGGTCAGAGAGATCATCGATATTGATACGAATTATATGGAGGATGGCGAAACAGATAATGAGACAAAGAAAAGCGATGAAGCTAAAGATGATGAAGCTGCAAATATTAATTCAGTAGACGACGAATTCAATCCAACCCTTGCTGCAATGGAGGAAGAGATTAAACCAAAAATACTTAAAACTATTAATATTTTAACTAAAGAATATAGCAAATTGAGCAAATATCAGATTGAAAAATTAAATTGTATACTTAATGTTAAAGAATTTTCAAAATCAAAAGAAAAGAATTACTCAAAAATTTGTGAAACTATACTTACAAATATTAAATCACTACAATTATCGCCAAGTGTATTAGAAGATCTTGTTCAAAAGCATTATGAACAGAATAGAAAAATTATTTCTTTAGAAGGTTCACTTTTAAGATTAGCTATAGAAAACAAAATTAATAGAGATGAGTTTATTAAATTTTATGTAGGCAATGAAATAAACCCAAATTTAAAAAAATTTTTAGATACAAATTCTTTATGGAGTAAATTTTTCCAAAAAAATAAAGAGGAATTTAAAAATATACGAGAAAGATTAATAGAATTTAGTAATAAGATAAATTTTTCAGTAACAGATTTTAAAAAATTAGTAAGTAGAGTTCAAAAGGGTGAGAAAGAGTCAAGAATTGCAAAGAAAGAAATGGTTGAGGCGAATTTAAGATTAGTTATATCAATTGCAAAAAAATATACTAATAGAGGATTACAGTTTTTAGATTTAATTCAAGAAGGAAATATAGGCTTAATGAAAGCTGTAGATAAATTTGAATATAGGAGAGGTTACAAATTTTCAACATATGCCACTTGGTGGATTAGACAAGCTATAACAAGATCTATTGCAGATCAGGCCAGAACAATTAGAATTCCTGTTCATATGATTGAAACAATAAATAAAATTGTTAGAACTCAAAGATTAATCTTAAGTGAGTTTGGCAGAGAAGCAACACCAGAGGAATTAGCAAAAAAACTTAGAATGCCTCTAGAAAAAGTAAGAAAAGTTTTAAAAATTTCAAAAGAACCTGTCTCGTTAGAAAAACCAGTAGGAGATGAGGAAGATAGCAGTTTGGGAGATTTTATTGAAGACACTAAAGCTTTAGATCCAATGGATCAAGCAATTAAATCTAACTTAAGTGAAGCTACAACAAAAATATTATCTACTCTTACACCTAGAGAGGAGAGAGTTTTGAGAATGCGATTTGGTGTGGGTATGAATACAGACCATACTTTAGAAGAAGTTGGATTGCAGTTTTCAGTAACTCGAGAAAGAATTAGACAAATAGAGGCAAAAGCATTGAGAAAACTAAAGCATCCTAGTAGATCTAAACAACTAAAAAGTTTCTTGGAAAGTTAGGGCCGTTAGTTCATTGGTTAGAATACCTCGTTGACATCGAGGGGGTAGTTAGTTCGATCCTAACACGGCCCACCATTTATTTCTTTAAATTTGATAACTAATAAAAAATAGTATATTGATCTTTGATTATTGGGATAATGGGCCTGTAGCTCAGTTGGTTAGAGCAGTACACTCATAATGTATTGGTCCCAGGTTCGAGTCCTGGCGGGCCCACCAAATTCAGTATAATAAAATTCTTATTTGGAATTAAAATTTTCTAAATTTTTAAACAGGGCATTAACATCTCCATTAGCACCTTGAATAACCGAATTAAACTCTTCTTTTTGTGTTCTTGCTAAACTCAAACCTTCGATGATTAAATCTCTTATTAATGGATTTTCAGGATTTTTTGTATAAACCCTCCAATCTATTTTAATTTCAGGTCTTTCAGAGGTCTCAACCAAAATTGAGGATACTATAGTGTATTTTTCATTAATTACATTTTGAGATAATACATTTATTTTTGGATCAGAATATTGAGATAGTCTACTGGAAAAGCTCTTTAAAAAATATTTTCTAAATATAGATTTATACTTTATTAATTGTTCTTTATTTATTACTTTTCTATGTTTTCCTAAAGAATATAATCCAATTCCATCAATATCTACTGTTTCCTCAGCTATGATAATTAATTTTTCTGCCTTTTCCTCTATTGAAATATTTTGTTTAAGAATATCAGACGCAGTATCTGTTATTTCAGAGATAAATTCTGAGGGTTCTTTAGCAACTGAGGAATTTAAAGTAATTGAAACAAGAACAATAAAAAATATACTTTTTAGAAATTTCATTATTTAGATTATTGTGTTTCAATCTCTTCCCAGTCGCTGTCATCAAACGTTTCTGTTATCTCGTCTGCATTAGCTATCTGTTTTCTTCTTTCTTGTAGATATAAACTTTTAACTGATGCATAAAAATCGATAGAATTTTCTTCAAGATTATCCAATGCTCCTAAATTTTTTGCCAAGAAATCAACCCCCCTTGTTCCTCTTGATAAATAATAATCAAAATCAGAAACATGGTGTGTATCGTTTCTTACAGTAATATTATACCAGGCATCTCCCCCAGAGAAACTTGCAACGCTAGCAATTGTATCTCTTGCAGTTGATGGGCCCAGCACAGGCAAAACTAAGTAACAACCTTCTCCAAATCCCCATCTTCCAAGTGTTTGTCCATAATCTTCTCTATCATAATCGTTTAAACCTAATTTAGAAGCTGGATCAAAGATACCTAAAATTCCAATAGTTGTATTTACTGTAAATCTTGCTGTATTTTTTGCAGCTAATTTAAAATCACCTTGAAGTAAGTTATTTGGAATAGTCACCACATTTGTAAGATTGTTTAATAAATTACTAGTCCCTGTTCTTACGGGTGAAGGCAAATAAAGGTATCCTTTAGCTAGTGGCTCAAAAACAATTTTTCTCAATCCCTCATTAAAAGCAAATACGCCTCTATTAATTGTCTCAAAACAATCTACTACTTGCCCATTTTGGTTTTTAGACAATTCATTTTCACCATCACTCCCCGCAAAAGATGAAGTGCTCAAAAATAAAGAAATTATTAAAATTTTAAAAATCCTATACATATTATTAATTTTTATTGTATCTTATTAAAAAGTAAATCGATATTTTAAGTTACGATTAACAAAAATGTACATAAAAACCACTAATAAATATTCGCCGAATTTTTCAACCTACAGAAGAATTAAAAAAAACATAAAATATATAATCTATCATTACACTGGCATGAGTAGCGAAAGTAAGGCAATAAATAGGCTAACTAATGTCAAATCAAAAGTAAGTTGTCACTATTTTATCAAAAGAAATGGCAATATTATTTTAATGGTGCCAGAGATATACGAGGCATGGCACGCCGGAAGATCAAATTGGAAAAAAGATAATTCACTCAATAAAAATTCTATAGGTATTGAGATTTCAAATAAAGGCCATCAATTTGGTTATCAAAGGTTTACAAGTAGTCAAATTAAGTCATTAATAAGATTATCAAAAATTTTAATTAAAAAATATAATATTAAAAAAAATAATATTCTTGGGCATTCAGATATTTCAATTGATAGAAAAAAGGATCCAGGAGAAAAATTCCCATGGGAATATTTATCAAAATATAAGATTGGTATTTGGCATAAAATTAACAAAAATAAATTACAAAAAATACGAAAAAGTAAAATTTCTAAAACTGAAAGGATGCATTTTTATAAATCTTTATCAAAAATTGGCTATTTCTTTAAAAAGAAAGAATCATCAAATAAAATTCAATTGGTTAAAAGTTTTCAAAGACATTTTAGACAAAACCTAATTAATGGAAAAATTGATAAAGAATGTCTATTAATAGCAAATAATTTAAGCAAAATTAATTAAATATAAATTTTCTTGCAATAGTTGAAATAATGAATATTTTGTATTTGCCAGATAAACGACTTATCGCATCAATTTAATGGTGAGGAAAGTCCGGGCTCTACAAAGACACAGTGCCAGTTAATGGCTGGCGGGGGCAACCCTAGGGATAGTGCCACAGAAAATAAACCGCCTCAACAAGGCAAGGGTGAAAAGGTGTGGTAAGAGCACACCGGTTGGTTGGTAACAATCAGCGCATGGAAAACCCCACTGAGAGCAAGACTGAGTAGAGATGACATTGTTAGAAATAACTAAAAGCAGTCTTTGGCTAGTCATCAGGGTTAGTTGCTTGAGCCTTAAAGTGATTTAAGGCCTAGATAAATGATAAGTTTAAAGGACAGAACCCGGCTTATAGTTTATCTGGCATTCTTAAATTGATAATTCTTTAAAATCCAATTCGTTTCATTTTTGTTCTAATTTCTAAGCAATTTTTGTCAAATTATTTAGTATTGACGTTTTTATTTAAAACCCATAATATCCCATAAAAACCCAAAAAGGGTTATTATATGAGTTATGTTTTTATCTACTTACGAAAACAGATTGGACAAAAAAGGAAGGGTGTCAGTGCCAGCTTCTTTTAGATCATATTTATCTAATATTGGATACAATGGTGTAATTTGTTATCCATCTTTCAATCATCAATGTATAGAGGCATGGCCACAAGACAGAATTGAGAAAATATCAAATTCTATAGACTCACTTAGTCCTTTTGAGGAAAAAAAGGATTACTTTGCAACCTCAATATTATCTGAAAGTATTAATTTGCAATTTGATAGTGAAGGAAGAATTTTACTTACATCAAAACTATTAAAACATGCAAAGATTAAAAATAGCATGGTATTTGTTGGTCAAGGAAAAACATTTCAAATTTGGGAACCAACGACATTCGAAAAATTTAAGATAACTGCTAAGAAAAAATCAAATATTCACAGAGGCAGTCTTAAATGGGAGCTACAACTTAATAAACAATAGTGGGGGAAAAAATGATAAACTTTAAAGCACCAGATATAAGAGAATTAAAACCAAGAATATTAGTTCTCGGAATAGGAGGAGCTGGCGGAAATGCTATAGACGGAATGATTGATGCTGGCCTTCAAGGCGTCGAATTTATTGCAGTAAATACAGATGCTCAAGATTTAAAACTAAATAAAGCAAAAACAAAAATTCAATTAGGAGTTAATCTTACCAAAGGTTTGGGAGCAGGTGCAAAACACGATGTTGGTCAAGCATCAGCCGATGAGTCTCTCAATGAAATTATTAACATATTACAAGGTGCAAATATGTGTTTTATTACTGCAGGAATGGGCGGTGGAACAGGAACTGGTGCAGCACATGTAATTGCAAGAGCTGCGAAAGAGCTTAATATTTTAACAGTTGGGGTTGTTACCTTACCTTTTTTATATGAAGGTCCTTCAAGAATGAGAAGAGCTCAACAAGGCTTAGAAGAATTAAGAAGACACGTTGACACAATAATAGTAGTTCCAAATCAGAACTTATTTAAAATTGCAAACGAAGAGACGACATTTGAATCATCTTTTGAACTTTCAAATGATGTTTTATTACATGGTGTCCAGAGTATTACTGACCTCATGGTAAGGCCCGGTTTAATAAATTTAGATTTTGCAGATGTTGAGTCTGTAATGAGCGCGATGGGTAAAGCTATGATGGGAACCGGCGAAGCTGAAGGAGAAGGTAGAGCAATAAAAGCTGCTGAAATGGCAATTACAAATCCTTTAATAGATGACTATACTCTTAAAGGCGCTAAGGGATTGCTAGTAAATATAACTGGAGGCAAAGATCTTAAATTATTTGAAGTTGATGAGGCTGTTAATAAAGTAAGAGCTGAAGTAGATCCAGAGGCTGAATTAATAATTGGAGCAATAACAGATCCACTACTTGACGGCAAAATGAGAGTATCAATTGTTGCAACTTCTTTAGATGGTCAACAGCCAGAATCAAAATCTGTAATAAATATGGTTCATAGAATTCAAAATAGAAATCCTGGATATTCAGACTTTTCAGGACTTAATATGTCCGAATCTTTCAACTTTCAGACTTCAACAACCGCACCAGTTTCAGATGGTGCTACAGCTCTTAAGTTAGAGGACGAAGTACATGTTAATAGTGGTAATGAAATGACAAATATTAAGTATTCAGAAAATATAAATGAACCCTCAACTCAAATTGCCACAGATACTTCACAAAATAGTATAGTTAGCGAAGAACACGAAGAAGAAAAAAAAGAAACAGTTGAGACAGAACCTTCTAACGGTCTTGAAAACTTCGGTTTACAGGAAGAAGAAAGTTTTGAGCTTTTTGACAATAATAATAATACTCAAAACTCTATAAGCGAAGAGGAAAAAGATACAGAGGAAGATGAGTTAGAAATTCCTGCATTTTTGAGAAGACAAAAAAATTAATGTTCTTCGAAAAAATAGATGAGTGCCACTATAAATCTGGAAAAAAAACATTTTCCAGTATTACTTGATGAATTAATCAAGATCATTTCCCCTCGATATAGTGGCACTTTTTTAGACTGCACTTTTGGACAAGGTGGTTATTCAAAAAAAATACTAGAAAATACTAAAAATAAAGTAATTGCCTTTGATCGTGATAAAGATGTAGTTAAATTTTCAGAAATATTAAAAAAAAAATATAAAGACAGATTTGAATTTAATCATAAAAAATTTAGTCAAATTAAAAGTATTTCTGCAAAAGATATTAAGGCAATTATTTTTGATCTAGGGTATTCAACCACTCAAATTTTTGATGAAAATAAAGGATTATCTTTTAACTTTAAAGGAAAGCTTAATATGAGGATGGGATTAAATTCTTTTTCTGCACATGATGTAATAAATAAATTAGATAAAAAAGAACTTTCAAATATATTTAAATATTTAGGAGATGAAAAAGATTCAAAAAAAATTGCTCAAGCGATAATTAAAAAAAGAGATCAAAAAATTATCACCACAAATGATTTAGTTGAGATAATTAATAAGGCAAAAAAAAATTATAATTTTAAAATTAACAAGTCTACAAAAATTTTTCAATCACTTAGAATTTTTGTTAATCAGGAAATTAGTGAGTTAATTTATGGATTAATTAACGCTTATAAATTAATACCTATCGGTAGCTATATTGTTGTTATTACATTTAATTCATTAGAAGACAAAATAGTAAAATTTTTTTTTAAAAATTATTCAGAGGAAAAAAAAGTTTCGAGATATTTACCTTATTCAAAAAATACTAATCAAATTTTTGAACTATTGAACAAAAAAGTAATTTTTCCGTCAGTTGAGGAAATCAAAAAAAATCCTCCATCAAGGTCTGCAAAACTTAGGTATGTAAAAAAAGTAGGTGATCAAGCAAATTTTGAAGAGTTTTTTACTAAATTTAAAACTTTTTTAGATATTGAAAATATAGGAAAAAAACTATGTTAAAGAAGTTATTTATTTTTACTATAATATCATTGATAATTTCAACCACTTTAATCAAAAATTATACTAAGAAATTAGATGAACAAATATTTTCATTGAAAGAAAACATTAATTATTTGGACAACGTAAAGGAGTTAGTTCAGCTTGAAAATGACTATTTAAGTTCTCCTGAGAAATTATTAGAATTAAGCAATTTATACTTTGATGATGAGCTTAATTTTACCTCAAGAAAAAATATAAAAATAATAACAAATATTGACCAATTAAATTTAGAAAATTTTAGTAATAATAATGAGTAGTGAGAATAACAATTTTAATTTCGAAAACGATTTTGAAAAACTTGAAAACAAATATGATAAAAATAAATTAAATATATCTTTCAATAGAATTGCGTTTATTTTTTTTATTTTTTTATTAGTTTTATTAATTTTTTCATTAAAAGCATTTTATTTGACTGGAAAAAATCTTCCCCAAAGTAATTTTGTTAGCTCTAAAAAAGAGGTTAGAAATAATATTTTAGATAGAAATAGTAACATATTAGCTAAGACTATTATAACTCGAAATATTGGAATTAACCCGAATCTAGTAATTGATAAAAAAAAATTATTGTTAAATTTAAAAATTCTGTTTCCTGATAAAAATTATGATCTCATAGAAAAAAAAATAAATAAAAAAAAATTCTTTTATTTTGCTGAAGAATTAGATCCTGAAAATTATGAAAAATTAATGATGCTTGGAGACAAATCTTTGATACCCGAAAACAGAATTACAAGAGTTTATCCACAAAAAAATTTATTTAGTCATATTATTGGTCAGATAGATAATGAAAATAATGGTATTTCTGGAATTGAGAAGAGTTTTGATAATAAATTAAAAGAGTCAAGTGAAGACCTTAAACTTACAGTAGATGTTAATCTACAACATTTGATACGACAGGAACTGATAAAATTTCAAAATATATTTAGTACTATCGGATCTACCGCAATTCTAATGAATTCTAAAAATGGAGAAATTTTGTCTCTCTTATCTCTTCCCGATTATGATATTAATAAAAGACAATATCTTGAAGATAAAAATTTAATAAACAGAGCAACAAAGGGTGTGTATGAACTAGGTTCAGTATTTAAAACATTCACATATGCTGCTGGCCTAAATGAAGGATATATAACTCCAAACACAGAATTTAAAAAATTGGAGAAAAAAATCTATTGTAGTAAATTTCCTATTGGAGAGTATGATGAAAATATTCCATCAGATCTTACTGCTGAACAAATTTTGATAAGATCAGGCAATATAGGCTCGATAAGAATTGCCCAAAAAGTGGGCCAGGATAAATTTAAAAAATTTTTAAATGATTTGGGTCTTCAGGGTACTATAGATTTTGATATTGAGGAGATTGGAACCCCTCTTAAATTTAAATGGGGCAAATGTAAGCTTGCAACTTCTGCTTATGGTCATGGTATTACAACAACACTTTTACAATTGGCAAAAGGATATTCAATAGTATCAAATGGTGGTTACGATATTAGGCCAACTTTAATATTAAATGAAAAAAAAAGAGAGATAACATATCAAAGAATAATTTCAAACGATGTGTCAAATAAAGTAAATTTAGCTCTTAGAAAGATAGTAACAACCAAAGAAGGAACCGCTAATTTTGCAAATATTGATGGATATGAAGTTGCTGGAAAAACTGGAACTGCACAAAAATCTGTTTCAGGAGGTTATTCAAAAAAGAAGATAAATACTTTTGCATCTATATTCCCAACATCAGATCCAAAGTATGTATTAATTGTAATGTTGGATGAGCCAAAACCAAATAAAGATTATTTATATGAATATAAGGATGGGTCTGGATGGAAAATAAAAGGAACACAATTCAATACAGCAGGCTGGACAGCGGTAGAAGTTGCAGGAAAAATTATAGAAAAAATAGGACCTATTTTAGCCACAAAATACTAAGATTTTAAAAAAAATGTTACTAGGCAAAATATTTAAAAATATAAATAAAAAATATAAATCAATAAAATTTAACAATATTACTTTTAATAGTAGGGATTGTGCAATTAATGATATATTTTTTGCAATAAGTGGCAATTATTCAAATGGTAATAATTATATTAATCACGCGATTAAAAATGGCGCAAAAATAATTATTTCTGATTTAAAATTTCAAGGATTTAATAAAAATAAAATTTTATTTATTAGAACTAAAAATCCAAGAAAATTACTATCTGAAGCAGCAAGTAATTTTTATAAAAGTAAACCAAATAATATCATAGCAATAACAGGAACAAATGGAAAAACGTCTATAGCAAATTTTTATTATCAAATTTTAAGTTTAAATAATATAAAAGTTGCTTCAATTGGTACACTAGGTATTTTGTCAAAAAAATTTAGACAAAATACAAAAAATACAACTATTGATCCAATTAAAATTCATAAAGTGCTAAAAAAACTTAAAGATTTAAAAATCGATAACGTAATATTAGAAGCCTCAAGTCACGGATTAAAACAACATAGGTTGAATAATATAAATTTTAATACAGCCATTTTTACAAATTTATCAAGAGACCACCTAGATTATCATAAAACATTTAAGGATTATTTAAATTCAAAACTTATACTTTTTAATAAGCTACTCAAAAATAAAGGTAATATTATATATGATAAAAATATTTCACAAGCTAATAAACTTAATAAAATTTCTCATAAAAAAAAATTAAAAAAATTTGATTTTGGTACTGAAAAATCATTTTTTAATATTACAAATATACAGCACTTAAATTCTCAAAAAAAAATAGATTTTATATTAAATAAAAAAAAATTTTCATTTAAAACCTTTTTAACTGGCAACATACAAATAAAAAATCTAATGTTTGCAATCTTAGCCGCGCATCTTTCTAAAATAAAAATAAATGATATTTTAAAATCAGTTAAAAAAATTAAACCAATAAATGGCAGATTAGAAAAAATTGGAAGAATAAAGAATAATTCAAATGTTTTTCTTGATTATGCACATACTCCGGATGCATTAAAAACTGCAATTCTTAATATTAAAGATGACTATCCTTTAAGTAAAATTTGTTTGGTATTTGGTTGTGGAGGAAATAGGGATAAATATAAAAGATCCTTAATGGGTTCAGTTGCAAGTAAATATTGTGATTCTATTTATTTAACAGATGATAATCCAAGATTTGAAAATCCAAAAAAAATTAGAGATCAAATAAAGAAAGGAATTAAAAATAATAAATTTATTGAGATTGGATCTAGAGCGAAAGCAATTAACAAAGCTGTTCAAGAATTAAGTTCGGGAGATATCCTAATTGTTGCTGGAAAAGGACATGAAAATTATCAGGAGTATAAGAAAATAAAATTTTTTTCAGATAGATCAGAAATTTTGAAGGCAATAAGAAAAAAAAATTTAATTTTGTCTAAATCAATAAAAACTAATATCGTACAAGAAAATTTGAACTATAATTTAAAAAATAGAAACATTTTAATTAATTCTGCTTCAATAAATTCAAAAAAAATAAATAAGAATTCAATATTTATTGGCATTAAGGGAAAAAAATATGACGGAAATTTATTTGCAGGCGAAGCTATTAAAAACGGTGCAAGTTTAGCTTTATCAAACAAAAAAAATAAGGGTTCAAAAATAATATATAATCAAAATCCATTAAATTTTTTAAATAAAATAAGTATTAAACTAAGAAAATCATTAGATGCTAAATATATTGCAATAACTGGTTCTGCAGGAAAAACTTCAGTTAAAGAATTAACAGGTTTTTGTCTTAACAAATTGGCAAAAACATATTATTCAAAAAAATCATTTAATAATAAGTATGGGGTTCCATTAAGTATATTTAATACACCGCAATCTAAAAAATTTGTAGTTCTTGAAGTAGGTATGGATAAAAAAGGAGAGATAGATAATTTAACTAAATTAATTAAACCAAATCTTGGATTAATAACAAATATTTCTTATGCTCATATTCAAAACTTTAAAAACCTTAACCAGATCGCACATGCAAAAGGAGAATTAATTAACAATATTATTTCTAATGGTACAATGATTATTAATAAAGATGATAAATATTATAAATATTTTTTAAAAAAGTCTGTTAATCATAATTTAAAAATCATTTCTTTTAGCAAAAAAAATAAAGATGCTAATGTTGTTTTTCTTAATCAAAAAAAAATAAAAAATCAATTTCAGTTTAATTTTAAAATTAACAATAAAATTAAATCTTTTTTAATTCCTAGAGAATTATTAAATTATAAAGAAAATATTTTGGCTTCCTTAGGCATAATAATTAATTATTTTTCTATTGATAGATTAAATAAAAATTTGTTTACAAACTTTAATATTCCTAAAAGTAGAGGATCTATAAAAAAATATAATAATGGAACAAAAAAATTAACTATTATTGATGAGAGTTACAATTCAAATCCATTATCTTTTAAATTTGCTTTAGAAAAATTTGATAAAACTTATAATGAAAAAAATAAAAAATTCCTTTTAATTGGAGATATGCTTGAACTTGGAAAGTATTCAAGAAATCTGCATATAAAAATTGCAAAATATATAAATCAATCAAAAGTGAACAAAGCTTTTGTTTATGGGAAGCTCGTAAAACACACATTTAACAAATTAAAACCACAAATGAAGGGTAAAATACTTAAAAATAAGATGGATATTCTAAATTTAATTAATAAAGAATTACCTAATAATAGTTTTTTAATGGTAAAAGGGTCTAACTCAACAGGATTAAATAAAATAATCCGTTATTTATGAATCATTTTTTATGCTCTATAATTTAATTACAAGTTACTCAGACACGTATTCTTTTTTAAATTTTTTTAATTTTTTAACAGTAAGAACAGGATTAGCAGTTATTACTGCAATGATAATAGTATTTTTAATTGGTGATAATTTTATTAATTATTTTTCATCAAAAAAGATCACAAACCCTATCCGTTCTGATGGCCCAGAAGATCATTTGATTAAAAAAATAGGTACACCAACAATGGGTGGTGTTCTAATTTTAATTGGGCTATTTTCAGGTGTAATTTTATGGGCTGATCTTTACAATCCTTATAATTGGCTTCTAATTTTTATAACATTATCCTTTGGAATTTTAGGAGCTTTTGATGATTATAAAAAAATAAAAAATAATAACTCAAAAGGTATTTCGACTAAAATTAAATTAATTATTCAAATTTTGCTTGGGTTAATTTCATTATTTATTTTTTATAATTTTATAGAATCTGATCTTAAGACAAATTTATATTTTCCTTTTTTTAAGAATTTAGTGATAAACTTAGGATGGTTTTTTATTCCATTTTATTTGTTTGTAATAGTCGGATCCTCAAATGCAGTAAATTTAACCGATGGTTTAGATGGTTTAGCAACTGTGCCTGTAATACTAGTAGCTGGTTGTTTTGCCTTTATTAGTTATGTATCTGGAAACATTATCTTCTCAAAATATTTATTAATTCCTTATATTGAAGGGGTTGGAGAAGTTTCGGTTTTTTGTGGAGCAATTATAGGGGCATCTATAGGTTTTTTATGGTTCAATGCACCGCCTGCAAAAATATTTATGGGTGACACTGGATCCTTGGCACTTGGAGGTTCATTAGGTGCAGTAGGAGTAGTTACAAAACATGAAATTGTTTTAGCTATTACTGGGGGCCTTTTTGTTTTAGAAGCAATATCAGTCATTGTTCAAGTTATTTCTTATAAATTAACTGGAAAAAGAATTTTTATGATGGCGCCTATTCATCATCATTTTGAAAAGAAAGGTTGGGCAGAATCTACTGTAGTAATTAGATTTTGGATTATTTCTTTAATTTTAGCAATGATTGGACTTGCAACATTAAAATTAAGATAATGTTTAGCAAAAAAACTTTCATTAATAAAAGCATATTAATCTATGGCTTAGGACTTTCAGGAAAATCTTGTTTTAAATATTTATCAAATAAAAGCTCAATCACAATTTTTGATGATAATTCTACTCTTAAAAACAAAAAAAATAAAAATTTTTTTCTAAAAATAAAAAATATAAATCAATACAAATTTGATTATATTGTTTTGAGTCCTGGAATTGATATTAAAAAATGCAAATTAAGTAATTATTTATTTAAAAATAAAAAAAAAATAATCACTGAGCTTGATATTTTTTATTTATTTAATCCTCAAAATACCAAAATTACGATTACTGGTACAAATGGCAAATCAACTAGTTGTCAGATGTTATACAATATTTTTAAATCAAATAATCTGGATGTAAGATTAGTGGGTAATATTGGTAAACCTCCATTATTAGAAAAAAATATTAAAAAAAAGACCATTTTTATTATCGAGGCTTCATCCTATCAAATACATTACAGTAATTACTTTAATACAAATTATGCGGTAATTTTAAATCTTAATCCCGATCATTTAGAGAGACATGGCAATATACATAATTACGCTAGGGCAAAGCTAAAATTAATTTATAAACAAAAAAAAAATAATTTTTCATATATTGAAAAGGACAATCTTTTTTTAAAAAAAAATATAATGACTGAAAAAATCAAATCAAGAATTAATAGACTTAGTTTCAATAAACAACAGTTTTTTAAAAATAAAATAAATAACCCATATTTACTTGATAAAAATAATTTAAATAATATTCATTTCATTTACTCATTATGTAAAAAATTTAAGCTTTCAGATAATAAAATTTTTAATTCATTAAATAATTTTAAAGGTTTAAAATTTAGGAAACAGATAATTTACAAAAGTAATAAATTAATGATTATTAATGATTCTAAATCAACTAGTTTCTCGTCTACAGTTGGTCTTTTATCTAGCTATAAAAATATTTTTTGGATAGTAGGTGGAAAATATAAAATTGGTGATAATTTTAATTTAGATAAAAAATATTATAAAAATATATATGCTTATATTATTGGATTAAATAAAAATTTCTTTATTAAACAGTTCAAAAATAAAATTAATTTTAAATATACAAAAAATTTAAAAAAAACAATTTCAATTATAAAAAAAAATATTAAAAATGATGAAAATCCTAAAACCATTTTATTTAGTCCTGCTGCTGCCTCATTTGATCAATTTAAAAATTTTGAAGAAAGAGGAAAATATTTTAATGAACTTGTTAGAAAACTAATTCTTAAAAATTTATATGATAGATAAACTGAATATATATGAAAATTATTATAGCTGGTGGAAAAATGTTGACAAAACAATTTTGATATTTGTTATTTCTTTTTTTCTAGCTGGATTATTTTTTTCATTGGCCTCTACCTCCCTTATTGCATCCGATAGATTGAATACAAATTCCTATTATTTTTTTGTTAAACATTTAGCATTTATTTTATTGGGTTTATCAATAATGTTTGTATTTTCCCTAATTAAGGAAAATTTTCTAATTAAAATCTCAATTATTTTTTTTGTTTTATCTTTTATATTATTATTGCTGGTTCCATTTATTGGTGCGGAAGTCAAAGGTTCAAAAAGATGGTTAGATTTTCCTTTTTTACCTAGATTCCAACCTATAGAGTTAATCAAACCATTTTATGTTGTCATTCTTGCTTTTTTATTAAACTATCAAAAATATAACTTATATTTTAAATATTTATTAACTTTATTGTTAATAGTTCCAATAGTTTTACTTTTGATGTCACAACCAGATATAGGTCAATCTGTATTAATTGTTTTTACATGGCTCTCATTGATATTTGTTTCTGGAATTAATCTAATTATTTTTTTTGGATTATTTGGTTTTTTTATTTCAATTTTATTATACTTAATTCTTTTTGTTGAAAGATTTACATATATTAAGATAAGGATATCCTCTTTTTTTGATAGCTCTTCTAATAATTATTCTCAGGCAGAAAAGGCGTCAGAAGCAATAATTGATGGGGGATTTTTTGGCAAAGGAATAGGAGAGGGAACTTTAAATTCAAAAATACCAGAGGCACATACTGATTTTATTGTTTCAGTTATTTCTGAGGAGTTTGGTATAATTATAATTTTCTTGATTATGTTAGCTTTCATATTTTTTGCTTACAACATCTTCAAAAAAATTAGAGATACAAATGATAATGTTTTTAAATTGATACTTACAGGATTAATATCATTGCTTTTAATGCAAGCATTTGTGCATGTGGGTGTTAATTTAAAGGTTTTACCAACTACAGGAATGACACTTCCATTTATAAGCTATGGAGGATCTTCAATTATTAGTATTTCAATAGTTTCAGGTATTATTTTAAACTTAACTAAAAGAAGGGTTTATTAATTGAAAAAAATATTAATTTCTACCGGTGGTTCAGGTGGACATGTTGTTCCGGCACTAAATTTATATCAACATTTAAAAAATGATTTTGATGTAAAGATATATACAGATGTAAGAGGAGCAAAATATATACCTAAAGATATTAAAAAAAATATTTTTGAAGTAAGAAAATTACCTGAAAAAAAATATTTGTTACCTTTGAAAATAATTTTTATTTTTTTTTCATTTATTAAATCACTAGTTCATCTAACTAGAAATAAATTTGATATTATAATTAGCACTGGGGGGTATATGTCGCTTCCAATAGTTTTAGCAGCTAAAATTTTTAATATAAAAATATATTTAATTGAACCAAACTCTATAATTGGAAGGTCTAATAAATTTTTATTAAAATTCTCTAATAATATTTTGTGTTATGACAAAAATTTATTAATCAATAATAAAAATTTTAATTTAGAAACAAAAAATATTTCAAATAATAAGAAAATAATAATTGAACCTCTTTTAAATAAATGTTTTTACTCTCATAAAAATTCAGGTAGGGAAATAAAAAAAACTTTAAAAATTTTAATTATTGGAGGAAGTCAAGCATCGCTGTTTTTTAGTAAAAAATTAAAAAATGAAATTATTGATTTGGCATCAAAATACCACATAGAGGTAACACAGCAGCTATCATCCGAATATGATATTGTAGACTATAAAAAAGAATATGATAAAAAAAATATCAAAAACAATTTATTTTTTTTTGAAAATAATTTTTTATGTAAAGAAAATAACTTCGATATTGCTATAACAAGAGCTGGAGCCTCAACATTAGCAGAATTAGCTCATCTAGGTATTCCCTTTATTTCAATTCCATTTCCATATGCTACAGATAACCATCAATTTTTAAATACAAAAAGATACCTAGATTTAAATTGTTGCTGGATATTAGAAGAAAAAAACTTTATTTCTGGAGATATTTATAAAATAATTAACAAAATTATGCTTAATAAAAATGAATATAATTTAAAAAAAAATAATCTTGAAAAACTTAGTGATAATAATACTTGGGAAGATATCAACAAAAAAATAATAAAATATTTTAATGACTATTAGTCTTGGGAAAAAAGAAATTATCCATTTTATTGGAATTGGTGGGATCGGAATGAGTGGACTTGCACTTATTATGAAGGGCTTAGGTTTTTATGTAAAAGGCTCAGATCAACAAAGTGGAAAGAATATTGAAAGATTAAAGAATAATAAAATAAATGTACAAATTGGACATAAAAAAAAAAATTTATCAAATGCAACCATTATTGTTATTTCTTCAGCGATAAAAAAAAATAATCCAGAATACTTAGAAGCAAAGAAAAAAAAAATTCCCATTTATAAAAGAGGAGAAATGTTAGCAAATATAGTTTCACTATATAAAAACGTTGTGATAGCTGGTTCTCATGGAAAAACGACAACTACATCTATAGTATCAACTATTTTTTCAAAATCAAAACTAGATCCAACAACAATTAATGGAGGTGTAATAAATTCAATAGGAAATTCAGCTAAACTCGGCAAGGGAGAGTGGTGTGTATTAGAATCAGATGAATCTGATGGAAGTTTTTTACAACTACCTTTTACATATTCAATTATAACTAATATTGATGATGAACATATTGAATACTATGGATCAATTGAAAATCTAAAAAAAAGTTTTATTAAATTTGCAGAAAAAACACCATCATTTGGCAAAACTTTTATATGTATTGATGATGCAAATAATAGGTCGATTTTAGGTAAAATTAAAAACCAAAATATTATCACCTATGGTCTAAATGAAAAATCCAACTTTAGAATTAAAAATATATTTCTTAAAGCAAGCACTTCAAAATTCGATTTAGAAATAAATTTACCAAACCAAAAGAAAAAATTAATTAAATCATTTAAAATACCATTAATCGGAATGCATAATATAAAAAACTGTTGTGCATCAATAGCAATTGCTGTGACTATGGGTATTTCTCTTAATTTAATTAAAAAGGCTATTTTTGAATTTAAAGGAGTGCAAAGAAGATTTAATTTTATTTTTGAGCACGAAAAATCAATTTATTATGATGATTATGCCCATCACCCAACAGAAATTTATGAATTACTTAAATCTACGAAGAATGTTTACAAATCAAAAAAAATAATTTCAGTATTTCAGCCTCATAGAATATCTAGGTTAAATACACTTAAAAACAGATTTACAAAATGTTTTAAATTTTCTGATCAAGTTATATTGTGCCCCATTTATAAAGCAGGAGAAAGTCTTAAATTGAAATTTAACTACCTTAAATTTGCAAAAGAAATAATAAAAAATTCAAAAGTAGATTTAATAATGATAAACAGTGAGAAAGAATTAGCAAAATTTGCTAAACAAAATATCTATGGAAATAATATTGTTATTGGAATGGGTGCAGGAAGTATATCTAATTGGATTAGAAATTTGCCAAAATTAATTAAATGAAATTAGACGATTTAGAAAAAATTGAATTTTTGGATAATTCTCGCTTAAATTTTAATCATGATTTATCACGCTTAAATTGGTTTAATATAGGAGGCAAATCCAAACTTTATTTATTTGCAAATTCTCTCAAAGATTTAACGTTATTTTTAAAACTTTATAGCAAAAGAGGTAAAATTTTTATTTTAGGCGCAGGATCAAATATACTTTTTGGCGATGATACTTATGAAGGTGTAGTAATTAAACTTGGAAAAAATTTCAATAATATTTCTAGATTAAGTAAAAATTTGATAATTTCAGGTAGCTCTTGCTTAGATAAGAAGGTCTCAGAATTTGCGATGGAAAATGAAATTGAAGGTTTTGAGTTTTTATCTTGTATTCCAGGAACAGTTGGTGGAGGTATCAGAATGAATGCAGGTTGTTATGGAAAAGAATTTAAGGACATTATAGTTTCAGTTCAAGCTGTAGATTTTAATGGTAAAGTTTTAACAATACCTGCATCTGAAATTAATTTTCAATATAGATCTACTAATTTACCAAAAGAATTAATTTATTTAAGTGGAACTTTTAAAGGAAATGTGTCAGCAAAAAATATTATAAAAAAAAAAATTGATAAACTAAAAAAAACTAAAGAATTAGCTCAACCTACAAGAGTAAAAACAAGTGGGAGCACTTTTAAAAATCCCATAGATCAATCAGATAAAAAAGTTTGGGAATTAATAAGAGAATCAGTTGATATTAAAAAAGTTAATGAAATGTTTGGGGACGCAAAGCTTTCAGAAAAGCATTGTAATTTTCTAATTAATCAAGCCAAAGCTTCATCTCAAGATATGAAAAATCTTATAAATTTTGTCAAAGAAAATGTATATAAGAAAACAGGAGTTAATATTGAGCTAGAAATAGTTTTAACTTCATAAAGATGAAGAAAAAAATACTAATATTAGCAGGTGGATATTCAAAGGAAAAAGATATTAGCATAAAAACCGCTAAAGCTGTTTATAGCCAAATTAAAAATGACTATAAATGCAAAATACTTGATCCGAAAAATGGTTTTATAAAAGAAATACGAAAATTTAAACCTAATGTTATTTTTAATGCACTTCATGGAAGGTATGGAGAAGATGGTTATATACAATTAATTTTAGAAAATGAAAAAATAAATTATACACATTCAGGGGTGGAGGCATCTTCAATTTGTATTAATAAATTAATATCAAAAAAAATATTTAAGAATAATAAGATTCTTTCTCCTAATTATTTTGTTTTTAAAGAAAACTCATATCAGAATAGAAAAAAAATTTATAAAAAAATTAATAAATATTTTAAATTCCCTGTTGTAATAAAACCTATAAATGAAGGATCAAGTGTTGGTGTTTTTATTTGCAATAAATTCAATTTTTTAAAGAATTTAAAAAAATTAAATACTGAAAAAGAAATACTTATTGAAAAATATATTCCAGGTAGAGAAATTCAGGTTGCTATTATGGGTAATAAAAAATTAGGAACGATTGAACTTGTGCCCAGAAGAAAATTTTATGATTATAAAGCAAAGTATGACAAAAAAGCAAAAACTAAACATATATTACCCGTTAAACTTCCAAAAAATAAAATAAAAGAGGTAGAAAATATTGCTTTAAAGGCACATAAAATTACAGGATGCAAAGGTGTTACTAGAAGTGATTTTAGATTCAATAATAATAAATTTTATTTATTAGAAATAAATACTCAACCTGGGATGACTGAATTATCTTTAGTACCTGAAATTGCAAAGTATAAGGGTATAAGTTTCTACAATTTAATTAAATGGATAATTAATGATGCTTCAATTAATAGATAAAAAAAAAATCTATTTATATTTAATCTTACTCACAATTTTAATAAGCATACACAATGTAAACTTTATAGAAATATTTAATAAAATTTTTATAGTGGATAAAATAAATATAAAAAGCAATATTAATAAGATAACTAATGATCGAATATATAAATCTTTAGATTATTTTTATGATTTAAATATTTTCTCAATTAATCCAGATGAAATTTCCAAAATATTAAATAAATTTAATATAATTGGTGAATACAAAGTTAAAAAAAAATATCCATCAGAAATATTAATAGAGCTTAAAGAAACAAATATTTTGGCTTATTTTTTCAATAATAATGAGAGAACTTACTTAGGTGAAAATGGAAAAGAAATAAAAAATATTGAATTAACAGATATCGATATACCTTTAATAATTGGTAAAGTTAATACTAGTAATTTTTTAGAATTAAGAAAAAAATTGATAGATAAAGGATTTGAGTTTGATAATTTCAAAAAATTTTATGCATTTAAATCTAATCGGTGGGATTTATTATATAAAAATAAAATTTTAATTAAATTACCAATTGATGATCTAGAAAATTCATTGAACAAACTAAAAGATATAATTGAGCAAACAAATATAAAAAATATAAAAATTATTGATTTAAGAGTTAAAAATAAAATTATTTTATCATGAGCCAATTAAACTCTCTAAAACCTATATTAGAATTTGGCTCTACTAATATAAGATTGGCCCTTTATAATGATAAAATTGTAAATAAAAACTTATTTTATGAAAAAAAAATTAGATTAAATTCTAATCAAAGTTCAAATGAAAATCACCCTGTATTCGACTTAATAATGAAAGCCGAAGCAGAAGTAGGTCAACACTTAAATGAACTAACACTAGTGCTGGACTCATCAAGTGTGCATTCTTTAGAATTTTCTATTCAACAAAAATATGAAAAAAAAATAGTTAATCAAAATGATTTAGATTACCTAATTAATGAAAGTAAACAAATTATTAAATCTTTTAACCAAGAGAAAGATATTTTGCATATAATAATTTCAAATATTTTTTTTGATAATAAAAACGTTGTAAATAATGAAATAAAATCTCAAGCTGTAAATAAAGCAATAATTGAGCTGAAATTTATTTTGATTGATAAAAAAAATTTTGAATCTGTTAAAAAGCTTTTATTAAAAAAACATATTTCAATAACCAATATATACTGTGCAAGCTATATAAAATCTTTAGGATTAATTAAAAAATTGGAAATTTATGGTAATAGTGCTTTTATAGATATTGGTCATAATAAAAGTAGTCTTTTGATTTTTGAAAATAATAAATTAAAATATTTAAATAATACACATATTGGCGGAAATCATATCACAAAAGATATTTCTAAGATTTTAAAAATTGATTATAGAAAAGCAGAGGCGGAAAAATTGAAATTTTCCAAAAAAAGTAAATCAGAGTTATCTTCTGCAGACAGTGATTTATTAAAGAAAATAATTAATTCAAGGCTTGAGGAAATAATTGAATTGCTTTTTTTTAATTGTCCTTTATTTCAAAATAAAATACTTCAAAAAGATTTAAATCTTTATTTTATTGGCAATGGATCGAAAGTATTAAATAAAAACTTTCTTACTTTTGGGCCTGATTTTAATTTCATAAGTGAGATGTCAATAATTGATGAGTTAAAAAAAGATTGTTGTGACAGTGCTCTGAGGTTCGATATAAATACTGAGAAAATACAACCAAAAAAAACAGATTTAGTCATTGAAAATAAAGGTTTTTTTGAGAAATTATTTGAGTATTTATCAAAAAAATAGCAATTTTCTGTAATATTAGTTGTTTTTAGTAAGAGACTTTTTTTTAATATAAAACTGAAATGTCTTTTTTAAATCAAAAAACAATTAAAAATAAAATATTTTTTAATGGTGTAGGTTTGCATACAGGCCAACCAGTTGAACTAAATTTGATACCATCGGAACCAAACTCTGGAATTATATTTAAAAGAGTTGATTTAAATAAAAACAATATAATTACACCTTCTTATGAAAATGTTATTGATACAACATTATGTACCACTCTATCTAATGAATATGGAACTAAAGTTTCAACAATAGAACATCTGATGGGAGCTTTATATGGAATTGGTATAGATAATTTAATCGTAGAGGTTAATTCTCAAGAGCTACCAATTTTAGATGGATCTGCAAAAATTTTTATTGAAAAAATATTATCGACGGGAATAAAATCATCATCTACTCCTATTAAATTGATTAAAATTAATAAAAAAGTAGAATTTAAAGATGGAAGCAAAAGAATATCATTAGATAAATCTAAAATTGCTTCGGAAATAGATTTTCAGATAAATTATCAAAATAAAATAATTGGAACTCAAAGAAATAAAATTAATATTTTTAGTGACGATTTAAATCATATTTTCGAATCTAGAACATTTTGTCTATATCGAGATGTTGAAAAATTAAAAAACGCAGGTCTAGCACAGGGTGGCAGTTTAGATAATGCAATAGTTGTAGATGAAAATAAAATTTTAAATAATGAAGGGTTAAGAAATAATAAAGAGTTTGTTAATCATAAAATTTTAGATTGTATGGGAGATTTATACTTATCAGGATATAGAATTGTTGGCTCATTAATTACCTCAGAGGGTGGTCATAAATTAACAAATCAGATTTTAAGGAAACTTTTTTCAGATAAAACCAACTATACAGTTATAGAAATAAAGGAAAAAACTTTACCTTATCAAGTATTAAATAATTCTTATTTAAAATCCATAGCATAAAAATAGAAATTTTTTATATTTCTGATAATAAATAATCATATGCGACTATTTATTTTACAGATTTTTGCTATATATATTCTTTTGTCTGCTTGTGCAAAAGAAGATACATCTGTTGAAATAATTGAAAAAAAAGAAATAGATTTGCAAATGATAGATGCGTATCAAGAGGGTTTAAAAGCTCTGAATGATGAAGATGGTTTAAGTGCAGCAAAAAAATTTACTGAGGCTGAATTGTTATATCCCCAATCTGTGTGGGCCCCAAGATCTGCTTTGATGGCTGCATATTCATATTATTCAAATGAATATTATTCTGAAGCAATATATGAAATTGAAAGATTTATATCAACATATCCAAGACATCCTAGAATGGATTACGCTTACTACCTTTTGGCGGTTACTTATTATAATTCTATTGTTGATGAAACTAAAGATCTAGAATCCATAATAAAATCCAAAAAATATTTTAAACTTATAATTAAAGAATATCCTGAAACAGAATATGCATTAGACTCAAAATTCAAAATAGAATTAATAGATGAAATATTAGCGTCCAAGGAAATGTATTTAGCAAGATATTATTTTGATAAAGAAAAGTGGATACCAGCTATAAATAGATTTAAGGAAGTAGTTGAAAAATACAATGATTCAGTTTTTATTGAGGAAGCCCTTCATCGTTTAGTAGAAATTCACTATATAATTGGTCTTGAAGAAGAAGCAAAGAAATACGCTTATTTGTTAGGTTACAATTATAAATCAAGCGAGTGGTATGAAAATTCATATAAAGTTTTCAACAAAAACTATGAATCAAGGAAAAAAATTGAAAAAAATAAGTCAAAGAAGTCTTTAATTGAAAAAATTAAAACAAAAATATTTTAATGGAAAATAAAGAATCGATAAAAAAAATTTATATCGATAAAATAAAAAAAATTATAAGACATAATGAATTATACTATTCTAAGGATAAACCTTTAATTACAGATCAAGAGTATGACAATCTTAAAAAAAGTATTCTTGATTTAGAGAAAAAATATAAATATTTATCTCATAAGAACTCACCCTCAAAAAATATAGGTTTTAAACCTTCTAAAAATTTTAAAAAACAAAAACATAAGGTTCCAATGTTATCTTTATCTAATATTTTTAATAAAGAAGATTTAGAAAATTTCGAAAAAAAAATAAAAAATTATTTAGATTTTAATCAAATTCAAAAATTTGAATATAGTGTAGAACCAAAAATAGATGGTATTTCTGCATCACTAACCTATGTAAATGGAAATTTAGAATTAGGTGTTTCAAGAGGTGATGGGTATGAAGGAGAGCTTATTACAGAAAATTTAAAAACAATTAACGATATACCGAAAAAAATTAATTTAAAAGGTTTTCCTAAAAATATAGAAATAAGAGGTGAAGTTTATATAAATAAAAGTGACTTTGAAAATTTAAAAGAAAAATTTGCAAATCCTAGAAATGCCGCATCAGGCTCTTTAAGACAAAAGGAATCTATTGAAACAAAAAAAATTCCTTTAAAATTTATTGCATATACATTTGGTTTATTTGAAGATAATTATTTCAACAAACAATCTGAGTTTCTGAATTCGTTAGAAAAGTGGGGTTTCAAAATAAGCAAATATAATAAAGTAATATCAAATATAGATGAGTTAATAAAAAATCACGAAGCCTTTGAAAAAAAAAGATATGAATTAGAATATGATGTTGACGGTTTAGTCTACAAATTAAATAATCTTAAACTTCAAAGTAGATTAGGTTTTGTAGGTAATGCCCCTAGATGGGCGGCGGCACATAAGTTTTCTGCAGCATCTTCATTTTCAAAGATTTTAAATATTGAGATTCAGGTAGGAAGAACAGGAGCTTTGACGCCAGTAGCAAAAGTAAAACCAGTTAACATTGGTGGAGTATTAGTTTCTAATGCAACACTTCATAATGAAGATGAAATAAAAAAAAAAGATATAAGGATAGGAGATATAGTAAAAATTGAAAGAGCAGGAGATGTAATTCCACATGTAGTTTCAGTAGATTTTAATAAAAGATCTTCTAATTCAAAAAAATATAAATTTCCTAATAAGTGCCCATCATGTGGATCATATGTTGAGAAAGAATTTAATAAATATACAAAAAAATATGATGTAGTTAAAAGATGCTCATCTGAAGGGTATACATGTGAAAAAATAGCAATAGAAAAAATTAAACATTTTGTCTCAAAAGATGCATTAAATATAGATGGACTCGGAAAAAAAGTAGTTGAAAAATTTTGGGAAAAAAAACTTATACGTTTTCCACAAGATATTTTTAAACTAGATTATAATAAAATAGAAAATCTAGAGGGATGGGGATCTCAATCGACTTCAAATTTAAATTATTCGATTAATAAATCAAAAGATATATCTTTAAATAAATTTATTTATTCACTAGGGATAAGACATATAGGTCAAGAAAATGCTAAATTAATTGCTAAACATTTACAAACAAAGGAAAATTTTTTTAAAATTGATAAAAAATATGATTTTCAAAAATTTATAAATATTGATGGAATCGGAGAAATTCAAATATCATCTTTAAGAAATTTTTTTTTATTAAAAGAGAATATAAAAGTTGTAAGAGAGCTCTCAAATTACCTTAATATTGAGAATGAAACAGTAAATAATTCAGGAAAGTTAAAAAATTTCAGTTTTTTGATTACTGGTAAATTGGAAAATATGAGTAGAGCAGAAGTTAAAGCAATAATTGAAAAAAATGCAGGTAAAATTTTAAGTTCAGTTAATAAAAAATTAGATTACTTGATTGTAGGGGAAAAACCAACAACAAAGAAAGTTAATCAAGCGAAAGAATTAGGTATTAAGATTATTAATAACAGCGAGCTAATTAAACTATTAAATTAAATTTAAAAGCCAATTTTTTTCTTTTTTATTTAAAAATTTAGATATTTTACCATAAACTTCTAAATTATATTTAAGCAAATATTCTTTTTCACTTGGATTTAATAATTTTTCATTTATTAGATCTTTATCTATTGGTGCCATTGTTAAATTTTTAAATTGCAATCTATTTTTATTTTTTTCGACATAAATTAAGTTTTCAATTCTAATTCCAAATTTTCCTTCCTCGTAATAACCAGGCTCATTACTAACTATCATTCCTTCTTTTAACTCTACAGAGTTAAACTTAGAAATTGATTGCGGTCCTTCGTGAACATTTAAAAAAAAACCTACACCGTGCCCTGTTCCATGTCCATAATCCAAATTAATTTTGTTCAAAGCTGATCTTGCTTTTTTATCAATTAAATATCCCTTATTAAACTTATTTAAGTCATTTATCGCAACCGCTATATGCCCTTTAAGAACTCTAGTAAAAATATTTTTTACTCTTTGCGTTGGTTTTGAAAAGCATACAGTTCTTGTAACATCTGTTGTTCCATATTTATATTGACCACCTGAGTCACATAAAAATATATCCTTTTTTTTTATTTTTCTATTCGTTTTTTGAGATGATCTATAGTGAATGATTGCACTATTAGGACCGGAGCCCGCAATTGTGTTGAAACTTGGATAAATATATTGCTTATTTTTTTTTCTAAATTTTTCTAACTTTTTTTCTAAAAACAATTCATCAAAACCAAAATTTTTTTCTTGTTTGATCCAATATAAAAATTTTGTTAGAGCCGCACCATCTATAATATGCGCATCTTTCATGTTTTTTATTTCAATTTTATTTTTTATAGATTTAAAATTATATATAGGATCTTCATGGTTATTTATTCGAAACCTTGATTTTATTAAACCTTGATTAAAAATTGAGCATGTTGATTTATCTATTGTAAAAAGGGACGAATTTAATTTTGATAAAACATCATAAAATCTATCAAAATCATAAAATTTTATTTTTTTATAATTAATTTTTTTCTTTATATTTTTAATTTTTTTTAGATTTGTAAAAAAATAAATTCTTTTATTTTCGTCCAATATTAATCTAGCGTTAGGTATTGGACTATTTGGATTATCTCTGCCCCTTATATTAAGTAGCCAAGCTACATTCTCTGGCGCTGAAACAAAAATACTATCTGATCTGTATTTTTTTATAACTCTGCTAAGTCTATTAATCTTAGATGATATGCTTTCCCCAACAAACTTTTTGTCTAACTTAAAAAACAAGTTTTCCTTTGTTTCTTTTTCTAGAAAAATTTTATCAACCAAATTTTCATTTAACGGAATTAAATTATATTTATATCCAAAATATCTTTCTAATGTTGTTGCTGTAAATAATTTAGGATCATACCCAATTCTTTTGAATAAGTTATTATTAATAATATCTTTAGGATAAGTGTAAGGAATTTCAATTATTTTGAAATCTCTACCACTTTCTATTTTACTCTGTATCAAGTATCTACCATCAACAAATAAATAATTAATCGAATAAGTTATAACCGCAAAACCAGCTGAGCCAGAGAAATTTGAAATAGTTTTTAACCTATTTGGAAAAGCATATTCACCAAAAAATTCATCATTTTTAGGTATTACATATGCATCTAAATTGTGATTTTTTAACAATTTTTTTAATTTACTAAGAGCTTTCATGATTTAATTCTTTTTTGGTACCTTAACCACCCAGGACTTTTAATATCAGTTTCATAATCTATATCTTGATTAAATTCAAAATCAGTATTTTCATCTTGCGAAAATTGATTGTTTTTTTCAATATTTTTTTCTGGCAACTCGTCGATAAATCTGGATGAAATACTATCTATCCAATCACCCTGATAAAATCTATTCATTGAAAAAGAAATATGTGCAATTTTTTTCGCTCGTGTAATCCCAACATAAGCTAATCTTCTTTCTTCTTCTAATCCGCTCTGTCCTTTCTCTTCCATTGATTTTTGATGTGGAAACAATCCTTCCTCCCAACCTGGTAAAAAAACAACGTCAAATTCTAAACCTTTTGAAGAATGCATGGTCATTAGGTTAACCTTTTGTCCTTCCCAATCTTGATCAATTGAAGTTGCTAAAGCAACATGTTCTAAAAAACTTTCAAGATTATCAAATTCTTTCATCGCATTAAGAAGTTCTTTAATGTTTTCAAGTCTATTTTCATTTTCTAGGTCTTTTTTATCTTTAAGCATTTGACTATATCCAGACTCATCTAAAATTATCTGAAGCAACTTTACATGGTTGGTTTTTTTTCTTAGATCAAATCTCCATTTCTCTAGTAATCCTATAATAGAGCTAAGACCTAACTTAGGTTTTGGTTTTATAAGATTTAACTCAATCATTTTTTTCGCACCTTCTTCAAGTGAAAAATGATTTTTGTTTGCATAATCATAAATAGATTTAATCGTAGTTTCTCCAATTGACCTTTTGGGGACATTAACAATTCTTTCAAATGACAAATCATCTCTTGTTTGATTTACAATTCTCAGGTATGCAATACAATCTTTAATCTCTGCCCTTTCATAAAATTTAATACCTCCAATTATTCTATAAGGTATACCTATTTTTAAAAATCTTTCTTCAAACTCTCTTGTTTGAAAAATTGCTCTTACCAAAATAGTAATATTATTTAATTTAAATTTAGATTTTAGTTTTTCAATTTTTTCCCCTATTCCAATGGCCTCATCTTTGCCACTTCTATAGCTGTCTAAATATACATTTTCTCCTTCTTCACCATCTGTAAAAAGTGTTTTTCCAACTCTGTTTTCATTATTAGAAATAAGACTAGAGGCAACTGATAATATATTTTGAGTTGATCTGTAATTTTTTTCAAGTCTTACTATTTTTGTATTTTCATAAATTTTATCAAACTCTAAAAAATTTTTAATTTCTGCACCTCTCCAACTATAAATTGATTGATCGTCATCACCTACACAACAGATATTTTTATTCTCTATTGATAAAAGATTTAACCATTTGCTTTGTATAAAATTTGTATCTTGATATTCATCTACCAAAATATATTTGAAATTTTTTGAATACATTTTAGTTATATCAGGATTATTTTCAAAAATTTTGATACAATGTAAAATTAAGTCATTAAAGTCACAAGCGTTTAAATCAATAAGTTTCGATTGATAGATTTCATAGATTTTAAGAAAAGATGTTTCGATCTTTTCATTTTTTTTTAAAATTACATCTTTAGGATACCATCCTTTATTTTTCCACTTTTCAATAATGTTAAGTATATAATTTGGAGATATTTTTTTTGTATCAATATTTTCTGATTTGCAAATATTTTTTATTAATTTCTTTTGATCCTCTTGATCTACAATAGTGAAGTTATAATTTAAATCTGCAGCCCTAGCGTGTTTTCTTAAAATCTTTACACATATAGAATGAAATGTTCCAACCCAGGGCATACCGAATTTCTTTTTTTTTAAATTATTGAGAATTCTGCTTAGCATCTCATTTGCAGCTTTGTTGGTAAAGGTCACTGCTAAAATTTCGTTTGCAGATGCTTTGCCTGATAAAACAATATGACATATTCTAGAGGTCAGCACTTTAGTCTTTCCAGATCCTGCACCAGCTACAATTAATAAAGGCCCATTTAAATAAGTAACTGCCTCCTTTTGTTTTTCGTTTAAATTATTTAAGTAATCAAAATTTAACATTTTAAATTTAAGTTGTATAAGTACTCTTTAATAAATGAAAAAAAATCCATTCATACTCTCTTTTAAAAGTAATTTTTTTAAAGAACAAGATCCTTTTCATCTTGTGCTTGTATTTTTCATAATCTTTTTTGGCACAGCTATTTTTTTTTCAGTTCCTACATTCTATGACTACAAAAAATACAACCAGAAAATTGAAAATACAATTAATAACGAATTTAAAATAAAACTCCATAACTTAGAAAATATTAGTTTCAGATTTATACCATCCCCTCATTTATTGATAAAAAAAGGTGATTTAAAAATCGGTGAAAATGAAAAAAACATTATTTCTAAATTAGAAAATATCAAAGTTTTTATTTCAATCACAGACCTTTACGATGAAAAATTTAAAATAAAAAAAATTATTGTAAATAAGGCGAACTTTTATCTAAATTCTTTGTCACTTAAGAATTTTATTCTTAATTTAAAAAAAAATATTGTTAATAATTTTATAATAAAAAAAAGTACTTTATTTTTTAAAAATAAAAATGACGAAATTATTTTAATCTCTACTATTAAAAATTTTGACTATAAAATTGATTTTGTTAATAGCAAAAAAATTCTTAAAATAGATGGTAATATATTTGATTCGAATTATCAATTTAAGTATTTAATTGACTACAAAAAATTTAACATTCAAAATATTTATTTTGAATTAAAGGATCCTAATTTAATAATTGAAAATAACTTAATTGATAATATTCAGACCTCTGAACTAATGCAAAATGGTAATTTAAAATTTCAATTTTTAAATCAAATAAATAATTTCGATTATGAAGTTCAGAACAACCAAATTAAGTTTAAAAATAAGAATTTTAAGAATTCTATTTTAGATTTAAATGGTTCAATTAATTTTGATCCTTTTTATTTTAATTTAACAGTTGATCTTAAAGACACAAGTCTTAGTAAATTAGAAAATTTACTATACTTTCTTTATAAAAACCGAAAACTTAAATCAGAAAATTTATCGGGTTTAATTAAATTAAATTTAAATAGTATTGATAATAAAGTATTAAAAAAAGGAGAATTAAATTTATTATTTGAAGGTGCAGATCTTAAAACAGAAAAAGAAAAATTTTATTTAAATGATTTTGCTATTTTAGAAATTTCTGAATACGAATATTTAGAAAACAATAATCAACTTCTTCAAATTAAAATAAAAATAGAAATATTAAACAATGAAAAATTTAATCGTTTTTTATATAATTATAAAAAAGATAAAATTTTATCTAAACAAATTTATTTTACTTATCAATTTAACGCGGATACAGGAAACAATTTTATATCAAAAGTTTCAACCAAGGGTTTTGGAAATTATTCAGAGTTCTATAAATTTAACAACTTACAACAATTAAAAAATTTATTAAAAGACGATAATATTTTTATTCAGGAGTGATCATTTTTTTTGGGTCTACAATTTTAAAATATTCTTTTTCGTTTACTAGTCCTGATTTTATAGCCTCATGTTTTAAAGTTGTTCTATTTTTGAGAGCAGCCTTTGCTATTTTTGCAGCATTATCATATCCAATTTTAGGAGCCAAAGCTGTAACCAACATTAATGAATTTTCTAAATCATATTTTATTTTTTTGGTATCTGCTTTTATTCCTTTCACACAATATTTTGCAAAATTCATAGAACTGTCTGCTAGAAGATCAATTGATTGTAAAATATTGTGAGCAATTAATGGTTTAAAAACATTTAGTTCGAATTGACCTTGCGAACCAGCTATTGTAATACCACTGTGATTTCCAATAACTTTAACACAAACCATTGTAACTGCTTCAGATTGAGTTGGATTAACTTTGCCCGGCATTATTGAAGACCCTGGCTCATTAGTAGGAAGAATTAATTCGCCATAACCTGCTCTTGGACCTGACCCTAAATACCTAATATCGTTAGCAATCTTCATTAAACATACTGCGGCTGTGTTTAATGTTCCTGAAAAATTAACAATTGCGTCATGAGCTGCAAGAGCTGCAAATTTATTTTTAGCAGGTTTAAATTTTATTTTTGTAGTTTTACTTATTTCCTTGCAAATTTTTATATCAAAATTTTTCTTAGAGTTTATACCTGTCCCTACAGCTGTACCTCCTTGAGCTAGTTGGCATATTTCATTTAGTGCATTTTTTATTCTGGATATTGTATCTTCTAGTTGTGATTGATAGCCAGAAAATTCTTGTCCAAGCGTCAAAGGTGTTGCGTCTTGTAAATGAGTTCGTCCAATCTTGATTATATTTTTAAATTGTAAAACCTTTTTTTTTAATTCTCTATTCAATAAATTTAGAGCTGGGATTAACTTATCCCTAGTTTCAAGGGCTATTGCAATATGCATTGCACTCGGGAATACATCGTTTGTAGATTGAGATTTATTAACATGATCATTTGGATGTACTGGTTTTTTTGATCCAAGTTTTCCACCTAAAATTTGAATAGCTCTATTAGCAATAACTTCATTAACATTCATATTTGTCTGTGTTCCAGAGCCTGTTTGCCAAACCTTGAGAGGAAAATGGTCATTTAGCTTTCCACTAATTACATCATTAGAAGCTTTAATAATTGCATTTGAGATTTTAGAATCTATTTGCTTTTCATTTTTATGCACTATTGCTGCAGTTTTTTTTATTATAGCAATTGATTTAATTAGTATTGGTCTAACCTTAAATTCTCCTATATCAAAATATTTTTTTGATCTTTGAGTGGAAGCGCCCCAATACTTATCCACAGGTACATTAATACTGCCTATGCTGTCATATTCTTTTCTAGTTTTCATAATATAAATAAAGGTAATAAAATGTTATACATGAAAATAATTAAAAATCCTAGCAGTTGAAAAAAATAAGGAGAAAAATGACAAATTTTGAAAAAGTAGGTTTATTTATGAGTACCTTTGGACAAGAAGTTAAAACAAAATCTGAACTTTCAAGTGAAAAAATAAATTCACTTAGATTAAGTTTGATTCAAGAGGAGCTCGATGAGCTAACCAAGGCAATAAATGAAAATGATATTTTAGAAGTTGCGGATGCACTCACAGATATATTATATGTTACTTATGGTGCTGGGCATGCTTTTGGAATTAATTTAGATAAGTGTTTTGATGAAGTTCAAGAATCTAATATGAGCAAATTAGGAAAAAATGGAAAACCTATATATAATGAACACGGCAAAGTAATGAAAGGTCCAGATTATTTTAAGCCAGATTTATCTAAATTTATCTTAAAAGATTAAACCCAAAAAGGTTTTTTGATTATTATTTTTCCATTATCAGTATTTAAAATTTCATTTAATTTAAAATTTGGATCTTTAAATTTAAAAAGTCCAAAGGAAAACTTGGAGTTATTTATAATTTTTCCAATTTCAATATTATTAATTTTGATTACATCATCTATAGTAATACTTCCTTCAACAACTTCGACAGGATAGATTCTTCTACTAATTTTTTCCTTTAATTTCATTCTTGCAGTATTTTCTTGTCCAACATAACAACCTTTCTTAAAATCTATTGCATTTAATTCTTCTGAATTTGTCTCTAACCCAAAAATTTTATTCTGAAAATTTTTAGTATTTGAGTTTGGAATACCAAGAGAGTGACTTAATTTATAGTACTCATCAATATTAGAAATTTTTAAACCTAATTTTTTTGCGGATAAATAAAGTTTTTCAAGATTAATTACTAATCTAGCACCTAAGTTAACACATCTTGGATCTAAAATTACTGAATCTTCTCTAAACTTTATTGTATACCCCGGATTGTAATTTTTTTTTTCAAATTCAACAAAGCTTTCTTTTGAAAGTGCCGTAACAACAAATTCATTTGAAAGGTTTTTAATTTCAACTTTTGATCGTAACTTGTATAAAGTCAATTGTTTATAAAGATCTTCTATCTGATACTTGGGACAATCTAAAAAATAACCATTTTTATGCTTAACAATTATAAATTCAAACAAATATTTTCCTTGTGGTGTTAATAAGTATGAAAAACAACTTTGGGAGTCTGTTACTTTATTTAAGTCATTACTTATTATGTTTTGCAAGTAATTAAAAGTATCAATGCCGTTTATATAAATTAAACCTCTATCCTCTAAAATGTAAATACTATGTTTATTCATAATTGATTATCTAATAAATATAATATAATTACTTTTTTAACAAATGTTAGATCTTATAATTAAAAATGGAAAATGTTTTATCAATGGAGAATTAAAAAAAGTAGATCTGGCTGTAAATGATGGAAAAATTCATAAGATTGGCCAAATTTCTGAAGATGCAAAGAAAAAAATAAATGTTGAAGGTCAAATAGTTTTACCTGGATGTATTGATACGCAAACGCATTTCAGAGAACCTGGCTCAACTGATACTGAAGATCTTCATTCAGGTAGTAGGGCAGCAATTGCAGGCGGCATAACGAGTGTATTTGAAATGCCTAACACTAATCCACCAACTTCTAATATGAAAGAGTTTCAAAGAAAATTAGATCTCGCTAAAGATAGAATGTACTGTAATTATGCTTTTTATTTTGGTGCGACCGCTGACAATGCAAATGATTTAGCAAGTTTAAAAGATTTAGAGGGTTGTTGTGGTATTAAACTTTTTGCAGGATCTTCAACCGGTAATTTATTAGTTGCTGAGGAGAAAGATATTGAAAAAGTCTTTCAAAACAGTTCAAAAGTTGTTGCAGTTCATTCCGAAGATGAAGCTATTTTAAATATAAATAAAAAATTGATCAAAAAAGGAGATGTTCATACTCATCCAGTTTGGAGAAGTGTAGAATGCGCAATATCATCTACAAGAAGAATAGTCAAAATTGCTGAGCGTTATAAAAAAAGAGCTCATATACTTCACATCACAACAAAAGAAGAAATTGATTTTTTATCACAACACAAGGGAAATATAACATTTGAAATTACTCCTCAGCATTTAACTTTATATGCGCCCGATTGTTATAATAAACTTAGAACTTATGCTCAGATGAATCCACCCATCAGAGATAAATCTCATTATGATAGATTATGGTATGCAATTAGAAATAATTTAAATGATACAATAGGCTCTGATCACGCTCCACATTTAAAAGAAAATAAAGATAAAGAATATCCTAATTCACCCTCAGGAATGCCAGGTGTACAAACTTTAATGCCTGTAATGTTAAATCATGTAAATGAAGGCAGACTTACATTAAATCAATTAATTAATCTTGTATGTGAAAATCCAATTAAAATTTTTGGAATTAAAAACAAAGGTTTCATTAAGGAAGGCTATGATGCTGATTTTACCATCATCGATATGAACAAAATAATAGAAATTAAGAATGCAAATATTGAGAGCAAATGCAAATGGTCACCGTTTAATGGAGATAAGTTTAAAGGCACTCCTGTAGCAACAATAGTAAATGGTGAAATAAAAATGATGGATGGAAAAATTATTGGGGATCCTTCTGGTAAACCTTTAAAATTTAATTAATTACTTTAGAAGAATAAATATTAACTAATGTTAGACCAATAACAATTAGAAATAATCCAATAATAACCTGCCAGCTTAATGTTTGACCATAAATAAGATATCCAAGTATTGCAATTGTGAAAATACCTAACCCACACCATGTTGCGTAAACTACTGCTAAAGGAAGTTTTGTTACAACAAGCGACAAACAAAAAAATGCACAGATATAAAATACAATAAGAAAACCAGTAGGTATTGGTTTACTGAAGCCTTTTGTTACTGGCAAGAGCATTGTGCCTGCAACTTCAAAAAAAGTAGCAAAAATTAAAATTAAATATGTTTTAAGCATTATTTTATAATACCATTTTGCATTAAATTTTCTTTAATTTCATCTAAAATTGCTGGATCATCAATTGTTGCTGGCATTTTATATTCTTCCTTATCAGCGATTTTTCTAACAGTTCCTCTTAATATTTTACCTGATCTAGTTTTTGGTAATCTTTTGACAACTATTACGGTTTTGAATGCTGCAACTGGTCCAACTTTATCTCTAACCATTTGAATACATTCTTTTGAAATAGTTTCGTTTTCTTTTATAACACCAGCTTTTAAAGCAATCAGACCAATTGGAAGCTGACCTTTCAATTGGTCTTTAATTCCAATAACTGCACATTCAGCAACTGACTGATGTTCTGATAAAACTTCCTCAATTGCGCCTGTAGATAATCTATGACCTGCTACGTTAATTATATCATCTGTTCTAGACATAATCCAAACATACCCATCTTCATCAATATGACCTGCATCATAAGTTTGATAGTAACCTTCATAATTTGTCATGTAGTTTTCTTTATATCTTTGATCAGCATTCCATAGTGTAGGAAAAGTTCCTGGAGGTAATGGAAGTTTTACAACTATATCACCCATTTCATTTGGTTTTGCCAAAGTATTATCTGGTTTAATTATTTTTACATCATAACCTGGTACTGGTTTACATGCAGAACCATATTTAGTTTTTTGCATTTCTATACCTGTACAATTTCCACTTATTGACCAACTAGTTTCAGTTTGCCACCAATGGTCAATTACAGGAACATTTAATAAATTTTCAGCCCACTTAATTGTATCTGGATCTGCTCTTTCACCAGCTAAGAATAAAGACTCAAATGAGCTTAAATCATATTTTGAAAAAAACTTTCCATCTGGATCTTCCTTTTTAATTGCTCTAAAAGCGGTTGGTGCTGTGAACAGAGATTTTATTTTGTAATCTGAAATAATTCTCCAAAAGACTCCCGCATCAGGGGTACCTACAGGTTTTCCCTCAAATAAAACTGTTGTACACCCTTTAAACAAAGGTGCGTAAACAATATAAGAGTGACCAACAATCCACCCAATATCACTTGCTGACCACCAAACATCATTTTCATCAATATTGTAAATGTTCTTCATGGTCCATTTGAGAGCCACGATATGTCCTCCAATATCTCTTACAATTCCTTTCGGTACGCCAGTTGTTCCAGAGGTATACAATATATATGCAAAATCATTTGACCTCATTTCAACACAATCTTTATCTTTTGCATTTGATAGCACTTCATTCCATGATATCTCTAACGGTGCATTCAAATTAATTTCATGACTTTCCCTTTGAAAAAAAATTACTTTTTCTATTTCATGTTTTGCAAGTTTGAGAGCCCCATCGACAAGAGGTCTATATTCAACAGTTCTTCCTGGTTCAAATCCACATGATGCGGTTATTAAAAGTTTGGCTTTACTGTCGTCTATTCTACTTGCTAACTCATTTGATGCAAAACCACCAAAGACAACTGAATGTATAGCTCCAACCCTCCCACAAGCTAGCATTGCAACCACTGCCTCTGGTATCATTGGCATATATATTATAACTCTATCTCCTTTTTTTACACCAAGATTGTCTAAGGCTCCCGCAAATTTTGAAACCTTTTCTTTTAATTCGTTAAATGTAAATTTGGCTTTGTTGCCAGTTATTGGACTGTCGTATATTAATGCAACTCTTTCACCCTTGCCTTGTTGAATATGGTGATCTAAAGCATTGTAACATGTATTTGTTATCCCATCCTCATACCATTTATAAAATGGTGGATTTGATTTATTTAAAATTTTCGTTGGTTTTTTAAACCAAAAGATATCCTCCGAAATATTTTTCCAAAAATCCTCAGGATTTTTTATAGAGTTTTCATAAATTTTATTAAATTTCTGACCCATAATGATTTGTTAATAAGAACCATTTTAATATAGTTTTTATGTTACAGGTTGTATTTAATTTTAAAAAGTTAGTAAAATCAATACTTTTTAATACCCAAAAAAACTTTTAATACTTACCTAATTTTGTTATTAAGCCACTAACTTTGGAATGACCAATTTGGTCATTCTATAGTTTAAATTTAAACTATAAATAAACAAAAGAGGGAGTTTTTAATATGAAAAAACTTAAACTTTTTGCGCTAGCAACTGTTGCCCTAATGGGTTTCGCAGGTGCTGCAAACGCAGAAACTGTTCTCTTAGCTGCTGATGACTTCGTTGGAATTTCTTTCTGGGTAATCTCAATGGGTATGTTAGCTGCTACTGCATTCTTTTTCATGGAAAGAGGATCAGTTGCATCTGGTTGGAAAACATCGGTAACAGTTGCAGGTCTTGTAACTGGTATTGCATTTATCCACTATATGTACATGAGAGGTGTATGGGTACAAACAGGTGAGTCACCAACTGTATACAGATACATTGACTGGCTGATCACTGTGCCACTACAGATGATTGAATTCTATTTAATTCTTGCAGCTGTAAGAAAAGTACCAGGTGGTATTTTCTGGAGATTGTTAATTGGATCTTTAGTGATGCTAATCGGTGGATACTTAGGAGAAGCAGGATACATCAACGCACTACTTGGTTTCATAATCGGTATGGCTGGATGGTTCTACATCTTATATGAAGTATTCTCAGGTGAGGCTGGTAAAGCAGCAGCTAAAAGTGGTAACAAAGGATTGTCTACTGCATTTGGCGCAATGAGAATGATCGTAACAATAGGTTGGGCAATTTACCCATTAGGTTATGTATTTGGTTACTTAACTGGTGGTGTAGATGCAAATTCACTAAACGTGATTTACAACCTTGCGGACTTTATTAACAAAATCGCTTTCGGTTTAGTTATTTGGGCTGCAGCGATGCAAAATACATCAGCTAGAGCAAGATAATATCGTTATCTAACTTTAGTTTAAATAGGGCGAGTATGTAATACATACTTGCCCTATTTTTTTTAATAATTATATACATCGCATGGCAAAAATAACTTACATTGAGCATAATGGAAAATCTCATACAGTAGATGTGCAAAATGGATTAACTGTTATGGAGGGGGCTGTTCAAAATGATATTCCAGGGATAGATGCTGATTGTGGAGGATCTATGGCTTGCGCGACATGCCATGTTTATGTCAAAGATGATTGGTTTAATAAGGTTCCACCAAAACAAGATGGGGAAGAAGATATGTTGGATCAAGCATTTGAACCTAAAAAAAATAGTAGACTAAGTTGCCAGATGATAATCTCAGATGAATTAGATGGATTAATTGTAGACTTGCCAGAGAGACAAGCATAATGATTAAAACTGATGCGTTAATTATTGGAGCAGGTCCAACAGGGTTATTTACTGCTCACCAATTAAAATTAATTGGATTAAATTGTGAAATAGTTGACAATCTAGACAAAATTGGAGGACAATGTATAGAACTTTATCCAGACAAACCAATATATGATATTCCAGCAGTTCCAGAGTGCACTGGCGAAGAACTGACAAACAATCTTATAAACCAATTAAAACCTTTTAACATTAAATTTCATTTATCTGAAAGAGTTGACGAAGTTAAAAAAAATAATGGCCATTGGAATGTTAAAACTAATAAAGGAACAGAATTTAGCACACCAAATGTGATAATTGCTGGTGGAGTAGGATCTTTTGAACCAAGAAAGTTTGCGCCAAAAGAATGTGCCGCATATGAAGATAAATCAATTTTTTATTCAGTAAAAGATAAGTCTATTTTTAATGGAAAAACGGTTTCAATTTTTGGAGGAGGTGATAGTGCTTTAGATTGGGCTATAGAACTTTCAAAAGACTCAAAAGTAAACTTGATTCATAGAAGAGATGAATTTAGAGGAGCACAATCATCTGTAGATAAGGTATTTGAACTAAAAGACAGTGGTAAGATTAATTTATTTACAAATTGTCAGCTTAAAAGTGTAAATGGCAAAAATAATTTAGATAATATTGAAATAATTAACAACAATAAAGAAATAAAAAAATTAGAAACAGATTACGTTTTAGGTTTTTTTGGCTTAATAATGCAACTTGGACCAATAGCAGAATGGGGTTTAAACATCGATAAAAAAACTATTACTGTCGATACTGAAAAATTTGAGACAAATCAAAAAGGAATTTATGCAGTGGGCGATATTTGTAATTACCCAGGAAAATTAAAACTTATTTTGTCTGGTTTTCATGAAGGAGCGCTAGCTGCTAGAGCTTGTTTTAAATTAGCTAGACCAGATGAAAAATATCGTTTTGAATTTACGACTTCGTCAAAAACAATTAAAGATAGACTTGGTGTTAAAGAGTGATCGAGCTTTTTTCATCTGATACTCCTAATGGTAAAAAAATCAGTATAATGTTGGAGGAAATTGGTTACGAATATAAAGTAACAAAATTAGATTTATCAAATGGAGATCAGTTTAAAAATGAATTTAAAAAAATAAGCCCGTTTTCGAAGATACCAGCAATAATCGATCATGAAAATAACAGCGAGGCAATTTTTGAGTCAGGCGCAATACTAATTTATTTAGCAGAAAAAAGTGGAATGTTTTATGATAAAAAAACTAAATTAAAAATTGATCAATGGTTAATGGCTCAAATGGGTTCAATAGGACCTTTTATTGGGCAGTATCATTTTTTTTATCGTTTTAATAAGGGGTTAAGTGAAATTGGAGAAAAAAGATATTTTGAAATGACAAAAAGTATTTACAAGGTTTTAAATGATCATCTTAAGAAAAATAAATTTTTGGCTGGGAATGATTACTCAATAGCTGACATTGCTACATGGCCTTGGATTGCTAGACATCATTGGCACGATATTGGTTTAAAAAATTATTCAAATTTATGTAAATGGTATGAGCTTATTGCCAAGAGACCTGCGGTTATAAAAGGTTACAAGTTCATGGATAAAACATCAGAAATACCTAAATCATAAATATATGGAAGATAAATATCAGAACTATTTAAAAATATATTTAATTTTAATTGTTATTTTTTCAACAATTTGGCTTTATATAAAACATCAAGTTGGAAATGACTCAACAATATCAGAGTGGATAATTAATTATCAGGGCGGGTTTACTAGAAGAGGTTTGCCTGGAGAAATTGCTTTTCAAATTGCAACTTTTTTTGATGTTAAATTAAGATCTATAATTTTGATAATGCAGATTTTTTTCTACTCTTTGTACATTTATCTTATTTATCAATATTTCAAAAATATTAAAATTAATGCCATAATACTATTTACAATATTTACACCTATTTTTTTAATTTATCATATTGCAGAAGTTGAGGTTTTAGCGAGAAAGGAAATTTTTTTATTTATAGGATATATTTGGTTTTACACAATTGCTAATCCTAAAAACGATTTATCAAAATCAATATTGTGGATTCTTTTTATACTACCAATAGTTTCAATTTTATATGAACCAACAATATTTTATTACTCTTTTTTTGCAGCAACAATCATAATAAGAATGCACAATAAAAAGTTAACAAAAATTGTATCAACAATTTTTGTTATTTTTTTACCCTCATTAGCAATTTCATGGTTTAGCGCTTTTTCATTAATTACACCTGAGGGTTTTGATATGATGGTAAAATCGTTATCTGAAAATTTTGGCGAAGTCTGTTATATGTCATGTGGTTTGATGGCTACTAAGAGAGAGCCGTTAGTCCATATAATGGACACAATCAACGTGTTAACATCAAAAGATTATAGTATTTATGCATATTTATTTAGATACTCTATGATAATGATAGTTGGATTTTTTCCACTTATTCTTCTTATATTAAATGCAAGTCTAAAAAATCCGATTTTAACTTTTAGCAAAATTTCAATACCTTTTATACTCTTAAATATAGCAGTACCAATACACTGGCTTATGTTTGTAGATTGGGGAAGAGCTGTTAATATCACCTATGTCTCATCAGTATTATTTTTTTTCTTTTTATATAAAAACAAATTTATAGATGTAAATTTTAAAAATATTGAATTTAATGTAAATAAAACTTTAGATTTTATTGTTAATAAAACTTTTATTAAATCAAAAAAAAAATTGATAATATTTATTTTTATTATATTTGCATTTGGATGGAGTCCTCCAACCCTGTTATCTGCTGATGTAAATTCTTTCCCTGGATATAGGATACCTTATAAAACTATTAAATTCTTATTTTTTTGATAAAATAAACTAATCGTCAGCGTAAACTTTCTCTTCTTTTTCATGTTTTTCTTGTGCAGCAATGCATAGAGTTGCAACTGGTCTAGCCATAAGTCTTTTTAAACCTATAGGCTGTCCAGTATCTTCACAAAAACCATAAGTTCCGTCCTGAATTCTCTGTAATGCGGAGTCAATTTTTGAAATTAACTTTATTTGTCTATTTATAGCTCTAAGTTCAACATTTTTCTCCGTATATGAGCTTGCCTGATCTACGATATCGGCAGAAGTGCTGTTGTCATCTAATGAACTATTGTAAATAGCTTCATTACTAGTTCTTTTTAAATCAGTTTTCCAATCTTGAAGTTTTTTTTTAAAAAAAGCTAAATGTTTTGGGCACATATATTTTTCGGTTTCTTTTGGGGTATATGTTTTAGAAATTTTTACCATCTAAATATAATAAAATCTGCTGAATATATTCATCAAATGATTACTGTCAAGAAAGCATTAATTGTGTAAATTAATAAAAATGGCAATAATTAAAAAAAATTTATTATATTTATTTTATCTTTTTTTAATTTTGCATTTAGTTCTATGGACAGTTGTACCCTCAATTGTTAATAAAAATTTACCCTTAGATGTAATTGAAGCTTTAGCCTGGGGAAGCAATTTAGATTGGG
>CACDSN010000007.1 GCA_902555465.1 uncultured Pelagibacteraceae bacterium
AGGTCTTAACCCGATTCCACATATTCCTGCGAGATCGATTGAAAATGAAGCACAACTAAAAGAATACGTTTCTAGATGTAGAGATGGAGGGACTAAACAAGTCTTAGTTATTGGCGGTAGTCGAGATCCAATTGGGGATTTTGATAGTTCAATTCAACTTTTAGAAACTGGTTATTTTGAGGATATGAAGATTGGAATTGCTGGACACCCCGAAGGGAGTCCTGATATATCTGATTCAAATTTAGAAAAAGCTATGAATGATAAAAAGCCTTATGCTGACTATATAGTTACTCAATGGTTACTAGATCCTCAGCCCATCATAGACTTTATATCTAAACAAACAGTACCAGTTCATGTTGGAATTACTGGACCTTTAAAAATTACAAGCTTAATAAAGTTTGCAAATATTGTTGGGGCAAAAAATTCCTTAAACTTTCTTAAATCTAATTTTAGTAAGGCGTTAGATTTAATGAAACCTAAAGACCCTAATGATTTAATTGGGAAAGTTAAATCGCATACTGATAACTTCCACATTTATACATTCGGCGGCTTGAAGGAAACTAACAAGTGGTTGATGGAGAATAAATATGTCTAAAGAGTTCGATTATAGTAAAATGAGACATGTAACGTCAGTAGATCAAACTGACAGAAAGGTTCCGTATAATTTAAGACAAAGCGGACCTACAAAAGTAGAAATGTTAATATCTACAAGAGTGAGAAAGTCACCTTATTGGCATTTATCAATGAAAGCAGGTTGTTGGAGAGCAACGGTATACAATCGTATATACCACCCTAGGGGATATGTAAAACCTGAAGATGGTGGAGCAATGGTTGAATATGATGCAATTGTAAATCATGTAACAATGTGGAATGTAGCTGTTGAAAGACAAATTCAAGTTAAAGGCCCTGATGCAGAAAAATTTGTTGATTATGTAATTACAAGAGATGCAACTAAAATTTCACCAATGAGAGCAAGATACGTAATTCTTTGCAATCAATATGGTGGAGTTTTAAATGATCCAATACTTTTAAGAATTTCTAATGATGAATTTTGGTTTTCTTTATCTGACAGTGATATTGGAATGTATCTGCAAGGTGTTAATGCTGATGGAAAATTTAATTGTGAAATACATGAAATAGATGTTTCACCAGTTCAAATTCAAGGTCCAAAATCTAAAGCATTGATGCAAGACCTTTGTGGTGATCAAGTTGATTTTGATAATATACCTTTCTATGGATTAGCTTCTGCAAAAATCGGTGGAAGAAGTTGTATTATTTCCCAATCTGGTTTTTCAGGAGAAGCAGGTTATGAAATATATTTAAGAGAATCTACTTTATATGCAGAAGATATGTGGAATGCAGTGCTTGATGCGGGGAAAAAACATCAGCTGATGGTTATTGCACCGGCACATCACAGAAGAATTCAAGCAGGAATTCTTTCTTGGGGCCAAGACATGGATCATCAACACAATCCTTATCAGTGTAATTTAGGTTATCAAGTTTCATTATCAGGAAAAGGTGAATGGAATAAAAAAGGTGATTATGTTGGAAAAAAAGTTCTAGAGGCTATGGGTGCTGAAATAAAAGCTGGAAAAAAACCATATGCACTTCAATTAGTTGGTATGGAATTAGGTGGAAAACCGATTGATGATTATGCACCTGACTTTTGGTTAGTATCAAATAATGAAGGTGGAGAGCCCGTAGGTTTTATTACATCGCCTTGGTGGCATCCCGAAAAGAAAACCAACATAGCAATGGGTTATGTGCCTTATGATGGAACATTAAATGCAAATGGTTTTCCTAAAGGAAAAGTTGGAACTAAATATAAAGTTCATTTGCCAGAAAAATATTCTGACAAACCTGGACAACCAGTAGATGCAGTTGTTGTTGATATTCCGTTCAAGGAATCATTCAACGCAAATACTAGAGAAGTTGTAAAAGGCTAATAATTTTATTTTAGGGGAAGTTTAACTTCCCCTAAATCAATTTATCATTCGACATTTCTCATATAATTCTATAATAGATATTTAGGCAATGAGCGTCACGTTAATTGTTATATGTGCGATTATTACAATCGCTTTAATAATATTTCCATTAGTTGTGTCATATCTTGCCCAGAAAAAAGATAAAAAATAATGTTTGGGCAATTTTTACATATTGTTGTTAGCTGTTTAAAATTAGATAGAAATATCTTTAAAGATCCAAAATATTTTGGAGAAGCCGCAGTTTATTTTGCAGGTCTAATTATGATGTTAGATGGAGTGGCGGGAGCTGTAGCAGCTAATACTTTTGTAAAAACGTCAATTGGTGTTTCTGGAATTACAGCACTTGTAACTTGGTTGATTTGGGCAATTTTTATCTATGTTATCGGAGTTAAGTTATTTCCAGATGTAAACTCTAAAATACCCTTTAAAAAAGTTCTTATAGGAGTTGGGTACGCACATGCTCCTGGTTTAATAAGATTTTTTGCAGTAACGCCAGAACTTGTTATCCCAATAATTTTTCTTACTCAGTTTTGGATATTTGCAGCTTTAATTATTTCTACAAAACATATTTTAAATTTAAAATCAAATCTTAAAGCTTTTGGAATAATATTTTTATCTTTTTTAATAATTGCTTTTTTATCTATTTCATTTGTAATGAGTAGAATGAGTACTCTGCCGATATCTAATATTAGCTAGATTGGAAAAATAGTCTTTGAAGTTCTGCATGAATTACAGAGTTTATATCCTGTAAGTATCAAGTTTTGAGAAACACTTTCGTCTTCTTTTTTGCACTCCTCACAAGTATTATCTATCTTTTCATTGTTATCTTCTTCAGTCATTATCCGTAAGTCCAGCTCCTGCTGATTTTTCTTTTAATTCATCACTTTCTTCTACAAAAGTTTCATTTGCAAATTTAGTTATTTCTTTCCACTCTTCTTCACTAAAAGAGTTGTTATTATCTAAAAAATTAATCAATACTGAATTAGCATTTTCCCAAATTTCATTTTTTGAATAATTTCCAAAAATGCTTTGATTAAAATTTAAGATAAATTCTTTTTCATCTAATTTTACTAATATTTTTTTACCTAAAACTTCTGAGGCTCTACTTGCAAAAGATAAAAATAAAATTGGATAAGCAATTTTATTAAATTCTAATGATTTTAGTTTTTCTAATGATTTAATTTGATCTAAAAAACCTATACCTAAACTTATAGGGCAATGAAACTTATTTTCTGATATATTTGATTTAGAAATAAGTTTGATTTTTTGAAATTTATTTTGATCGTATATCTTTAGATATTGATTAAGATTTTTTATACCTGGTAAACCAAATAATTCTAATTGTTTAATACATTTTCCTATTTCCTCGGCAACGCCCCAGCTAAAACCTTTTGCTTTTGAGGCACGTTTAGAAATAGTATCAATTTCACTTAAAGATCTCATTTAATTTAAAGTTTCATAGACCCACTTATCGTTAAAATTATTTAATTGATTAGGTAGCGGGGCGCCTTGAAACATACAAATCCTTAACCATTTATCTGATCTAGGATCAAATTTGATTGCTCCAAAAAATGACAATTTAAATCTTAGCATATCTATTGGCATTAGCTTTTGTCCAATAGTGTTATCTAATATTTCGGAGTAAGGAAATTTTTCAATTATAAACGCTCGTCTAACTACATGTCTTAAATCATCATTTTCTATTAAAAATTCTGCAATTGGTAAACTATTTTTTGTAACTATTACTTTTTCGTATAATTTTTTTATATCTCTTGCAATTGCCAAAGGTTGTTCTAATTCTGATCCATTAACCTCAAATCTTCTACCCAGTCGCGGTTCCTCTTTATTTTTTGAGATAAACCAAAAATTATAATTGTTTTCTTTTTTTAAAAAATCTAATTTTAAAATATCAGAATAATTTTTTTCTAGAATATCTCTTAGTTCTGATGTTTTTCTCTCTGTTGGTATTGTAAAATATCTATCTTCATCTGAGCTCATCTTATCTTTAAATTTGTTCACTATTTCATCAAATGGTTCCATAAAAATTGAGACTAAATATTCTAAACATTCATCACATACTTGATTTTCAGCCCATTTATAAATTTCGTTAAATAAAAATTTTTGATTAACATTAATTGTTTCTAAATATTTTATAGTTTTTTCTAAATCAATAGATAGCTGTTTGATCTTTTTTTTCTGAAAAATGCTATCTGTATTCCAGTTTTTAACATTTTTAATCGATTTTTTTAAACATGTTATAAAGGTATTAAATTGATTTTTATCTACGTTCTCAATTTCTCTAATTTCTTTTAAAACAGTTTCCCTAGCAAGAACCCAATTATTTAACAGAGTTGGATGATTTACTATAAACGGTGCCATGCCAAGTCCAGTTGAATTTCCAATTCCAAGTCCTTTTGCAATTTCACTGTCAAGTTCAATAAATTTTTTTGGATTTTTATTCTTTGCAATATGATTAATTTGATCAAACGTAAATTGTCTTACTAAATAAACTAACATCATCTCTAATCTAAATGGTCCTTTAATTTCTGAACGATTTTTAACCCTGAATCTGTCAGCTAGACCAAATTTACCAGATCCATAAACTGCAGTTGTTCTATACAAATATCCAACTTTTGATAAAATATTTTTATCTGGTTGTCTTCCGTTAGATAGACTTTCTACAACTTCATTGAATAATCTGACTGATCTGTTTGCCCTTGAAAGAGTTAATTCTTTATAGCTTAATCTTCCAACTTCTTGTTTTGGTACATTTTCATTTAGTCTTTCAATATCTAGTTTATTTGGAATACCGTCATAAAGTACAAATGCGGCATCCCACTTTGTTGCGATAACTCTATCAGATCTTTCATTATCTTTAAGTTCATTAGCAAAACAAATTAAGGAATAAGTTCTATTATTTTTAGAAAATGAATATACTGCCCTACCATACCCTTCTTTATTTAATTCAAATAAATCTCTTGAATACTTCCAGTCTTTAAATTCTTCTAAAAAAGATCTTAAAAAAGAAAGTTTAGACTGATGAAAGCATCCTAACCTTGAAAGCTTCATAATTTCTTTTGGTGATCTTAGTTGAACTTCCATTAATTCATTCTTTTATAAAAGTTAAACCAATTGTCGCCAAGAATTCCACTAATTTCATTTTTATCAAATCCAACCTTTGACAGGCCACTTTCTAAATTAGAAAATCCCCTTGCATCAGAAAACCAATCAGGTTGTTTAGGAAATCCTGAACTTTTTTTTGTACCCTCTCCAAAATTTTTTGCTTTAGCCCATGTTCCGTTTCTCATCCATTCAACAACAGTATCAGGTTGATTTAAACAAAGATCCGATCCAATTCCTATTTTTTCTACCCCCATAAGGTCTGCTGTTTTTGCTACCATTTCGCAAAAACTTTCTAATGAGCAATTCGTTCCATTTTTAAGATGATGAGGGTATAAAGAAAGTCCTAACATTCCATCATTTTTAGACAAAATTTTTAGCAATTCATCTGACTTGTTTCTTTTAGCTGCGTGCCAAAAAGTAGGGTTTGCATGTGTAATTGCAATTGGTTTTTGACTTATATTTATTGCGTCTATTGTGCTTTTTTCTGCTGAGTGGGACATATCAATTACAAGTCCGAGTCTGTTCATTTCTTTAATCACTTCTTTTCCAAAATTTGTAACCCCACTGTCGACGTTTTCAAAACAACCTGTAGCCAATAAGGACTGATTATTATAAGTTAGTTGCATAAACCTACAACCAAGATCGTAAACTTTTTCAACTAAACCAATGTCATCTTCAATAGGTGAACAATTTTGAAAACCAAAAAAAATTGCAGTTTTTTTTTCTTTTTTTGCTTTTTCAATATCTTTATAAGATTTTCCTAAAAAAATTAGATCTGAATTGTCTCTAAAATATGTATTCCATTCATCAACTCTAGTATTGAATTCATCAAAATCTTCATGATAGACAACTGTAACATGCACAGCGTCTAATCCAGCCTCTCTATTGATTTGAAATACTTCTCTTGACCATTTGCAATACTGGAGGTTATCTATTTTATAATTCATATTATTAAAGGTATAATAGATTAAAAATATTTGCTATTAAATGAATAAAATGCCTCAAAAAAATAAACCTTTAGTATCAATCATTATGGGTAGTCAATCAGACTACAAGACTATGAAATATGCTGAAGAGGTTTTAAAAAGTTTAAAAATTAAATTTGAAACAAAAATTGTTTCTGCTCATAGAACTCCTAAAAGACTATTCGATTTTGCCTTAACCGCTGAAAAAAACAATATTGCTGTGATAATTGCTGGGGCTGGTGGATCTGCTCATTTGCCAGGTATGGTTGCTGCCATATCCCCTATTCCAGTAATTGGCGTCCCGATCGAAAGTAAAAAATTAAAAGGGTTGGATAGTTTATTATCTATAGTTCAAATGCCTAAAGGGATTCCTGTTGGATCAGTTGCAATAGGCAAAGATGGGGCAATAAATGCTGCTTTATACGCAGCTTCGATCTTAGCATTAAGTGATAAAAGTATTAAATCAAAATTAAAACAATTAAGATCCAAACAAACCAAATCTGTAAAAAAAAAGCCTAAATAAAATATGTCTGAACTAACTATTGGAATTTTAGGAGGTGGCCAACTTGGAAGCTTATTATGTCTAGGAGCAAAAAAACTAAATATAAATACAGTTGTATATTGTGATGATAACGATGCACCAGCCCAGATTTATGCTAATGATTTCATTTTTGGTGATTACAAAGATAAAACAAAAATACAAGATTTTATAAATAGGGTAGATGTTGTCACTTATGAATTTGAAAATATTCCTTTTGAGACACTAGATTTAATTAATCAATTCAAGGATGTGAAACCGAAACCGGCTATTAACAAAATAGTGCAGCACAGACTATATGAAAAAGATTTTATAAATAAGTGTAATATTAGCACTACTAGATATGTATCAATAAAAGAAAAATCCGATCTTAATGCAAATATAAAATTAATTCCTGGACTACTTAAAACTTGTAGACTTGGTTACGACGGTAAGGGACAATACAAATTAAGTAATCCTTCAGATTTAGAAAATTTGAATATTGATTTTTCTCAGGAATATATTCTTGAGAAAATGATTAATTTAAAAAAAGAATTTTCAATTATATTAACTAGATTTGGTCATTCTATTCACTCGGTTTATGAACCAATTGAAAACGAACATGAAAATCAGATATTAAAATATTCAAAGATTCCAGCTGTTATTGATGATAAAATCTTATTAAAAGCAAAAGACTGGGCATCAATAATTGCTGATGATTTAGATTACGTAGGAACAATTTGTGTAGAGTACTTTATAGATAAAAATGATAATTTATATGTCAATGAAATTGCACCAAGAGTTCATAACTCAGGTCATTTAACAATAAATTCATACAATATTAGTCAATTTGAAAATCATATAAGAGCAATCTGTGGTTTAGAAAAAAAGGAATTAAAAAAAATATATAATGCAAAAATGATAAATATTATTGGTGAAGAAATTGTCTCATATCGATCTAAAAAATATTCTGATAATGAATTTTTTTTTGATTATGAAAAGAAAGAAATTAAAAAAAACAGAAAAATGGGTCATTTAACTATAATTCAAAAGTAAAAGTGTGACAAAATTTTTAATTTTTCTATTTATTTTATTAAATTACTCAAATAATTTGTTTGCTATGGATACAAGACCATATCACCATCTATCTGATGGAACATTTAGAAATCCAGAAGGTTCACCTGTAAGAAACTCTTCTTTTAATTGGAGTTTTAAAATATTCAATGAAGAAAAGAAAAAACTTGATACTACAGTTCCTGATGATCACGTTATTAAAAAGACAGAGGTATTAAACAATTTAAATAAATATAAAAAAGGCAACTATATTGCTTGGATAGGACATGCAACATTTTTAATTAAATTAGGAAATACAACAATTATAACTGACCCTGTATTTGAAAAAAATATGGGTCCATTAATATTTGGTCCAAAAAGATTTGTGGATCCTGCTTTAAAATTAAAAGAATTACCTGAAGTAGATTTATTTCTACTTACGCACAATCACTACGATCATTTAAGTACAAGGACAATTCAAAGATTTCCGTATAAAAAAGCTAAAGTGCTTACACCTTTAAAGCTAGGCAAATATTTTACGCGAAACGGTTATAGGAATGTATCCGAAATGGATTGGTATGATGAAATTGAAATAAATGATTTAAAGGTCACATTTGTTCCAGCTGTTCATTGGTCAAAAAGAAGTTTGTGGGATACAAATAAAACACTCTGGGGTAGCTTTATTATTGAATATCAGGGCATGAAAATATTTTTTGCATGCGATACCGGTTATGGAAATATTTATAAAGATCTAGGAAAAAAATATGGACCAATAGATTTAACGTTAATAAATATTGGAGCATATAATTTTTATCCGATGGCACCCGTTAAAGATAAATCAATATATCATACAAACCCTGAGGAAGCGCTTCAAATAGGAAGGGATTTAAATAGTAAAAAAATGTTAGGAATGCATTGGGGTACAGTTGTATTATCGCTTGAGCCTATACTTGAGCCAGCAAAAAGATTTAAAGACTCAGCCAATCAATTTGGATACGATCCTGATGATGCTATTATATTTAAAATAGGACAAGTTGAACCTATAGAAAATATTTTTTAAAAAAATGAGGACACAAAATATGTCCTCATTAATTTAAATTTTTAGTTAATTTATTTTTTGTATTAAAGATATAGTGTTATTTGTAGGTTTATTAACATCTTTTGAAATTTCATAGAATTCTAAATTAGGCTTACTTGCTTCCTTTAAAAAATTTGAACCGTCTATTTGAAGGTTCAAATAATTATTAACATCCTTTTCATTTAAAATTACAGGCTGTCTATGATGAATTTCATTTACATTTTGTGATGCTTGTTCAGTAATTAAACAAAATTCATTGTCTGCAAAAATTCCTGCAATAAACATCATTTTTTTGTCATCTCTTAAAAAGTAAAATGGTTTTTTTTCCTTGCCATCTCTTTTCCACTCATAAAATCCATCAGCAACAGCAACACATCTGTGAATTTTAATATGCTTTTTGAATGAAATTTTTTCATCTATCGTTTCGAGTCTTGCATTAATAAGAGGTTTAAAATCTTTTTGTTTTGACCATGATGGTACAATACCCCATTTTAGCAACTCTAGCGTGTTTCCATTTGTATATTTTTTAACAACAGGTAAATTTTGTGATGGGTGAGCGTTATAATTTTCAGTATCCTCTACTTTAATTGCAGTTTTTACAATTCCTTTAGTTTTAGCTACAGGATTGGTAATTACAAATCTTCCACACATAAAAAAATTCTTTGTTTAATTTATTTTTAGATTATATGTTTTTCAGATTTATGAAATCAATAGAAAATAACTTTGATAATCCAATAGTAAATACACTTTTACATTATCATTTTTATCAGCTCAGATCTAATTCACCTGAGGGAAGTACACATGTTTTAGATATAGAGGGCTTAAAAGTTCCAAGTATTAAATTTTGGAGTATTTGGGAAGAAGATAAATTGATTGGATGTGGTGCGCTTAAGTTTTTAGAAAAAAATCATGGAGAATTCAAATCTATTAGAATAGCTGATGAATTTAGAGCTAAGGGATATGGCATCAAGCTGCTTGATCATCTAATAATAGAAGCAAAAAAAAATGGAATAAATAAAATTAGTTTAGAGACTGGTGCTGGTAATTTTTTTAAACCTGCAAGAAAACTTTTTGAAAAAGCTGGATTCAAAACATGTGAACCATTTGCACATTATAAAGTCGATCCTAACTCTTGTTATTATTCAAAAGATATATAGTTTAATGAGCAAAAGTACTTATAAACCCTACGTTCTTTATGTAGCAGAAACTATATATTTAGAAATTTTCAAAATAAAAAAGGACAATAAAATTAATAATGTAGAAGCTTTCGAATTATTTATAGGTTCTGAAATATATAAAGAAGTAAGCTCAGGAAAATTTCATGATGAATGGTTGAAAAATTTAAAAAAAAATAATTTTATAGATCCAAGTAACGGACAAAAAATTCCTGAAGAAACAATTAAACTTTTGCAAATTCAAAAAGACACTATGGTTAAGCAATTAATTCAATATCCAGATTTGTATTATGCAAAAAGTCATTTCCCACTAGAAATTTCTCAAAGAGCATTTAATCATATTTGGAGGGTATGTGAGAGTTATGAACTATGGTGTAAAGAAACAGGTCAAAAAAATTTAATTAAATTAAATTTAATTTGAATTAATAATTTTTCTGGTTTTTTTTATATTATTTTCTAATAAAATTAATAATTGTTTATCTCTTATATTATTTTCTAACATTGCCGATAATTCTTTATTTATCTTTTTATCTTTATTTTTTATTTGTTGTTCCTCTACTTTTTTTACTATTAACTCATGAGGCTGCAGACCTGTCTCCTCCTCTACCGCTTTATTAGTTACAAAAGTACCTAATGCATGACTAAAATTACCAGTAGATACAAAGGTCATTGATGGACCTACCATTGCTGTACTTTGTAAACAGCCAGATAAAAAAATTAATAACAATATATTTAAAAATATATTTTTCATTCCCTACTGAATCATTACATTTTTTTAGATTCAACTCAATAGCGAAGTAATTAATTTGCCTAGTTTGGACATTATCTTTATAATTAAGAAATATTGAAAATATGAATTATGATTTTTGAACAATTATTTGATAAGACCTCTTCAACTTATACATATTTAATATCTTCTGGCCCAGGAAGAGAGGCGATTATTATTGACCCAGTTTTAGAACATGTGGACAGCTATATAAATCTATTAAATAAACTAAACTTAAAACTTGTTAAAGTAATAGACACCCATATTCATGCTGATCATATAACTGGTATGTCTGAACTTAAAAAACAAACAGACTGCGAAACAGTTATGGGTGAAAAAACACCTGCAGATGTAGTTACTATAAAATTAAAAGATCAAGAAAATATATCTATAGACAATATTAAGATTAAAGCTGTTTATACTCCAGGACACACATATGAAAGTTTTAGCTTCATAATGGATGATAGAGTTTTTACAGGAGACACTCTTTTGATTAATGGAACCGGAAGAACTGATTTTCAAAATGGAAATCCATATGACTCTTACAATTCTATATTTAATATTTTACTAAAACTTCCTGATAAAACCAAGGTTTATCCCGCACATGATTACAATGGAAACTTTTTTAGCACTATTGAAAAAGAAAGAAAAAATAATCCAAGACTTCAAGTTAAATCAGCTGATGAATACGCTGACATAATGAACAATTTAAATTTACCTAATCCTAAATTAATGGATATCGCGATCCCAAGGAATTTGAAATTAGGAGAAAAGTAAATTAGATTGATTTATATCCATACTCCAAAGATGCGTCTGTTATGGAGTGATATAGTGATTCGCTAAAACTTCTAAGTCCGAATATTCTTAACTTATTTGGATTATTGGAGATAAAATCTAATGTAATTGTAATTCCGTTATATACTGTATTAGCGCAATCACCGGATTTTAATTTATCTACATTTAAAGGAGTTCCTTTTTTTAAAACTTCATTAATTGAATCACCTTCGAGTTCAATTACTGTTCTTGATTGAGAAATATTAGTAATAGCAAAATCTTTATCATCAAAAGCTTTTAAGTCTTCAAATATATCTAGCGTTGAAAAAACGTACCAATTATCTGGTCCCATCCATAATATTCTAGTACTTTGATTGCTTGAAGTTTTAAGACTTACAGGAAAATTTACTCCATGTATTTTAAAATCAGAAATATCTTGTTTTGAGTTTTTATATTTTACAATTTGATATAGGCTTATGTTTTTAATCTCTTTAATTTTAATTAAATTACTTTCCTCTTTTTCATAGTAATCACCATATACGCCCATTTTATGTATATTGCTTAAAGATGATATGCTCTTCATGATCTAACTCTCTTTCCTTCGTGATCAACATAATGTGAAGAAATAACTTCAACTTCTATTGATATATTTTTAAGTGGCGACACAGCAAACAATTTTTTTCCAATCATATTTTTTCCATCTTTTAAGATAGCTAAAGAAAAAGGATTATTATTCTCAACACTCCAACAAGAGGATGAAACATGTCCTAATTTTGGATTTGGTAATTTGGCGTTTTTATCTATAACAAGATGAGAGCCTTCTGGGATACTGGTTTTTCTATCAGTTGGAATTAATCCAACAATTTTTTGCCTATCAGATTGATTAAAAGCTAACTTTGATAGAGATCTTTTTCCTATAAAATCTTTTTTCTTAGAAACCATACCATCTAAAGAAACATCCTGAGGTATTGTTCTTCCATCTAGCTCTGGACCTGCAACATGACCCATTTCTATTCTTAAAGTTGATAATGCTTCTGTGCCATATGGTTGAATACCAAATTCACTACCTATCTCTATCATTTTTTCCCACATAAACATTCCATAGTCTGATTGAACGTTTATTTCATATGCAAGTTCTCCTGAAAAAGAAATTCTAAAAATTCGTGCTGGAACACCAAATAAATCAGCTTCTTGATATCCCATAAATGGAAGTGCCTCATTTGAAACATTTGATTTTGGAAAAAGTTTTTCTAAAACATCTCTTGATTTTGGACCAGCTAAAGCTGCACCTGCCCATTGTTCTGTTGTTGAAACAACATTTACATTAAGATCTGGCCAAATAATTTGCAGATAATATTCTAAGTGAGACAAAACATTTGCTGCTTGAGCAGTTGTTGTAGTCATATGATAATGATTTTCTGATATTCTTGTAGTTGTTCCGTCATCCATTACCATTCCATCTTCTCTTAACATAACTCCATATCTAGCCTTTCCAATTGGAAGTTTCATCCATGCATTTGTATAAACTCTGTTTAAAAATTCAGCTGCGTCTGGACCTTTAACATCAATTTTTCCTAATGTTGTTACATCACATATTCCTACTTTTTCCCTTACATTTTTTGCTTCACGATTAGCTGCTTGTAACATTGTTTCATTTCCAATTTTATAATACCTAGGCCTCTTCCATGCTCCAGCGTCTACAAATACAGCATTATTTTTAACATGCCATTCATGCATTGGTGTCAATCTAGTTGGCATGAAATGTTTACCTATTTCTCTTCCCACTATTGTTCCAATCGTAACTGGAGTAAATGGTGGTCTGAATGTAGTATGACCAACCTCAGGCACAATTTTATTTTCAATGTTTGAAACAAGTTGTAAACCGTTTAAATTACTAGTTCTTCCTTGGTCTGTAGCCATTCCTAATGTTGTATATCTTTTTACATGCTCAATTGATCTGTAGCCTTCCCTTAAAGCAATTTCTATATCTGTAACTGAAACATCATTTTGAAAATCTACAAATCGTTTTGCTTGTATTTTTTTTGGTAACGGTGCACACCAAAACTTATCATGAATATTATGTTTTTTCTCTGTAGCATTTGGTATTTGAATATCGATTTCCTTATTATTTATTTTTTTAGAAATATCTTTTCCTGCTTTAAATCCTTTATTCAATGTGTTTTGAAGTGTAAAGTCCCCATTGGCTGAACCAACTGTAAACTCATTTTGCTTTGATTTATCTGGCACAAAAGCATCGATTTGGTTATCAAACTTTAATTTATTTCCCGATTGCGATGCTAAATGAACTGAGGGCGTCCAGAACCCAGATACACAAATGCAATCACATTCAGCTTTTTTAATATTCTTATATTCTGTTTTATCTTCAGATAATTCTCCGATATCCGCAGATTTAACTTTTTTATAACCATTTGCTCTAATAACTGCATGATTAAATTTAATTTCAATTCCTTTGTTTTTGGCTTCATTAACTAATTCTGACATATGTTCTTTTCTGGTATCCAAAATTAATGGATCTGCTCCATTATTTTTAAATTCAATTGCAGTTTCATATGCGCTATCGTTATTGGTAAATATAATTGGTTTTTTTCCAACGAGAACACCATAAACTTTCATGTACTCTTTTGCGCCTGATGCTAACATAACTCCAGGAGTATCGTTGTTTCCAAATACTATTGGTCTTTCTATAGAACCAGTTGATAGGATGACTTCTTTACACCTAATATACCATAGCCTTTGTCTTGGAGTAAATTCAGATTTTTTTTCTAAGTGATCACCTACTCTTTCAAACATTACCAGCATGTTATGATCATAGTAACCAAATACCTGAGATCTATTTTTCACAGTCACATTTGGCATTTCTTTGAGTTCTGAAATAATTTTATCAGCCCAATCTTTTCCAGATAAATTATCAATACTTACATCATCCATTAAAAGCGATCCACCAAATCTATGTTTATCCTCTGCTAAAATAACTTTTGCACCACTTTTTGCAGCTGCATAAGCGCTTGCTAGCCCTGCGGGTCCTGAACCAGTTACTAGTAAATCACAATATTCAAATTTATGATCGTATCTTTCCTTATCTTTTTCTACAGATGCAACCCCAAGTCCTGCAGCCTTTCTAATGAAAGGCTCATAAATTTTATACCAAAAACTTTTTGGCCACATAAATGTTTTATAATAAAAACCTGCAGGGAAGAATTTATGCAAAAAATTATTTATTGCTCCAATATCAAAGTTTACAGATGGCCAACAATTTTGGCTAGTCGCGGAAATTCCCTCAACTAACTCTATTTCTGTTGCATTAACGTTTGGTTCGGAATGACCATTAAGCTGGACTTGTAGTTTCGCGTTGGGCTCATCAACTCCAGCTGCAAAAAAACCTCTTGGTCTATGATATTTAAAACTTCTTCCAACTAAATGTATTCCATTAGATAAAAGAGCTGATGCAAGTGTATCACCTTCATAACCAGTATAACTTTTTCCATTAAACTTGAAGTTAATAATTTTGTTTCTATTGATGTAACCTTTGTCTTTTAATCTATGTTTTTGAGACATTATATTTCTTCATTCATCTTTGCTGTTTTAAAAATTTCATGCGTTGTGGTATCTCTTTGAACCTTAAACCACTGCCTACAACCAGAAACATGATGCCATAACTCTAAATGTTTTCCTCTTAAACTTTTTCTGTTATAAACAAAATTATCCCATTCTTTATCTGAAACTTCTTGATTTAATTCTGGTCTTTTCACTGAAGCATCCCCGCCATAAGAAAATTCATTTTGAGATCTCATTCCACAGAAAGGGCACTTAATATGTAGCATATATCAACCAATCCAAGTTTTTGTTCCTATGCCCTTCTCGTCTAATAGATGACCTGTAGAAAATCTATTCAAAGATAATTCGGAATTTAATTCATGCGGTCTATCTTGTGCAATTGTATGAGCAAAAGTCCAACCAGAAACTGGAGTAGACTTAAATCCTCCATAACACCATCCACAATTTAAATACAATCCATCGATATGAGTCTTATCAATAATTGGAGATCCATCCATTGACATGTCCATAATTCCTCCCCAGGTTCTAAGCATCTTAAGCCTGCTTAAAAAAGGGAATAATGCTAAACCACCTGTTAAAACATGCTGGATAGTTGGAAGATTTCCTCTTTGTGCGTAACTATTATAACCATCTAAATCTCCACCCATTACCATCTCGCCTTTGTCAGATTGACTTATATAAAAATGTCCTGCACCAAATGTAACTACACCATCAAGCAAAGGTTTAACTGGTTCAGAAACGCAAGCTTGTAGGCAATGTGTTTCAATTGGTAGAGTCATATTTAATTTTTCTGCAAGAATATTGGTGCTTCCAGCTACACATAACCCAACTTTTTTTGCTTTTATTTCTCCTTTTGAAGTTCTTACTCCTGTAATTTTTCCGTTTGTAATATTAAAACCTTCAACTTCACAATGTTGAATAATGTCTACACCCATTGAGTCAGCTTGTCTTGCGTATCCCCATGCAACAGCGTCATGTCTTGCTGTTCCAGCACTTGGTTGCATTAATCCGCCAAATATTGGAAAGCGCACATCATCAGAAAAGTCTGCCATAGGAATATATTTTTTTACCTCTTCTCTCCCTAGTAAAACTGCATCAATTCCGTTTAATCTCATTGAATTGCCTCTTCTTGCATAAGCATTCATTTGAGCATCTGAATGTGCAAGATTGATAATTCCTCTTGGAGAAAACATTACATTAAAATTTAATTCTTGACTCAGGTTTCTCCATAATTCCATTCCAAATTCATTGAAACGTCCGTTAGCATCATACATAAAATTTGAACGAATTATTGTTGTATTTCTTCCAACATTTCCACCACCAATCCAACCTTTCTCGATGATGGCAACATTTGTGATTTTATGTTCTTTGGCTAAATAATACGCGGTAGCTAAACCGTGTCCACCTCCACCAATTATGATAACATCATACTCTTTCTTTGGAGTTGGGTCTTTCCAGGCCACTTCCCAGTTCATGTGGTCTGAAAAAGCATTTTTTATTAAGCTAAAAACAGAATATTTCTGCATGAGATAATTTTATATAAATAAAAGCAATTATTTCTTATTATTTATATATATATTTTTTAGAAGTTTAAATATATATAAAAGCCTATACTAATTCGTTTCATAAATAGGGAGACAAAATGCCTAAATCAGATATTGAAATAGCAAGGGCAGCAAAAATGAAACCTATCAAGGAAATCCTTGATAGATTAAACGTCCCTGATGATCCTGAAGCCTTTAGTCCAATGGGAAGACATATTGCTAAAATTAATTTAGAATATCTTGATAAACTCAAAGACAAAAAAAATGGCAAACTAATTCTAGTAACTGCAATCACTCCAACTCCCGCTGGTGAAGGTAAAACAACTACTTCTGTTGGATTAAATGATGGACTTAATAAAATTGGAAAAAAATCTATTGTTTGCCTAAGAGAACCAAGTCTTGGTCCATCTTTTGGTTTAAAAGGAGGCGCTGCTGGAGGAGGATATGCTCAGGTTGTTCCAATGGAACAAATAAATTTGCATTTTACAGGAGACTTCCACGCAATAACATCCGCGCACAATTTATTATCAGCTCTTATAGACAATCATATTTACTGGGGCAACAAACTAAACATAGATGTAAGAAGAGTTTCATGGAGAAGAGTTATGGATATGAATGACAGATCGTTAAGATCAATAATTGTTGATTTGGGTGGCGTAGCAAATGGATATCCACGTCAAGATAGTTTTGATATAACTGTGGCTTCAGAATTAATGGCTATATTTTGTTTAGCATCTGATTTGAAAGATTTAGAAAATAGAATTGCAAATATTACAATAGGATATACTAGAGATAAGAAACCAATTCATGCAAAAGACTTAAATGCACAAGGACCAATGACAGTCCTTTTAAAGGATGCAATTAGACCAAACGTAACACAAACTCTAGAACACAACCCTGCATTAATACATGGAGGTCCATTTGCAAACATTGCTCATGGATGTAACTCTGTCATAGCAACTAAGGCAGGATTGAAATTAGCTGACTATGTAGTAACTGAAGCAGGTTTTGGTGCTGACCTTGGTGCAGAAAAATTTTTAAATATTAAATGTAGAAAATCAGGAATAAAACCTGATTGTGTAGTTATTGTTGCAACAATCAGAGCACTTAAAATGCATGGAGGACTAGGTAAGGATGAGCTTAAAAATGAAAATGTTAGTGCTCTTAAAAAAGGATTAGTAAATTTAGAAAGACATATTAATAATACGAGAAAATTTGGTATACCTGTTACAATTGCTATAAATCATTTTATAACAGATACAGATAAAGAGATGAAAACACTGCTGGACTTCTGTAAAACACAAGGTGTCAAAGCATCAAAATGTACCCATTGGTCAAATGGAGGAGAAGGTGCAAAAGAGCTTGCTGAAAACGTTGTAGAAATTTGTAAAGATAATCAAACAACATTTAAATATTTATATGAAGACAGTTTAAGTTTATTCAAAAAAATCGAAAAAATAGCTCAGGAAATTTATCATGCCAGTGAAGTAGTTGCTGATACAAAAGTAAGACAACAGCTGAAAGATTTTGAGGAAAAAGGTTATGCAAAACTTCCTGTATGTATTGCAAAAACCCAATATAGTTTCTCTACTGATCCAAATTTGAAAGGTGCTCCAACTGGTCATGTGTTACCAGTGAGGGAAGTTCGTTTATCATCAGGAGCTGAATTTGTTGTTGTTGTATGTGGAGAAATAATGACAATGCCAGGACTGCCAAGAGTGCCTGCAGCTGACTCTATCAAGCTCAACGACAAGGGTGAAATAGAAGGTCTTTTTTAATTTTTAAACAGAATTTAACCAATTTCTTAACTCGATCATTCTTTGTTGATTATCAGAAATTGATATTTCTTTTTCTATAAAAGAAATATGTTCATTAACTTGATCATCATTGGCAAACACTTTCCTTGTTTCAATTAATCTATCTTTTCTAAACTTTATAAGTTGTATCATTTTTTGATAAGTGATTTCTGGATGATACTGCAAACCCCAAACATTATTATTATTTATTTTAAAATACATTCCTTGAACTTTGTTTATTTTATTTGATGCTAAGCAAACTCCATTTTCTGGAAGTGTGACCACTTCGTCAAAGTTAAATGCTGGAGTATTAAAATTATTTTTTTTTCCACTGTACAATGGATGTTTTAAACCTTGTTCGTTTATTATTAATTGATTTGCAATTCCTATATGAGCTCCATTAGATGATTTTTTCACAACTCCTCCAGCTGCTGTAACAGCAACTTGCATTCCCCAACAAATAGCTAGAATATTTTTTACTTTTTTTTGACATTCTTTCATAAATTGAATTTGTCTTCTTATTTCAGGAGTATCATTGTAGATGTTTAAACTACTGCCGCCCCATATAAGGCCATCATATTTATTAAGTTCTTTTACTTTTACATCAATATTTTCATCTGATGATGGGTTAACTACATCCATATCAAGTTCATTTGTAAAATTGGCTATGCTATCTTGAAGACTTTGAGTATGAGTTTGTATACCAGAAGTAGAAAAGTTTTGATTTTCTTCTCTCAGATTGCCTTCAACAATTAGAATTTTTTTCATAGTCTAAATGAAAATTATATTTTAATTTTTTTATTTTACTTATAAGATAATAGATAAATATGACAAAAGTTGCAATCATAGGCACAGGACCATGTGGTCTTTCGATGTTGAGAGCTTTTGAACAAGCTGAAAAAAAAGGTGAAAAAATTCCTGAAGTAGTTGCTTTTGAAAAACAAAGTGATTGGGGTGGATTATGGAATTATAGTTGGAGAACAGGCTCAGACGAATATGGTGATCCAATTCCTAACAGTATGTATAGATATCTTTGGTCAAATGGACCGAAAGAATGCTTAGAATTTGCTGATTATTCTTTTGATGAACATTTTGGAAAGCCTATTCCTTCATTTCCTCCAAGAGAAGTACTTTATGATTATATACTAGGAAGAGTTAAAAAAAGGTAATTCTAAAAGCAAAGTAAGATTTAATACAACAGTCACAAGTGTAAAATATGATGGAAGTAAATTTGAAGTTATTTCAAATGATAAAAAAAATAACAAATTAACAAAAGAAAATTTTGACTATGTTGTTGTTTCATCTGGTCATTTTTCTGTACCATATATTCCTGAATATCCTGGAATGAGCTCTTTTCCTGGAAGAATAATGCATTCACATGATTTTAGAGATGCAGAAGAATTTAGAGGAAAAAACGTTATTGTTTTAGGTAGCAGTTATTCTGCTGAAGATGTTGCTCTTCAATGCCATAAGTATGGCGCAAAAACTGTTACAATCGGTTACAGACATAATCCTATGGGATTTAAATGGCCAAAAGGTGTATCTGAAGTTTTTCATCTTGATAGATTAGAGGGGAATAAAGCAATATTTAAGGATGGTCATGAACAAGAGGCAGATGCAATAATTTTATGTTCAGGATATCTTCATCACTTTCCCTTTCTTTCTGAGGATCTAAAATTAAAAACTAGAAACAGATTATATCCACCAAAACTATTTAAAGGTATTGTCTGGCAGGATAATCACAAATTATTATATCTAGGAATGCAAGACCAGTTCCATACTTTCAATATGTTTGACTGCCAGGCATGGTACGCAAGAGACGTAATAATGGATAAAATTAAAATGCCAAGCAGTTCAGAGATAGAGAAAGATATTAATAAATGGGTAGCTTTAGAGGAAAAATTAGAAAATCCAGATCAAATGATTGATTTCCAAACCGAATACACAAAAGAACTTCATGATTTATCAGATTATCCAAAGATTGATTTTGAATTGATAAGAAAACACTTCAAAGAATGGGAGCATCATAAGGTAGAAGATATTATGACTTACAGAAATAAATCATTCTCTTCTCCTGTGACTGGATCTGTCGCTCCAATTCATCATACTCCTTGGGAGACAGCGATGGATGATTCTTTGAAAGTATTCTTAAATCAGCCAAAAAAATAAATAAAATTATTATTTATTTTACTAACCTATATTTAATTTTTTATTATTTAAAATTGCTTTAAGCAGAGCAACCATCAGAGGAATTTTTTTATTATTTATTTTTTTCAAGAAATATTTACCAATCTCTTTTGCAAGTTCAGCTCCCTCAATAGTGTCATTTGGCATAAATCTTTTTTTTGCTATTTTAAAGGTATAACCTTTTCCAAGAAATTCACCCATTTTACTATTCCGACCACCAACAGCACTAACATATAAATCTCCAATTCCAGCTAATCCATAAACTGTATCTTCTTTCCCTTTAAAATGTTTAGTTAAATAAATCATTTCATTAATAGACTTTGTAAATATTGAAGACGAAGTATTTGATCCTTCTCCTGAACCAATTAACATAGCATAAATATTTTTTATTGCAGAGCATATCTCAACACCTTTGACATCATTTGAATATTCAATTTTATAGTATTTAGTGGATATTAAGCTTCCAATTGATTTAGCTTTTTGAATGTTTTTGTTAGCAATGATAGTGCTAGATTTAATTTTTTTAGCAAGTTCTTTAGCTAGACAAGGTCCTTTCAAAACTGATAAATCCAGTTTTTTTACTCCTTTATTAATTTGTTCAGACATTGTAATGATTTTATTTGAAGCCTTATAGTATTTAAGGCCTTTGGTTAAAACTAATATCTTAGTATTATATTTTAAATTTTTTAAGTAATCTCTAACTAGATCAATCCCTATTGAACTCACAGCTATGACTATTAAATCCCATTTTTTATTCAACAGTTTACCAGTAAAATTTTTAACAATTAATTTTTTATTTAACCTTATTTTTAATGATGGATGAAATTTATTATTTGAGTTTATTTTTTTTATTAGTTTAAAATTGTATGGCTCAGATAATGTAACATTATGCTTATTATCTATGCAGGGAAATGTAAACGCAGCCCCCATAGCTCCTGCTCCAATAATTAATATATTTTTCATACTTTAAATTACGCTAAAGTTTTTCTAATTGCTTGTCTCCAACCTTGCAATAAGTTATTTCTCAATGATTTATTAAGTTTTGGTGTAAAAACTCGATTTTTTTTCCATTTAAATTTAATTTCATTTAATGATTTGAATTCTCCAATTTGATATCCGGCTAATAATGCAGTTCCTAATGCTGTTGTTTCTAAAATCTTTGGTCTTATTACTTTTAAATTTATTATGTCTGACAAAAACTGCGAAAACCAATTATTTGCAACCATTCCACCATCTATTTTAATTATTTTTGGTTTAAGTCCATCTTTTTTCATCGATTCAAATAAATCAAAACTTTGGTATGCAACAGACTCTACAACGGCTCTAACTAGACTCTTCCAATCACTATTTCTAGTTAAACCTGTAATCAACCCTCTTGTATCGGGCCTCCAATGAGGGGCGCCTAATCCACTAAATGCTGGAACCACGTATACACCCTCATTATTTTTTTTTGATTTTGCAATTTTTTCTGTTTCATAAGCATTGTTAATTAGTTTAATTTTATCTCTCAACCACTGCACACCTGCGCCTGCAATAAATATTGAACCTTCTAAAGCATAAATATTTTTTCCATTTAAAGTATAACAAATGGTTGTTAATAATTTATTTTTTGAGGTAATTTTCCTAGATCCAGTATTCATGATGACAAAAGCACCAGTTCCATATGTAATTTTTATAGAACCTTTTTCAAAGCATGCTTGTCCTACTGCTGCTGCCTGTTGGTCTCCTAAAACAGCAGATATAGGTATTTCTTTGCCAACCACTTTTTGATTTGTTGTTCCAAAATTATCTGCTGAATTTTTTACCCTAGGTAAAATTTTTTTAGGTATTTTTAATTTATTTAATATTTCATCATCCCATTTATTTATATTTATATTAAATAACATTGTTCTCGATGCATTAGTAGTTTCTGTCAGGTGATGTTTTCCATTAGTGAGTTTCCATATTAAAAATGTATCAATGGTACCAAATAGTAAATTATTTGATTTTAATAAAAGTTTACTACTTTTAACATTATCTAATATCCATTTGATTTTTGTTGCAGAAAAATATGGATCAATAAATAAACCAGTTTTATTTTGAATTTTTTTTTCAAAATTATTTTTTTTTAAATTTTTACAAAATTCTTCTGTTCTTCTATCTTGCCAAACAATTGCATTATAAATTGGCTTTCCATTTTTTTTATTCCAAAGAACAGTTGTCTCTCTCTGATTGGTTATACCAATACTTAAGATTTTACCGTTAAGCTTTTTCGCTTTTAGAATTACTTTTTTTAATGATGATAGTGTAGTTTTCCAAATCTCATTTGGATTATGTTCTACCCAGCCATTTTTAGGAAAATATTGTTTAAATTCTTGCTGACTTATAAACTTTATATTGCCACTTTTATCAAATAATATAACCCTTGATGATGTTGTTCCCTGATCAATGGCAACAAGAAATTTTTTCACAAAGTTTAATCAATGCCTAGGTGTTTTTTTCTTTGTTCTACCCAAGTTCTAATTAAGTTATCAAATATCAAACCTATAAATGCAACACAAATACCAAGCGTTAATCCTATTCCAGCTCCATTTTTATCTGATAACGCTTTAAGAATATATTGTCCTAAATCTTCCGTACCTATAAATGCACCAATTATCACCATAAATAAAGCAAAAACTATTGTTTGATTTAGACCAAGCATCATGTGTGGAAATGCTAGTGGAAATTCTATTTTAGTTAATCTTTGAAATTTATTTACACCTGACATAGTTGCAGCGTCATGTAGGCCAGCAGGAACACTTCTGAGTCCTTCAATTGTATATCTTGTTGCGGGTATAGTCGCATAAACTATAACTGCTATTAGTACGGATGTATCTGTGATACCAAAAAGCATCATAACGGGTATCAAATAAACAAAAGATGGGAATGTTTGAAAGATATCACAAACTCCTAACATAAAAGCTGCAGCACGTTTGTTTTGAAAACATAAAGTTCCAACTGTGAAACCAATTGTGCAAGACATAATAACTCCAAAAGTTGCCATGTATGTTGTTACCAAGGCTCTATCCCACCATGGACTTAAGGCGATAAATAGTGTCAATGCGCAAACTACTAAAGCTGAACGAATTCCGCCAATTAAGTATCCTGCTCCTACAACCAACACTAAAGTAGCTACTGCAGGCATTCTTAAGTACAAAGCTCGCATTGGCTGGAGAACTTCCACAATTAGCCAAGTATTAAATGCTTTAATATATACAAAAAACGTATCAAAAATCCAGTCAACACCTTTATTCCAAAAATCAGCTGTTGATATTCCTTTATTATGCGGAACTTCAAATAGATAATTAAAGGTGTCTTTGAATATAAAACTTCCTAAATAGGCAAGTATTATTCCAATAATCACTGATGCAACAAAAAATAAAACATTTTTATTTCTTTGAAAAAACGTCAAATTTCCAAAATAATCCGTTTGTTTATTTGCCCAAGCTAAAGACATTTTATCTAAAAGAATCGCTATTAAACTAATACAAAGTCCAGCCTCTAAAGCTAGTCCAATATTTAGTTGGTTCAAAGCTAATAATAAATTAAATCCTAAACCTTTTGCTCCTATAAAAGCTGAAATAACTGCCATAGAGAAACAAACCATGATTACTTGGTTCACTCCTATTAAAATATCTCTTCTTGCAGTTGGAATTAAAACTTTAGACATTAATTGCCAATTATTGCAACCACTCATTCTTCCTGCCTCAATAACTTCTGGTGGGACTGCTCTCAAACCTATTAAAGTTAGAAGTATCATCGGTGGAACTGCAACAATCATCGTAATAATTACCGCAGCATGATCTCCTACTCCAAAAAGAACAAGTGCTGGGACTAATACTGCGTACTGTGGCATTGTTTGCATAACTAGAATTATGGGATACAAAGCTTTTTCAACACGTTTACTTTTATATGCCGCTACACCTAATCCTAAACCAAATAAAAATGACAATGGTGCTGCTACTAATATAAAAGATAATGTTTGCATTGACGGCTTCCACTGACCAAATATAGAAATATAAACCATTACTAAACCAGCAAATATTGCTAAACCTTTGCCACTTAATTTGTATGCAAGTATAGCAAAACCAGCAGCTACAATTGTCCAAGGTAGACCTGGTAGCTCTGCCCATGGATTTTTGTCAATCCAGTCCCAGCTAGTAAACGCAACAATTGTTTCAAGTCCACCTAATAAAGTTTCTCTAATTAAAAATATTAAAAATGTCATAAATGAAGTTAAAGTTCTTGATATTTCTAATACTAGTGGTCTAGTTTTATATTCTTGTGTATCTTCATTCCAAAACTCCATTGGCATCCACTCATTCATTAAAAAAAATAATGAATCATTAATCCAAATAGGTAACCATCCAAGAAGTGGTGGTAGTCTCCAAAATACATCAAAAGCGTAATACCTTACTTCTTTACCTAAAAAAACATATGTACTTTGATTTGGGTCTTTTACAAATTCTGCTTGTCCTCTTATAAATTTGTATGTTTCGGGAACATCGATAGAAAAACATAAAGCAAAAAATATGATTAATAAAAATAACCATTGAAATAATTTCGGATATTTTTTCAAGTAATCCATATTTTAATTACTATTTTTTCTACCTCCAAAAACTGTATTAATTATTTTTGTAGGATTGATAGAACCGATTACTTTATTGTTTTCATCTGTAACTGCCACTGATCTTTCTTGAGAAAGTATTTTTTCAGCAACATTTTCTATGACTTCATCTTTTGAAACTTTTAAATCACCTAAATTCCCTGTATTTGATGTATCCATTACATCTTGTATTAACAAAACTTTTTCTCTCGGGACTTCTTCGGTGAATTTTCTCACATATTCAGTAGCGGGATTTAAAACAATTTTTGCAGGAGTGTCTAATTGCTCAATTATGCCATCTTTCATAATTGCAATACGGTCAGCAAGTTTTAAAGCTTCATCAAAATCATGTGTAATAAACATAATTGTTTTTTGCAATTTTTCTTGAAGTCTTAAAAACTCATCTTGCATTTCTTTACGAATTAAAGGGTCTAATGCAGAAAAAGGTTCATCTAAAAACCATATATCAGGCTCCACTGCTAAGGATCTTGCTATTCCTACCCTTTGCTGTTGACCACCTGAAAGTTCTCTTGGAAAATAATTTTCTCTTCCATCAAGGCCAACTAATTTAACCATATCCATTGCTTTGCTAATGCTATCTTCAGTTTTAATTCCCTTAATTTGAAGTGGAAAAGCAATATTTTCAACTACTGTTTTATGAGGCAACAAAGCAAAACTTTGAAAAACCATTCCCATTTTATTTCTTCTAAGGTCTATAAGTTCTTTATTATTTAATTTTAGAAGATCTTGACCTTCAATAAAAATTTTTCCACCTGTTGCATCTGTTAATCTGGATATACATCTTAACAATGTTGATTTGCCAGAACCTGATAAGCCCATTACAACCAACATTTCTCCTTTTGAAACTTCAAATGAAGCATTATTGACACCCACTATGCAACCATTTTCCTGAAAAGTTTTAGCATCAACATTGCCATTCGACTGTTGAAGCATTTTTTCTGCATTTGCTCCAAAAATTTTATAAACATTTTCACATTTAATAACTGGTTCTGACATAAATTATTAATTAAATTATATGAAATTAATATAAAATTAAATCTATTTAATTAGTATTTTCCCCCTAAAAGTTTTTTATAAAATATACCCTTGTATCAATTCCTGTACTTAAAAAGCTTAGCACCTCTCCAATAACAGTAATTGACTCGTTAACTCCCACATTATCTCCGCTTACAGTAAAGCCAGCAAAACATTTATTTTCTTCTTTATCCCATTTTACAAATGTATCGTCTATTTTATTTCCATTTATTGTATAAATTTCATGCGCTCTAAAATTTAAAAAATTTGCACCCATAATCGCACGTTGTGGTATAAGTTTTGTTGCCTTACAAACCTGTTCGTAAATATCATCTGTTAATTTGTAGTGGTCTGTACCATCAAAAGTTACTAATATCCCTGATGGAAGTTTTGATATTAATTCACTAAGTTTTTTTTCTTGTGCAATTCTCTCTTCCTCTATTTTCATTTTTTTGACCAATTCATCACCTTGCCCAAACATGACATTTAAAATAAAAAAAAATGAAATTACTATTATTGTTACTATGACTAAGCCTACAAACTGCTTGATAGACTCTGGCAATTCTTTAATTCTATTTTGGTAATTTTCTTTTAACATTATTCTTGCAACTTTCCGTTTTCCCAAATTCCTGATTTTTGCGATCCATCAGACCAAGTAAAGGTTCCCTCACCATTCATAAAACCATTAGCCCATTCTCCTTCATATGTTGATCCATCTGGAAAAGTTAGCACACCTATGCCACTCCATTCACTGTTCTTGAATTCGCCTTTATAAATATATCCGTTAGGCCAAGTCTCAACTCCTTGACCATTTTTTTTTGTACCTACCCACTGACCTTCATAAGTTGTTTTATCTGTATAAACCCATTTACCATAACCATTTTCACAATTTCCCTCCTTGCACCCAGTGCTACGTGCTAATGCAACAGATGAGATGATTAAACTTAAAATAATGCTTATAAGAATTTTTTTCATTTTATTATTTTACACATTATTGACTAAAAAAAAATCCCCCCCAACTTTGTCGGGGGAGATTTTAAAATTTATTAGCTTTAACCTTATTTAGTAAAAGCTTTCCAAACTTTCTCGTTGTCTTTCAGCCATTTTTTAGCTGCATCTTCATGAGTCATTTTGTCAACGTCTACTAAAGCAGCCATTGCTCCAATTTGACTTGTAGAGAAAGATAGCTTTTTAAACATAGCCGCAGCTTTTGGATGAGTTTTAGGAAAATCAGCATTTACAGCTTTTTTCAAATAACCATCAGGCGAACCACATTTTCCATCTCCACCATCTTCTGGTCTACAACCAGCTGTGTATGGAGGAAAGTCGATAAATGTAAAACCAGCACCATCTGTAAAGTTAGGTGTCCAGTTAAAGATAATTGTTCCTCTTCCTTCTTTTTCAGCAGCTGCTAATTCCGCCCAAAGTGCATCCGCACTTCCAGCAAATTTAACCCACCAAAGATCTCCTAAACCTAAAGCGTCAACCCTTTGTGGAATTAAGTCACCGTGCCAAGTTTGTGGACCTTCCAACATTCTTCCTTTTCCATCTGGAGAATCAGGTGTTGTAAAGTTTTTTGCACAGTCAGGATTTTTTAAAGCAGTCCAGTCTGGTAGACCTGGGCATAATCCTTTTTCAGCAACCCAATTAGGATATCCCATATCCTCAAGTGTTCTTGCTTCATGGTCTCCCCAATCTAGCAATCCACCTTTATCAAGAGCTGTTGTGAATGATTTACCAAAAGCAGATTCCCATACCTCGTGAGATATAGTTACGTCACCAATTCTAATTGACTCGTATACTGCTTGTGAGTCAGCATTTACATATTTTACGTTGTTACCCATGCTTTCCATAATTCCACCAATAACGTAAGCCATTACAATTTGACTTGACCAGTTATGAGTTGGGATAACGATGGGCTTTTTACTATCTGCAGAGTTTGCAATTCCAGCAAAAGAAACTGCTGAGATTATTACTGCAGATAAAAATGATATTATTTTTCTCATTTTTCCCCTTTCCTTAATATTAAGTATTATAATTTAATGTTTTATTAGTTAAAAGATCAATCAATATTTTTATATATAAAAATTATAAATAGTTTTATATTATTACTAAAATATAAGCGTTTAATGAAAACAAGTTTTGATATTAAAGAACCTGGATTAAATGTATTACCACCTGGAGTTGAGAGACATGTAGTAAATGGAGGTGGTCTAACAGGAATACAAATATTTCCTGACGACGAGATTGAGTTGATCAATGAAGAAGGCAATCAAATCTGTGAAATTGTTGTTTTTGATAAAGATGGGAAATCAAATCTAGGGATTTTGAATCTTAAAGAAAACAAAAAAAATTCAGAAATAAAAAAAATATTAACCAGCAAAGATGAAAGTTCTTTAGCAGCAAACTATCAATTAAAAAAAAGAAATTTAGATATAACAAAATCTCAGTCTTCTATAGTATTTACTAAAGACTCTATTTCTGGAGACAAAATTAAATTTAAATCAAAAGATAAATGTTATGTTATTTTTGCTGCGCCTGGACATGATATGCTAGTCCATGAACAAAATCCTAAAACAGATTTAACTTTATTCATAAAAAGAGCAAAAATTACAAATGATAAAGAATTATCAGTAATACCTGATCCCGTATATGATCCAAAACATGAGCAGAATATTGATAAAGCTACAGCAATTTCTTATGAAGTAAAAGAAGGAGACTATATTCAAGTTATTACACCTACAGGAAGACAGTGCTCAGACTTTGTAGCATTTGATACTGAAAAATTAGATAAACAAGTTGAGAAAGGTTTGGATTGGCAAACCACACGAACATTTATGGGACATACTTTTCCAGGTCCAGGTTTGTTTTCTAAGTTTTATGACACGGATCACCAACCTTTAGTAGAGGTAATAAGAGACACTGTTGGAAGACATGACACTTTTAATTTAGCATGCACTTCAAAATATTATGAGGATGCAGGATATTTTGGACATGCAAACTGCTCTGATAATTTAAGTAATGCTATGGAGCAATATGGGGTTCAAAGAAAAAAGGGATGGCAAGCAATCAATTTATTTTTTAATACTTCTGCGGGTGGATTAAACTCTGTATTGTCAGATGAGTCTTTCGCAAGACCTGGAGATTATGTTTTATTTAAAGCTTTGAAAGATATAACTGTTGGTACTTCAGCATGTCCAAGTGATATTGATGCATGTAATTCATGGAATCCTACAGATATTTTTGTTAGAACTTATGACGGAAAAAAAGAATTTAAAAAATCTTTTGCATTTAGAATGAAAACAGATTCAGAAAAAAAACTTACCAAACATTCAGGATTTTATGAGAGAACATCTAAACTAACTAGAAATTTTGTGGATGCTAGGGGTTTTTGGTTACCTAACGATTATACAAAAAGTGGTATTACTAACGAATATAATGCTTGTAGAGAAAAAGCAGTTTTAATAGATCTTTCAGCTCTTAGAAAATTTGAAATTTTAGGACCAGATGCAGAAGAATTAATGAACTACACTCTAACAAGAAATATTAAAAAACTTTCTGTAGGACAAGTTGTGTATTCAGCAATGTGTTATGAAAATGGAATGATGTTTGATGATGGAACTTTATTAAAATTAAGTGACACTGGTTATAGATGGATATGTGGTGATGAATACGGTGGAGAATGGTTAAAAGAAGTTGCGAAGAAAAAAAACTACAAAGTAATTATTAAAAATTCCACAGACCAAATTAGTAATGTTTCTATACAAGGGCCTAATAGCAGAAAGATATTAAATAAAGTAATTTTTACACCCCCTACACAACCAACCATTGATGAGTTGCAATGGTTTAGATTTACCATTTGTAGAATGGATGATTTAAATGGCATACCTCTTGTAATCTCAAGGACAGGATATACGGGAGAATTGGGTTTCGAAGTTTGGTGTCACCCAAAAGATGCTCCTAAAGTTTGGGATAAATTAATGGATGCAGGAAAAAATGACGGATTAATTCCAGCAGGTTTTGCAGCATTGGACAAACTTAGAATAGAAGCTGGTTTAATATTATTTGGAAATGAATTTGATGGTCAACAAGATCCTTTTGAGGCAGGCATTGGTTTTGCAGTTCCTTTAAAAACAAAAGAAGATGATTTCATAGGAAAAAAAGTTCTTATCGAAAGAAAAGCTAATCCTCAAAAAAAATTAGTTGGACTTGAACTTATTGCAAAAGAGGCTGCTGCACATGGAGATTGTGTTCATGTGGGAAGAGCACAAATTGGAATAGTTACAAGCGCATGTTTTTCAACAATTCTTAATAAAAATATCGCATTATGTAGAATTGATCCTCAATACTCAGACATTAGCACTGACGTAGAAGTAGGTAAAATTGATGGTCATCAAAAAAGAATTTCCGCCAAAGTAGTTAGATTTCCATTCTACGATCCAGACAAAACAAAAGTAAGATCATAAATTAATGAGTAAAATTAAAAAAGATCTGTTGGAATTTTGGGAAGATCAAATGAGGCTATCTCATACCTCAAGCAATTATTTTTTTAGAAAATCTCCTTCTCATTACCATATGATGCTAATAGTTATGCATGCGTATAAATACGATGAAACATTATCGGTTGAAGAGTTAAAAACGAAGCTATTTAAGACATCTCGTCCTAAATCAGCATTAATGATTAAAGAAGCTTGTGATAAGAATTTCTTCATTTTAGAAAAAAAAGGCAAAGATCACAGAAAAAAATACGTATTACCTACCCCAGAATTCGTGAGCGAGTTTAATGAATATCTAAAGACTCTTAACAATCTAAGCTTTTAATAAGCAATCAAAAGTTGAGGTTTAAAACTTATATAAATTATATATAAAAAATAATATATTCTTTCTTAACACAAATAATAAGGTTTCAACTATGTCATTACCGACAAAAGCAAAGGTAGTAATTATTGGTGGAGGAATTCACGGTTTAAGTACTGCTTGGAAACTTTCAGAAAAATATAAAAATCCAAACGACATAGTTGTCTTAGAAAAAAAAGATACAGCAGCAGGGGCAAGTGGAATTGCTTGTGGTGTAGTTAGAAATAATTACTTCCAACCAGCAATGAGACAGTTAATGGCGCATTCTGTTGAAGTTTGGGAAAGTGATAAAGAAAATTTTAGATATAATCCAGTGGGATATATGCAGATTTCGCCAGAAGTTATGCATGGTGATGTTGCAAGTATTTATAAGCAACAACAAGATATTGGTTACGATTCAGTTTTCATAGAGGGTGAAAAAGATTGTATGAAATATATGCAGGGTATTTTTGATGACTGGCAAGCAAAAAATATTACATCAGTACTTCACGAAAAAAAAGGTGGCTATGCATTTAATAAAGACTCCATTAAAGCATTAGAAAAAAAAGCCAACAATGGAGGAGTTAATGTTCATAAAGGCGTTAAAGTAACAGGATTTAAAAGAGGAAGTAATAGTAATGCAGTTACAGGTGTTATAACTGATCAAGGTACAATTGATTGTGATCAAGTAGTTATTGGTGCAGGTCCTTGGGCAAGAGATTTTTGGAACATGTTAGATTTACCTAAAACTGTAGATGTTAAAGGTAAAGATGGAAAATTACATACAACAGACATGTGGACTTATTGGTTTTTACAAGAAGGAGTTTTGGGAGTACCAGCAGATTACTTAAAAACTAATGATGGAAAACAACCGCCTGTAATTCATGTAGATACAGATGCACCACTTTATTCCGATATTGATGGAAAACTTATTACAGATAAACTATGGGGAATTTATTACAAACCAGATATAGAAGGATTGGGTGTTCAAGGTGGTACTTCTCCTTACATAGTAAAAAAACATTTTGACCAAGTAAATGTTGATCCTTACGGAATAGAGTCACCAGAATTTCAAACTACAGACCAATTTTCTATTATGTGGTCTTCAGCTTTAGCTCATTGTCAAAAGAGATTTGAGGGTAAGTCTAATTTATATAGAAAAGGTCCTTCCGGAGGGCTTGGATGTTTAACTCCAGATTCTTTTCCAATTTTCGACAGATTTTGTGAAAACGTATATATGATTGCTGATGCTAATCACGGATATAAAATGATAGGTGTTGGACACTTAGTTGCTCAAGAAATTTTAGGTACTGAAAGTGAACTGTTAAAACCATTTCGATTCAATCGATACGCGAAAGGTGAATTGCACCCTACTTCGAACAGTCCGTTCCCGTGGAGCTAGATTTATCTCGTAGACAGATAAATTTTTTTCAGCTAACTTTTTGTATCTAAAAAGTTTAGGGGGAAAATGACTGATCTAGAAAAACACGTAAACCGTCCAGGTAGAGATAAGCTTGTAAAGAAAGTAAGAGAAAAAATTAACGAATTAGGAATAACTTATATTTATTATCAATTTATTTCTGTAACAGGAAGAGTTGTTGGAAAAGGAATTCCAGCAGATCACTGGGAAAGAACTGCAGAAAAAGGATTTCAATTAGTATACGGAGCAACAGCTAACTTATTTTTAGATCGTCATAATAATTATATTGGATACGGACCTGAAGCTATGGAGCTGGTTGGTATTCCAGACCCTGAAACTTTCTGTCAATTACCATGGGATAAAAGAGTTGGAAGAGTTTTTGTAACTTGTTTTAGAAACAGAGAAGAAAGAAATAATCCTGGTGGTCATTTAACATCTGATTGTAGAGGAAATTTAAGAATTTTCATGGATGAATTTCAAAAGAAACATGGCTTAGAACTTAGAGTTGGAACCGAGCCAGAAATGATGTGGTTAACCAGAAATCAAGATGGAACCCCTACAGGAAAAGGATTTTCTAAGCCTTTCTGCTATCACATTGATCAGTTTGAATCACTAAGACCAGTGTTTATGAAAGTTATTGAGTATGCAAAAGCAATGGGGTTAGACATGATTCAAGGTGACCATGAAGATGCGCCTGGACAATTAGAATTGAATTGGACCTATGACAATGTTTTAAGAAATGCTGATAGACTTTCAACTTATAGACAGATATGTGCACAAGTTGCTAGAGAGCATAACTTAATAGCTTGCTTTATGACAAAACCATTTATGGGTGTTTCTGCAAGTGGTTGTCATACTAATATGTCGTTATGGAAAGGTGGAAAAATTTCAGTAAATAAATTAGGTAATAAAAAATTGCCAGGAGTAGAGGAAGTGTTTAGCTATGTGTCAGGTGGAACAAATACGTTTATGCCTGATACAAAAGATATGCAACTTCCAGGTAAAATTGGATTACAATCGATAGCAGGAATAATGGAACACTTACCTGCATTAACAGCTCTTGGATCATCAACAGTAAACTCATATAGAAGATTATGGGATCAAGGTTTTTGGGCTCCTGTTTATGCAGACTGGGGATATCAAAACAGAACTTGTGGTTTAAGAGTATCTGCACCAGGTCGTTTTGAATATAGATCTGTAGACTCAATGCATAACCCTTATTTATTAGGAGCTGCATTATTAAAAGCATGTGACCATGGAATTTCTAAAAAGATGCAACCAGCAGCTCCAGAGTCTAGAAATATATATGAGGCTCAAAAGGCTGGAAAAGATGTTAAGAAACTTCCATTAAGTTTAGGTGAAGCTTTACAAAGATTATCTGAAGATGAGGTAATTAAATCAGCTATGCCAGATGAAATGTACAAAGTATTTCATTGGTATAAAAACGATGAGTGGGAAAGATTTTTGGGCGCAACAACACAATGGGATCTTGATACTTATCTTGACTGTTTACCTTAAAAATATAAAAGGGGAAATATATGTGCGGAATAGCTGGATTAATTCATAGAGGAAAATCTTCAAACGTTGGTAGTGAATTGCAACTAATGCTTCAAGCATTGAAACATAGGGGGCCAGACTCAACTGGTTATGCTCTTTATGCAGAAAATGATGGTAAGAATTTCATTATGAGATTTAAAGTAGGAGAAAATGTTGGTGAAGGTAGTACTTCAGTAAACGAGGACGCTAGTGTTTACGATGAAAGAAAAAAACTAGTAGATCAAATGTTAAAAGAATTAGGAGCAAATATAGTAAAAGATGAAAAGTTAACTCCATATTCTTATAGATACGAAATGCAATTTGATAAGGACTTGATGGAGTTTTCAAAAAAAATTGAAAGTATTAATGGAGTGGAAATTTTATCAATAGGAAAATCTTTAGAATTAATTAAAGATTTAGGCGATGCCGCTGCAGTTTCAGAAAGATATGGATTAGGTGATGTTAGAGGTACACATGCTATTGGACACGCAAGGATGGCAACTGAATCTGGTGTAGATATTAAATCAGCCCACCCTTTTTGGGGATATCCATTTAGCGATGTTTCTGTAGTTCATAACGGTCAATTAACTAATTATTGGAATAATAGAAGAGTTCTTGAAAATAAAGGCATGAGATTTATGTCTGAATGTGATTCAGAGTTGATCGCAGTGTATCTTGCTGAAAAAATGAGAAATGGTGCAACCTTAGAAGAAGGAATGAAAGACTCATTAACTGGTTTAGATGGAGTGTTTACGTACTTTGTTGCAACTAAAGATTCTTTAGGTATGGCTAAAGATACTATGGCTGCAAAACCCTTAGTTCTTTATGAGTCAGATGATTTAGTAGCAATGGGATCAGAGGAAATTGCAATAAGATCAATTCTTCCACAAGAAATAGATACTTATGATCCATTCGATGGAGAGGTAAAGGTATGGCAAATTTAAAAACTTCAGAAAAAAAAACAAAAGCCCAATCAATGGGACTTCATACTGAAGTCTTAACTGGGAAAACTCAACAAAAATTCTTTAATCCTGATGAGGCTGAAAATTTCTACTATTGGGGAACATATGATGTAGATTTTAATAAGAGAACTGATCTTGACGTTAAAGATTTAGATTGTAAAGAAGCTAATAGAAAAATTGATGATTTAATGAGTCAAGGTTATGGAACTATAGTAATTAAAAATCCACAAGGAAAACACAGCTTAGGCGTAGGGATACTTAATAAACTAAATTTAATCTTTGAGGGTAGCTTGGGATATTTTGGTGTTGGCTCAATTGATGGTCCTACTGTAAGAATTAACGGCAGAGTCGGATGGTCTTGCGCAGAAAACATGATGGCAGGAAAGGTTGTTATTGAAAAAAATGCAGGATCTTGCTTTGGAGCAGCTATAAGAGGAGGCGATCTTATTTGTAAAGGAAGTGTTGGTGCAAGAACAGGAATTGACCAAAAAGGTGGAACAATAATTATTGGTGGAGATGCAGGTGCATTTACAGGATTCATGATGCAAAGAGGAAGAATAGTAATTTTGGGTGATGTAGGAATAAACCTAGGAGACTCTATGTATGATGGGACTATTTATGTAGGTGGAAAAATAGGCTCATTTGGAAGTGATGCTGTAGAGTCGCCTATGACAAAAAGTGATATAGATTGGTTAAAAAGAAAACTTAAAGTAGCTGAGATAGGTGAAAATTTTGATATTTCTAAAATGACAAAAGTAGTAGCTGGTAAAAAATTATGGAATTACGACGCATTAGAACCAACTGAGAAAAAAGGAGCTATATAAAATGGCAAAAAAAAAGAGAAATGGAAAATCAAACGGTCATTCTAACGGAAATCATAAGAGTGAGTTTTCTAAAAGAAATAAAAGTTTATTAGGTTATAATTCAATTTTTACACCTGAAGTAATTGATGACATCCATATAAAAGCTCAGCTTGGAAGATATAGAATGAGAGGAATGGCTTTAATGAAAAAAATTCCTACATTTGATGACTTGGTATTTTTACCAGGAACTTTAACAAGATTTGTAATAGAAGGTTATAGAGAAAAGTGTGAGACAAAAACTGTTATTGGTCCAAGATGTGAAAATCCTATTGAATTAGACATACCAGTTTATATTACTGGAATGAGTTTCGGTGCATTATCTTATGAAGCTAAAACTGCTTTAGCAAGAGGTGCAACAATGGCTGGAAGTGCAACATGTTCAGGAGAAGGTGGAATGATACCAGATGAGAGAAGATATTCGGAAAAATGGTACTATCAATGTATTCAATCTAGATATGGTTTTAATCCACATCATGCTCAACTTGCAGATGGTATAGAGGTATTTATAGGACAAGGTCAAAAAGTTGGTATGGGAGGACATTTAATGGGTCAAAAGGTTACTGACCAGGTTGCTGAAATGAGATCACTTCCAGCTGGTATTGACCAAAGATCACCCGCAAGACACCCTGATTGGTTAGGACCAGACGATCTTGCATTAAAGGTTCAAGAACTAAGAGAATTAACAAAAAATAAAGTGCCAATTCAATTAAAGTTAGGTGCAGCGAAAGTATACGACGATGTTCGAATGGCTGCTAAATGTGATCCTGACTCAATCTACTTAGATGGCATGGAAGGATCTACAGGAGCAGGTCCTCATATCGCAGCAGCTAATACAGGTATACCAGGTATTGCAGCAATAAGAGAGGCAAGAAGAGCTATAGATGATGTAGGTAAAACTGGAAAAGTTACATTGATTTATGCTGGAGGAGTAAGAGATGGTGCAGATATGGCTAAAGCACTCGCATTAGGAGCTGATGCAATTGCAATTGGTACAGGAGCTATGGTTGCACTAAATTGTAATAAAGAAATACCAGAATCTGATTTTGAAAAAGAGATGGGTGTTCCAGCAGGTCATTGTTATCATTGTCATACTGGTAGATGTCCAGTTGGTGTTGCAACACAAGATCCAAAACTAAGAAAAAGATTAAATCCAGATGAAGCAGCTTTAAGAGTATACAATTATTTACATGCAATGACTTTAGAAGCGCAACTTCTTGCAAGAGCTTGTGGTAAAACAAATATACACTCTTTAGAGCCTGAAGATATGGCGGCTTTAACAATGGAAGCTTCTGCGCTTGCAAAAGTTCCATTATCAGGAACTAATCATACTGTTGGAGTTGATGACTTCCATAAAATATAGGAAATTAAATGGCAAAGAAAAAAAATAAAGTAAAGAATAAAGAAAAAGAAGTTAAAGGCCAGCTAGGAAAAAAAAAAGAAACCGCTAGAGAAAAAATGATTGGTCAAACTATTGGTTATCGTTACGATGTAAACCTTTTGCCTGATTACGGTAGATTAACTCCTTTCTTGAAAAAATATATTGAAGCAATGGGTTGGGATGATCTCAACTGGTTAGAAGATGTGCATATGGGTTATGAAGAAGACAGGCCAGCAGTATTTGATAGAAATGCAAATGGATGGGTAACAATACCTAAAAAAATTAAATTACCTAATAATCAGCAAGATAGAGATATGATTGCAAGAGAATTGTTGGTAAAATTTCAAATGTCTCCCAATCATCCTTTGGTTGATCTAAAAAAAGCATATAGAAAATTTTAGAATCAAAAAATTATTCAGTTCTAGTTTTAGTTGATTAATAATTAATTTTATCAACTAAAATGTACCTTTTTACTGTTGTTATTAGTTTTTCAATAAAATAAATTTAATAAAAGTTTAGGTATGTGGAAATTTTATCAAAGCATTCTTAAATTTGTAAATTAAAGGGAGGAAAGCACGATGACTGATCAACTTAGTGCATTGACGACCATATTTACTGAATTCTACTATTGGGTAACTGTAGTACTTATGTTCCTAATTCACGTAGGTTTCTGTATGTATGAAGTTGGAGCCTCTAGATATAAACATCACCAACATACATTGATGAAGAATACAATGTTAATACCATTGGTTACAATTACATGGTTCTTTTTTGGTTGGTGGATATATTGGGCGTTTCCAACAGGACCGGGTTTAGCACCTTCTATTATGAACGAAAGTGCAGCATTAATTACGGACGAGTCCGCATTTAGTGCAACTTGGTATACTGCTACAAGTGATTTAATGGCAATAAACCTTAACGACCACATAAGTGGTGTGTTCTGGGCAGCATTTCTATTATTTTCATGGACAGCAGCTTCAATCGTTTCAGGTGCTGTAATTGAAAGAATTACAACATTTGCATTTGGTATCTTGGCAATAGCTATTGGTTCGGTGTTCTGGACAATAGATGCTGCATGGGGATGGCATTTCGACGGTTGGATGTTAAAAATATTAGGTTATCACGATGCTTATGCATCGGGAGTAATTCACGCAATTGCAGGAGGATTTGCTCTTGGGATTCTATGTGTATTAGGACCAAGAATTGGAAAATTCTCATCTAGCGGAGAACCTAGAAATATAGGACCAAGAAATCCTTGGTTAGTAACAGTTGGATTATTTTTAATTTATACTGGTTTCTGGGGCTTTTATGCAGCGTGTAATATTCCAATCTATGATTTAGGACCTGAATATGGAATGGAAGGAGTAACATTCTGGACTGCAACAAACATTTATGTAACACCAACTACTTTAAGTGGTATTACATTTAACTTCTTGATGTCATTATCGGGAGGATTGTTGGCTGGATATGTTATTTCTAAAGGTGATCCTTTCTGGACATATTCAAGTGGACTAGCTGGAGTAATCACAGCTTCTGCAGGTAACGACTTATATCACCCAATTCAAGCAATGATAATTGCGATGATTGGTGTGTGGGTTGCTTACAAGCTACATTATTGGGTTGAACGTAAGTTCAAAATCGATGATGCTGTTGGTGCAGTAGCAGTTCACGGTTACGCTGGATTCGTAGGACTAGTTATATGTGGTTTTGTTCTAAATGGTTATCCTTCATCTGGTTACAGTGTTGGAGCTATGTGGGATGGAACAACTTATGCTGCAATAAATCCATTAGGGATGTTTATTGGAGCTATAATTATGTTCTTCGTTCTTGGGTTTTTCCCTGGCTATATCATTGCTAGAGTACTTCACGGTATGGGTAAATTAAGAATCCCAAGGGAAGTGGAATTAGCAGGTCTAGATTATCAAATATTAGAGGATGCGAGCAGTGATGAAAAAGCCGTCGCATCATCTTCAAGGTAAAGGAGGTTAACAATGGCTACAGTAAGTAACTGGATAGATCATCTGAGTGCCTCTGAAGTTGCAGGGGCAGTTTACCCGGGCGTTGGATCCGAAGGTATTCTTGTAATTGTTGGTATTGTGATTTGGATAGGCTGGCATGTTGTTTCAAGCATGCAAGAGTCTAACAAAATGAATGATATCGCAAGAAGAAGACCTGGAAAAGATGACTGGAAAAGCAACACGCCTGACTGGTAAATAAAAGGTCTTGAGGGCGCATTAAAGTGCGCCCTCTTTAAAAGATGGAAGAAAATAATCACAAAGAACATCAAAATAAAACACCAAGTAAAATGGCTAGGCTAGCTTGGCCTAAAGCTAAGTATGGTGTTATAATTGCGATAATAATAATTGTGGTAGTAAATTTAATATATTACAAAGATATAATAAAAAATTTTTTTTAAAAATGTCAAAAAATCTTTCAAGAATTGCTAAACAAAAAAAAATAAAATATTTTCTTATTAGTTTTGTAGATTTGTTTGGAGTTCTAAGATCTAAACTTGTTCCAGCAAGAGCCATTGGAGAAATGCAAAAAAATGGAGCAGGATTTGCAGGATTTGCTACTTGGCTAGATATGACGCCAGCAGATTCTGATATGTTTGCAATCCCTGATCCTGATAGTTTAATCATTCTACCATGGAAAAGAGAAGTTGGTTGGTTAGCTTCTGATTTATGGATGGATGGAAAACCTGTGGATGCATCTCCAAGAATAATGCTTAAAAAACAAATTCAAAAACTATCTAAAAGAAATTTAAAAATGAAATCAGGTGTAGAATGTGAATATTTTTTATTATCTGATGATGGAAAATCAATATCAGACCCTAAAGATATACAGTCAAAACCTTGTTATGATCAATCTGCATTAATGAGAAGATATGAATTAATTAAGGAAATTTGTGATTGTATGATTGAACTTGGATGGAACCCATATCAAAATGATCATGAGGATGCCAATGGACAATTTGAAATGAACTGGGACTATTCAGATAGTTTAATCACGGCCGATAGACATACATTCTTTAAATTTATGGTTAAATCTTTAGCTGAAAAGCATGAATTAAGAGCAACTTTTATGCCCAAACCATTCGAAAACTTAACAGGAAATGGGTGTCATGCTCATATTTCTTTATGGGATGGTAAATCAAACAAATTTTTAGAAAAAGGAGATAGGCTAGGTTTAAGTAAGTTAGCTTATAATTTTTTAGGTGGAATAATAAAAAATGCAACATCTTTAGCTGCATTCTTTAATCCAACAATCAATAGTTACAGAAGGATAAATGCACCTCCAACAAAATCAGGAGCAAGCTGGTCACCAAGCAGTATTTCTTACACTGGAAACAACAGAACTCATATGATTAGAGTTCCAGATCCAGGAAGATTTGAACTTAGATTGATGGACGGATCCTCAAACCCATATTTGTTACAAGCAGGAGTTATGGCTGCAGGTCTAGATGGTATAAATAATAAAACTGACCCAGGTGAACCATTATTTTGTAATATGTATACAGATCATAAAAATTATCCAAATTTAGAAAGACTTCCAAATGAGCTTGAGGAGTCTTTAGAAAATTTAGAGAATAGTAAAGTATTAAGAGAGGCTTTTGGAGAAAAAGTAATTTCAAGCTATATAAAACTTAAAAAACAAGAGATTGAGTCCTTTGATACTGAAGAAAGATTCGACAAAAGATCCCTTATAACATCCTGGGAAAAAAATAATAGTTTAGACTGCTAGTAACTGATGAGTAATACTGAAGTATTCGGTTGGAAATTTTCTAAATTTATTAATAATAAAAATTACGACTTTAATAGAGACAAAATTCTTGAAGTATGTGGAGAAGATAATGTTATTGATGCCTATGATCTGATTTCTGGTTGGCAAAATTATAACCCAACACCGTTGGTAAAATTAAATAAACTATCAAAAAAGTTCAATTTAAATAATATTTTTTATAAGGATGAATCAAAAAGATTTCATCTAAAATCATTTAAGGCTTTAGGAGGTGCATATGCTGTACAAAAAATTACAAAAGGAAATAAATCTATTACCGTTGCAACTGCCACAGCAGGTAACCATGGTAGATCAGTATCTTGGGGGGCACAGAGACTTGGTTTAAATTGCAAAATATTTATTAGCGAGTTTGTAAGTGAGGCACGAGCTGATGTGATGAAAAATCTTGGCGCCGACGTTATAAGAGTAAAAGGTAATTATGAGGCGTCCCTAAATGAATGTATCAAACAATCAAAAATTAATGGTTGGGAAATAATACAAGATGTTGCATGGGAAGGTTATGAGGAAGTTCCGAAATTAACGATGGCAGGATATTCTGTTATGATAAAAGAAATTTCAAATCAAACAGATCAATATATAACCCATATCTTTTTGCAAGCCGGTGTGGGTGGAATGGCTTCAGGTGCAATTGCAGGTATTGCCAAATATTTCAAAAGGATACCAAAAATTATTATTGTTGAGCCTGAAACAGCTGATTGTGTTTTACAAAGTATAGAAGCAGGAAAAATGCAAAAAATAGATATCAAAAAAGAAAGTATTATGGGGGGAATGTCATGTGGAGAAGTTTCTCTGGTTCCTTGGAAAATATTAAAAAATGCAGTAAATAATTGTATAAGTATAACAGATGAAAATATAGCTCAAACTGTTGCTATGCTTGAAAAAAAATATTTTAGCAATGAATCAATTATTGCAGGTGAATGTGCAACCCCCGGTATAATTAGTTTAATAGCAGCTTCTGAGAACAAAAATATTAAACATAAATTAGAATTAAACGAAAAATCGAATGTTCTTTTAATGGGTTGTGAAGGAGATGCTGATGAAAATCTTTACAAAAAATTATTAAATGAAGGTATTAAACAATTAACTTAAGATTATGAATAAATTAAAAGAAGAGGATGTTTATAAAATATTTAAGCCAGAATTAACTCCAAAAAGAATGCTAGAGTTAGGTGTTTTTGGTGGATCATATTTTGGAAATAATATTAAAGAATATCCAAAAAATTGGTTTACAAATGCTAAATTAAGTAAAAATTTTGACGTAGGTTTAAATAGATTCAAAATAAGAGCTGGTCTTTCTAGAGAACATTGGATAGAAAAGGGATGGATATTTAAAGAGGATCCACTAGGTTGGTTTCAATGGTACTGCAGATATACAATGGGAAGACGCTTACCCAATGTTGATGTAACTCAAATAAAAAGATGGAAAAATTTTAGAAGGCATGTCACTGCAATTAAAAAAAATTGTGAAAAGGGAAATTTAGATTGTAGGAAAAGGCAGAGGCAGGCAATTCTACAATGGGCTTATAATCCCTATATATAAAGTTATTTAATTTTAGTTTTAAAATCTATTCCATATTCTGATCTTGGCCCATTTCTTAACCCAAAAGGTCCAGAAAAAAATATTGTAATTGGTCTGGTACCTGGCTTTAAATCAACTCTATGAAAAGTATTTGCAGATCTAAAACCAATGTATCCTGGTGGTCTCCAATGTTTACCATCTTTTAATGTTTCATAATAACCACCCCTTAATATAATAGTCATAAAAGGACATAAATGATTATGTACACCATGGCCATGATCATCATCCAACATTTCATGAATAAGAATATTGAATGGGAACCACTTTGGCCGATGTCTAAATAAAACATAATATCTATTCATCCAGGGTTTTGCTTCAGAAAATTTTGGATGAGAAGGTCCTCTATCTAATACTGTTTTTTTTCGTCCGACTTTTTCTAAAAAATTAAGTAACATTAGTCTATTTTTAAAATAGCATTATTTCTTAATATATACATTTTTTTATTTAAAATATATGGTCTTGAAATTTTATCACCATCTAATTTAATAACATTTTCGGTTTTACCATTCTCAATATTAACTTTAAGCAATCTTCCATTGCTTAAACTAACATAGATGTATTTTTTAGCAGCGATGAAACCTGTGGGATATATATGTTTATTTTTAATAGGATTTAATAAATAAGTTGATCTCAATATATTTCCACTTTTTTTATCTATAATAAAAAAATATCCATTTTGAGAGACAGTTAAAACTAAATTTTGAATTATTGTTGGCTCTAGATATGAGTTTATTGATTGCTCCCAAATAATTAATCCATTTCTAGAGTCTATAGCAAAAAATTTATTTTGATTATTTGACAAAAATATTATTTCCTCGTCTGAAACTAAGCGTGAACTCTTCAATAAAAAAGAACTTTCAAAAATATCTTCATTTACTGTTTGAGCTTGCCATACCAAATTTCCAGAATTTATATCTAGGGCATTTATATCTCCAAAAGTATCAATAAAGATAACTAAATCATTTAAAATTATTAAAGATAATTTTCTTTGAGATTTAATAAAAGATTTTTCAGTGCTAAATTTCCATAACTCATTTCCGTCTTTAATTGAAATACATCTTATTACATTATCAAAATCAACCAGGAAAAATTTATCTTTAAAAACTTTAATTTCAGAATTAAAAGATGAAGAGCTAAGATTTTTCCATAACAAATCTCCAGTTAAATAGTCTAACGCGTAAAGGTTTGATAAATTATCTGCCGCAATAATTATTTTATTATCACTTGCAAAATGAATAGAAGGATTTTGTTTTTTTTCTTTTTTTGAATAATAATTTTTCTTCCAAATTAGTTTGGACTCACTATCAAATTTTAATATCGAACCACTTTCATCAAAAAATATAATTACGTTATCTTTTCCTAATAAAAGGTCTGGATTAATGTGTTCAAAATTTTTAATTTTTTTAAACTTGAATTTTGATATCTCTTTAAAATCACTTTCAAAATTTATATATCCTGAGTTATTGGTTAAATTGTTTAGAAATGAATTTTTAGCAAATGAGCTATTTAATCTGATTTTTATATTTGAATTAAACTCTTTTTCTAATATTTCCTCAGACTCAAATATTTCTTCAAGATTACTTTGTTTTTCCTCTAATATTTTGGATTTGGTCCAAATACCAGTTTTGGTATCCAAAGAACATTGAACAAAAAATAATAAGCTAATTATTAATAAAAATTTATTATGCACTAAAGTCTCTTTGTAGTCTTTTTTGTGCCTCGATTTTAATTTGTTGGTTAGAATTTTTCATTTCTATTATCTTTTCAAAAAATTCTTTCGATTTTTGCTTTTCATTTTTTGAGAAAAAAAACTCCGCTAGAACATATAACGAGTGTGATTTCCATATATTGTCAGTATTAATTAAAGGTTTAAATATGCTGAGCAATTCCTCTTCGCTTGCGCTGTTTGAGTTGAATAAACCTTTTTTGTAAATTATTAAATTTTTTACTTCCCTATCCAATGGAGTATCATTTATTAAAATATCAAAATAGTTGTTAATTTCCTTTTTATTATTAAGTAAATTGTTGTCTAGCAAGAAATATAAAGCTAGTGGCGAATAAGTGGGATCTTTAAACATTATGACGTTTTTCATCGTATCAACAGATTTATTTGGATTATCTTTATTATATTCAATTAAGGCTAAATTATATAGTTCTGAATTTTTTGCTTTAATATCTCTTTTATTATCTGAATAAAAAAAATAACCAAATAGGAGAAGCAAAAAAATAATTATAAATGAAATAAAATATTTTTTATTATTTAAAAAAATATTTTTTAGATTTAAATTTTCCTGATCCCCAGGTGCTATGTGGTTTTCATTGCTCATCTAAATCATATTCCTTAGCACGTATTGTAAAATTCCACCATGTTTATAATACTCTAACTCATTCTTGGTGTCTATTCTTGACATTACATTAATCTTTTTAATTTCGCCATTATTATATTTTATCTCTAATTCAACTTCCTCTGATGGTTTAATCCCATTTTCAATCTTAGTAAATGTAAACAGCTCTGGACCTTTTAAATTTAAATTCTGTCTGTTAGCTCCATTAATAAATTGTAATGGTAAAATTCCCATACCTATCAAATTTGATCTGTGTATCCTTTCAAAACTTTCAGCTATTACAACTTTTATTCCAAGTAATTTAGTTCCTTTTGCAGCCCAATCTCTTGACGAACCAGTTCCATATTCTTTTCCACCAACAACGATAAGATCAGTTCCTCTTTTTTTATATTCAACAACTGCATCGTAAATTGGCATCACTTTATTTTCAGGATATAATTTAGTAAAACCACCCTCTGTTCCAGGAGCAACTTCATTTCTAATTCTTATATTTGCAAATGTTCCTCTCATCATAACTTCATGATTCCCTCTTCTTGAACCATAAGAATTATAATCTTTAGGAAGAATTTGATGTTTCATAAAATACTCGCCTGTTGGACTTTCTTTTTGAATAGTGCCAGCAGGTGAAATATGGTCTGTTGTAACACTGTCGCCTAAGATTAGTAAGGGCCTTGCATCCTTAATTGGTTTAAAACCCTCTGGACTCGGCGAAAGATTTTCAAAGAAGGGTGGTTTTTTTACATAGGTAGAATTATTATCCCAATCATAAATACTGCTTTTTTTTGTTTTAATTTTTTGCCATTGATCAGGTCCTTTTGAAACATTTGAATACCTTTCTCTAAACATTTCAGGGTTTAAAGACTTTAATAAAATGTCTTCAATTTCTTTATTACTTGGCCAAATATCTTTTAAATAAACATCTTTTCCACTCTTATCTTTACCAAGAGGATCTTTATACAAATCCACTTGCATAAATCCTGCCAAAGAATAAGCAACAACAAGTGGGGGCGATGCTAAATAATTTGCTTTAACTAATGGAGATATTCTGCCCTCAAAATTTCTATTCCCTGACAATACTGAAACTGCATAAATATCATTTTCTTTAATTGAGTTTGAAATATTTTCGGGTAATGGACCAGAATTACCAATACATGTTGTGCATCCATATCCTACTAAATTAAATCCTAATTCGTCTAAATATTTATTTAATCCAGACTTGTTTAAATAATCTGTTACAACCTGAGATCCTGGTGCTAAGGAAGTTTTAACCCAGGGTTTTGTTTTTAATCCTTTTTCTATTGCTCTTTTAGCTAATAATCCTGCGCCAATAAGTACATTGGGATTAGAAGTATTTGTACATGATGTAATTGCAGCTATTACTATAGAGCCATCCTTGAGTTTGAAATCTGCTCCTGAAACTTTTGATGTATTTTCTACATGTCTCTTTGTGATTTCTTTAAAATTTTTTTCAAATGAAAATTTAGCATCTGTAAGTAATACTTTGTCTTGCGGTCTTTTTGGACCAGAAATTGTTGGTACAATTGTTGACATATCTAATTTTACAACATCTGAAAATTCAATATTATCACTAGCCCATAATCCTTGTTCTTTCGCATAACTTTCTACTATATTTACAGTATGATTTTCTCTTCCTGAAAATTTTAAATATTTCAGTGTCTCATTATCTATAGGAAAAAAACCACATGTCGCGCCATATTCTGGTGCCATATTTGCTATTGTTGCTCTATCAGCTAAGCTTAAATTTTTTAAACCAGATCCATAAAATTCTACAAATTTACCAACCACACCCTTATCTCTTAAAATTTTGACTACAGTTAAAACTAAGTCGGTTGCGGTTGTTCCTTCTGGCAATTTATTTGTTAGTTCAAACCCAATCACCTCAGGAATTAACATTGAGATAGGCTGGCCTAACATTCCTGCTTCAGCTTCAATGCCGCCTACTCCCCAACCTAAAACTGATAAACCATTAACCATTGTTGTATGACTATCTGTGCCTACAAGAGTATCTGGAAAAATATATTCATCGCCACCATAATTTGCGTTCCATACAACTTTAGATAAATACTCTAGATTTACTTGATGACAAATTCCAGTTCCAGGAGGAACAATTCTAAAATTATCAAATGCTTGTTGTCCCCATTTAAGAAAAGAGTACCTTTCACCATTTCGATTAAATTCAATATCAACATTTTTTTTTAGAGATGACAAATTTGCAAAATCATCGACTTGAACTGAGTGATCAATTACCAAATCTACAGGCGATAAAGGATTTATTCTATTTGGATCTTTATTTTTTTCTTTAACTGCTTCTCTCATTGCAGCCAGATCAGCTACGGCTGGTATGCCTGTGTAATCTTGCAACAATACTCTTGCGGGTCTATATGCGATTTCAAAATTAGATTTTTTTGTTTTTAACCAATTTTTTATTGCATCAATTTGACTTTTAGTAACTGACTCGCCATCCTCAAACCTTAATAGATTTTCTAATAATACCAATAAAGACTTTGGAAGTTTAGATATCTCATTTAATCCATTTTTTTCAGCTTCTTTTAAAGAATAATATTTATAATTCTTTCTACCTATTTCTATAGATTTTAAACAATTGTATGAATTTTTATTTCCTGGTTTCATAGTTTATATATAAAACGTAATTATGCTCAAAAGAAGAAGGCAGGACATAGCATAATTGAAGTATTTAATAAATTTCTCATTTGTCGCAAATTTTCTTAAAAATTTACCAATAAATGTCCATAATGTAATACTGGTTGATGAAAATAATAGTGCAAGAAGCACAACCTGAGTCGCATAATTAACATAATTTTCACCCAATTCTACATAGGTTGAGACTACGATAATTGCTACGGTTACACCTTTAGGATTTAGGTATTGAAAAAAGAAAGTTTCAATAAATTTGACTGGATTATCTTTTTTTGTTTCATCTGAAGTGTTTGAAGTAGCTATTTTATAAGATAAATAAATTAAAAATAATGTTCCTAGATATTTCATTACTACTTGAATAACTGGAAACAATTTAAAAATATTAATTAAACCAATAGTTAAAAATAAAACTAAAGAAGTAAATCCAAGTGTAACACCAAGTATATGTGGAATAGTTTTAATTATACCAAAGTTAAATCCTGAGTAAGAAGCTACAACATTATTAGGTCCTGGCGTATATGCGGTAACAAACCAAAATAAAGCAATTGAAATTATTTCTGGGTGCATTTTTTAAGCGATTGGTAACCCATTTTTTGCATTCTGTGATGGATGAAGCAATGTAACTCTACCCTCTTCATCTATTGATCCTAAAATTAAAACTTGAGATTTAACCCCAGCTATATTTTTTTCTGCAAAATTGCAAACCCCAATCACTTGTTTTCCTATCAAGTTTTCAGTATTATAATAATGGGTTATTTGAGCTGATGATTGTTTTATTCCTATTTTATCTCCAAAATCAACTTCAACAACTAAAGATGGTTTTCTTGCTTTTTCGTTTTTTTTTACGCTTAAAACTGTACCTAATCTAATATCTACTTTATCAAATATGTCGTAGGTTATTTGTTCTTTCATAATAATAATATATAATTAAGTTTATGGGTTTAGATAGTAATTTATATGAAAAATCAATCAAGATTTTGACTGATCTAATAAGTTTTAAAACAATTTCTGGAAAAGATAATGGTCCTTTGATCGATTATTGCGATGACATATTAAAAAAAAATGGAGTTTCTACTTTTAGGGTCTTTGATGGGAATAAAGAAAGGGTAAATCTTTTTGGGACAATTAAAGCTAAAAAAAACAATGGAAAAAAATCAATAATTTTATCTGGACATACAGATGTCGTCCCAGTTTCAAAAGGATGGGGTACAGATCCATTTAAAGCAACTGTTAAAGGTGATAAACTTTTTGGTAGAGGTTCATGTGATATGAAAGGCTTTATAGCTTGTGTTCTTGCATATGTTCCAACGTTGTCTAAAACTAATTTAGATCGAGATGTTCATTTTTCATTTACTTTCGATGAAGAAACAGCTTGTATTGGAGCGCCACTTTTAATTAAAGAATTAAAAAAAAGGAGTATAACAAATGGAATTTGTATAATTGGCGAACCCACAAAAATGAAAATTATAGACGCACACAAAGGGATGAACGAATATACAATTCACTTTGAAGGACTAGCTGGACACAGTTCACAACCTAGCAAAGGTGTTAATGCTATAGAGTATGCAAGTAGATATATAAATAAACTTTTGGAATTAAGAAAAGAATTAATAAGTAGAGCACCTAAAGATTGTATTTTTGATCCACCTCATTCAACTCTTTCAATAGGAGGAATTTCTGGAGGCATAGCGCACAATGTAATAGCTGATAAATGCAAAGTAGAATGGGAAACAAGGCCAGTTGTTAAAGAAGATGGGATATTTGTTACAGACCAAATAGATAAATTTGTAAGTGAGGAACTTCTGCCACAAATGAAAAAGATTTTTCCTAATTCAAATATTCGAAAAGAAACTATTGGAGAAGTTATTGGATTTAATAGAATAAAAGACTCTGAGGCATGTGAACTGGTGTCTAGCATTACAGGTGACAATTCAAGAGAAGTTGTTTCTTTTGGAACTGAGGCTGGTCTTTTCCAAGAAATAGGTATTAGCACTGTTGTTTGTGGACCAGGATCTATTGAACAAGCTCATAAGATTGATGAATTTATTGAGCTTAATGAGTTAAAAAAGTGTTTAACTTTTCTTGAGGGTATTAAAAATAAATCGATTAATTAAAAAAATCCTGCCACGTTTAAAACGTGACAGGATATTTAACCTCTGAGAGAGTTTTGTTTACTTACTTCTATTAGATATGGCTAAATGAATGATAGCACCTAAAGCAGCACCGATCATCCAAGCATATCCTCCGCCACCACCAAGGTTAGCAAAGAAGTCATCCAAACCAAATACTAAAATATTTGGCCAAACTGTTCCAACAGCAATGTATCCTGATAGCACCCAAGCTAACATTCCTTTACCATTAAAACCATCGTTGTAGTGATATTTTCCACTCTTACTGTCTGAGAAAAGATCATCTACATCAATTTTTTGCTTCTTAATGATGTAGTAGTCTGTAATCATTATACCAAACACTGGGGCTAATATTGCGCCCAAAGTGTTTACAAACGGGAATAATCCCATTTTAGTAATTGTTGATACCCATAGACCTCCAATTATAAAACCAAATATCGCCGTAATTAATCCACCAACTCTGAAATTAATTTTGCTTGGTATTAAATTAGCTAAGTCATATGCAGGTGGTACAAAGTTCGCAACCATGTTTATACCAACTGTTGCTGCAAAGAATGCAAACGCTGCAATAATTGTAAGTAGTAAATTGTCTACTTTAGCAACCATATCAGTCGGTGAAGCAATATACTCACCAAATATAGCAATCGTTCCACCAGTAATCATTAAAGTGATAAATGAGAAGAAAACAACGTTACCTACAAGGCCCCATAAATTTCCTTTTTTCATTTCATCTTCATTTTTAACAAATCTTGCGAAGTCACCGAAGTTGATCACAACTGCTGCAAAGTATCCAACCATGATTGAAAATACTGCTAGGAAAGCACCGAATGATCCTAATCCTTCAAAACCACCTGATCTTTCTCCACCAGAAAATATATTTCCGACCTCAGTTAGTAAGCCTCCTCCAGCTTTTGCCCATATTGCAATCATTAAAACGACCATCACAACATAAACCGCTGGACCAGCAAAGTTTAAAAACTTTCTAACTAAATCTATTCCTTGCCAGAATAGATAAACTTGGAAAACTGAAACAAATATAAATGAAATCCACATTACTCCTGACATTCCAAGAAGCATTGGTTCACCTTCTATCCCAGTTAATCCTGTTATTAGCAATGCAACTGCAGTTGAGGCTGCAAAAGTTTGTGCACCATACCAGAACATCGCAACAATACCTCTGGCCATAGCCGGGAAGTTTGCTCCAAATACACCCATACTTACTCGAGCAAATACAGGGTATGGAATACCATGTTTAACACTTGGTTTTCCTGAAAGGTTTACGAGCCACATTATAAAAAATCCTGCAAGAACTAACGCAAGCATAACTGCCCAACCATTTAAGCCTGAAGCTAAAAATAGTGATGCAGCCAAAGTATATCCAAATAAACTTTGAACATCGTTAGCCCAAACGTTAAAGATTTCAAACCATCCCCATTTTTTATCGTTACTTGGGGTAGGAGCTAAATCTTTATTGTATAATTTAGAAGATCTTGACATATCTCCCTCCTTTGTTCCTGAAACAATAAGTTTTTGTATAGTTAATAAAATGAAATATTTTATAAGTATTTATAAGTGTTGTTTTAGAACATGTATTAAACCCATAATGTTCATAAAAATAAAAAACCCATTATGTTCATAAAAATAAAAAACCCAAAATGAATTTAAGTCTTGTTTAATTTATATAAAAAATTGTTAACTCCAACCGCCAACAGATTTAACTTCAAGAAATTCTATTAAACCTTCTTTGCCCGCTTCTCTTCCTATTCCAGAATGTTTATAACCACCAAATGGTGCATCAACAGCAATACCTGCTCCATTCACATCAACCATTCCTGATCTTAACTTTCTAGCTACTCTTTGAACTTTTTCCCCGTCTTGAGTTTGTATATAATTTGTCAAACCATAATCAGTGTCATTTGCTATTTCGATTGCTTCTTCCTCTGTATCAAACGGTATAACTGATAAAACTGGACCAAAAATTTCTGTTCTAGCAATATTCATGCTATTATTTACATCTGCAAATACTGTTGGTTTTACATAGTAACCATCTTTTAAACCATCAGGTTTTCCAGGGCCTCCAGAAACTAGTTTAGCACCTTCATCAATGCCTTTTTGAATTAGTCCCTGTATTTTGTTAAATTGTGTTTCAGAAATGACTGGTCCTATATGCTCACCTTCTTTATTTGGATCGTCAACCTTAAAATCATCAGCATATTTTTTTAGTCTTTGAACAGCTTCATCATACATAGATTTTTCTACCAACATTCTTGTTGGTGCGTTACAAGATTGACCTGAATTTCTAAAACATCTTAAAGCACCCCTTTCGATAGCCTCAGGGTCTGCATCTTTAAATATTATGTTTGCACCTTTCCCACCTAATTCTAAGCTTACACGCTTAAAATCTTTTGCGGCGTTCTGAGATATTAATGCGCCAGCTCTTGTTGATCCAGTAAATGAAATCATATTTATATCGGGATGACTAGTTAAAGCATCACCTGTAGTTGCTCCATCGCCATTTACTAAATTAAAAACTCCTTTTGGAAATCCCGCTTCATCAATTAATTCTGCAATAATAATTGCTGATAGTGGTGCAAGTTCTGAAGGCTTTAAAACCATTGTGCATCCAGCTGCAAGTGCTGGGATAACTTTTAAACAAACTTGATTTATAGGCCAATTCCACGGAGTTATTAATGCGCAAACACCTTTTGGCTCATATAAAATTCTTTGATTTTTTGCATGATCTCCTAATCCTTTTTCAAATTCAAAATCTTTTAGATATCTAATAAACGATTTAATATGACTTGCTCCAGTTCCGGTTTGGAGTTTTGTTGAAAAATCTTTCGGTGCCCCCATTTCTAAAGTTATTGCATCCGAAATATCATTCCATCTTTTTTTATATAATACATAAAGTTTTTCTAATAGCTCAATTCTCTCTTCCTTAGTTGAAAAACCCCAACTATTAAATGCTTCTTTCGCAGCAACAACAGCATCGTGAATATCTTCTTTTCCACCTAAAGAAATTACCGCACATGCTTTTTCTGTTGCAGGATTTATGACTTCAATATTTTGTTTATTTTTTGGTGCTACCCAGGCACCATTAATATAAAAATTTTTCTTTTCTAACATATTTAAAAATTATCCTTTCTTTATTTTTTTGCAAATAAATTTGTTAATTCATATACTATAGTTGCTGCTGCTAATGACGTAACCTCAGCATGATCATATGCTGGAGCTACCTCAACTACATCAGCTGAAATTAAATTCATACCTGAAAGACCTCTTATAACGTTTACAATTTCTCTTGTAGTCATTCCAGCAATTTCAGGAGTGCCAGTTCCAGGTGCAAAAGCTGGGTCTAAAACATCTATATCTATTGATAAATATAAAGCATTATTGCCTACTCTCTTCTTAATTCTATCAACTATTTTATCGATACCTTCGCTTTGAAAATCATCACAATGAATAATTTTAAATCCAAAACTTTCGTCATTTTTAATATCGTCTCTACTATAAAGTGGACCTCTTATTCCAACATGCATTGAGGCATCATCTAAAAATAATCTTTCCTCTCTTGCTCTTCTAAATGGTGTTCCATGTGTATATGGTGCTCCAAAATAAGTATCCCATGTATCTAGATGCGCATCAAAATGAACTAAGGCTACAGGCCCTTTATTAATTTTATTAATTGCTCTTAAAAGTGGAAATGCAATCGTGTGATCTCCGCCCATACTAATTATTCCTTCAGTTTTTTGTAAAAGATCATAAGCGCCATCCTCGATTTGTTTTATTGCTTCATCAATATTGAATGGATTACATGTAATATCACCTGCGTCTGCAACTTGCTGAACTTTAAATGGTTCAACATCATAATTTGGATGGTAGTTTGTTCTTAAGTGTCTTGATGCTTGTCTAATACTTTGAGGACCAAATCTAGCTCCAGGCCTGTAACTTGTCCCAGCATCAAATGGTATACCTACAATAGCTACATCACAACTTTCAACGTCTCTTAGTTCTGGTAATCTTGCAAAAGTTGATGGACCTGCGAATCTTGGAACTTTAGTTCCACTTACTGGTTGGATTGGATTTTTATTTTTTTCTTTTTTCATTTATAAAAATGTAAGTTAATATAATCTTATACAATTCGTCTATAACTATTTAATGAGAATACTATTAATTTTAATTTCAATTGGCTTTATTACAGCTGTTAAAGCTGATGAAATATATAATTTAATTAAAATACCTAATTTGGATATATATAAAATCGACACAAAAAATAAAATTAGATATTTAAATACAAGTAATGATTTTAGAATTGGTTTAGAAAAAAATATAACTTGCGCCAGAACTGAACCAAATAACCTTAGTAATAAGTTTTTGATAATAAAAAAAAACTTAAACAGTTACAGCCCTAGTTTTTTAAAAAAAAACAATATTAGATATTTAGTAATGTGTGAAAATTTATTTATTTCTAATATCAACACTGGTGGAATACCTGATACTAAGAAAAGAACACTTGTTATTGATATTAATTTTAATCCAAAATATTTTGAAAGAATGATACATCATGAAATTTTTCATATGATACAAAAGAGTAATTCAAAATATTTTGACGAGGAAAAATGGGTTTCATTAAATACAAAAGACTTTGAATATGCGAAATGTTCTACTTGTTCAGATCGTTTAAATTTGGATCTTTATAAAAATACAGAAGGTTTTTTGACAGAGTACTCTAAATCAATTCCATCTGAGGATATGGCTGAAGTATTTTCATTTTTAATGACGGATAAAGCTAAGGTTGAGGATAAATCGGACAATGATATAATTTTAAAAAATAAGATAAATTTTATTAAATCTAGCTTATCAAAAATAGATAGTTCATTTAAATTCTAATGATTAACAAAGTTAAGGTCTCACTTTCTGAAAAAATATTATTTGTTTTTCTTATTTTACTATTTCTGATCACTTTTGGCTCATATTTTTTATTGAAAGATAAATGTTTATTTGTAAAAAAAATTAATCTGAATGAAGTCAATTTTGCAAATAAAGAAAATATTGTTGTTATGAATGTAGAATGTGGAAATGTTATAATAGAATTAGATCCTGCTATCTCTCCAAATTCAGTGGAACGTTTTAAATCATTAATAAAAAATGGATCCTATGATGGCTCAACATTTTATAGAGTTATTAAAGATACTTTGATTCAATCAGGTGATTTAGAGTACGGTAATATTGATGATATTAACTATACAAAAATAGGAACAGGTAAATCAGGTCTGGGATTATTGAAATCTGAACTTAGCGATGAATTTGAATTTAAAAAAGGTAGTGTGGCGTTTGCAAGAAAAGATAATTTTGATACAGAAGACAGTGAATTTTTTATTACTTTGAAAGATATTCCTATATATCAAGGAGAATATACACCGTTAGGTAAAGTTATTTATGGAATTGAAGCTTTAGAAAAAATTAAATCAGGAAATAAATCAGCATATGTTTTAAGGCCTGACTATATAAATTATTTTAAATTGTTAGACTAATTTACTAATGGTTTTCCAGTAGCTAATGTATGTTTAATTCTTTCTTGAGTTTTTTTATTTTCAATTAATCTCATAAAAGCATCTAATTCTAATTTAAAAAATTCATCCTCTGAAATTGTTTTATCTAAAGTTGTATCTCCACCACTCAAAACATTTGCTAACTCTATTCCAACAACCATACCATGATCTAAAATAACTTTTTCGTTGTATAATTTTTCTAATATTTTAACCATTTTTTCCTTCAAAGGTTTTCCTGAAAGTTTAAACTTACATTGAGCAGGAGGTATGAAATTTTTATTTTCATCTAGCAGTTTTTTTGATGCAGAAAATAAGCTATTTCTATTCATAATTTTTTTGTCCTCAGGCTTTAAATATTTTAAAGGTTCGGCTTCAACTGGTGAGGTTGCTGTCTTAGCATAACCAATTATATCGAACACTTTTAATGGTGCATAATCTGGATCTTTCTTTGCCTCATCTGTTTGTGACCATCTCCACAACATTTCTTTACAACCTCCTCCTGCGGGAATTAAACCTACGATGGTTTCAACTAAACCAATTACTATATTTGTATGTGATGCAACAAAATTACTTTGAACTAATACCTCAAAACCTCCACCCAAAGTTAAACCTGATGGGGCTGAGACAACAGGATATTTTGAATATTTTAGTTCTTTACAAGTATCTTGAAAATATTTAATAAATTTTTCTACAGATTTTAAATCTCTGTTATCTACAAAATTCATTGTATAAGTTAAATTTACACCAGCAGAAAATTGCATACTTTCATTCATAATTATTAAAGGTTTATCTGTTGCTGCCTTTAGAGCATCCATCGAATCATAATCGAGAGCATTAGCTTTAGTTGTAAATTCAACAATATTGAAATCTTTAAATCTATGAGTAATCGCAGATTTGTTTTTTTCTAATTTTAAAGCCTGAGGTCGAATTTTACCAAGTGTTTCAATATTTGTATAAAGCTGTCTTTCACCATAAAAATTTTCATTTTTAGATTTTGATAAATCTTCAAGAAATTTATTTCCTTCAAATTCATCTACTCTTTCAAAAAAATTTTTTACACCTATTTCTTTTAACATTTCAAATGGACCCATTGCCCAATTGAAACCAAGTCTCATTGCTTCATCTATGTCGTTAAATTTATCTGTTATTCCCGGAACTAATGAAGATGCGTATTTTATTATTTTAGAGATCACTGACCATGCATAATCTCCATACTTATCTTTTCGACTTATCAAGTTATTGATATCTGTAATTTCAATTTTAAGATCAATTTTTTTTGATGGTGAGTACTCGCCACTATCTAAATTTATTGCCTCTAAAATCTTTTGATTATTTTCTTTATTCATCCGATAAAATCCACCTTTACCTTTTCTTCCAGTATAACCATTCTCAATTAATTTATTTATTAGTGGAATATTTTTTGCAACTGGTTGGAAAGGATCGTTTTCAGGAAGTTCTTTAATAAAACTTTTCAATACATCTGCCATTAGATCAATTCCAATCAAATCATAGAGACCAAAAACACCTGTTTTAGGGACTCCCATTGGTCTACCAAATACTGCATCGGCTTCCTCTATAGATAATTTCATTTTAAATGCTTCGGTCATTGCGACTTGCATCGCATATACGCCAATTCTATTTCCTAAAAATCCTGGTGTATCATTACAAACTATAGCTCCTTTACCAAGTTCTTCCTCGCAAAAATTTTTAAGTGAATTAATTTTATTAAGATCATTATTTTCATTTTTCACAATTTCTAATAAACCCATGTATCTAACGGGGTTAAAGAAATGAGTTATACAAAAATCTTTCTTTTCTTCATTTGTTAATTTTTCAGATAAAACTTTAATAGGAATAGATGAAGTGTTAGATGAAACTATCGCTCCATCTTTTCTATTTTTAAATATTTTTTCATAAATGTTATGTTTAATATCTATTCTTTCAACAACTGCCTCAACTATCCAATCGGCTTCTCTAACAACATCGAAGTTGTCATTAATGTTTCCAACTTTGATATTTTCTATTTTTGATTTATCTATTAAAAGAGGTGGTCTTGATTTATAAATCCTATCTCTAGCTTTTTCACTTATTTCAGTTTTAAGATCTAAAAGTGTAACTGGGACATTTGCGTTGCACAAATGAGCCGCTATACCACTTCCCATTGTACCCGATCCAATAATTACTACTTTTTTTATATCCATTTTAAGATTGTATATATCAATAGACTATTTAGGTAAATTATCTATTTATTCCTCTTAACCTCTCAGATCTTCTTCTAAGAAGCTCAGCACTCACCAGAATTAAAACTGACAAAACAATTAAACAAGTCGCGACTGCTAAGATTGTTGGGCTTAGCTGTTCTCTTAAACCTGTCCACATTTGAATTGGAATTGTTGTATTATCTAATCCTGCTAAAAATAGGACAACTACAACTTCATCGAAAGATGTAACAAAAGCGAATAATCCACCTGATATGACGCCAGGTAAAATTAATGGCAAAGTAATTTTCATGAAAGTGTTAACTGGATTGCTGCCCAAACTAGCTGCAGCTCTCGTTACACTATGGTCAAATCCGGAAAGTGTTGCTGTAACTGTTATTACTACAAACGGTGTGCCTAAAATAATATGTGCTATTACAATTCCAAGATGTGTTGCTGCTAATCCAACTTTTGCTATAAAGAAAAAAATTGCAACACCTGAAATAATTAGCGGAACTATCATTGGCGATATCAATGTAGCCATAATCAAACCCTTGTAAGGCATATGTCTACTACTTAAACCTAATGCAGCAACTGTACCTAAAATTACTGATCCAAGAGTTGCGAAAATCGCAATTATGAAACTATTTTTAGCCGCAAGTCCCCATGGGTTTTTTGTTCCATAAATCATATCCTCATACCATCTTAATGAAAAAGCATCTGGATCTAGTCTTTTCATCCCTTCTGAGAATACTAAAAATTCTTCAGCATTGAATGACAACGGAAAAATTACAAATAAAGGTGCAATTAAAAAGAAAAATACAAAAGTACAAATTCCTAAATAGAAATAATGCCAAACTCTATATCGTGTCTCTGTATACTTCGGTAATGCCATACTTATCCTAATTTAATATTATCAACTCCAACTAATTTGTTATAAATCCAATAAACAACTAAAACTCCAGTTAATAACATTAATCCCATCGCTGATGCAAAGCTCCAGTCTAATGTTGTTTTCATGTGATATGCTATTTGGTTACTAATCAAGGTTCCTGAAGCACCTCCAACTAATGCTGGTGTAATGTAATATCCAATTGCTAAAATAAAAACTAACAAACAACCCGCTCCTATTCCTGGAATTGTAAGAGGGAAATAAACTTTCCAAAATGCTACAAACGGTGTTCCTCCTAAAGATTTTCCTGCTCTCATCAGGCTAGGAGATATTGTTTTCATAACACTATAAAGAGGTAATACCATAAAAGGTAATAAAATCTGGGTCATTGCAACATATGTGCCTACTTTGTTATACATCATCTCAGGTCTATTATCGTCTGATACCAAACCAATCATGACAAAAAAGTCATTCACAATTCCCTGTTGTTGTAGCAAGATCATCCAACTGGCGGTTCTGACAAGTAATGAAGTCCAAAAAGGAAGAAGCACACAAATCATTAATAAATTACTATATTTCATCGGTAGTGTTGCCAATAAATGTGCAATTGGATAACCCATTAAAAAACAAAATACAGTTACAAAAAAAGCAATTTCTAAAGTTCTCAGCCACAATATTCTATGAATACGTCTATCTTCTTCTACTTGAGCAATTCCACCATTTTCATCAATGAATAAATCCATCCCTTTTAAATACTTCGCCATCGTATAAGGTGGTGCAGTTCTTTTAATCGCTCGCCAATATTCTACATTATTAAATCTTTTATGAAGTGATGTGATTTGTTCTTTAAAACTTCCACTTTCATCAATTTTATTTCTCTGAATTTGTCTAAATAATTTTTTTAAAATTGTATTAAAACCATTTTTTTCTTTGTTTAATCTTTGTGCAAGCTTTCCATGTTCTTTATTTTCAACTAATTTTTTAAAATCTATATAAAAATTTTCAAAAACACTCTCCTCTGGCATGTCTTGACCATCCCAGCTTTCCATCGATTTAAATGTATTTGGAAGCATATTGGTGATCATTTTATCATCAATACTTCTTGTAAACATTTCCCCTATTGGAAAAACGTAAGTAATAATTAAGAATAATAATAATGGGCAAACAAGTAAAAAGGCTTTAATTTTATTTTTTCTTTCAGCCTTCTTTAGACTTTCCTCTAAAGGTATGCCGTCTGTTGTTAAAATTTTATTTGTTTCACTGCTCATAAAAAAAAGGGCGGTTAAATAACCGCCCTTTAAATATAGTATATAATTAAAGTCTTTGAAACTTTAAATTATAGTCCTGCTTTCATTGCTTCCCATTTTTCACCAAGCTCTGTGCCGTTGTCTGCCCAGAAGAATGGATCAACTAAGAAGTAATTTTTAGTGTTATCTGGAGCTGTTGGCATTGCCGGCATCATTTCTGTTTTACCGTCTTTGTACCAAGGCTCATTCTTTTTGATAACATCTAGAGATGATATTCTGTATGGTGCGTAAGCAATATACTTAGCACTACCAGCTAACATTTCTGTATTTGTCATCATAGCAAGAGCTTTCTTAGCATCAGCTTCGTTTGGTCCACCTTTTACAAGTGCGAAATATTCGTAGTCAAGACCTTGACCATCCCATACTTGTACAAGCGGTGCACCTTCGCCAACGATTGCATTAAAGAATCTTCCGTTCCAACCAGTTGCCATTACAACTTCACCACTCATTAAAAGTTCTGGTGGTTGAGCACCTGCTGACCAGAATACACATCCACCTTGTGGATCTGTACATAATGCTTTGATTTTATCCATAGCTCTTTGAACACCTTTTTCAGTTTCTAAAGCTTTGTAAATTTTCTCTCCACCTTTTCCTGGTTTAATACCATCTGCTGCTAAAGCAATTTCTAAGTTTGTAAGAGCACTTTTGTAAATTGCTCTTTTACCTGGAAACTTTTTAGTGTTGAAAAAATCTTTGATAGTTTTTGGAGTACCTTTAACATTGTTTTTGTTATAAGCGTAGTTCCAAGAATATAAGATGTTTCCTACAGCACATTTACTTGGCATTGGTGCAAAGAAATCTTTGCTTGCAGGAGTTCCATCTGGAGCTGCTGGAAAGTCTTTGTCGAAATCAAATTCTACAAATATTCCTTCGTCACATCCATTGATGGTATCAAATGCAAATACGTCAATAATATCCCACGTAATTGCACCTGCTTCTTTTTGAGCTTTAATTTCTGATAAACCACCTGAGTAGTCAACCCAATTAATCTCAATACCCAATTTTGCTGCAGTTGGGTCTCCATAACCTAACTTTTGCGACTCTGTATATGCTCCACCCCATGACGCAACCGTAACTGCGAATGCTGAAGTAGTGATAGACAATGCAAAAGATAAAGCTAGGAAAAGCTTTGTTAATTTTTTCATTTATCCTCCGTTTAAACGTTTTTTTAAAAGAATAATTACAACAATTTACAATTCATAAGTCAACAGTTCAAAAATACTAAATGTGGATAATTTTAGAGTGATATTTGTTTACTTTGGGTCTAATGCTCTAGCATCATTGCTATTCCAGCCAATATTAATTTCGTTTCCTAGTTTAATATCCAAATTTGCTGAACTG